>JAJPHR010000011.1 GCA_021325145.1 Verrucomicrobiota bacterium | reverse complement strand
CCACCGTTTGGTGAACCGGGCGTGTGCCCGAGGATTGTGTTGTTTTCATCTACCACCAATCAGTTCCTGATCGGTGGCGCTTTTCCAACTGAATTGTTCCGGCTAAGCGAGTGTGGCTCTTATTACCGGGCGGAGCGCGGAGCTCCGTGTTGGTGACGGGCCAATGGGTAGTGTCCTAATTTGATTTTTTTAGAAAAGCACCCAAGCTACCCACGACTATTGAGATTCCAATCACGATTGCCATGCCGCGCCACACATATTTTTGATCATGCGTCAGTTTTGTGAGGGCATAAAAGATGATGACAAACTGAACCAAGATTATGGCGTAGGTCAGCTTCTTATTCATTCCTTTCCTTTCGCTTCCGCAGCAATCGCCACCTTGACGGCTGTCTGTGGTGAATCCACTGGCGGAATCTCCAAGGCTGCAACAAACCGCTCGTCCTGGCCGCGCTTCACGTCCCGATGCGACCATGCGTAAACCCGCTTGGCTTTGGGGTGGTTCTTCAAATCAAGCACTGCCACGCCCCCTTTCCACCGGAATTCTTCATGCACAGGAACCGATTCGACGTGAACCGAATCGGCCTGATGCAAGTGAAGGATAGCCTGCATGAGATGTTCTATGTATTCTTTATTCACCACAGCGTTCCACTAATTCTGCAACCGTCCATTGGCTTTGTTCAACGCCAGCCTCTTGGGCGGGGGTGCAACGGATTGCGCCATGGACCTTGCAGAAGTTGTAATAGCAGAGGTTCAGGGCAACCGCAGCCTCAAAGTTTTCCAGCTTTTTGCTTAAAGGGCCAATGGCGCGGTTCATCGACCCGGCGTTGTTTGGCTCGTGCTGACCCAAAGGGTGAACTGGGCCGGGCTTACAGCCCTCATGGTGTTTGCGACAGGAAACCTTGGGCGTTGCCCAAGGCTGGTATGGAGCCGCGCCGTTGGCGCTCTCGGTGTGTTTGTTGTCTGATGCCATTTTAGTGAAAGCCGGGGCATATCAATCGTTGTGGACCCGGACGATAAAATCGCCGCCAGTGCTCCGCCTCGTTGGGCCGTGAACGAGTTGCGGGAAGCGCTTGAGGCCAGGGCGGTCGCAATTGCACCATTCCCACAGATTCGGAGACGGCCGCAGATAATGAGAAAGCCGCCATGACTCAGGCGTTATCGGGATAAACATTTTTGGAGTTCATTTCCCCGCGGCCGCAAAGTAAGCTTCATCAATGCAGAAAACGCCGGAAGTGGTTGTGTTTGATCTTGGCAAGGTGCTGGTCGAGTTCGATTATGGAATTGCCGCGCGCAAAATCGCTGCGCGGGGCACGAGCGATCCGATTCGAGTCCGCGAATTCCTGGACCATTCTCCCCTGCTCTTTCGCTACGAAACCGGCTTGATGACCAAGGAACAGTTTTTCGACGAAGTCCGCGCGGGGACTGGTTTTCGCGGGGACCTCGAGGAATTCGGGCGGATTTTCGGCGACATTTTCGAGCCCATTCCGGCCATGGTGGAATTGCACGCGTCCTTGCGCCAAAAAAAAGTGCCGGTCTTTATCTTTTCCAACACGAACGAATTGGCCATTGCGCATATTCGAAAAAACTTTCCTTTTTTCAGCAACTTCGACGATTACATCCTTTCCTACCAACATGGCGCGATGAAGCCGCACGCGAGGCTTTACGAGGTGGTGGAGGAAAAAACGGGACGACGCGAGGCGGAGATCCTTTATCTGGATGACCGCCCGGAGAATGTTGCGGCTGGGTCGGAGCGAAGGTGGCAGGTTATTTTACAGGAGACTCCGGAGCGAAGCTGGGCGGCGGTGAAGCGGCTCGGGTTGCTGGGCTGATTCCGGCGGGGCCGGGAAGGTGGGGAGCTCTGCGCTCCGTTCAGCGAGGCCTTGTTTGTTACGGCAGCTTTTCTTTGTCGCCGCCGAACACGACGTGCAGCGGATAATCTGGATCGCCGATGGCCAGGAGCCGGTCGGCCATGTCGTTCAGCGCGCGGCGGGTGGTTTGGAACCGCTCGGCGAGGGTCCGCAAGATGCCTTCCATTCGGTAACGCTGGGCCAGGCGATGCTCGCCCGCGAGACGATAATGGGTTTGGCCCAACTGTTCATAATACTTGAGGTCGGGAAAGCCACGAGCCTCGGCGCGGAAGCGAATGCGTTCCGGAAACACGCCGGACAGAAACAGCGAGTGGTTACCTATGTGCACCCTGAGCAAAAAGCTGGTTCGCTCATCGGCGGTTTGCAGCGCCGAAACCATTTCGAAAAAGTAATCCAGCGGCGCGGCCTGCCCGGGAATGATGCACTCCGCCCGCCGCGCGTCCGAAAACGCCGCCAGGACCTCGGCGACGTAATCCGCCACGGAGCGATCATGGATGTCCGAACGTTTGAAGACGTGGCGAACGAGCACGTAGAAGTAGAAGCGCGACGACACCCGCAAACAGCCGCGCCGCTCCAAAAGGGCGCGAAACAAGGTTTCGTCGTCAAGGATGAGGTCCCGCGTTTCCTCGTCCGCGAGCAATTTTACCAGGCAATCCGCCGCCCCGAGCCGGCGCCCCAAGACCTCCAAAACGAAGTCCACATCCTGCGCCGTAAACTGGACCCGGCAATTGGGTTGGATCATGTTCATGGCTTTTTTCGAATATAACCATTCAATGCGACCCGCGCAATTTTGCACCCACGGCGACTGGAACTCCCGGCCGCCAACTTACGATTAGCATAAACAGTTCCAAAAAGCCAAGTCCTGACATTTCTCCGGGAATGAGTTAAAATACCCAAGAGCCTATCTCGGCAGGGCGCGTCACTCCGTGCGCGCCGACGGCGGGCAGAGGACTGCCCACCCTACCGGGATAGGTTCCAAGCTCATGGAACCTGAGTCCTCCAGTTCGGCAATCGCAGCCTTGCATCCCAGCCAGGGCAGGATCGCAGTCCGTTCCCGCCGGCAGGCCATGGAGTGGGGACTGGTGCTTGCCAGCCAGGGAATCGAGAGCACCATCGATGTTTCAGATACAGGCGAAGACTGGGGGCTTATCGTCGAGTTGAAGGATTACCCGACCGCATTAAGGAACCTGCGCCAATACCGGATCGAGAACCGCGGCTGGGCGTGGGTTGAACCTTTGCCGTGGCCCCATCTCTCGTTTCACTGGGGCAGCGTGTTGTGGGCTTTGGTGCTCGGGCTGACGTATTGGTTCAGCACGATCAATCCGAATGTCGTCGAAGCTGGCGTGATGAACAAGGCGGCTGTACTGCATGGCGAATGGTGGCGTCTCTTTACCGCCATGCTGCTGCATGCCGATCTGGGTCATCTGGCCACGAACCTCTCGCTGGGAATCGCCTTGCTCGGCCTGGTCATGGGACGCTTTGGCGCCGGCCTGGGACTTCTGGCCGCATACCTGGCTGGGGCGGGAGGCAATCTCGCTTTTCTGCTGGTTCATCCGGCGTCAGCCCACGGCCTGGGTTCGTCCGGCATGATCATGGGCGCGCTCGGTCTGCTGGCAGTCCAGTCCCTGGCTCCTCGCCGCGCCGCCCGGCCCTTGAAATATTGGCTCGGCGGCCTGGCCGCGGGAATCATGCTCTTCATCTTGTTTGGTCTTTCACCGGAAAGCGATGCGGTGGTTCACCTGGGTGGTTTCCTCAGCGGGTTGGCGCTGGGGGCTGCGTTGAACTTTGCTCCCGGCGAAGATTTGCATGGCTTCAAAATCAATGCAACCGCCATCACCTGCCTGGCCGTCCTCGTCGGCCTCACCGCTCGGCTGGCGCTACACTGAGGGCGCGAATCTGCCCCGGACAGATGTCCAGGAAATTGGCAAAGAACCGCTGCATCCGGGTCAAATTCACCTCGTATTCCCGGCCTTGTCCCATGGCCTGGACGAGTTCGTTGTGACACACGCAATCCAGCACGCGCATGGTGGGCGGCTCATCCAGTTCGATCCGCAACCGCCGCTTCGCAAACTCCCGCAACTGCTGATCGGCGATGTTCTCCCCCGCTTCGACCATGTCCATCTCCAACTCGATAAACCGCCGCGCCAGCTCGCCGTGGAGCCTCGCGCCGCCCGCTGTGTCGAGAACCAGATCGATGACTCCAGTCAGGCTCACCAGCACCGCCGCGCCCAGGACCCAGCGCGGATCAACTTTCGCCAACACGAGCGCCAGCGTCGCCACGCCGGCCATCGCCGTCAGAAAAGTAATGAGCTTCCGCGCGCGACCGAAGAACCTTCGCCGCCGCACATGATAACGAACCGACCTTCTGACTCCGAAAAGCAAATCGAAAATTTTTGGCCGTTGGAGATTCTCAGGCATACTGCAACTCCTTCCCGCACATTGCAAATGGCAGTAGCAGAATAAGCCGTGCCCCCCTATTTGTAAAGCCGCGAGGCAGGTCGGTATTACCCTAATATTGGGGTGCTTTCCAGTTTGAACCTCCTCTTTTGCCCCACAGATTCGGAGATGACTGTCCCGGTCGCGGAGCGTCCCTTGACAGTAGCCGTGGGTTTCAACCCACGTGGCGAATGGGTGAGACGAGGGTGGAGAAATTAATCCAGCGGGTCGGAAAATCAGGCTTGGGTAGTTCCCTGTTCCGCTGGACCTGCTCACGGACCAGGAAAGGTTCGATTATACACGCGTCATTAATGAATGCGCCTGGGGCTCGCGGCGGCGCGCACAGGAGTGCGCGCCCCACCCGGCACACGGTGGTAGGGCGGGCAGTCCTCTGCACGCCGTCCCCCGAAACGATTTAGGGCGTTCCGAATCGGTATGGTTGATGTTCAATGAGCTACAAAACAGTTCATGGAAAGCACAGGCGACCCAACAGGTCGGAAAATCAGGCTTGGGTAGTTCCCTGTTCCGTTGGACCTGCTCACGGACCATGAACGGTTCGATTATACACGCGTGATTAATGAATGCGCCTAGGGCCTGCGGCGGCGCGCACAGGAGTGCGCGCCCTACCGGCAACACGGTGGTAGGGCGGGCAGTCCTCTGCACGCCGTCCCCCCGAAACGATTTAGGGCGTTCCGAATAGGTATGGTTGATCTTCAATGAGCTACAAAACAGTTCATGGAAAGCACAGGCGACCCAGCGGGTCGGAAAATCAGGCTTGGGTAGTTCCGTTGGACCTGCTCACGGACCCTGAACGGTTCTATGATACCCGCGTCCTTAGTGAATACGCCTGGGGGCCTGAGGCGGCGCGCACAGGAGTGCGCGCCCTACCGGCAACACGGTGGCAGGGCGGGCAGTCCTCTGCACGCCGTCCCCTTTTAATCACACCCGCGGCACCCTGTGGGCATGCCAGCGGCTTGGCCTTTATTTCGCTGGTGACAGATTGACCAACACCACTCCATGCCGCGGGACGCTGGTCTGAAATTCGTCGTCGCACTTTCCCAAGTCCTTCTGCCGCCAAAGATCGCGCACGCCACGCCGCCCTTTGATGCCCAGGTCGCTCCAGTTCACCTTTACCGTGGCTTCATCTTCGTCCCGGTTGAACAGACCCACCACTTTCGATCCATCGGCCAGGTCTTTCGCCCAAACTTCCTGCTGCCCGTTCTTCGCTACGCGCGCGGCCTGGCGGCCCAGGGGGTCCTGATTGACTTCGAGCACTTCATCGTTGGTCAGCAGGTTCAACGTGAAATCGTCCAGTTTCGTCATGTCGCAGCCGATGAGCAACGGCGCGCTCAGGAGACACCACAGGCTGATGTGCGTGTACTGTTCGTTCGGCGTCAGCTTGGTCGGGCGCACGTTGGCGCTCCAGCCCACATAACCGACCACCAACATGTCGGGGTCGTTCCAATGGCCCGGGGCCGCGTATTTTTCGTGTCCCGCCTGCTCAAATCCGATGCCGGACATGCTGTACCAGGAATCATTGATGTCCCCGGTCGTGCGCCAGCAGTTGCCATTCACCTGCGCGCCCCATTCCCAGACGTTGCCCATGCCGTACTGGCAGAGGCTGAAGACGATATCGCGCGGCGCTTTTGCGAGCGCGGCGCGCATCACCTCGTAAGGTTTCTGCATCTCCGCCAGGTTCGGCCGGGGAGCGATGTTCCCATAACTACACCAGTCGTATTTCAAATAGTCAAAGCCCCACTGGGCGTACCGGCGGGCATCCTGTTCCTCGTGTTGGTAGCTCCCCTCCCGGCCGGCGCAAGTTTTGGGACCGGGCGACGAATACAATCCGATCCGCAATCCCTTGCTGTGGACATAATCCGCCAGCGCCTTCATATCGGGGAACTTCTCGTTCGAAATCACGTTGCCCTCGGCGTCGCGCCCGCCTTCCCAGCAATCGTCGATGTTGATGTAAGTCCAGCCATGACTGTTCAAGCCGCTGGCCACCATCGCATCCGCCGCGGCGCGCACCTTGGCCTCGGTCACGTCGCACCCAAACACGTTCCAGCTATTCCAACCCATGGGCGGCGTGAGCGCGATGGTTTCGCCGCAGACGATTTTCAAGGGCCGCTCCGATTTGCCGAGCTTGTTCCGGGCCCGCAACTTCACCTCATAGACTCCCGGTTTCTCCAAAACTCCCGTGATCAGTCCGCTCTTCGCGTCCAGTTTCAACCCGCCCGGCAAACCACGGGCGGAGAACTCCAGGGGCCGCTCGCCCGTGGCCGGAATTGCCAGCAGCACCGGCGAACCTGGACGCACGCCAAAAACCTGCGCGCCATGAATCGCCGGAGTCGGCGGCGATTTTGGAGTCAACACCACCGCCGCCTCGTGCGGCATCGCGATCGTTTCGGGTTTGCCCTGGGTCATTGCGATGGTCGCGTCCGCCCAATCCGCATGATCGAAGCTGATGCCATCTCCCGCGTCGTCCACGCGCAGGACGAGCATTTTCACGCCTTCGAGCCCTACGGAAAC
Source organism: Verrucomicrobiota bacterium (assembly GCA_021325145.1). GTDB lineage: Bacteria > Verrucomicrobiota > Verrucomicrobiia > Limisphaerales > Pedosphaeraceae > JAJPHR01. The sequence continues at coordinate 90,128 of JAJPHR010000011.1, read as the reverse complement.
GGACTTCGCGGCCTCCCTGCCATGCATCACGCCGCTTTCCCAAAGTGTCTTGCCGTCGCCGATCACCTTGAACGCGATGCTGCCCCGCGATCCCACTTCGTCATCCACTCCGACGTTGGCGGTGAATCGTTCCCCGTGCCCGCCCAGGGCGATCCGTAACGTGCTGTGCGCGTGCGTTCCGAATCCGCCGCTGAATTTCGCGCCGCCGATGGACAACTCATGATTGTCCACGCTCTTGTCCCGATGCGCTTCGCCCCATTCCTGGTCAACACTGCGCAAATCGAGCGAGGCAACCGGAAAGTTTTCGGCCCGCGCCGCGCCAGACAAGGCGAGCGCTCCGAGCGTGATTACCAACTGTAAGGTGGCAAGTGGTTTATTGTACATGGTTGTGTGGTTTGACTGGTTCGAGAGTAACCATCCGTTCCGCCTGCTGTCAGGAAAAAACTGCGCGGGGGGGGCGCTGCGCAAAGCTGAGTTAAAATGAGTGAGACTTGCCTATTTCATTTTCGGCGGTTCCAGCACTCGGGAGGCTTCACCGATTTTCTTTTGAACCTCCGAGCGGCGTTTTTCCCAATCGGCCCAACTCGGCGCCCACGCTTCGCCCGCGAATTGCTTCTTCGCCGTTGGCCAGAGTTCATCGAGGGCTTTCCATTCGCGCAAGGCGCCGTTGTGGTCGCCCCATTTCAGATCGGCTTCGATCAGGTTCAACAGGTTCTCCGGATAGTCGGGGCTGGTTTTCACCGCGCGCTGCAAGTGCACCCTGGCTTTGCTTTTGCTGCCGATGCTGGTCGGCCAGCCGGGTGCGTCGCGGTAAAGCAGGCCCAAGCCGCGGTCGGCGCCGGCGTAGTCAAATTTCGGGTCGAGGCTGAGAGTGATTTTGAATTCGGCTTCCATTTGCCCGACCAGCCTCAACGCGCCCAGCGTCTTGGTGCGCGCGAGTTGGCCGATATTCAATGCCAGGTAATAATGCCCCGGCACCGATTGCGCGTCGCGTTCGATCAACTTGCGGCAGGCATCGATGCCTTCCTGGGCGATCCTGGCGCGCTCGCCGTTCGAGTTCACAAAATCCGCCCAGTCATAGCAGGCGCGTCCGAACTGCCATTCGGCTTCCGGGTTGCCGGGCTCGGCTTGAAAGCGTTTTTGAGCGGTCTGGTAGGCGGCCTCGGCTTTTCGGGCGAACGTGGCTTGGTCATCCGTTGAACTCGGTGAATCGGCCCTGGCGATTGCGGGCAAAGCCGAGAGTAGCAACAGAATGATCCAGAACGCGCTTCGTCCAGCCAGCCTTGAAACCAAACAGGGCTCGCTTGCCCGCAGGCGAGGCAAGCGCGGACATTCTTGTCCGCTTGGACGTGCGGACACCCGAGGCGGACGTGAATGTCCGCGCTCCCGTCGTAACGCCGGCATCGCTCGGAGCAAACCATCCGTAACTTTCCGGGCCGAATGTGATTTCGGGCTTGTTTTCAGGCGACTTTGAAGGTTGGCAACCGCCCCCTTGCCCCGTGAAATAAGTGTTGCTAACATAATCGCGCGCAGACTATATTTGAATGCTTAGATGAGATTTAATTGCAAATGGTGGCGGTTGGCAATCGTGCCGGCGATAATTCTTCTGGTCACAGGTTGTGGTGGCTTTAGCGGCTCCCACAGCGTTTCGCCGGCGTCGTTCTTCCTGCCGGGCCTGTTAAAGGCCGAACCACAGCAACCGGAATCTCAGCCTAACCTGACCACTCCAAAATCAGAGCCGGCCAAGCAAGTAGCTCTGGCCCAATAACTAATAAACTAAATTATGCGATTTCCGCTGGCCTTAACGGCGAAGATGGCGCGGCATGTTATTAAGCACAAGCTGGCGCGCACGCCCAAATTCGCCATGGTGCTGCAGCTTGAGCCGCTGCATACCTGCAATCTTACCTGCACCGGATGCGGGCGCATCCGCGAATACTCCACCAACCTCAAGGACATGATGTCCCTGGAGGATTGCCTCGCTTCCGCCGCAGAATGCGATGCCCCCATGGTTTCCATCTGTGGCGGCGAACCCTTGATTTACCCCAAGATCGAGGAATTGGTGAACGGCATCCTCGAACAGGGCCGGATTGTTTACATTTGCACGAACGGGATGTTCATGCGCAAAAAAATGCGCGAATATCTCGCCGGGATTTACAGCCCCGCGCTGGAGCCGAAGCTGGCCGAATTGCTCGCCCAAAAGTTGATTACGGACAAGGACTGCGAAACAATTCGCAAGGGCAAAAACGATGGCCGCGCGACGATCAAGCCGAGCAAGTGGATGTATTGGAACGTGCACATCGACGGGCTGGAATACACACACGACTTGATTGTCGAGCGCGAAGGCGTATTCAAGGAATGCGTCGAGGCGGTCAAGATGGCCAAACTGATTGGCTATCAGGTCGCCACCAATACGACGGTGTACAAGGAAACCGACATGAAGGAAGTCGAACAGATGTTCGAATACTTCTCGTCGTTGGAGGTGGACGGCCACACGATTTCGCCCGGTTACGAATACGACGCCGCCAAGAAGGACATGGTCAAGCGGCTCAACAAGCAGCCGGAGGACTTTTTCCTGACCCGCAAAATGACCCGCGAGAAGTTTGCCAAAATTGAGGAATGGGGCGAACGCTTCACCATTTTCGGCACGACGCAGTACCAGGAGTTTCTCGCCGGCAAACGCGAAATGACCTGCACGCCCTGGGCGATTCCCACCCGCAATATTCGCGGCTGGAAAGCGCCTTGCTACCTGATGACCGATGGTCATTACGCCGGGTACCACGAAATGCTGGAAAAGGTGGACTGGAACAAATACGGCGTGGTCAACGGCATCGCTCGCGATCCGCGTTGCGAGAATTGCATGGTCCATTGCGGCTACGATCCCAGCGGCGCGCTCGGCCGGCATAATCAGCGCGGCGACAACTGGAAGAACATCAAATATAATTTTGGCCCCAAACCGAAGCCGTATCGTGAAGGCAGCAAGGTCAACGCCTTTAATGGTGTTTCGATTGGCAAAGGCCATTTGGCTGAGGCGAAAGCAGCGATCAATTCGCCCCGCGCAGCCATGAACGGCGCCCAGGCGGCTTTTTCCCGCAAGGAAGAACCCGCGTCCGGCGGCAGTTGCGGCACCGGCGACACGAGCCAGCGCGACGACCTGCTGGCCAAGATTAAGAAGGACGTTTAACCGCGTTCCCGGGAGTAACCGCCACCAGGTTTTTCTTTGGGGTGGCGGAGATTGTTGCCCAAGAGTTTAAGAATTAGAAGAGCGCCAGGCTTTTGACAGTTGAATGCCGGTCGAAATGAACAATCAGTTTTCCGAACCCAACATAGCTTGATCTCATGAGTAAAACCCTGTTCCTCAGTCCACCTTCCTTTGACGGTTTCGATGGCGGCGCGGGCGCGCGTTACCAGGCGCGGCGCGAAGTCACGAGTTATTGGTATCCGACGTGGCTGGCGCAACCCGCCGCGCTGGTGCCCGGCTCCCGATTGCTGGATTGCCCGCCGCACGGCATCGACATGGAGGAAACGCTGCGCATCGCGAAGGATTTTGATCATGTCATCATCAACACCTCGACGCCCTCGCTGAAAAACGATTGCAAAGTCGCCGAAGCCATCAAGCAGCAAAAGCCGGAAACCAAGGTGGGCTTCGTGGGCGCGCACACAATGGTGTTGCCTGCGGAAACACTTAAAACGTCCTGGGCCATCGATTGGGTCGGCCGCAAGGAGTTTGATTTCACCTGCAAGGAAGTCGCCGAAGGCCGGGATTTGGCGACCATTGCCGGGCTTTCGTACAAGGACAAGGACGGCAAAATCAAGCACAACCCCGAGCGCGACATGATCCAAAACATGGATTCGCTCCCGTGGGTGGCGGACGTCTACAAGCGCGACCTGCAGATCGAGAAATATTTCATCGGCTACCTGATGCACCCGTACGTGAGCATGTACACGGGACGCGGTTGCCCGGCGCAGTGCAGTTTCTGCCTGTGGCCCCAAACCATCGGCGGCCACAAATATCGTGTCCGCAGCGCGCAGAATGTCGCCGACGAAATGGCTTACATGAAGAAAATCTTTCCGCAGGTGCGTGAATTTTTCTTCGATGACGACACCTTTACCGCCAACCTTCCGCGCGCGCGTGAAATCGCCAAGAAACTTGGGCCGCTCGGCGTAAACTGGAGCTGTAACAGCCGCGCCAATCTCGATTACGACACGATCAAGAGCTTCAAGGACAACGGACTGCGCTTGTTCCTCGTCGGCTACGAAAGCGGGAATGACGAAACGCTCACGCGCATCAAGAAAGGCGTCACCACGGACGAAATGCGCCGGTTCACCAAGGACTGCCATAAGGCCGGCGTTATCATCCACGGCACGTTCATCCTCGGCCTGCCGGTCGAGACAAAGGAAACCATTGAGCAGACGATTCGTTTCGCGCAGGAGCTGGATGTGTTCAGTCTCCAGGTGAGTTTGGCCGCGCCGTATCCGGGCACCGAACTTTACGAACAAGCGCGCCTTAACGGCTGGTTCACCAAGAAAGACAAAACCGACCTCGTGGAAGGCGACGGTTTCCAACAGAGCGCGCTCGAATACCCCGGCTTGAGCAAGGACGAGATCTACGCCAGCGTCGAGCGCTTCTATCATCGCTACTACCTGCGCCCGAAACCTATTCTTCGCATTATTCGAACGATGCTCGAGGACAAGGACGTTTGCGTCCGCCGGCTTCGTGAGGGCTACGAATTCTTCAAGAGCATGGCCCAACGCCGGAACGATCTGGAAGCAGCGAAAGCCGCGGCAGCGGCGGCTTGAGCATCAAAGGCGCGGTTTTGCATGGAGTCCCGCCTTCGGGGCGGCGTCCACGCAAACACATGGCCTTGGGCACTTTCAACTGGGCCGACAATAACGAAGCCTCTACCGGCTGAAGCGGAGACTCCGAACGTCGGAACGCTCAGGCCTTGACCGCCCAACGCAGCTTCGCGGATGAAGCGCGCGGGTTCGAGCGAATTTCTTCCTGGGCAGGCCGAATGACTTCGTGCGCGATGCGCGCATACACACCGTCCCGCTCGCCGGCCTGGAAGGCTTTCTTCACGCGCCGGTCCTCACCGGAATGGAAGGTCAGCACGGCCACACGCCCGCCGGGATTGAGACAGGAAGGCAGATAGCGCAGGAAAGTTTCCAGAGCGCTGAATTCATCGTTCACGGCTATCCGCAGGGCCTGGAACACGCGGCGAACGCTGGAATCAATTTGCTCCCGGGAGCGTTCGCCAGAGGCAGCCGGGAAAGCACTGCGGACCGCCGCCGCCAGGGCCGTGGTGGTGGCGATGGGGGTGCGCGCTTGAACCCGGAGGATCGCCTGTGCGATGGAGCGGGCGTGGGGTTCGTCTGCGTTTTCAGTCAGAAGTTGGACCAGCGCTGTCTCGTCCAGCGCCGCGAGCAATGCGGAAGCCGGCCGTCCGCGCTGCGGGTTCATGCGCAAATCCAGCGGGCCTTCCAGCTTGAACGTGAATCCGCGCGCCGGGTTGTCGATTTGCATCGAGGAAAGCCCGAGGTCGGCGAGGATAATGTCCACGCCTGGCAGGTCTTCGGCGGCAAGCAATTGGGGCAGGCCGGCGAAATTGGTGCGGCGGACGATCAGCGCCTCGGCCGGAATGCCCGCGGCGTGGAGGCGGGCCTCGGTTTTTGGCAGTTCGACGGGATCCACATCCAGCCCGTAGAGCCGGCCACCTGGAAGAATCGCACGCAGGATTTCGAGCGCGTGGCCGCCGTAACCGAGCGTGGCATCCACCGCGACCTGGCCGGGTTGTGGCGCGAGAACCTCCAGGATTTCGCGGACGCAAATGGGCCGGTGCGTGCCGGCTGGAGTTTTGCCGCTTTCGATGATCTTCCGAACGTCCGCCGCGTAGCGCGCGGGATCGTGCTCCTTGTATTTTTCTTCGAATCGGCGCGGATGCGTTCCCCGGTAGCGGATGCGGCGCTTATGTGGTGTGGTCGTCAATGCAGCAGCCATGCTACAGCTTCCACGCCTTCACGCCAACTCCAAGCGGACGGGGAATTTCCGCTCGAACACGATAGCAGGATCACGCCGGGCAGGAGTTCTGCGCTCCGGCGCGGCCAATCAGCCCGCGACGGGAACCGGTTCGGGAAGCGCTTCGATGGCAGGCAGTCCAGCGAGTGGTTCGTCGTTCTCGGCCACGTCAGCCGCCGCAGTTTGCGACGCCGCGTTGCTTGCTTCATGCTCGATCTCCGGATAGTCCCTGTTCAATTCCGCAGCCAGGCTTTCGGCTTCCTCGCGAGTGAAACGGGTTGTGCCGGTGCCGGTTCTGCCGTTGACTTTCGACTTCCAGTGGATCACGTACGTTTTGTCCATGTTACACCGGTAACACGTCAGCGGGCGAGTTGAATGGGGACGAACCCGCGAAGTTGAAAATCGTTTTCCCCAAGCCGCGACTAGTGGCGCACGGCGAGCGGCTTTGGCCGGCGGGCGCGCGACCAGTACTCGTAGAGCGTCCTGATCAGGCCCTGGAATTCGTCGAAGCTGGTCGGTTTGGAAAAGTAGGTGTTTGCGCCCAGGCTGTAGGCGCGCTGGACGTCGGCTTCGCGGGTGGAGGAAGTCAGCACGATCACGGGAATGAGCGCGCCTTCCTGGAGGTTCCGGAACCACTCGAGCACTTCGAAGCCGCCCTTGCGCGGCATCTTCAAATCCATCAGGACGACGTCCGGTTCGGGAAAATTGGCGCGGTCGCCAAACCGGTCCACGCCGCTCAGGTAATCAATCGCCTCTTCGCCGTTGACCACAAACTGCACTGAAACATTCAGCCCGGTTCGCTGGAAAGCCCGTTGGAGCAAAATGACTTCTTCGGCGTTGTCTTCCACCACCAAAACTGTAAATGGCTCATCGTGCATTCGACTCTATACTCCGTCGGACCGCGCTGCCGTCTTTCCCAAAATGCCCCACTCTGTCCGTTTGGCAAGCGACAAAACTACGATGCGGCCGACCGCCAATTTGCCCCGTGTTAAAACCAGGCTCCATGCGCCTTTCATCCAATCGCGAAGTTATTAAGAGCTTAGCCTTCCCCGAGTGGCCTGAAATAGGGTATTCACCTGCAACCTTGAAATGTGCGCCGGAAACATGCCAGACTCGGGCGATGAATCCGCCGTTGCGTGTATTGCACCTGGAAGACAACCGGGATTACTCAGCCCTGGTGCAATCCAAGCTCGCGGCGGAGGGCTTCACCCCGGAGGTGGTGTGCGTCGAAACCCGCGAAGCGTTTGAGGCGGCGTTGCAAGGGGAGCCTTTCGACCTGATTATCGCCGATTATTTCCTGCCAACCTACGACGGGCTCAAGGCGCTGAAGCTGGCCCGGGAAAAGTCGCCCGCGACACCCATTCTGCTCGTTTCGGGCACCATTGGTGAAGAGGCCGCCATCGAGAGCCTGAGGGCCGGCGCGAGCGATTATGTGCTCAAACATTGGCCGGAACGGCTGGTCCCCGCCGTGCGCCGCGCCTTGCGCGAAGCCGAGGACCGGCGCAGCCGCTTGCGCGCCGAGACGGCCCTGGTGCGCAGCGAGAAGCTGTTCCGCGCGCTGTCCGAGAACGCGCTGGATATCGTCACCATCCTCAACCAGGAAGGGGTTTACCTATACAACAGCCCTTCGATCACGCGCATGCTGGGTTACCAACCGGAGGAACTGGTTGGCCAGAACGCCTTCACATTCATTCATCCCGAGGACGTGGCCAGAGCCCAGGAAGCCTTTCGGAAGGCCATGATGGAACCGAAGGTGACGGTGACGGCGGCATTTCGTTTCCGCCACCAGGACGGTTCGTGGCATCACCTTGAGTCGATTGGCCAAAGTCTGCTGCATGATCCGGACGTGGGGGGCGTGGTGGTTAACTCGCGCGACGTAACCGACCGGCAGCGCGCCGAGCAGTACAACTCCGTGCTCTCCAAACTTGGCCGCCAGCTCAGTTCAGCCACCACCGCCAAAGAGGCCGCCAAGGTGATTGTCGAGGTGGCCGACAGCCTCTTCCGCTGGGACGCCTGCACCTTGAATCTTTACTCCACGGAGGAGGATAAAATCCAGCCGGTGCTGAGCATAGACACCATCCAGGGCCGCCGGGTGGAGATCCCCGATTCCGAGATTGACCCAATTCCGACCACGCGTACCCGGAGGATTTTGAACCAGAGCGCCGAATTGATCCTGCGCGAGGAGCCGATTCATCTCACGCCGGACGGAGTGTCGATTGGAGACAAGGGACGGCCCTCCGCCTCGCTGATGTTTGTCCCGATGCGCAGCCGCACGCGGGTGATCGGCATCCTGTCGCTCCAAAGTTATCAAATAAAAGCCTACTCGCAGCAGGATCTCGCCGCGTTGCAAACGCTGGCTGATTACTGCGGCGGCGCCCTGGAGCGAATCCGCGTGGAACGCGCCCTGCGGGAAAGCGAGAGTCGTTTTCATTCCGTTTGGGAGAATTCGGTGGATGGCATGCGCTTGACGGATGAGCACGGAGTGATTGTGGCGGCCAATGAAGCCTTCGCGAAGCTGGTGGGCATGCACAACTCCGAACTGGAAGGCAAACTGTACACGGTCGTGTACGCCGAAAGGGAAAACGTCGAAGCCAAACTCGCCAATTACCGGCAACGCTTCCGGGAACGAACCGTCGAGCGCCGGATTGAAAGGCAGATGGTGTTCCGTTCCGGCCGGACCTTGGACCTCGAGATCGCCAGTTCGTTTGTCGAAGTGCGCGGTCAAAAGCCCCTGCTGTTGAGTCTTTTCCGCGACATTACCGAACAAAAGCGCCTTCAGGACCAGTTGCGCCAGTCGCAGAAAATGGACGCCATTGGCCAGTTGGCCGGCGGCGTGGCGCACGATTTCAACAACATCCTTACGGTAATCCAGGGCCACGCGTCCCTGCTGCGCACCTTCGGCCAGCTTTCGGAACAGGCTGGCGCGTCCGCGGAACAAATCTCCCAGGCGGCGGAACGCGCCGCGGGACTCACCCGCCAATTGCTCACCTTCAGCCGGCGGCAGATGATGCAGCCGAAGCAATTGGATCTGAACGAAGTCGTCAGCCACATGACGCGGATGCTTGGCCGGATTCTCGGGGAGGACATTGCGGTTCAGTTCAATTACTCGGCCACGCTGCCACTCGTCCACGCGGATGTCGGCATGATGGAACAAGTGCTCCTGAACCTCGCAGTCAACTCGCGCGATGCCATGCCGCTGGGCGGCCGGTTAACCATCAATATTTCCGTCCTGGAGATCATCCGGGCGGACCTTGCCCGGCATTCCGCCGGACGGCCCGGCCGCTTCGCCTGCCTCAGTGTCATCGACACGGGGTGCGGTATCGAACCGGAGAATCTCCCGCGCATCTTCGAGCCGTTCTTCACCACCAAGGAAGTTGGCAAAGGCACCGGCCTTGGCCTCGCCACGGTCTATGGGATTATCAAGCAGCACCAGGGTTGGATTGAAGTCGCCAGCGAACTCAATGTCGGCACCACCTTTCACATCTTCCTGCCGGCCACCAGCGCCTCCACCCCCGCCACCACCGAAGAGAGCACCACCGAACTCATCGCCCGCGGCGGAACGGAAACCATTCTTGTGGTCGAAGACGAGCTGCCGGTGCGCGAGTTGGTTTCCAGCATCCTCAAAGCGCACGGCTATCGGGTCCTGGAAGCCGACACCGGCAAGGCCGCGCTCGAAATCTGGCGCGAGCAACGGGATAAAATTGACCTGCTGCTCACGGACCTCGTCATGCCCGACGGCATGACCGGAAGTGATTTGGCCAAAAAAGTGCAGGCGGAGAAGCCGGGGCTCAAAGCCATTTTCACCAGCGGTTACAGCGCGGATATCATCGGCAAGGATTTTGTCCTGCAGGAAGGCGTCAATTTCCTTCAGAAGCCGTACCACCCTCACCGGCTTGCCGCCGCCGTCCGGAAGTGCCTCGAAAAAGAGTAGTGGCGCAACTTTCTTGGCTTCAATAACTTGCGTTGTAGTCTTGGGTACTACGCGTGTAGCACGATTGAACATTCCGGCTGGCTCGGGCGTCATAGCCATAATTGTTTTTTAATAATAATAATTGTGGACAGACTCCAAACAGCCAGCTACGATTCGTTTCCGAGGAATCGCTCACAAGGAACTCCTTATATGGCTAAACTGATCATCGGGTCCACGGGGGGGCAACCGGCTGAGGTGCTTGAGCTTAAGCCAGGGGTAAATCGTTTTGGCCGCAGCGCCGAGAACGATCACGTGCTGGCCGATCCCGAAATTTCCGATCTCCATTGCGAGGTACTCGTGGACAACGATTTTATCTTCGTGCGGGACCTGGACTCGACGAATGGGACTTTTATCGATGGGGACGCGATCAGGGAATCCGCGCTTTACTCCGGGCAAAGGTTGCGCCTTGGCTCCATCGAGATGAGTTTGGACGCGCCACCCATCCGGCTGACGCTGCCGGAACTGCCCAAACCCGAGCGCACTGATATTCCCAGCGCTCCGACGCCGCTGGCGGATGGCTATCCATCCTGCCTCGGCCACGCCAACCGGCACGCGGTCTGGGAATGCCCGCATTGCTCCCGGCTTTTTTGCGATGAATGCATCCGCAAGCTGCGCCGGGTGGGCGGTGCGCAACTGAAGTTGTGCCCTTCGTGCAGCAACCCGTGCAAGTTGACCGCCTGGAGCGAAATGATGCGCAACAAAAAGAAGGGCTTCTTCGGCACGCTCGTCACCAAGCTCACGGAGGGCATCAAACGCACGACCCGGCCGCTGCGCTGAGCCCGGTGGGTTTGTTTGAGCGGCATCCGTGAATGCCGGGCGCAGGTCGCAACCCAGGCTGGAGGATTACAGAAACATTCAGAATTCAGTTGCGCAAGCGCGCGGCCAATGGTCTATTAGCGGCGTCAGTGCAGGATGGGAGGGTCGACGCCAAGCGCCGGAATGTCCAATGACAAACGACCAGGGCCAGGCGGACGCTGGGGAGCCTGGCATTGGTGGATTTTGCCCGCGCTCCATTGGGAGCGCGGAATGGTTCTTTGACAATCAAAATAAGCCCAAAGTCCCAAGTCTAAAGTCAGGGCACCGAATGTTTCCGACTGTGCCAGGATTTACGCCGTCGTCACGGCTTCCCGCTTCGTTGGGAAGCCACGGCGGGACGACGCTGCTGCCGGAGGCGGGTGAATTAAGAACCTATGCCGGTAGAGCGGGCAGTCCTCTGCCCGTCGGCGGCACGCACGGAGTGACCGTCCTTCGCTCGGAAGCTACAGCCCGGCCAGCGCGCCCTGCCGAGATAGGCTCTAAACCACCCCTGTGAGGAATTAAGGCAAATTAAACCAAATTAAAGTAAATTAAGCCTCCAATTTTTAGCGCCGAACCGCCGGTCAGCACTTAAAAAGTGCCTAAATGCCTGATGGATTGCGAGTTACATCGAAAACAGCGGATTCCCGTCGGTTTAAGCGGGATGGCCAGATCGTGCGGTCATTTCCGGGCCTATGTTCGGGCATGTTTGGGTTGGTGCGGGCCACTTTGTGGCGGTGGCGAAGGAGAGTCCCGGTGTTTCGAAAGCGGTGTCGCCGCACTCCAAGACCTGACAAACGTTCGGGAGCGCACCTTAACCGCCGTCAAAAGCGTTGCCACCAAGGGCCAGGCTAAGAACCTATCCCGGTGGTAGGGCGGGCAGTCCTCTGCCCGCCGTCGGCGCGCACGGAGTGACGCGCCCTACCGAGATAGGCTCTCTAAGCTAAGGATTGACCGAAAAATTCGGGTGGAAAGCGCTCGAATTCGGGTGCTTTTTCCCGGCGGGTCCGCTCCTCCCGAAGTCGAGGCTTGTACCAGCGCGGAGATTCGCTCTGGCAGGTCACCGGGAGTTGCTATAAAGTGCTCTTATAACGCTTGCCAAATGCGTTAGCATCCTTAGATTTAACGGCTCACTTGACTTGAAGCTATGAATTTATTCAGTCTGGCAATGTTTCTGGGGCAGTCGCCTGCGGCAGGCGCCCCGCCGGTCAACCCGGCGGGCGAGAGCATCAAAATGCTCGGCATGTTCGTCATCATGGGCGTCATGGTTTATGTCCTCATGATTGGCCCGCAACGGAAGCGAACCAAGGAACTGAATAACTTGCTCAAAAGCCTCAAAAAGGGTGATCGCGTGGTCACCGCCAGCGGCATTATCGGCACCGTGGTGAGTGTCAATGAAAAGACCGTCGCCCTCCGCTCCGCGGAAACCAAGCTTGAGGTGCTCAAATCAACGATCTCTGAGATCACCGAACGTTCCGGCGGCGAATCCGGCGAATCCTAAGTCCCCGTCCCATGAATCGAAATAATCTTTGGAAATTCATCCTCGTCCTCGTCGTCCTGGTCTGGTCCTTCGTCGAAATGTACCCGCCGGTGGGGACCAACCTCGCGGTGGCCTTTCAGGAAAAATCCGTTGAATCCCGCCGGGACGCCGCTTACAAAACGATTGTCGAGAAGCTGCAGAAATTGCAGCAAGAGCGGCCGGACAAGGCTTACGCCAACGTGCTGGAAGCGGTCGGCACGAACAACATCGCTCCTTATTTTCCCGAGTTCGAATTCACGGGGCCGGACGGCAAACCCAAGGACATGAGCGGGCCGGACGGGACGCGCAAGATCCTCGATCGTCTGCAGCGGGTTTCGTCGGGCAAGATCAAGCTGGGGCTGGACTTGCAAGGCGGCTACTCGTTCCTGCTGGGAATGGACACGAGCAAGATCGACACGAACAAGGTGGCCAACAAGGACCAGGCGCTCGCGAAGGCGGTGGATGTGCTGCGGCGGCGCGTGGATAAGTTTGGCGTGGCGGAACCGGTGATTCGGCCGGAAGGCAATGATCGCATCCGGGTTCAATTGCCCGGGTTGTCCGAAGCCGACAAAGAGAATGCCATAACAAGCATCGCCAAGGCCGCCTACCTCGAATTCCGCATGGTGCATCCCGAGAGCGACAAGTTGCTCGCTGAGGACCTGACCGAACCGGGTTATGAAAAGATGCAGCCGCAGGAGAACCCGGAGAATCAGGACGCAAAGAACCACGACACCCGGCCGGTGCTGGTGGAAAAGAAACCGATCATGACGGGTGAACATATCCAGAGCGCGTTTGTGTCGCGCAGCCAGACGGGACAGCCGGAAATCGACTTTACGCTGGACAGCCCGGGCACTGAGATTTTCGGAAACGCGACCTCGCAAAATGTGGGTCATCGCCTCGCCATTGTTTTGGATGGCCAGTTGCTGTCCGCTCCGGTCATTAACTCGCCGATTACCGGCGGTCGTGGGATGATCGAAGGCAATTTCACGGACAAGGAAGCCAATGAATTGGCGATTGCGTTGGAAAATCCGCTCTCGGCCCCGCTCAAAGTTCTCTCGGAAAGCAGTGTCGATCCCACCCTGGGCAAGGACACAATTCACAGTGGCGTGAAGGCGGCGCTCATCGGGACGGTGCTGGTCGCGGGCTTCATGGCGGTCTATTACCTTTTTGCCGGCGTGGTCGCCAATGTCGCCCTGATCTGCAACATCATCATCCTGATCGGGGTGATGTGCTTCAATGGCACGACGCTGACCCTGCCGGGCATCGCCGGCATCGTGCTCACCATCGGCATGGCGGTGGACGCCAACGTGCTGATCTTCGAACGCATCCGCGAGGAATCCGCCAAGGGCAAATCGCTGCGCGGCGCGTTGGAGGCGGGGTATGCCCGCGCGTTCGGCACCATTTTCGACTCGCACGTCACGACGCTCATTTCGTCCATCACGCTGTATTATATGGGCACCGGCCCGATCAAAGGCTTCGGCGCGACGCTGACCATCGGTGTCGCCGCGAGCTTGTTCACCGCGCTGGTGGTCACGCGGCTGATCTTCGACTTCCTGCTGGCGAAGGGCTGGTTGAAGAAGCTGCCCATGCTGCACATCATTCGGGCGACGAAACTCGATTTCATGAAGCTGGCAACGCCCGCTTTCATTCTGACGTGGACGATCATCATCATCGGCATCAGTTACGGAGGTTATCGCCTGTACCAAAAGGGCAACCTGCTGGGCGTCGATTTTGCGGGCGGCGACAATATTACCCTGTCGTTCAAAGAGAAGGTAACCGACGTGGACAAGTTGCGCGCCGCGATTACCCGGGACGCCGGAGTAGCCGATCCCGTTATCCAATACCAAAAGGAAAGTTCCGGCCAGGAATACCTCCGCGTGACTTCCAAATTTGAAACGGCCGGCAAGGTCGAGGAAGTCTTGAAAAAGGACTTCCCGAACGCCGGCTTTAAGCGGGAGGCGGTGGAAACCGTCGGCCCGATCATCGGCACGGAAATCGCGCAAGCCGCAGTGCTTGCCAGCGTGGTATCGCTGTTCCTCATCATGCTCTACGTGGCCGTGCGTTATGAATTTTCTTTCGCGGTCGGCGCAATTCTGGCGGTGGTTCACGACATCCTGATGACCATCGGTTGTTATTGCCTGTCCGGGCGCGAGTTCAACGCCACCATGGTGGCGGCCGTGTTGACGATCATCGGCTTTTCGATGAACGATACCGTCGTGATCTTTGACCGGATTCGCGAGGACCTGAAATTGGGCGTGCGCGGCAGCTTCAAGGACCTGATCAACCAGGCGCTGAACCAAACGCTAAGCCGCACGATCATCACGTCGGGCACGGTCTTTCTCGCCACGGTGTCGCTTTACCTGTTCGGCGGCGGCGCGATCAACGACTTCGCGTTCACCTTCCTGATCGGCATCATTACCGGCACCTATTCCAGTATTTATATCGCCAGTTACCTCGTTCTGTTGTGGCACAAAGGCCAGCGTCCCCGGACCAGCACCCAGGTGGTGATGGAAGGCGCGGCCCATGCGCGTCCGGCGCGGCCGTGATGCGAACCCATGCTGGCGCTGGTTGAAATCACACCCTGGCACTGGGTCGGTTTCATTCTCTGCGTCCTCGTGTTCCTGGCCTTGGATCTCGGGGTCTTCCATGGCAAGGCCCACGTCGTCAAATTCCGCGAGGCGATGTTCTGGACGATTCTCTGGGTGGCGCTCTCGCTGCTCTTTGCCGCCAGCCTGGTTTTCTGGCGCGGCAAAAAGGAGGCGGTGGAATTCTTCACCGGCTACTTCATCGAACTCTCGCTTTCGATGGACAACGTCTTTGTCATCGCGCTCATCTTTACTTATTTCCGCGTGCCTTCGGAGCATCAGCATCGCGTTCTTTTCTGGGGAATTCTCGGCGCGCTCATCATGCGCGGCTTCATGATCCTGGCGGGAGTGGCGCTGATCACGCGTTTCGACTGGCTGCTTTACGTGCTGGGGCTGATCCTGCTCTACACCGGGCTCAAAATGCTGTTCGCCCGAGGCGACAAAGTTGAGCCCGACAAGAGCCTGGTCGTACGCCTCGCGAGACAGTTCCTTCCGGTCGCTTCGGACTTTGACGGCCAGAAACTTATCACGGTGCAGGATGGCCGGCGGATGCTGACTCCGCTGTTCCTGGTGCTGTTGATGGTGGAAACCACCGACCTGATTTTTGCCGTTGACTCCATCCCGGCCATTTTCGGGGTGACCCGCAAGCCATTCATTGTTTTCACCTCGAATGTCTTTGCGCTGCTTGGGTTGCGGTCTCTTTATTCCGTGCTCGCTGGCGCGATCGGTTACTTTCGTTACCTGAAAGTCGGCCTCTCCATCGTCCTGTTGTTCATCGGGGTGAAGATGCTGATCGATCCGCACGACCGTCCACCGCGCTGGTTCCAATACGACATTCCGGACAGCACCTCGCTTTTGGTCGTGGTCACCATCATCACGATTGCCATTCTCGCCTCGCTCATCGCCGCCCGGCGCGAACGCGAACGCCTGGCGCGCACACGTCCGACCTAGGCTGTCGTCTCCTCTGTCAGAAATCCGGCCATCCGGTCTGGTACAAGCTCTGCTCAACACACTCACGGCCTCAAGCATGCCGGCGAAAACGCCCTGGCATTGCAGATGAAACCGGCGCGCTCGCGAATTTCCTGCGGGAGTGGCCCGGAACCGTACATTTGTGCGCCCTTCTGAGACAAAATTCAGGTCTCGCGTGGCCAGGAACTTGCAGTTTCTGGCCCTGTGCCTTGTTGCGGCCACTCACGCCGGCGGAGCCGGCCAAACCACCGCTTCGTCGCCGGCTCGAATAGTGACCGCTTATGCCCTCAGCTCGTGCCTGGACGCCGAAACCTATGATCCCGCGGCCTGGCGCTTGCTCGCCTCCAACGATGGTCAATCCTGGACGCTGCTCGACCTGCGAACCAACCAGTATTTCTCGGCGCGCTGCCAAAGGCGGGTCTTCCTCATCACCAATGAGACTGCTTTCAACACCTACCGCCTGCAGGTGGATCAAAACCGCGCCGGCTCTTTGAGAGTTCTCCTGGGTGAGTTGGAACTGATTGGGCCGATTACGGGTGTGACCAATGAAGCCGACCTGCAACAGATCATTTCAGCGTCCCGGGAACATCCCTTGCTGGGGCTTGGCGAAAATGCGTTTGATCACGATCCCGCCACGAAGTGGCTGGACTTTGGCCTGAGTGAGCCGGGCGGTTGCTGGCTGCAATGCCGATACACCCTCCATGCCGAACATGTGATCACAAATGTCAGTGAGTTGCGCATCCACGCCCGCCGGGCCGCCACGCAAAATCTGTTGCTGGACAAAGCGCCGGAAATCGTCTCGAACCTTGCCGCCTATGCCACAAAACCTCTCCAGGCCATTTCCGGTTACGCCTTGACCTCGGCCAACGACGCGCCAGAGCGGGACCCGCGCGATTGGCGCCTGCTCGGATCAAACGACGGCGGCAAGCGCTGGGAAACGCTCGACATCCGCCGAAACGAAGTGTTTGCCACGCGGTTCCAGCGCCATACCTACGCGCTCGCCCACCAGGCGGCTTACGCCATTTACCGGCTGCAAATCGATGCCATTGCCAGCGCGACCGAGTCGGTCGTTTGCCAGCTTGGCGAACTCGAGCCGCTCTATCACGGCAAGGACGCCGATACCCGTTTTTCCCTGATTGTCTCAGCCGATTCTGAGAATCCGCCGATGGAGTCCGTTGACCGCGCGTTTGACGGCGAGGCGCGAACAAAATGGCTGGCCTTCTCGTATGCCAGCACCAATCAATCCGATTGGCTTCAATGGCAATTTGTGCCTCGCGTCGACGGTTTGCCGGTGATCGACCTGCTTCAGCTTAATCGTTTGCTGGCTGAACCGACGCCGCAAAGTTCGACCGAAACGCCGCCCGATCCCCTGGCGCAGGCGGCCAAACCGGTCCGCACCCTTATCGGTTACGCGCTCACCTCGGCCAATGACTTTTCCAGCCGCGATCCGCGGGATTGGCGCCTGCAAGGTTCCCCGGACAATGGGCGCTCCTGGAACACACTGGATGCGCGTCGCAACGAATTTTTCACCCAGCGTCTGCAACGGCGCGACTTCCGGCTGCCCAAACCGGCCAGCTATCCGTTGTACCGGCTCTGCATTGATTGCGTAGCCAAGCCTGGAACAGTTACCAACGGCGCGAACTCCGTCCAACTGGCCGAACTCGAACCGGTGTACAGCCCCCGGGACACGAAACAAAAGCTTTCGCTGGTGGTTTCCGCGCAGGGAGAGAATCCGCCCCGGGAAACCGCCGCCATGGCGTTTGATGGCAATCCCGCGACCAAATGGCTCGACTTTTGCGGCGATGATACAAATCGCGCGAGCTGGATCGAATGGAGCTATTCAGCCGCCGAAACCCGGCCTGTCATCCGGCAGGATCTCGCCCGGTCGCTGCGGCCGCGAACGCAGGTAACCCGGGTTCAACTCGAAGGCGTCCTGGCCTGGATTGATGCCGGCTCGAAACGAGTGGGTTTTCTCGACAAGAGCGGGTTTCAAATCTTCGATCTGGACACAGCGGTCGCGGGCGTTGCGCCCGGAGATCGCGTGCGGTTGACAGGCCGCCTGCAATTCGAGCACAGCCCGCCAAAACTTCTGGATCCGCAACTTATTTCCCTGGGCCGTCTCACTTCCGGCCCCGAGGTCGGAAAACAAAAACTCTTTCCGGAGCATCAGGACTTTTTCTTCGGCGCGGTCGAAGGCCGGGTCACCGGCGTATCGCAAGACGACTTCTTCCAGACGATTCAGGTTGCTCTCACGAAGGGTTCGGGCCAGGTGCAGGTTAACCTGTTGGATTCGACACGGAATTTCGCCACCTCGCTGACCAACAGCCAAATTCGCGCCGAAGGCGTGGTTGAACCCGTTTACAACGAGCAGGGCCAGCGCGTGCCCGGGGCTGTCTGGGTCGCCAGTTGGAACAATCTCACGCTCAGCCCGGTGCTTGAGAACAAAGGGGAACTGGCCGCCTCGCCTGACACGGCTCCCATTGACGAGAAGCACCCCGTGACGCGGATTTCCCGGATCTATGACCTTGCCCACAGCCAGACCACTAATGGATTCCCCATAAAAGTGCGCGGCGTGATCACGTATATTGACCTCGGCTTGGGGGAATTCTACCTCCAAAACGGGGCGGACAGCATCCTGGTCCAGGACCAGATGAGCGCCGGATTGTCCCCCTTTCTGCATCAGGAAGGAGATTATGTCGAGCTTCACGCCACTGCCTACCCGGGTAGTCCACCGGATATTTATCCTTCCGGATTCGTCACCGTGCTTGGCAAAGGCCGCATGCCGACGCCGCTCCGCCGTTCCTGGAACTACCTGATGACTGGCAAGGATGACGGGCGCTGGGTCGAGGTCGATGGCCTCGTCGCCGCTGTGGAAGAACAACGGCTGGCGCTGACCTTGAATGGCGGACAGCTCATCGCCTGGGTCAATGAGTTGGATAAAACGCTTCAAAACCGATTGCTGGGCAGTTGGGTGCGGATAGCGGGCGTCTGCTCACCGGTGCTCAACCAGCGCAACCAGAGACTTGGCGTCCGGCTGCTTGTCCCCGGCAGCCGAAACATCCAAATGGTCAAAGCCGCGCCCGACGACCCCTTTCAACTGCAGTCGGTGGCGATCACCAACGTCATGAGCCTGGATGCCGAGGACTCGGAACCATCATCCCAACTGGTTAAAATTACCGGAGTCGTCACCCACAAAGGGCCGCAGTCCTTCTTCTTGCAGGACGGCGTCGATGGCATGCGGGTCTTCCCCCGCAAAGACAGCGCCTTTGGCCCCGGCGACCGCGTCGAAGCGGTTGGCCTCCCGGAACCGGACGGGCTTTCGCCCAAGCTGGTCCAGGCCCTGGTCCGCAAAGTTGGCACCGCTCCGATGCCCCCGGCCGTCGCAAGGGTCACTCCCGGCAGCGCAGATGTCAGCCAGGATGCAACCCGTGTGCAAATGGAGGCCACGCTGCTCGGTTCCAGCTTGAGGGACTCCTTCCAGGTACTTGAGTTGCGTTCCGAAAACACCGCAAGAATCTTTCATGCATTCCTGCCCATCGGCAAGGACCCGTTCCCGGTGCTTCCCGCGGGAAGCCGGCTCAGACTTGAAGGCGTCTATAAAGCCACCACCGACACCGCGCCTGACTTCGGCCAGGTCATAAGTTCGTTTGAAATCTATTTGAACTCGCCTGCGGACATTACCGTTCTGGAACGTCCGCCCTGGTGGACGGCCCGCCATACTTTGTGGTTGCTGACTGGGTTGGGGGCCGTGGTGCTGGTTTCGCTTGCGTGGGTGGGTTCGCTGCGGCGGCAGGTGCGCCAGCGGACCCGCGATTTACACGAGGAAATTGCCGAGCGCAAACAGGCCGCCGCCGAACTGGCCCATGAACGCGAGTTGCTGCGCACCTTGCTGGATGGTTCTCCCGACCAAATCTATTTCAAGGACGAGCAATCCCGGTTTATCCGCTGCAGCAAGTCCCAGGCGGAACGCTTCAACATCCATCCGGACGAAATTCATGGCAAGACCGACTTCGATTTTTTTACCGAGGACCACGCCCGGCCGGCCTTTGAGGACGAGCAGGAGATTCTGCGCACGGGCCGGCCGCTTATTGGCAAAGTCGAGCGGGAGGTCTGGAAGTCCGGCAAAGGCGCGTCCTGGGTGTTGACGAGCAAAATGCCCCTGCGCAACCAGGAAGGCCGAATCATCGGCACCTTCGGAATTTCCAAAGACATCACCGCCATCAAAGACGCGGAGGCCAGGTTGGAGGAAGTCCATCGGGAGCTGTTGCAAACCTCGCGCATGGCTGGCATGGCCGAAGTGGCCACCAGCGTCCTGCATAACGTCGGAAACGTCCTCAACAGCGTCAACATCTCGAGTTCTGTCATAGGCGTAAAGCTCAAGAAGTCCAAAGTATCCAACCTCAGCAAGGTGGCGGCGCTCTTCGAAGAACACGCGGACGACCTGCCCGGCTTTTTTGCCAGCAACCCCAAAGGCGGTCAGTTGCCGGGCTATATTTCCACTCTGGCGGTTCACCTCGCGGCGGAACAGGAGGAACTGTTGCAGGAAATCGATTCACTGGCCCGCAATATCGATCACATCAAGGAGATCGTGGCGATGCAACAGAATTACGCGAAGGTCTTGGGCGTGCTCGAACCGCTGCCCGTGGCTGAGTTAGTGGAGGATGCGTTGCGCCTGAATGCCGGGGCCATGCAGCGTCATCAGGTCCGCGTGATCCGGGACTACGCCGACCTGCCGCCAGCCATGGTTGATAAACACAAGATCCTGCAAATCCTCGTTAATCTAATTCGCAACGCCAAGTATGCCCTGGATGATGGCATGCCGCCGGAAAAGCAGTTGACCCTGCAAATCAGGCTGAATGACGGCAAGGTCAGAATCTCCGTGAAGGACAACGGCATCGGCATTCCGCCGGAAAACCTGACGCGCATCTTCGCCCACGGGTTCACCACGCGCAAGGATGGCCATGGCTTCGGCCTCCACAGTGGCGCGCTTGCGGCCAGGGAGATGGGCGGTTCATTGACCGTCCAGAGCGAAGGTCCGGGCAAAGGCGCAACGTTCACTTTGGAATTCCCCAGCCAGCCCAGGGAGGAAAGCGAAACACCAAAAACCAAACGCCAGGCTCCAGAAAAATCCCAGGTTTCCAGCTCCAAACCTTCAGATAGCCAGGGTTGAGACGATACTCTTTAGATTGGTGTTTGTGATTTGGAGTTTTCATCCCGCCCGCCAGTCCAGCACTTTCAATTGGACTGAACGCTGCCCGTTGTACTCATTCACTTGCGGCGCAAAGGCTAAATCGAATTTCGCCACGGGCAGCGCCGCCTCCTGTCCCGCGCCCCACCAAACCGCTTGATGGGTTGTCAGACCATCTGTCACCCAAAGCTTCACGTGCTGCTTTTCCGCGCCGATGCGTTGCAATGGCCGCGATTGGGTCAGCCCGCGCGCCACGAACTGAAGCGCCGGATTCCCCTGCCCCATCGGGCGCAATCGGTCCAGTTCCTTCAGCCGATCCAGTGTGACTTCCTGGAGCGACACTTCGGCGTCGAGCCGCAGCGAGGGTTGCAACTCTTCGGGCTTGAGCGTTCGCCGCGCCAGTTCATTCAGGCGCTGCCGGAACGTATCAAGCTTGTCGGGCTCAATCGTGAGGCCGGCGGCCATCGCATGGCCGCCGTGACGGACCAGCAAATCGTCGCACTCGCGCAACGCCGCCGCCAGATCGAACCCCGCCACGCTCCGTCCCGACCCGCGCCATTCGCCCGCTTCGCCGCCCACAATGATCGTCGGCCGATAGAACTGCTGCAACACCCGCGAAGCCACGATGCCAACCACACCGATGTGCCACATCAACTGGCCTTCCACGATCACAAAATCCGTTTGCGGATTGAACCGCGCCCGCAACGCGCCAATGACTTCCTCCGCGATGCTCTTCTCAATTTTCTGCCGCTCGCGGTTGCGCAAGTCCAGGCTCCCGGCGATTGGTTCTGCCGTTCGCAAATCCGGAGCCATCAATAAATGCAGGGCTTCCTCCGCGTTCTCGATCCGTCCGGCGGCGTTCAATCTCGGCGCGAGCGCGAAGCCGACTTCATATACTCCCGGCGGACCAGTCACCTGCGACACCTTTTTGAGCGCCACCAACCCGGGTCTCGGCGTGACATACAATCGCTCCAACCCCATGGATACCAGGATGCGATTCTCACCCGACAGCGGCACAAGATCGGCGATGGTCCCAAGCGCCACGAGATCCAGCAGCGGCCGCACGTCGTAATTCATCGCCCCCGAATGGCCAAGTTCGCGGCCTCGTTTCACGAGCGCATGCGCCAGTTTGAACGCCAGCCCCACCGAGCACAATTCGCGGAACGAGTTCAGCCCCTCGCCCAACTGCGGGTTGACGAGCGCGACCGCAGCGGGCGCGGGCGTTGAAACCTGGTGATGATCCAGCACCAGCGTCTCCACCCCTTGGCGGCGCAGCCAGTCGATGGCCGCCACGGCCGTCGAACCGCAATCCACCGCCAGCAACAGCGTGGTGGGAAACTTGCGCACGCAATTTTCGACCCCGTCCTGGCTCAGGCCGTAGCCTTCCTCCATTCGATGCGGCAGATAGCTGTTCACCCTCCAGCCCAACGCGCCCAAAACCTCGCTCAGCAACGCGGTCGAAGTCACTCCGTCCACATCGTAATCCCCGAAAATCACCAGCGGCTCGTCCCGCTCGCGCGCCAGGAACAAGCGGTCCACCGCCGCGCCCATGTTCGGCAGCAGAAACGGATCGGCCAATTGCTTCAACCGCGGTTCGAGGAAACAGCCGATTTTTTCCGGCTCGCTCAAGCCTCGATTCAGGAGACATTGCGCCAGCAGCGGGGAAATCTTGAGTTCCGAAGCCAGCCGGCCCGCCAGCAAAGGTTGCGCCGGCGCGAGTGACCATCGAAATTTCATTCAAACATCATCTCCCGTCAGGATGACAGCCCTGCGGGTCTCCTGTCAATTTCGACGCCCTTAAACGATTTTCAATGAAACTTTGAGCAGCGGACTTGGAACCGGCCCATCTGTTCCCATTCAGCCTTTCCCCTACTCCGCCGGCGGCGCGCGCAGAACGAGCAATGTATTGTCCTTTTGGTTGACGGTCAGGGTGCGCCCGTCGGGCGAGAAACGCAGGCGGCCGAAGGCCACGGGCGTGGGGAGCGACATCAACTCGCGGCAAGTCGCTACGTGCCAGAACTTGGTCATCAGGCCCGTTTCCACCGATGCGAGGGTGTGACCATCCGGTGAAAAGTCCACGTCCGCCACTTCCTCCATGTGGCCGGACAAGGTAGCCACTTCGCGGCCCGCCGGAACTGACCAGAGACGCAACGTGCCATCCATGCTGCCGGTGGCTAGAAGCGTTCCGTCCGGCGAAAAGGCGAGGCCGGAAACAAAATCATCGTGTCCCGTCAAAAGCGTGTCCTGTCCGGAAGCCAGATCGAGGACGTGGACCTGGTTTTCGAGTTCCCCGCTCACGGCCAGCCGATCACCGCGGAAGCTCAAGACAGCGTTTCGCAACCTCCTGTTCGGGCCTTTGGCGGAGCCGAGCCGCCTGCCGGTGCGGACATCCCAGAGCATTGCGGTGCCATCCGGTTCGATACCGAAGAAGCGCTGACCGTTGGGTGAAAGGCCGTATTTCAGGAATTTGACCCCGGGTTTGCCTTCGAGCGGAACCAAGTTGGTCAGCGCGGGCGGATTGATTGACCAGAATCCGAGCGCACCCTCTTTGCGATCAATGGCAATCAGCCCTCCTTCAGCGGGAGCGAAGCCTATCATTTCCACGCCCGGGAACGATGCGATTTTCCTTAAGGACGAAGAATCCCAAACCTCGCTGACCCAACCGTCGCCCGCCTCGGTGCCCGTGAGGAACCAACGACCGTCCGAAGAGAAGTGTGCCGGCTGATAGTACATGTTGTTAATCTGAATGGAGGGCGCGTCCAGCCGGGGACTCCAGAGCATCACGGTCTTGTCCTTGCTTCCGGTGGCCAGCAGCTTTCCATTGGGACTGAATGCCACACACCAAACCTCGCTCCCGTGCCCGCGAAGAACGGCTTCGGACGAGAGCGTGTCGGTGCGCCAGAGACGGATGGTCTGGTCGGAACTCGTGGTGGCAAGGGTAGCGCCGTCCGGGGAGAAGGCGGCGGACCAGACAGCAAGTTCGTGGCCGTGGAGTTGCACTGGCACTGGCGGGACGCTTCCTCCCGCCCCGTCTCGCAGCCCATCGGCTGCGGCGATGGAGGAGGAACTGAGGTCCCACACCAAGGCGTCTTTGCTCCAACCGGTGGCGACGAGCAAATCTCTGACGGGCGAGAAGACCACGGACCACGCGGGTCCGGGCGTGGCCAGGCGATAAACCAGTTTCAAACTGGACGTGTCCCAGACCAGCACGTCCCGTTTTTCACCGACGACGGCCAGCAAAGATCCATTCCGCGAGAACGCCGGACGCCGGCCCGCTTGAGAGAGTTCGCCGAGCAACTGTCCGGTTTCGCAGTTCCAGAGTTTCACCGAGCCCGCCTGTTCCCAATAGAATGGGCTGCTGTCGGCGACCGCCAGGATGCGGCCGTCCGGGGAAAGCGCGGCCAGGCGACCGCGAAAAGATCGCTCCTTTTCGCCCGTGGCAACCCGCCAAAAATCCACGGAACCGCGAGCGGTGGCGGCCACCAACTGCTTTCCGTCCGGCGTGAACGCGAGCGACGAAACAGAAATTCCGCCATCCTCCAGGGAGCGAACCAACTCATGAGTTGACGCATTCCAAATTTTTGCGCTGCCATCGAGACTGCCGGACGCCAGCAGCGCGCCATTAGGTGAGAACGCGACACAAGTGACAATCCAGGAATGTCCGGCCATGGTGGCAAGCTGCTGTCCGCGACTCTGATCCAGCAAGTATCGCCACTCAAAGCCGCGCAGGTCCTCCTGGCCGGTCACGGGGCGATGGGCCGCAAGTGTCAAGCGCGCCAAACCGAGATTGCCGCGCGACAGCGCTTGAGCGGCCACGCTCATGTCCGCAGCGTAAAGATCCAGGCGGGCCTGACGCGCGCTTTCCAAGGCAAGTTGCCGTTGGTGTGCTTCTTCCAGCGCGAACCGTTCCGCGCGACGCCATTGCAAAGTGATTCCCACCCCGCCCACCGCCACGGCCAATAAACAGGCGATGGAAACGCCAGCGAGCTTCGGGTTGCGGCGGCTCCAGAGCCAAAATTTCTCCAGCGCCATGGCCGGGCGTGCGAAGATGGGTTCGCCCGCAAGCCAGCGTTCCAGGTCTTCCGCCAGGGCTTGCGCCGAGCCGTAACGCCGCTGCGGGTCCTTGGCAAGACACTTCAGGCAGATGATTTCGAGGTCACGATCCAGACCAGGCTGGCTGGCGGAAGGACGGGGCGGTTCCTGCTCGGCGACTTGCCGCATCGTGTCATAAACTGTGCCGCCCTGAAACGGCGGGCGGCCGCTCAACAGCTCATAAAGCACTGCGCCAAGGCTGTAAATGTCCGCAGCCGTGGTCACATTTTTCACGTCGCCGCGGGCCTGTTCCGGGGCCATGTACGCGGGGCTGCCCAACACGGCCGAAGTGACGGTCAGACTGCTGTCGCCCTCGAAAAACTTCGCCAGTCCGAAATCACTCAGGTAAGACCGCCCATCCGCATCAAGCAGGATGTTCCCGGGCTTGAGGTCGCGATGCTGTATCCCGCGCTCATGGGCGTAGTGTACCGCGCGGGCAATCTGCGCCACCAACCGGGCGGCTTCCCTGGGATTGCGCAGCGAAACAGCTTGCTGTGAGATTGCCGGATGCGCCAGCGAACCGCCTGCCACCAACTTCATCGTGAAGTAGGCCTGCCCGTTCACCTCCCCGACATCATAAATTGGAAGAATGCCCGGATGATCCAAAAGCGCGACGGCTTTGGCTTCGAGGCGAAAACGTTCCACGTCCGTCCGCGACGCCAGGTGCGCAGGAAGGATCATTTTGAGCGCCACGCAGCGGTTCGCCGCCACCTGCCGCGCTTCATAGACCACCCCCATGCCGCCGCGGCCAAGTTCCCGCAGCAGTTCGTATGAACCGAAGCGTTGCAAACGGGATTCCTTGGCGGCTTCCGGCAGGCTGGGTTCGCCCGCGGACAAAACCGTCTTCAACAGGCATTGGGGACACAACCCGCGCGACGTACGGGAGCGAAGCGCCGATCCGCATTCAGGACAAATGGGCGCGCCGACAAACATGGCTGCTAATTCCTCACGACCTGTTTTTCCGGACGTCACGAACCGGAATTACCACACTTTCAAGGTTGGCGCAGTCTAAAAAACTCCGAGGTTTGGAGATTCGCCGCCGGTAAATGGTATTGCATTAGATTTCCTGAAATGGGAAAGGGACCGGCGATTGTTTGCCAATTCGCGCCCGGCCCCAAACTCATTGATGACTGGAGGATGAACGAGGAGAAGGCTGCGTCCCAACTCACGACGAGTTCATCCGGCAGAACCACAATGGATAGCGCCGGTAGAGGAGGCGCGGAACTTAGGCGGAAGACGCGGGCTGGCAAGAGACTCGCTTGCGATTCGCGATGTTCGTAAAAGTAGCCATTGATTGGATAAGGACCGTAGATGGGCGTCCAAATGGCCGACAATGCGACGCCCGGTTTGGCCTGGAGAATGAAATTGGTGTAATTGGTGCTCCAATAAACCACCACGTCACCGCCATCCAGCCGAATGAACAGACCCGGCCGGAAAACACTTGGCGGCGGCGGTGCCGCAACCACGATGGAGCCGGCAAAATCAATCGGATCTCCGGCAACCGTCGGCAGCCGGACCGGACCACCAAAGCAATCGCAAGCCGACTTGTCCTCCGTTAGAGGCACGACCCATAGGCCGTTTTCTCCAAAGACACTGCCGGCGCCGATCAACGCATCGCTCGTGGGCGCCCAGATCAACCCATGCGGGAAGCCGTTGGTTGGATCGCTAATCCCGCTGATCTGGTGAACCGTAACCCCGTTGCTGCTGGCCAGATAAATATTTTTGCCGGCATCAACTGAGACACTGGCGTTTCCGTCCACGAACGCGAGCATCTGGCCATCAGCGGACCACGCTGGCCAGCGCGCTCCGGTGATTCCCAACGGCAGCAACACGCTCGTCGAAGCGTCCGGCGGAGTGAGATAAATGCCGGGCGCGTTGGGATTCAGATTATGCAATGCAAGCGTTCCGTCTTGCGGATTGACGGCAGGCGCACCCTCGTAACAACGCGGCGAAAGCGCCAGTTGCGTGGCCGTCCCGTTGACGTTGATGCTCCACAGACCACAACCAAAATCGAAGACCAGGTTGCTGTTCGAAAGATCCCAATCGTAGCCGACAATGGTGTTCGTATTAACCAGCAACCGGGTTTCCTGGCCGGTCTTGAGATTTCGCACCCACAGATTACCCTGGTTGTTGAATGGATCCCCTTCGCGCAGAAACGCCATCCATGTGCCATCGCGCGAAACGCGCGGGCGCGCGCCCGTGGTGATGTAAGTCTCGCCGCTGCCGTCCAGGTTGATCGCCCAAATCGCGCCGTCGCCGCTGGCGGGGCGGCGGCCATAGAAAATCGTGCCCACGTCCGAGAGCACCAGCGTATTCGTGCTGAATACGGGCGGGGTGTTTGTGTTGCCGGGATCGAGATTGAGCGGTGGTTGCGGCGGACCAAGCGCGTGGTCGCTGAACGTATAACTCGCGGTTTGCAGTCGTGAACGCGACGGATTGGCATTCGCACCGTAGTAAAGGACTGAAGTGTCGTTGCTGATGGCAAAGGGCGTTGTAAATTGATGCCACGTGTCCGTGCCGTTGGCGCGATAGAACACCTGATCGCCAGCATTCAGGGTTGTAAATGAAACCTGGATTGCCGCGCCATAAACTCCTGGCGGCGGCGAGATCGTAACAGTCACTGGCTCGGCAGCGCGCGGACTGGCATACGTAAACAGCGACACATCCGCGCGGTACTGGTCGGGCACTCCGTAGGCCGTTCCGGCAGGCGGCGCGCCAAGATTGTTGGTGGCCACATTGCCCAAGCCTGATGTCGGGCCGCTGTCACTTTCAGCAAACACCGTTACCGCTCCTGGCAATCCGCTGATTCCGCTGGTCCAATCGGGCGCGGACAGGGAGGAGACAAAACCGGGGTTGCTGCGAACAAACGGTTCGGTTTGAAACAGCCACACGTTGGCTCGTGTTCCGCGCGTGCTGACCGGCGGCAGGTTGTAAGCCGCGGTTTGGGTGTAGTTCGTCCCATCGAATTGCATCGTCTGCGCGTGAACGGAAGCCGGCGCGCCCGGAGGAGCGTCCAGCAAAACGAAACGTCCTGCGCCCAACGGCACGAGCCCGGTGAAAATATTTCCCGCCGCGCCCGCGCCCGCATTGTAAACGGACGACAGGACCGGTGAACCACCCGGCAACCGCACGCCTTGAATGCCGTCGCCGAACTGAACTTGAAACGCCCCATCGCCGCCCACGTCAGTGTAATAGACTTGTTGCACGGCTTCGGTGAAGGAGATCGACACCGCGGACCCGAGACTGAAGACGCCGTTGGATTGAAGCAGCGGTTGGACGGCTACGTTCGACTGGCCGGGCACATAAAAAGCGAACCAAGGCAGCACATCACCATTGAAATTGCCAAACACGTAAGCGCTGCCTGCGGTCAGATTAGTGTAGCTTAGCACAGCACTGAAAGAATTCGAAAACTGCAGTATGTGCAGAGCGTCCGTGGCGCCGCGCACAAGGCCCGCGGCAAAGGTGGGGCCATTGGTATCAAATTGGATCGCATTGCCGCGTTCAAACGAGCCTGACTCATTAACCAAACCCGATGAAGATGGCACGCCGAGAAAAAAGCCTGTCAGTTCCAGCCGTTCGCCCGGTGGATCATTGAGCGAACTGGCCACGAGCAGGGAATTGAACAGCGGCGGCGGCACCGACGGCGCGGCCAGCGTCACCAGCGAATGCGGTCCGATGCCCGTAGGCGTAATCACCACCGGCGTGCCGGCGGAATTCGTGTTCGACAGATCGATCAGGTTAACCCGGTTAAAGTCCAACGCGGTAACCGCCAGCGCATCCATGGTGTTCTGCAGGAATTTGCCAGCGGCGCAACCGGTCACATTCTCAACCCCGGTCAAAAGCGGCGCCGACCACGTGAACACGCCGTTCGTGTCCTGGTATCCCACACGTGCGTTGCCGGTGATTTTGTCAAGCACCAGCACGTCGGCAATGCCGTCGCCGTTGAAGTCACCCGTGGTGAAAAATTCCGCGCTCGTTTCATACACGAAAGCGGCGGGAGAACTCAAAGGGCTCAAAAGCGCAAAAAGGAACGGGAGGGCCGCCAGCCATGAGCGGACACTCAAACGCTTGGGACGGATTTCCCTCGCCGCGCAGTGACACCAGTGCGCGAATCCTTGCGGGATGCGGTTGGCAACGTCTCTGGTTAATTGATGGAACGGATTCATGGCCCGGTCGGGATGCCCACCGCACCTGCGGGAATGGTCTCCGCGATTTCGCGCTGGCTGTTCATTCGCACCACAAAATATTCATAGACGGCGCCGGCAACGACCGGTTGCTGGTCGCGAATATAGAGAAACAAACCGCTGGTGCTCGGGCCGTCAAACGACGGAATGGTTTCGTATTGCAGACCAACCAGGCGATCGGCAAAAACGACGCTCGGAGTGTTAAACGAATGAGGAATATACCACGGCAGGCGCTCGATCAACGGTGTGCATTGCACGAGGTTGCTGGACACATTCGGAAAACTGGGCGAAGCCAGTTGACGCCGGTAAACTACAATTGGAAACAATGGATCGCCGCGGCGCGTAGGGTCGCCGGAGAGCCGGTGATAGACAAGGTCATTGGGGTCGTTCGGTATCGGGCCGGCATCGAGATAGGAAGCGAGGTTTGTGCCGCCAACGTTTTGGGAAGGGTAAGGAACCGCGCTGATGTCGGCGATCCGGATTCCCACCGGATAAACCGGGTCCGGAGTGATTTGGAACGGGAAATTGAAGGAGCGCGGCCCCAACAGGACCGCGGCGACGCGTTGCGGACCGCTCACATCCTCGTCGAAATTCTTGACTGGTGGCGGCGGCAGGGCCGGCCAGGGCACGCTGGGCAGAGCATTGGTCGGCCGCCAGGTGAAATCCCACACCTCAGAGATGTTGCCCGAGACACCCGGGTTGGTTACGCCCACGGAGATTTGGTACGGCACGCCCGCTATCACACTGGCCGTGGTGCTGTACTGCGGCCCGCCAGGAAAGTTGCTGCCGACCGGCGGCGTCAAATACGCTTCATCGAACCGGGCCAGCGCGCTCAAACGGCTGGAGCCAAACAGGCCGAGGTAGCGCGTGCTGAGTTTGAAATTGGTGACCGCGCTGAACTTGTTGTTGGAAAACCCGGTGGGTTTGCCGCTGCCCGGCTGGTCCTTGCGCGCCACGTTGATCACGAATCGTTGCACGCCGCCGGTCGGGCAGAACCAATTGAGGAGCACCTGCGGATTGTTGATGTCGCCGAGAGCTTGCGGTTCGGCCAACACCGGCCGGGGCATGGCTGGAGGGGAGACTTCCTTGCAGCCGAGCGAGGCCATTGGACTGCCGTTGCCGTTCTCGTCGAGCACCTGGACGAAATAGCAGAGCCTCGAATAACTGGAAGGCATGGCGTCATCGGTGCGGACGACTTGCTTGAGCGGATTGTTGGAATCGAACGGCGCGGCGGACTGCGCGAGCAAAGTCAGCGGGCCGCCATCCACGCTGCGATAGAGGCGATATTCACGGGTGCGCGGCGTGAGGCGGAAACGCACGCGGATCGGCGCCACCGCCCCGTCATCCGAGGCGCGTGCGATATGCTGGGCGCACTCGCCTGTCTCAGGCAAATTTACGAAGCAGCCCTGGAAGGGCGGCAGCGGACCCAGCACGCAAGCCGGATACGGAACCCAATAAACGTTGTTCGTGTCCGGGGTGAAAACACCGAGGCTGTTCCACGTCGAGTTCGTATAAACCTGGATCAACATAGCCGCGCCGGCGGACACGTTGAAATTCATGTGAACCGTGCCGCTGGCATCTGGCGTCGGTTGGCTGGCCGGCTGGCACGAAGTGGATCCGCCATTGAGGACGCTCAGCAAGGGGTCATTCGGGCTCAATGCTGTTTCAAGCAACTGTCCCGCCAGGAACGCCGCTTCCAGGCGTTGAGTAGAGGACGGCGGGGTCGCGAGATGGCCTGCCGCAGTTTGCGACATCAACCCGTAAAACGTTCCCACCGTGCACGTGACATCAACCGGTGACAAGTTGTACTGGGCGTACAGCGAATAATCAAAAGAGGCCGTGTTATTCCCAGGCGCAAAATAAATCGGGCCGAACACCTCAACGTTGGTGTGATAGCTCGGATAGTTGACGACGTTCGTAACGGCAAATTGAACCCACGCAATGCCCGGATCACGCCGCACACAGGTGAGACGGTAGTTCGAATTGTTCGTGTCCGGCGTGTTCGCAAGCGTATTGATGCCTTGCAGCATCACCACCGGGGTGCCGCAACTGCCCAGCACCGTCCCGGTGGTCGCCGCCGGCGCGGCCCGCTGGCGCAATACTCCCCAGGCCGGCCCGCTGTTCGGCCCCACCAATACGGCGCATTGTCCATGGCTGACGGCCCGCACGGTGTACCAAAAATTGCTCGGCCCGGGGGTCGCCGGGGCGTCCGCCACGTTGTCGATAAAGGAGCCCATATTGGTGCCGGCCACTTGCGAGACCGTGGCAATGCGATTGTTCAAGGGTGTGGTGTCATTGGTTAGGACCATCGACGGATTGGGCCAGCGATAAACCCAGTATTCATCCACGAAGTTGGTGGCATTCGTGTTTTGCTGCCACGTCACCATCAAACGCTGCTGATTCGTGGTGACGCCTCCCAATGGGAGAACCTCAACGGCATTCTGCACCTTCACGCCCATCGGCGCCGAGGGTGGCAGGCGCCGGCACGCCCGGGCCAGAACTCCGGGCGACACCAGGCCATCCCGCCCAAGGATGTCCCGTGCGGTGACGAAGTAATAAAACTGCTGGCCATCCGTAAAACCGGGACCACCCGAGAGGCGGCCATTGTCATCCGAGATGAAGTAGGTGCTCGGATCAGCCGGATCATCCGCTGCTCCGGCTCCTGTGCCGGTTGAGAAATCCTTGATGGCCATCACCGGGGCATGATTGACCGGAACAAAGTTGCTGTTCGTGTGCAGATCACTGGCCAGAGGGGGCGTTGCGTCGTAGCCCGCCGCCTCGGCCGCGGCTTTGTCAATCCGCCAGACGTTGAAGCCAAAATACAACAGGGAGAGCCGGCGCAAGTCGTCCGGCGTGCCCCATCGCAACCGGATGCGCAGATGGTCGATGGGCGCATTCGTAACCACCTGGAATGGCATGCCCGGCGCGGGCAACACCACGGGCATGCCGGGGCCCGGCACGACCGTAATCCGTCCTACCACATCACCTGGACCTCCCGTCGTCAGGCTGATGTCGCGGATTTCGTACGTGGTAATTCCGGTGATCTGCTCGGAAAAGCCCTGGCCCGCGCAAAGCATCAGTCCCGGGTTGACCCGCGACAACATTCTGATCACCAGCGTGGCTTCCGGATCGGCCGCCGCGTTTTGAAACGCAATGATTACTTTTTGCGCCAGCGTCTGGTTGGTGATTCCGGGGATCTTGTGCAGCATCGTGTCAAGCGAACGGCTTAATGCGCTTATATCCTGGTTGAGCGCAAGCGATTGATTAAGCAGTGCGTTGATGGCGGTGATGTCGGTCTGCTGAAAGATGTTTCCGCGCGCAGTGAAGCTGCCCGCGTCGGTGGGGTAACCCGCCTTGGCGTAGATCGCAAACTTTTTACCGGCCAGAAGAGTCGGGTCGGGCGACCCAAGCACGATGTAGGACCAATCATGACCGCCGGAATCGCGGATGGTCGTGCCCACCGAAAACACGAGGTTGCTCAAGGGTGTTTGCGCGGAAATGGACAGCGTGGCAAGCGCAAGGAGCGTTAGAAGCGTGAAGAGCCGGGTTCTCATCGTCCTCGTCGTCCTTGATCCCGCCTCACTCTCTGCAATGAGCAACGGATTCGAGGACGACGACGAGAAGGCGGCAAAACGAAACGCTTCCTGATTCACGTGTCTGGATGGTTTTTGCCCGTTCATCAGTAATCAATCGAGTAGTCGATTCCGCCGGGTTTCAATGTGCCGCTAATGGTCACCCTCTTGCAGCCACTCACGCAGAAGGGGCAGTAGCCCAGCGAACCACAGGCCTGCGCGGAGCCGGTCACGTTCAGTTGGTAACCCGAAGGTGTCTTCCCAGCGCTCGCTCCAAGCTCAAAATCGACACTCGCGCTCAACGCACAGAGCAGGGAAATATCCACCGTTTCCTTCTGGCGAAAGCCCAGCAGACCCAGGTTCACGCCGCCTTCGTAATAGATGGCGCTCGAAATGCCCGCTTTGACATCCAGCACGCAGGAGGAACTGCCCAGCAGGAGATCGGACAACGACAGGCTTCCGCCGTACTGGATATAGACGCCGGTAAAATTCCCGGGGTTGCCGAGCACGTCGCCCGCTTCCGGGTCCACGTATTTCAGCGGATCCAGCGTGCAGGCATGGCCGGCAAAAATACCCGCCTGGAAATCCACAGGAATCGCAATCACAATGACGGTGGCATCGGCTTTGGCCGCGAAGTAATTCTCCGTCTCCCCAATGGCGAAGGTGGCGCCGATGGTCTTCAAACTGCAACCCGAGAAACCCGGCCCGCCGTCAATCTGAAGCAGTCCGCCAATGCCGACCACGGACCCGTTGGTCATCGTCCACTTTGCATCCGCCGTCAGGGTAAGCGGACCGCCCGGTGAGGAATCGACTCCCGGCCACTTCAGCGGCACTTTCTTCGCTCCGAGCGTCACTTCGGCGGCATTTCCTCCGGCGGGGATGCAATCCAGCGGCACGGACTGGGAATCCAGCTCCAGAATGTCCATGTAGGCCGGAAAGCTCATCGGGTCGGGCAAATTGAGCTGGATGTTCGCGCCCAGGTGGATTGCTCGCAGCGAATCGCCATTGAAAGTAGGCGCGCCGCGAATCTTTGCGCTCAGTAACGACTGGCTCATCTGCCCGATGCCTTTCATGGCCTGCAGGACTCCGCCGTTCGACCCGGCGACCTCGTTTTCCAACGCATCGCGAATCGACTTGTTGATCTGGTCAAACAAAACGTTCATCAACTGATCCAACAGGAAATTCTTGTCGGACAGGAATTGGCGGAAGGTTTGCTGGTAATCGCCGGGAACCGCGCTGCCGAGAAAGCTGATGGTAAGCTGTTCCTTGATGGCACTTTCAGCGCTCGCGGTGTCCGCGGTGAGAAAATCGCTCGACTGGGCGACTGCCGTGGCGAGGGCATTGGAGGCATCATTGATGGCCGATTGTATGAACCCCGACACCGCGCCGGCGTCATTGGTCACCGACCCAATCGCTTGAGTGATGCCGCCGGTGGCGTTTTGAATTTGCGCGCGCAAATCGTCAAACTGCTCCTTCAAATCCTGCAGCTCCGTCTCAATCTCCGCAAATGTCGGCTCGAGGTCCGCCAGGATGGGATCGAGCGCCTGGCCTGCCAGATCCGGGAGGAAACTCGGCCCCTGGTCCTGCACGAGCTGTTCGATGATGGCTTTGATCACGTGCCGATCGCCATTGTTGTCTCTCGCCAGCACTTGCAGAAAGAGAGTCAGCGTATCATCCACGTCGTTGAGCGTGCCGTTCACCTTTCCAATGACGCCGTTGGCGGAATTGGCCGCGCCGTTCACACTCTGAATCACCGTTTGCAACTGCGTCGTGAGCGTGCCAAGGACGGTGGCAATATTGGCATTGAGATGACCCGGGTTGGACTGCTGGAGAGAGGCAAGCTGGCTGCGAATGCTCGCTGCGATCGGAGTCAACGGTTGATCCAGCAACGGACGGAAGAAGCCCGACGCATCCTCGCGCAACGTATTTTGGAGACTTTGGAAGCCGCTGGTCAGGCCAATGGTGGACACGCTGTTGCTCAGCGACGAGCGAATGGCGTTGGAAACGCTGCTCAACGGGCCGCTCAGTTCGTCGAGCGCGTCACTGACGAAGTCCAGCACCTTCAACGCCGGCAACCCAAAGCTGAGATCCTGCGCAAAATCGAAATCAACCTTGCCCGGTGACAATTGCTTCAGGCTGCTGTTCACGTCGATGACCGGAAGCACCACTTTCGCGGGCTCGAAACCTTCGAACCGGCTGAGCAAACTGTCGAACTGGAGCGGATAATCGAATTTGGCCACTTCGATCCAATCGCGTTGCGCGCGAGGCCGGTAGGTGACACTGCCGGAATTGCGGTAATCCTGCCAGCGCAGGCCGCCCGTTTGCGGCCAGCCATCGGCATTTTTGTCGAACTTGGCGGTGTTGAAGAAATTGTTCGTGCCCACCGTCCAGCCGCGGTCTTCATCGGTCGTGTCCGGCGCGGGCCAGCCGCCCATGACGGCGACATCCGTGAGGCTGGAGTTCGTGTTGGGCGTAATGTGCAGGTGCACCTTGATGTCCTGGAAGAAGGGCACGCGAACCCGGCCGGCAACATTGTAAAAACCATTGGGCGGGCCGTTGGGCGTTTCCCAATTATTGAAATAACCATCGCCGGCCGTGGCCAGCGGGAAGGCGCTGGTGCCCGAACCTTTCAAGGAGATCTGGCCGGGCAACGGAAAACGCGAATCGATTCCGCCATCAAGCGGATTGGCGGCGGTCACCAGGTTGCCGTTGGGCTTGAAACCCAGGACGGCATGGAAAGCTTGCGGGATGACGGGCAGGGTCGTCTCGACGCCGAGGACCAAATAACGGTTCGCGGAGGAGCAGTTTTCGGAAGCGAGCGGTTTGAACTGAATGCTTTGCGGCTTGATAATGGTGTTCCAGTAAGCCATGGCCTTGGGACCGCTCGTCGGCGGCAGTTGCGCGGAATCCAGCCCGCCGCTGCACAAAAACTTCATCCGCGTGAACTCCTGGGTGAACGCCGACGGGAACGGCAGCGATACCGCCCCATCCGTCCGCGACTCGTCATTAACGCTGTTGGTGAACGATAGCCGGTACGTAGTGAACGTGAACGGATAGCCATAGAGATTCAGGCTCGAAGGGAAGGTGGCGGATTCATGAATCCCGCTCACACCGCTGAATCGGACGTAATACTTCGACGCCGGGTCGAGCGGATACCAGCCGGTGTTTGTGTTCGCGACAAAGCTCCAGCCTTGCGCGGGTGCGCGGAAGTTCAGGCCGGCATAGTTAGCGAACCCATCGTGGTAGGCGGGCTGATCGGGTCGCTCGACATAAGCAGGATTGGACGCGTCGCCAAACCCGGTGTAGAGCAAGCCGCCCGGTTGCGCCGCATCAGTAAAGCTGATCTGGTCGCCGCGCAGGAAAGTGCCGGGCATGTGGTAAGCGCCGGTGGTGACTTCACTGGTGTTGTTGGCGAAATTCGTGCCGCCAGCGTATCCCCAACTCAGCCCTGCTGGCGGCACCACGCCATAGGCGAGCAACCCACCGTCCGGCGTGAAGCCGAGTTGGTTGCCCTCGGGCGTGAAAGCCAGCACGGCGGGAGTCGTCGAGGCGCCGCTGCAATTGGTGTCCGCGCAATTGCGCACATAGGTGACCGGAGCCGCCCCGGTGAGCAGCAGCGAACTATTGGTGGGGTCAACCAGGTCATTCTGAATGGCCAGCACACCCGTGCCCGTGGGTATCGGGTTGCCCGGTGAGCCGCCGGCGTACGGAAAATGTGGCCGCAACTCGGGTGGATTCAGCGCGATCTGTGTGGTGAGGTGCCCCACCCCATTTGTATCGGCAAACACCATCAGCTGTGCTCCATTGGCAATGCCTGCGTTGCGGTAATACGAGTCGTTCGAAACGCGTTTGGCCTGGCTTGGGTCCGACAACTGCGCCTGCAGCGAGGTCAGAATGTCGTCCTCTTGCTGGCGAACGAAGAGCACGCCACTGGGATTGTCGATCAGAATCTCGCTCGTCGGCAGTTCCCACTTGATCGTCGGAGTTGCAATCCAGAAGGGTTTGCTGTCGTCCACGGCGTAGAACGAGCCTGAGGCGACCAACTCAGTTGTTTGTGGATGAAGACCGGTGTCGAGCGAGAGATTCGTGAATGTGAGGATCGGAGTGGTAATGCGATTGGTTGGGCTCGAGCTGATGCTAAAGCCGGTCGGCAGAATCAGGTTCAGCGTGCCGGTAATGCCGGAATCCGAAACCACCACATTCGTTCGGGTATAGGAGACATTTCCGGCCATGTCCCGGTCCGGAACCGGCCCGTGTACCGGCACTTTGACGCCGCTTTTGATGATCACATCGCCATTGACAAGTAAATTGACCGGCAGCCTCGAACCATCGCCGAACGTATGGCCCGGCGCCGAAGGCAACCACCCGGCATCGGCGGTCAAGGGAAGCCCGATTGCCAGGTGATCGCCCGCAACGACGTTGCTGATTGTCGGAGTGCTGTCGAGGTTCGTGAATAACGTCAGCAACGATCCGAAGTAGAAATTGCCATCGAAGTGAAGCAGTTGTGTGGCGCCAGTTCCATTGGTGGCATCGTTTGAAAATCCGCCGCCGTTTTCGCTGTGTTCCAGAATGACGGTGGCCTGATGCAGATTGTCCACGGAATCCAGTTGCACTCCGTTGGCGGGTTGGAGGTTCAATATTTGCGTCAACGCGAGTTGACCGTTGGCCGGACCGACGGGAATCGGGGAGGAGGCGTTGTATGCGCCAAAGGTATTCGTGGCATCGAACAGGGCCGGGTTGAAGTTTACCGGCGTTCCAGCGCCAGACACTTGCAATGAAGGATCAAGCTGCGCGATGACAGTGCTTGCAGCCGGCGGGGGACCAAAATCATAGAGGCGCCAGAGCGACGCGCCGGCGCTAAGCAGAAATCCTGGCTGGCCGGGCGAGTTGTTGATGGCAAACGTCCGGCTGAAATTCGCGAAGTCCAGGGAGCCTGGCAAATGCAAGCTGCCGTCGCCCAGAAAGGCGGTCGAGCCAGTCCAGTTGACTTCACCCACCAATAGCAGCGAGCCCGTGTGGCCGTTTCCGGTGACGTCGCTCGTGGTGTTCCCGGTCCCTTCGTCGAAATGCCAGCAGGCAACCAGGTTCGATTCGGTGCCGGCCAGGGGAAAGTTCATGATGGCTTGAATTTCGTTCGTGGCCAGGGCGCGGTTCCAAACGGACACCTCGTCAATCGCGCCGCTAAAGGCAGGATAGACTGGGTTCACGCCATACTGGCCGATTTGAAGATTGGTTATGGTGGTCGTTGCGCCAGCCGTCGCCCCGCTGGAAAGAGACCACGAGGCGCTGGCCTTGAGTGCGCCATCCACCGTCACACGACCGCCGTTGGCATCCACGACAAACGCCACATGGTGCCAGTTGCTGTCGGAAATCAATCCAGCGTCCAGACCCTCCCCATCGCCTCCGCTCGGATACACATAGCTGCTCCCATTCTTGAAATACCAGGCGCGCAAATGGCCATTGAGGACAAACATCGAGTAGCCGTTGAAGGAGCCGTCCCCGTACTTGCTGATGATGCCTTCCACCAGGTTGGTATTGCGCATGGACCGGACCCAGGCGGTGAGCGTCAGCGGATAAGCATCCAAGTCCGCTGTGTGAGTCACCACCACATCTCCAATCGTCCCGTTGAACTTCAGGCATTTTTGGGAAACCGGCTGCAATACCAGCGGCGCCGACGAAGGAAGCCACTGGGGATTGTTGACGAGTGAGCCGTTGAAGTGATCGGTGGTGCTATCGGTGGCGGTGGACCCGCTGCCCTGATCGAACTTCCAATAGCCCAACAATCCGTCCGCATTCGTGGGAATGGAGCGGTGCTTGAGATAGTTCAGTTCGGCGCCGCCCAAAGCCCGGTTCCAGAGCGTCACCTCGTCGATCTGGCCCACCACGCCGTTGGTATAAATACTGATGTTCGAAAAACGGCCGATGAGCACGGGGAGGCTGTTGGTCGTGGGCGGGCCGGGCGAGCCGGTCCAGGCGAGATTTTGACGGAGCGTGCCATCGACCGAAATGGATCCGCCGCCGGGGCCAACCACCAGCGCGATGTGATGCCAGCGGCCATCGGCAATTGGGCCACCGTCGATTCCCTCCTGGTCCTGGCTCGGATTCCAGATATAATTTGCGCCGTTATGGAAAAACCAGGCACGAACATGGCCTTGGTACACAAACAAGCTGTAACCATCCAGGCTGCCCGGAAAATAGGAGCTGACAATGCCATCGAGCGTGGCTGCGGTTCGTGAGGTCTTCACCCAGGCTGTGATCGTTAGGGGATAGGCATTGAAGGCTGCGTTATGAGGAACAGTTACATAGTTGTTCGTCCCGTTGAACTGCAACGCGAACCCCGGCCCGCCCTGAGCTTTCGCCGACGAAACGAGTCCATTGACGGCCAATCCCAAGGCAAGGAGCCACAGCCAATGACAAAGTGGACGCTTCAAAATCACAGTAGGGGGCAGGCACAAACGGTCCCGCCCCTAATTACTTGTGCAAAGCGTCAAAAAGGTTACTGGTTGGAAAACGCGCCTTTTGACCGTAGATTCGGAGAGGGTATCTAATGTTCCCCTGAACTGCCGGCGGGCACTGGCAAAGGAACCGTCGATAATGTCACCGGGATGAAGTTCAGCTTGTATAAACTTCCATTTTGGTAATTGCCGGTCGGGTAAAGGAAGCAATTCACTGCCTGCCCATCGACGACGGTCTGAAATTTCTGGCCGATAATGGGCACATACCAACCCAGGTTGCCGGTATCGATGGTTTTGAATTTCGTCCACGGCCCCCAGGGCGCGGGGGCCTCATAATACTCATTTATCGTCCTCGGATCCGTGCGCAAATTGTATGTTGTGTAATGCCATGCCACCATGACGTATCTGCCCAAGCCGGGTATATACGTCATGCCGGTCATGCTGCAATGCAACGGACTCTGCAATATCGGCCGG
This sequence comes from Verrucomicrobiota bacterium, assembly GCA_021325145.1. Classification (GTDB taxonomy): domain Bacteria; phylum Verrucomicrobiota; class Verrucomicrobiia; order Limisphaerales; family Pedosphaeraceae; genus JAJPHR01. Next base: position 50,312 of record JAJPHR010000011.1, on the reverse strand, counting down.
GCCCGGTTGATGTCACGGTTCCAATTCCCGCCCCGCATCCCGTTTCCGCCGGTGTAAAACTGCCAATCGGCGGCGTTCAGGCCCGGCAGTTTGTTTTTCAAAACCCGCCCAAGAATATAATCGTCGCCATCTTCGAAGTGGCCATTATTGGCCACCGCATAGACATACTTATCCGCATTGTCCACTGATGCCGCGCCATTTCTGCCATACCAGACAAAATACGGAGCGCCGAACCTCATCCCGGGAAACATGGGATGCTCGTAACTCTCCTTCGCAGGCCTCGACCAAGTCGCGCCTTTATCGGTGGATTTGATGATGCTCGAATTCTTAAAAACGTGGCGATGCTGCGGGTCACCGGATTGCTCGGGATAAAAGCACCTGGTGACAAACATATATAGAATGCCATCCACACAATACGAATTCATGGTCTTCCAATTGGCATGGTCCAGCCCGAGCCCGGTTTGACCGTAATCACCCATATCGCTGACGGTGACTCCTTTAAGCGCGTTCGGATTATCTCCCGTGAGCTTTCCGAAGGCTATGCTGCGATCTCCCACGCCGCCGAAACTCGATCCATCATCATTGCCGGTGTATAGGTTTCCATCGTCCGCCCAGGTCGGCGCCCATTCATCGCCGTGACTGTTGGTCATTTGCAAATAGCCGGCGCTAAAACTGATATCGACAATGGCTTCGCTCCCCTGCGCAAACGCGCTGGTTTGAATCGCAAGAACCAATAAAAGCGCCCATGTCACCCTCAGACACGGGACACACATGGTCCTTAATGACATGGTCTTCATTGGCATTCTGGTTCGATTATTTCTTCGGGTCGGATGGGAACGGCGGCGAAGCGCCCGCGCCGTGCAGGTATTTGACGATGGCCTGCGAACGGGACTGGACATGAAGCTTCTCATAGATGCGGCGAACGTATGTGCGCACCGTGCCGAAGCCCACTCCGAGTTGGTCACCGATTTCCTTGATCAAAAAACCCCTGGCCAGCATCTCCAGGACTTCCGTTTCACGCGCGGAGAGTTCCACGATTTTATCCGCGGCTTTTGCCGCCGGCGGGCTGCGGAACGCTTCCACTACTTTGCGGGCGATATGACTCGTCATCGGCGCGCCCCCTTCCAATACATCCATCACCGCCGCGAGCAGTTGCTTGGGCGGCGTGCGCTTGAGCAAGTAACCCGTCGCCCCGGCTTGCAAGGCCTGGAACACCTGCCCGGTATTTTCATAAACCGTGAGCATCACCACCAAAATTGACGGCGCGCGCTCCTTGAGTTGCCGCACGCATTCGATGCCGTCGAGGCCCGGCAAATTGATGTCCATAAGCACGACATCGGGCTTTTCGGCGGGCAGGCGTTCGAGCGCCTTCTCCGCGCTGGCGTAATCGCTGACGCACTGGAAACCAGGCGTCTCATTGAAGAGCCGCACCAGGCTGGCGCGAACACCCGCATCATCCTCGACGATGGAAAGCCGGAAGGCCATTATGGTTCCAGAAGTTTCATGGTCAGCCTTATCCGGGTACCGTGGCCGGGCGCACTTTGGCAATCGAATCCGCCGCCAACGCTTTCCAGACGTTGTTTCATGTTGATCAAGCCGTTGCCGCCGCCATTCGAACCCGCTGCTTTGCCCGGCACCTGGATAAAACCACAACCATTGTCGCTTATCAATATGCTGAACTGCTCCGCCTCGACGCGGAGGCTGAGTTCCACTTCCGTGGCGCGAGCATGTTTGATGATATTGTTGATGGCTTCTTTGAAAGCCAGGAACAGATGGTGGCGCATGTCCGCGCGCAAAAGCCGGACGGGCAAGGGAGACATCACTTCGAGGCGGCAGCGGATGTCCGCCAGGCGCAATTGCTCCTCGGCGTGCGCGCAGGCATAAGTGACAAACCCTTCGAGAGTATCGTTGCGCGGGTTCACGGCCCAGACGATTTCGTCCAGGGCCCGCGTGCTGCTGTTGGCTTTGGCGGCGATTTTCCGCGCATCGGCCCGAGCCTGCTCCGGCGGCGTTGAATCGCGTTGCACGAATTCGCTCAAGAGGCCAATTTCCGTCAGACTCGCCCCGAGGTCGTCGTGAATGTCGCGCGCGATGCGTGAGCGCTCCTGTTCGACCATTTGCTGCCTTGCAAAGTGCTCCAGTTTGCGTTGCGTTCTGCGCCGTTCAAGTGACCAGATGCCGCCGCCAGCCGCTGCCACCACCACCGCCGCCAGACCGATGCGAAACCAAAGGGTCTGCCACGCATACGGCGGCACAAGCAACGCGACGTTCGCGCCGGTTTCGTTCCAGACACCATCGTCGTTGCAGGCCAGAACGCGGAACTGATACCCGCCCGGTGAGTTCAAGCTGTAAGTCGCCGAGCGCGCGGTGTCCGCGTCGTGCCACTCCGTATCCACACCATCGAGCCGGCATTTGAACCGCACCTTCGATGCAGCGATGAGACTCGTAGCGGTGTAATGAAATTCAATCACATGATGCCCCGGCCCAAGGGACACTATCGGCACGTCCACAAGGTGTGGAGTCCCGGCTTCAGTCGGCGGCGCATCCGCAACGTCGGGCATGTCGGCAGCTTTCCAAATCGTCGCATTTGCGAGCGCCTGGCCGCCTGAAGGCGGGACTCCATACCTGAACTGAGCGGGAGCATGCAGATCCAGTTTTTTGCCATCCACGCGCAGCTCTTCAATTAGCACGGGCGGAGGCAAGGTATTCACATGGATTCTTTCAGGAGACAACGCCACCGCGCCTTCGGTCATGGCAAACCATAATCGGCCATTCCGCCCGTGCGCGATGGAAGGTTGCGAACCACCGGAACATTCGCGGGTGGGCAATCCGTCCGTGCGGTTAAAGAGTAGGCAGTCCACCAAGCTCGTTTTTCCGGCGTCGAAGCTCGCCAGTGAAGCCTTGCTGAGCCGGACGATGCCGGCTGGCGACCCGAGCCAAAGATTTCCAGTTCGATCTTCCTCAATGGAATGGATCCGATTGTCCGGCAGCCCTTCCGCGGTGGTGTAATGCGCGCGCGCCCCGTCGCGCCAGCGCCAAAGGCCATTATCCACGGTGCCAATCCATAACGAGCCATCCGCGTCCGGGTGCAAAGCAAAGATATCGTGCCCGGCAAAGCCGTCGTTTACTCCTCGGGGAAGCAGCTCTTCGCCCTCCAGGCAGGCCAGGCGGGGCTCCGCGCCCCCGGAGAGGCCCACCCACAGCCGCCCGCTCGCGTCCTCGCAGATGACGCGCACCACGCCCATTTGAAAGTCCTTGCCGTTATGGCGGCCCAACTCCCCGTCCTGCCAGGAAAAAAGGCCCAGGCCGGTCCCAAACCACATTCGTCCGCGGCGATCCTCGTAAACCACGTAAACCCGCTTGTTCCACCCGGCCTCGGGATTTTCCCAGACCTGGACGAACCTTCCGTTCTCGAAACGGAACACGCCGTTGTCACCCGTGCCGGCCCAGAGGGTCCCCTGGCGATCGAGACACAGCGCGTAAACACTCCCGGCCAGGTCATTTTTACCCAGGTTAAACTGGGTAAACTTGCCTTCCTGCCAGCGGTGAAGGCCGTCGTTTTCCGTGCCCAGCCAGACCGCGCCGCTGGAATCTTCGAGCACCGCCCAAACCGGCGGCGCTTTCATTCCTTCCCGCGCGCCCAGCGGCGTGAAGTAGCGCTCCCGCAACCGTGCCAGCCCCGCGTGTTCGATCCCTGCCCAAATGCCGCCCTCGCGATCTTCGCAAAGCGACGCCAGATGGCCGGGCGGCAAGCCGTCCTGCGGCGCGAGGCGCATCAGGCCGCCGTCCGGGCCAGCGCGAACCAGTCCGCCTTTGGTCCCCGTAAACCAGAAGTTTCCCTCCCGATCAGCCATGCGCGGCGAGGTTTCGTAAAGGCCGGCCAGCGACTCGAACGGAATATTGGTGATCCAATGATTTCCCTCCGCCAGCCAGGCCCGCCCGAGAGCGACTACCCACACGCGGGCCATGGCCCGGGCGTCAGCTTGGGAACGCTCGGGGTTTGCCTTTGGGACGGCAGCCATGTCATCCACGGGAAAGGGTTCCGCCGGGGAAGCGATTGGTTCGAATTGGTCGTTGTGCCAAACGCCTAATCCCCGTTGCGTTCCCGCCCACAATTGACCCGCGGCATCCGCCTGGAGAGCGATCCAGTTCCGCCGATCCTCGCCGACGCCGTAAACCATCTCCTGGGCATTGGTTCCGGCAACGCGGACAAGTTTATGCTCGTAAGTGACGAACCAAATGTTCCCGCGATTGTCCTGGGATATGGACGTCTGTATCGGCTCGCCCCAGCGCCCGGCATCCGCGACCAGTTCCGGCGTGCCGTTCGACCAGCCCAGCACCCGTCCGTCGGGGCTCAGCGTAAGATCCCTGCCCTGCTCGTTCGTCAGCCCGCCGGAAAGAGGCCCGAACACCGCATTGCCCGGCGTGATGCACGGCAGCAAGCGCTGATTCCGCCACGCCAGCAAGCCGCTGCCCGGCGTGCCAATCCAAACCGTGCCGAACTGATCGGAGATCAGGTTTGCATAATGGTGCCCGAGAAATGGCGCTTTGATCTCCGCGCTGAAATTCACAAACCGCAAGCCATCAAACCGCGCGAGACCATATCTGGAGGAAACCCACAAATACCCGTCCGCACCTTGCGCGATCGAACTGATGCCATCCCGCGGCAAATCGTCGTCCAGCCGCCATACGTCGATGAGATAGTCGTTAGGCGCACCGAAACTCGATGTCATGCCCGCGAGCACGGAGCTGAGCGTCCAAAGCGCCGTTGCCAGGAAACCGAGCCGGACGTGTCTGGGAAAGCATTTCGGCACTCTGGGGTTATATAATGACTTTCACGCGCGGGAAAGCCCCGAGCTTGGGAAAGATGCGTTCGAAATGTTTCCGCACGGTACGAGATGCAGATCTGACAGAAACCTGACGAGCGTGCTCGTGGAGCATTCAATCTAACCACCTCAGTCGCAAGGTGTTCGGAGGTGCAGTTGTGGCCAGTTCAAATTTTGAATGCTTTTTTTGGTTCCAGCGTATATATATCAGTGCCGATAAAAACGTATTGTTTATCTATGAAATCACTTAAACCGCTCGCATTGACTCTTGTTTTCTCCGGCCTGTTAATCGCTCCGCTTACCGGTTCGGCCGACGACAGCAAGAAGCCCAAACCCTATCCGCTGACGACCTGCGTCGTGTCGGGTGAAAAGCTCGATGGAGACATGGGCAAGCCTTACGTCTTCACTTACAAGGACAAAAAGGTCAAGGATGACGCCGGCCGTGAAATCAAGTTCTGCTGCAAAGATTGCCGCAAGGACTTCGACAAGGACCCGGCCAAGTACATCAAGAAGCTCGAAGAAGCGGAAGCCAAGGCCGCTAAGAAGTAATCGGAAATGAGAAGCGCCGCAAAAATCGCGTGGGTCTTTCTGCTGGGCTTGATGCTGGCAGGCACGTCCGGCGCTTCCTTCTTTTCCTCGATTCCGCCCGCCGCGAGTTGCGTCTGCCCAGGCTGCGCGCGACCCTGCTGCGCAAATCGCGAAGCGCCCATCTCACAACCGGCCGCGCCCGCTCCGGCGTCGGCCAACCCGTCTTCCTTGCTCATCGCGGTGCTGGCGCATGTTCTCGCCGTCCCGCCCATTTCCCGCTCGGCGGTTTCCACCGCCTCCTCCGCTGCGCCGCTGGCAGCGGCTGCCGTCCCACTCTACCAACGGGACTGCACGTATTTGATCTGATCCTCCTTCCACGCACGTAGTGTGCCCGCCTCCGGGCATGCTCGCGCCCTTCTCCGGGCCGCTTGCGCCCATCGTTCCGGTCAAACCCGGCCGGATGGTGAACCGTTCGAGAACGTTGTGGAAGAAATCGGATCAGATGAAAATAAAAATTTACGCAGCCCTGGCCGTCCTGCTGCCTTTCCCGTTGATGGGAGCAGCCACCGTCACCCAGGAGGAAACGACTGCCAGGGACGCGGGAAGCGAACCGCTTTCCATCAGCGAGGTGGTCAGCGAAGTCCTCAGCAATAATCCTTCGCTCAAATCGGCGCGGGCGAATTGGGAGGCCATGAAGGAACGCGTCCCGCAGGCGCGCGCGTGGGCCGATCCGCGGGCCGGTGTGGATGCAACCGCCGGACGGTTCGTTGACGTTCCGCCGAACTCATTCGCGGATTACCGATATTCCGCCGAACAAATGCTGCCGCTCTCGGGAAGAAACCGCTGGCAGGGAAAGGCGGCGGAAGCGGATGCTGCGACCGCGCTGGGCGAGTTGCATCGAAGACAATTGGATTTGTTTGCCCGGGCCCACGCCGCCTATTACCAGTTGGCGAATGCCCGCGAGCAATTCACGGTAAACCGCCGCACCGCCAGTCTGCTCCGGCAACTCGTCGAGATCACCCGGGCCAAGTATGAAGTCGGCGCCCGGCCGGAATCGGACGTCCTCGCCGCGGAGACGGAATTGAGCAAGCTGGATGAAGCGCGCTTCGACGTCGAGCGCCAGATCTCCGAAGCTGAATCCGAGTTGAACGTGCTCATGGACCGGCCGGCGCAGGCGCCGTTGCGGCCGCCTGCCGAGCTTGCTTTCTCCCATCCGCCGGATCTTTCGCTGGAGCGGCTGCATGAGCTGTCGCAGGATCATCGACCCGAATTGTTCATTGCGCGAAAAAAAATCGAAGCGGCGCGTGATCGGGTGGAAGCCGCCAAACGCGGATGGATCCCCGAGCCGAGCCTGCGCGTGGAAGCCAGCCAGTACAATCAATCTGCCCATGCCATTGATGAAGTGGCGGTGGGCGTTTCCTTCGATCTGCCGTTTTTCAATCGTTCCAAGTACTCCGCCGCCATTCGCGAAAGCACGAAGCTGCTTGAAAGTGCCGAACATGACCTCGCCGCGGCGCAGGCGGACACGCTCGGGTTGCTGCGCGACCACTTGAAACGGGTCGAGACGTTTCATCACCATGCCGAATTGTTCCACGACAAAGTCATCCCCCTGGCGCAGCAAGCGGTTACCGCCACACGGCATAGCTACGAAAGCGACAAGGCGGAGTTTTTGAACGTCATCGAAGCCCAACGAACCTTGCAGGATGCGGAATCAATGTATTGGAGCCATCTGGCTGATTACCTGTCCGCCCTTGCCACACTGCACGCCATGGTGGGAACCGATCCGAACCAACCAGACGCCCAATCCCCTGTTCACCCGAAAGGCCATCATGAATAATCCGATTACACCCATCGGGGCGGAGCGCAGAGCTCCAGCTTTGCGCTCCAATTGCGTCGCGCACGTTCCAGTGTTTCTCCTGCTGTCCTGCGTCGCGGCTCTGCTGCTACTGACCTCGTGTTCCCAGAATGATGGCGCAAGCAAGCCGGCCGACGTGGATTATTACACCTGCACCATGCACCCGTCGGTGCACTCGCAGGATCCCCATGGCAAATGCCCCATCTGCTCGATGTCCCTGGTTCCCGTGAAGAAAAGGGGGGCGACGGGAGTTAACACGACCAATGCGGCCATGCCGGCCACCAACGTCCAAGACGCTTCACGCTCCGACGTTCCCACGGAATTTTCCGTGCCGGTCGAGCGCCAGCAGCAAATTGGCGTCACTTACGGCACGGTTGAAAAACAACCGTTCACGCACACCGTTCGCGCCGTTGGCACGGTCACGTATGATAAGCAACGCCATTGGGATTTCGTCGCGCGCGTGGATGGGTACGTGCAGAAGTTGCAGATCTCCTCCCGCGGGGACATGGTCGAAAAGGGCCAACCCCTCATGACCCTCTACAGCCCGGGCCTGCTTACCACGCAACGGGAGTTCCTCGATTTGTTGCGAATGCGCGACGACGCAAGGAGGTCCGGTTCGGCCGCCGTTCAGGAAAGCGCCGAAAGCCTGATCGATTCCGCCCGCCGCCGGCTCTTGCAATGGAACGTCACGCCGGAACAGGTCGCGCAGTTGGAGAAAACTGGGGAGACGAAAGAGACTCTGACGCTTTATTCTCCATTCGCGGGCGTGGTGCAGGACTTGCCGGTGGACCAGGGGCGTCGGGTGGCCATGGGCGATCGCTTGGTGGACGTCGCGGATCTTTCGACCGTCTGGGTGTGGGCGCAGTTCTACGAAGATGAAGTCTCCATGCTGAAAAAGGGATTGCCGGTCACGATCACCACCGCCTCGTATCCCGGGGAAAAGTTCAATGGAAGAATCTCGGTCGTCGATCCCTTCATCAACGACGCGTTGCGCACGAGCCGCGTGCGGATTGAAGTTGAAAACCACGATCTCAAGTTGCGCCCCGACATGTATGTGGACGCCGAACTGACGATGGACATGGGCGAGAACCTGGCGGTGCCCGTGCCTGCCGTGCTGCCGACCGGCAAACACAATATTGTCTTCGTGGACAAGGGCGGCGGGAAATTGGAGCCGCGCTTCGTCGAGTTGGGCCGCCAGTACGGCGATTTCTATGAAGTGAAATCCGGTGTGAAGGAAACGGAGCGCGTGGTCACCAGCGCGAATTTCCTCATCGACGCCGAAGCGAAAATACAGGGCGCTTTGAAGTCCTGGTAAGCGCGAGGAACAAATTTGTGGATACACAAAACCCCAAGCCCGACCGCAAACCGTTTCTGCTGGAACGAATCATCGAAGCCAGCGCACGCAATATCTTCCTCGTCCTGATTCTCACGGCGTTCGGTATCGCGGCGGGCGTTTGGGCGTTAATGCGGACGCCGCTCGATGCCATTCCGGACCTCAGTGATGTCCAGGTCATCATTTACACCGACTGGGAAGGCCGCTCCCCGGACCTGGTGGAGGACCAGATCACCTATCCGATTTCGACGCGGTTCATCGCGGCGCCCAAGGTCAAATTCGTGCGCGGCGAGTCCATGTTCGGCAAGTCGTTCGTCTATGTGATTTTTGAGGACGGCACGGACATTTACTGGGCGCGTTCGCGGGTGATTGAATACTTGAACGGCGTGCGCGGCATGTTGCCGGAAGGCGTCAACCCCGTCATCGGCCCGGACGCAACGGGCGTGGGCTGGGTTTATGAATATGCGCTCGTGGACAAATCGGGCAAACACAATCTGGCCGAACTTCGCTCGCTTCAAGACTGGCATTTGCGCTACGCGCTGGAATCGGTCAAAGGCGTTTCCGAAGTCGCGCCGGTGGGCGGGTTCGTGAAGCAATACCAGGTGGACCTCGATCCCAACAAACTGCTGGCCTACGGCGTTCCGCTCAACGAAGTCGTCTCGAAAATCCGGATGTCGAACGGCGACGTGGGCGGGAAGGTGTCTGAAGTCGGCTCGACGGAGTATTACGTGCGGGGGCGCGGTTACATCAAGAGCATCGAGGACCTTGAAGACATTCCGCTCAAGTCGCAAAAGGGCACGCCCGTGTACATGAAAAACGTGGGCACGGTCCATCTGGGCCCGGACATTCGCCGCGGTGTCTCGGAGTTGAATGGCGAGGGCGAAGTTGTAGGGGGCATTGTCGTCATGCGCTATGGCGAGAACGCATTGAATGTCATTGATGGCATCAAGAGGAGACTCGAAGAAATCAAGCCATCGCTGCCGGAGGGCGTGGAAGTTGTGGCCACTTATGACCGCAGCCAGCTCATCCAGCGGTCCATTTCCACGCTGCGCGAGAAACTCATCGAGGAAAGCATTGTGGTGGCCTTGGTGTGCCTGATTTTTCTCTGGCACATCCGCTCTGCTCTCGTCGCCATTATCACGCTTCCCATTGCGATCATTCTGTCGTTCATGCCCATGCTCCACCTGCAGCTTACGTCGAACATCATGTCACTGGGCGGAATCGCCATTGCCATCGGCGCGATGGTAGATTCGGCGATCATCATGGTCGAGAACGCGCACAAGTTTCTCGAACACTTTCGCGAAGAAAATGGCCGCGACCCGACCAGCGCGGAACGCGTCGAGGTGATTATCGCCGCCGCCAAAAGCGTGGGCCGTCCGCTCTTCTTCGCGCTGCTGGTCATCACCGTGAGCTTCATTCCGGTGTTCTCGCTGGAAGCGCAGGAGGGGCGTTTATTCAAGCCGCTGGCGTTCACCAAAACCTTCTCCATGTTCTTCGCCGCCATGCTGGGCGTGACGCTGGTGCCGGTGTTGATGCTCCTCTTTGTTCGCGGGAAGATCACACCGGAAATCAAAAACCCGCTGAATCGCTTTTTGATTTGGGCGTACCGTCCGTTCGTGCATTTCGTGTTGCGCTTTCGATGGCTCACACTGATCGCGGCGCTGCTCGTCCTGGGAGCGACGGTCTATCCGTTCACGCACCTGGGGAAGGAATTCATGCCGCCGCTCAATGAGGGTGATGTTCTTTTCATGCCCACGGCGGTGCCCGGCATTTCGATCACCGAGGCGACCAAAGTCCTGCAAATGCAGGATCGGGTGCTGCGCCAGATCCCCGAAGTCGAGTCGGTTTTCGGCAAGGCGGGCGAGTCGGAAACCGCCACCGATCCCGCGCCGCTCTCCATGTTTGAAACGGTCGTGAAGCTAAAACCATCGGCGCAATGGCGGCCGGGCATGACGTGGGAAAAATTGCTGGCCGAGATGAACGAAAAAATCAAGACGCCCGGCATGGCGAACGTTTTCTGGATGCCCATTCAGACGCGCACGGAGATGCTCACCACGGGTTTTCGTTCGGTTCTCGGCATCAAAGTGTTCGGCCCGGACCTCGGCAGGATCCAGGACATCGGCGTGCAGATTGAGAAGGCGCTCAGCGACCTTCCGAACACGCGCAGTGTGTTCGCGGAGCGCACGACGGGCGGTTACTTCCTCGATTTCACCCCGAATCGCAAGGCTGCGGCCCGTTATGGTCTGACCGTTGGCGAGGTGAACGACATCATTGAAAGCGCCGTCGGCGGCAAGACCATCGCCACGACGGTCGAAGGCCGCGAACGCTATCCCATCAGCGTCCGTTACGCGCGGGATTTCCGGGAAGACCTCGATGCTCTCAAGCGTGTGCTGGTGCCGGTGCCGGGTAATGGGCCGTCAACCGACGGCGAGAGTTCGCAAAATGCCCAGATTCCCATTTCGATGCTGGCGGACATCAGCTACAAAACGGGGCCGCCGTCCATTCGCAACGAAAACGGCCAACTGGTCGGCTTCGTCGGTGTGGATATTACCAGCGAAGACATAGGCGGTTACGTGAAAGCGGCTTCACAGCGCATTCAAGAGCGCGTGCAATTTCCGCCCGGCTATTACCTTCAGTGGGCAGGCCAATTCGAGTATCAACAGCGCGCCTTCAAACGATTTTTGCTGTTGTTTCCAGTCACGCTCGTGATTGTCTTTTTGCTCATGTACCTGAACACGAAGTCGATCACTAAAACGCTGATCGTTTTACTGGCCGTGCCGTTCTCGCTGGTGGGGGCATTTTGGCTGCTTTATTTCCTGGGTTACAATCTTAGCTCGGCTGTGTGGGTGGGAATCATCGCTCTGGCCGGACTCGACGCGGAAACAGGTGTGGTGATGCTGCTCTATCTGGACCAGGCTTGGGACAAATTCCGGGCTGCGGGACGGATGCGGTCCCTTGCCGACTTGAATGAGGCCGTCATTGAGGGGGCGGTCCAGCGGATTCGGCCCAAGATCATGACCGTGTGCGCCATTCTGTTCGGCCTGCTGCCCATCATGTGGTCGCCCACGACCCAGAGCGGCGCAGACATGATGAAGCGAATCGCCGCGCCGATGATCGGCGGTGTTATCACCTCGGGCATTCTGGAGTTGTTGCTTTACCCGGTGATTTATGTTTTTTGGCGCAAGCGAGGTTTGGGAAAGCCGCTCCCGGCCAATGCTCTGCCGTCGCCAGAAACGACCGCTCCAGTTATGCGCAGCAGCGTTTGAAGAATTCGCGGCGAGCCAACGATTGGGTTTGGCCGCCGCGCAAAATATAGAAACCCATAAGACCAGCAACCTTGAAAGAACACGAATGAAGAGATCCAAATGGATAATCGCGGCGTTAATGACCGTAACGCTCGCAGGCATCACGCTTGGCGTCACCGGCTGCAAAGGACCGGAATCCGCTCGGAACCAAAGTCAGAGCGGCAACCAGGCGATCCAATACACTTGCAGCATGCACCCCGAGGTCGTGCAGGACAAACCGGGGAAATGTCCCAAGTGCGGCATGGACCTGGTGGAGAAGCACTGATCCAGGCAGTTCAAGTTTGTAAAGAAGGTTAGAAGGGTCCTTCGCGGGTTTGCGTTCCTGGCTTGGAACCTATCCCAGTAGGGCGGGCAGTCCTCTGCCCGTCGTCGGCGCGCACGGAGTGACGCGCTCAACCGAGATGGGCTCTCAAGCATGCCGGCGCGCACGGTGGCCCGTCTCCACGGCTGGCCAAAAAATGTCTTCGGATGGACAAGGGATGTTTAGCCGACGGAGACCCGGAGATGCATCATTGTCCCGGTTTGAATACAAACCGCTGTGCATAAAAATATAATTGACACTGAGACTCATTCTCAATAATGTCACCGCAACTTGATATGAAGTCTAAATCAAAAACGAACCTACTAACAAAGTTGAGAACAAAACTCCTGCTGGGCATGGCCGGCTGCCTCGCTGCCGCAACTGCGGGAGCCAACGAACGTTATTTTGCGTACGCGTATGAGCCGGAAACGATGCCACGCGGCGCGTGGGAAGTGGAACAATGGGCGACACTCCGCCTGGGCCGCAATGAGGTCGTCGGCCAGGCCGGGTATCAGAATTGGGAATTGCGCCATTCCGTGGAATACGGGGTGACCGACCGATACACGGTGGAAGTTTACGCGAATGAGAACGTGGAAAGTTTCCGCGATCCGATGGCTGGGACCAGTTCCACCACCTTTACCTTTGACGGCATTTCGCTCGAAAACCGTTACATGGTGTTGAACCCGGCGGAACACGCGGTGGGCTTGACGCTATATGTCGAGCCGCGCTTCTCCGGCGTGCAAGCTGAGATGGAGGAAAAAATCATTCTAGGCCAGCGGCACGGTGATTGGAAATGGGCATTTAACCTCGTGCATGCCACTGAATGGACCCAACATTTTCACCAGACAGAAGGAGAGGTCGAGGCGGACTTTGGCATCGCGCGTGACTTGACCCAGCATTGGGCGGTGGGCTTGGAACTGCGCGATCACAATGAAGTGCCGGATTATCACGCCTGGGAAAACACGGCCGTCTATCTCGGGCCGGTGGTTAGCTACCGCCGCGCAAACTGGTGGGCGACGCTGGCAGTGCTCCCGCAAATCTACGGCGCAAACTTCATCAGCGATGTCGATAAGAACCACCATCTGGATCTGGAAGGTCACGAACGATGGAACATCCGGTTGATTTTCGGAATTCAGTTTTGATGCGTGGCACGTTGTTCATACTGTTGACGGCGGCCTGGGTGCTGTGCGGGGGCGCGGGCCGGGCCGCCGGGCTTGCCGATTCCGACCTCAAAACCGCGCGCAAGCTCTACATTGTCAAATGCGCCAAGTGCCACAAACTCCATGATCCTGCCGACTACACTGATTCGGAATGGGCCGCGTGGATGGCCAAGATGGCGAAAAAGGCGCGACTGAAGAAGGACCAGGAGGAACTGCTGTCCCGGTATCTGGACGCGCTGAGACGACCAGGCGCAGCGAAATAGCACCGCCATGGGGCGAGGGCGTGGATTTCTGACCGCTGCATACAACTGAACAAAAGTGTTTGACAGGATCCAGAAGGAAGGCCAGAATAGAGGCGAAGAAACGTGATGAAGACTAAAGGCTAGATTCCAAACTCCCAAAATTCCGCCGCCCGGCAGCTTCCGCCCTGGTTTGAAAACCAGGGCGTAATGGCGGGTTGTTGTCCTCGCCCGCCAAGCGCTGAATTAAACCCCGGGGGCGGGGAAATTAAGGGTAATTAAAGTAAATTAAACCAAATTAAAGTAGAAATTAAACCGCCATGGGCCGGATCGTCCCGGTCTGCCGCTATTGCGGGGACGAGCCACCCCCTGCCCCCGCTGATTAGGGTTCAAATCTGCTCTGTCCAGAGTTGCACTGATTTGTTACTTTAACGGCCGCGATCATATTAAATCAAATGACAATGCCGAATAGTCCGTCCGCAGACCCCAATGCCGGGGAAGGCGCCGCCGCGCCGCAGGCCGCCAGTGATTTTGTCCGTGACATCGTCGCGGAGGACAACCGCACGGGCAAACATGGCGGGCGCGTGGTGACGCGCTTTCCGCCGGAACCGAACGGGTATCTCCACATCGGCCATGCCAAGTCAATTTGCCTCAATTTTGGCATCGCCGCGGATAACAAAGGCGGCATCTGCCATCTCCGCTTCGATGACACGAACCCGACGCGCGAGGACGTGGAGTATGTGGACTCAATCCAGGAGGACGTGCGCTGGGTGGGCTTCGACTGGGGCAAGAACATGTTTTACGCCTCGGACTATTTCGGGAAGCTTTACGATTTCGCGGTCCAGCTCATCAAGCTGGGCAAGGCGTATGTGTGCGATCTGACGCCGGATGAAATGATCGCTTACCGCGGCGCGCCGTCGGTTCCGGGCAAGGAAAGTCCGTATCGCAACCGTTCGGTGGAGGAGAACCTTGATCTGTTCGCCCGCATGCGCGCGGGCGAATTCGCGGACGGCGCAAAGACGCTGCGCGCCAAGATCGACATGGCCTCGCCGAACATCCACATGCGCGACCCGGCGCTCTACCGCATCCGCAAGGTGGACCATCATCGCACGGGCAGCCAGTGGTGCATCTACCCGATGTACGATTACGCGCATTGCCTGTCCGATTCGATCGAGGGCATCACGCATTCGATCTGCACGCTGGAGTTCGAGGTGCACCGGCCGTTGTATGACTGGATTCTGGACGAGTTGAAAACGCCGTGCCATCCCCAACAGATCGAATTCGCGCGGCTCAATCTCAGTTATACGGTGATGAGCAAGCGCAAGCTGCTCCAACTGGTCGAGGAAAGCCTGGTGAGCGGCTGGGACGACCCGCGGATGCCGACGATCGCCGGGCTGCGGCGGCGGGGCGTGACGCCCGAGGCGATCCGGCATTTTTGCGCGCGCATCGGCGTGACCAAATACAACGGGATGACGGACATCGCGCTGCTGGAGCACAGCATCCGCGAAGATTTGAACCGGCGGGCGCTGCGCGTCATGGCGGTGCTCAAGCCGATCAAAGTGGTGCTGACGAATTATCCGGAAGGGAAGGTGGAGGACTTGGAAGCGGTCAATAATCCGGAGGACGCGAGCGCCGGCACGCGCAAGGTGCCGTTTTCGCGCGTCATTTACATCGAACGCGATGATTTCATGGAAGTTCCGCCGAAGAAATTTTTCCGGCTCTTTCCCGGCAACGAGGTCCGCCTGCGCTACGCCTACATCATCAAGTGTGAAAGCGTGGTGAAGGACGCGAACGGCCAAATCACGGAGCTGCATTGCACGGTCGATCCGGACTCGAAGAGCGGCGGGCCGACGGCGGGCCGCAAGGTGAAGGGGACGATTCATTGGGTTTCGGCGGCGCACGCCGTGGAAGCCGAGACGAGGCTGTACGATCGATTATTTACCGTGGAGGAGCCGGATGGCGGCAAGGAAGGCCGCGACTTTAAATCCTTTCTCAATCCGAATTCACTGGAGACGCTCGCCGGCTGCAAACTGGAACCAAGCCTGGCCAATGCCGCGCCCGAGTCGCGCTATCAATTTGAGCGCCTGGGTTATTTCCGCGCTGATCCAAAGGATTCGAAACCAAACAAGCTGGTGTTCAATCGGATTGTCTCGCTCCGCGATTCCTGGGCGAAGGAACAGTCCAAATGAGAAGTTCCAAAGACGGGCAATGGAACGGGCTGGATTAAGCCGTCAGGTTCATCACAACCGTAATCGCATCGGGACCATGGCCGAGGGCTTGAAGCCATGGCGTTCGTAGAGTCGGATGGCTTTGGTGTTGTGGCCGTCGGTCAGCAAAGTAATGCGGGTCAAGCCGCGGGATTTGGCGAACTCGATGGCGTGTTGGAGCAATGCGGAGCCAAACCCCTGGCCGCGATGGTTCGCATGAATAATCAGGTCTTCCAGGAGAACGACGGGGCCGCCTTCGGCGGTGCTGATGGTAAAGAGGAGATTGATCATTCCCCAAATCTCCGCGCCTCCACGAATTACCAGGATGCAGCCAACTTCGGGGTGTTCGACGATATGGCGCAGCGCGCGCAGTTGTCGCGCGCGGTCGGGACGGAAATCCGATTCCATGGTGAAGAGATCGGCGAGGAGGCCGGCCAGTTGCGGAAGATCGTCGAGCGTGGCAGGTTCGATGCGGTGCATAAGGATGTCCGGGATTGGAGCGTCCGGCTCAGCGCCACGTTGACAGAAAAGAACAAACTTGCAATGCAACGTTCAAAACGAAACTGTTCCAGCGTGGTCTGATTGGGCGTGGACAGGAAGCACGCTTTCACACTCATCGAACTCCTCGTCGTCATCGCCATTCTTGCGATTCTGGCGGCGCTTTTATTCCCTGCAATCAGCCATGCCAAAAACAAAGCCCGGCGAGCAGCCTGCCTGAGCAATCTACGGCAAATCAATCTGGGCGTGCGCCTGTATTCCGACGACTCAACCGATCGAACACCACGGACTCCGGGCACCACCAATTCGCCCGGCCTTGGCTGGACCGGCTACAAAGACCTAATGAAGAATTATGTCGGCTTGAGCGGTGCGTCCTCGGCCCGGGACAAGCTTTTTGCGTGTCCGAGTGATACTTTTTACTACGATTTTGACACCAGCTTTGGAGGTTTCGTGCCGCAAGGCTTGCATGAGCAATCTCCGGATTATTTGAGCTACGCATTCAACGGCGGAAACGCGAGAACGAACTCGAACGCTCCCGGCATTGCCGGTCGAACGCTGAGTTCGATCAAGAATCCGTCCAAAACTATTCTCGTGACGGAAGCCCCGGCGTTGATTCCCTATTCGTGGCACGAGCCGAAACGACCTTTGGCGCAGGAGAACGCGATCTTCAACAACGCGAAAGACATGGTCAGCTTTGTGGATGGCCATGTCAGCTATATCAAAATTTACTGGGGCGGCAACAACCCTCCAGGCTCATTGGCCCTGCATCAGGATCCGCCGGATGGGTACGATTACAAATGGAGTGGAGATTGAGCTGGACAGCGTTTGCGCTTGAAATGAGTCCAGGGTCAAAGCTTACTTTATTCTTATTCCTTTGAGGTTCTCCCTGGGCTTCGGCCATTTCATATTCAGCTTTTCGAGCGCGTCCGCGAGGGTCCTGGCGATGACGTAGTCGCGGAACCATTTGTGGTCGGCGGGGACGATATGCCAGGGAGCGCAGGGAGGGTTGCAACCGTTAATGGCATCTTCGTAGGCCAGTTGAAAGCGCTTCCAATGCGTCCGCATCTTGATGTCGGCCAGTTCGAACTTCCAGTTCTTGGCGAGGTCATCCAGCCGCGCCTGCAGGCGTTTGGCCTGTTCGGCCCTGCTGATGTGCAGAAAAAATTTCAAGAGGATCACGTTGTTCTCCGTCAGGAATTTTTCGAACGCGTTGATCTGGGCGTAGCGCGCCTGCCAGACGGACCGGGGCTGAAGGTTCAAAACGCGTACGATGAGCACGTCCTCGTAGTGCGAGCGATTAAAGACGCCGATGTTGCCGTAACGAGGCAGAGCTTTGTGGACGCGCCAAAGATAATCATGAGCCAATTCCTCCGAGGAAGGAGACTTGAAATTTGAAGTTTCGACTCCGGCCGGAGGAACACACTCAAGGACGCGGCGGCCAGCGCCATCCTTGCCGCTCGTGTCCATGCCCTGAAGGAGGAGGACGATGGAATGCTTGTGGTTGGCGTAGAGCAGTTGTTGGAGTTCGCCAATGCGCTCGCAAAGGCGGGCGGTTTTCTCGCGCGTTTTTTCCTTGTCCATGCCAGCGTGGTAGCCGGGGCTGAAATCGCGCAGGCGGATTTTCGAGGTGATTTTGATAGGTTGCGACATGCAGAAACGATTACCACAACCCGGACGGAAAGCAGACAGGAAAAACTTCCCGAACGAGAAAGGGTTTGGATTGGGATTAGGATTAGGATTAAGGTTGAGGTTAAGAACCTATCCCGGTAGGGCGGGCAGTTGTCGGCGCGCACGGAGTGACGCGCCCTACCGAGATAGGCTCCAAGACGCTGACGCGGCATGAGCATTGCAACCAAAACGGGAGACAAGGGGACCACGGGTTTGATGTACAATCGCCGCGTTTCCAAGTGTCATCCGCGCGTGGAAGCGTACGGATGCGTGGATGAACTGAACGCCGCGCTGGGCCTGGCGCGCGCGACGGCGCAACACGATTTTTTGAAGGACAATCTTCTCCCGATCCAAAAAGACCTCGTCACGCTCATGGGCGAACTCGCCACTGCGGTCGATGATTTGCCCCGGTATGCGAAGGACGGTTATCCGCTGTTCACGCCCGAGATGACGGTCAAGTTGGACAAGTTAGTCCAGGAGATCGAAGCACAAAAGATCAGTTACCAAGGCTGGGCGACGCCAGGCGGGACTGTTAATTCGGCCGCGCTGGACGTGGCGCGGACGGTTTGCCGACGCGCCGAGCGGCGTGTTTGCGCGTTGCAGGAAGAGGGACAATTGCAGAACGCCGAGATTATTATCTATCTAAATCGCCTGGCGGATTTGCTGTGGTTGTTTGCGCGGTGGGCGGAGAGCAGGGGCGTTTAGGCCCATGAGTTCACCCTCTGCATTCAGACAACATCGTCAGGTTCGCTTGTAAATCCCACGGCGGGTGCCAACGTAATGCAAGTAAAGACGACCGTGCTTCACATCGAACTCGTACAGCACACGGCAATCACCGACTCGCAATTTGAATTCGGCGCGACCAGACTTGGAGCGCGGAAGCCACGGCCCTATTTTGGCAGGCGAGTGGTGTATTGGCCCGCCGCGATTTCGGCGCGCGACAGCTTTGGAATAGCAGCTTCGATTTCTTTGACCGTACTCATGGCAGTTAAGATAGCTGGTTGGGAAATTGAAACGTCCTGATTCTCTCGGCAAAGCTCGTGGCCGGGCAGGCTCAATTTGTATTTATTGCACGGCGGGTGACTGGTCTGCCTTCGCACTTAGCATCAACGCTTTAATCCGCTGCTCCATGTCGGTTGCCCATTTCAGACGTTTTTTGGCGCGGAACTTTCCAGTGCCACCGCGCGGACCGATGGGCGCTTCCCAGAAGCCGGATGGATGGTTTGCCGCCAACACCAGCCGGTAAAAAGTGGTTGCTCCATGCGTGCCTTCGGCGGCCACAAAACGCTCCACTTCGCATGAAGTGAGCGACGCAACCGGAATGCGAAAATATTCGTTGTCTCCTTCGAAGAGGATTTCGCTTTTCTGCTCGTCAACCTTCATGAAGCCCACGTCGCTCGCGTCTTCGAGCTTGATTTTCCCCCAGTTGGCGCGGGGGATAATTTGCACGAAGTGGGCCTCGGGATCATTGGGGCTGACAAGGTGATTTGGACGGCGGGCGAATTCCCGCTTGATCACGCCCAACAAAAAGCGCGTGCTAAAATAATCAGGCGCGGTAAACAACAACACCCCGTTGGCCACAAACCAGGCGACACCCACGCCGATAATAACCTCTCCGAGCAGTTTCATTCCGGGCGACACGCCGCCGGCGGGCGGATGATCCGGAAACCCCAGCGCGCCACCCAAAAAACCAAGGCCAATCGGACCAAAGACCCCCAAAATGAGAAGCAGCGCGAAGGCGTTTCCGATCAACTTGGTTTTGGTGGTCAGCACCTTTCCGGCATAGGCCGGTTCCACGGGTCGAATGTCGGCGAAGGCCATGGCTGTGGGTTCGGGCGACGCCACCTGCAATTCTTTCAGGACCGCCGCCGCCGTGGTACCGGTGACGGTTTCGAGGACAGCGAAGCCCGGGAGCAGCGCGGGCATTTCTTCGGGATTAATTTGCACCTGGCGCGCGAGCATTTTGCCTTTGGCCTGGTCAAACTGGTCCAGGACAGCGCCTTTCGCATTTTCGGAAACCTGCTTGACCGAGAGGTAAACGGTGCAATCGGTCGATTGCCCTGATTTGAGGCTCGGGCAATAATCCAGGGCAACCATGGTGTTTGGCACCGCGGCTTTCTGTGGCGAAGTGAACAGCGCGGCGAGCGATTGCACTGCGCCCTGCCGCAACGCTTCCACGAAACCGGGACCGAGTTCCGGCTTAAACCGTGTGATTTCGCGTTTCGTCCAGAGCTGGCATTTCTCGCAATAAGGCTTGCCCGCGCGGCGAAAGGCGCCGCCGGTCGAAAAGACCAGAACAAAACCAAACTCCAGAGCAAAGAATACCCAATTCGATCCGTGGCTGAACGCGTCCGGTTTTCGTTTGTGGCGCTCGTCGTCCGGCGTGTGGGTATCGCGAATGACCTGGGTCCGCATGCGAAAGGCGATGTATTTTGGCAGTAGTTCGATGCGCCCGGCAAACTCCATGCCGAGATCCTGCACCATGCTTGCATAGTAGTAGCCCAGATAAAGCGTGACCCCGGCGAGCACCCCCAACACAACCGCGATGAACCGGCTGCGGCAATGCCCTTGATGCACCGCCAACAACACCATCCCGCCCGCGCCCAGCGCGAGGATCAACGGAACAATCAACACGAAATAGACGCCCCATTTGAAGAGCATCGACAGGAAAACGGCGAGCATGGCGCTCACGATCCATGCCAGCGCGGCAAAGGGGAGAAAGCGGACCCAATTCACCCGGCCGCTGCTCTGAAAAGAATTCCGGCCAGTCAAAGTATATTTGCCCATAGTCGTGTGCCGGTTGAGGATTCCGCTCATGCTTCTGCCAGTTTCAGCGGAGCGGGACAAGAATAAAACGCGGCTCTTAAATGATCAACATCGCGTCCCCGTAGCTGAAAAATCGGTAGCGTTCGCGCACGGCCTTTTCGTATGCGGACAGGATCATCTCCCGCCCGCGTGTCTCACCCGGCGCGGCAAAGGCGCTGACGAGCATCAGGAGCGTCGAGCGCGGCAAATGAAAATTCGTGAGGAGCGCGTCCACAATCCGGAATCGATACGGCGGATAAATGAAAATCCGCGTGCGGTTGCCGCCAGCAACGAGTTTGCCGTCGTGTTGCGCGGCGACGCTTTCCAGGACGCGCATGGTGGTGGTGCCTGTCGCGAATACACGGCGGCCGGCGCGTTTGGCCTCGTTGATGGCGCGGGCCGTTTCTTCACTTAGTTCATATCGCTCTTCGTGCATGACGTGGCCGGCGAGACTTTCGGATTTCACCGGCGCGAAGGTGCCGAGGCCGACATGCAACGTTACGAAGCGAACTTCCACACCGCGCGCGCGGATTTCGGACAGCAACGTTTCCGTGAAATGCAACCCGGCGGTCGGCGCGGCGACGGAACCGGCCGGCGCGGCATAGACGGTCTGGTAGCGCACCTTGTCGTCGGCCAGTTCGCGGGGGTTTGCGCGCGCAATGTACGGAGGCAGGGGAATTTCACCGATCGCCTCCAACATCGCCGTTATATCCGGTTTACCGGAGAATTTCAGGCGGCGATGGCCTTCGCTGTTGGTTTCAATCACCACGGCGCGAACGGCGCTCTCGTTGCCGGAGGTGTCGCGGAACACCATTTCCGTGCCGACGCGGGCGCGTTTGCCGGGACGCAAGAGCGCCCACCAGTCGTTCACGCTGTTCTCTTCGAGCAGCACGACTTCGAACCGCCCGCCGGTTTTGGCATTGGCAGCGCGCAGACGGGCGGGAATGACGCGCGAGTTGTTCAGCACAAGCACATCGCCGACGCGGAGATAGTCGAGGAGGTTGCGAAAGCTCCGGTGCGCGATTGCGCCGGTGCCGCGTTGCAAGACCAGCAACCGCGACTGGTCGCGCTCCCGCGCCGGAACTTGCGCGATCAACTCCGGCGGCAAAACAAAATCGAAATCCGACACTCGCATTTTCGGAAAGAACTTAGCGGAAAAACGGAACAGATGAATGGAATTCGTAGCGAAAACAGCGATGCCCGAGCGAACGAGGGCGAACCTCCCCTTCTGCCTAAAAAGTCGCCTTTCTTTCCGGGTGGGTTTTGGACGGGTCGGGAGCGCCTGGGACGGGTTTGGGACGGGTTGAAAGTGCAGAAAATCTAATGTTTACCGACCTTGGGACGAGTGGGACGGATCTGGAGGGGGTATAGAATATAAACACCAAGTTCCAAACACCAATGAGCGAAGCAAGCGCTGGGCATTTCAGCCTCGTTCATGAGATATTACGCGGAAACATTTCCGGGCGGTGGTAAGAAGTGGAGAATCTCGAACCGCCTGCCGCGTCGGGAAATTTCTTACGCCCGTTTTCCGGTTGTCCTACAAGGTGAACTGGTTTCAACTGAGATTACGGAGACTTTAACGATATTTTCCATTTGGTTTTCGACTTTGCGCCCGTTTAAAGGCGACTTTGTGAGTTCTGAGTGTTTTTAAGTAATAAAATCAGGCTCTTTGCAGTCCCGGGGTGCTTGTTCACAACCTCCCACAGGTTGTGAATAACTTGGTGATAAGTTTTTCACGATAATAATATTGACAGTAAATGTGGGGAAATGGGATAAAGTGTCTCGTTGTGGATAAGAGTGGGGTTGCGTTTCGCCCTCTTGGAAAATGCCAGACGCCAGTTTCAATGAAGTAATTTTTTACCGTTCCATTTTTCGCCACGGTGTGGATGAAAAAAGGCGCGTGATGGTACCCGCTAAATGGCGCTCTTCGCATCCGGATGTCGAATACACTCTGATCCTTTGGCCGAACGGCGGACAACCCGATGCGTGTTTGTTGGTGCTGCCGCCCGCGCGCATGCTCGCGCTCGCTGAAAAAATTGCCAGCATGTCCTCGGCTGATCCGCAGGCGCAATCGTTGCGGCGGTTGATCGGCAGCAAGTCGGCGGGCGCCACACTCGACAAAGGCGGGCGCATTCTGATTCCCGACGACATGGCGAAGAAAACCGGGATCGACAAAGAGGCGGTTTTGGTGGGTTTGGTGGATCGGTTCGAGATCTGGAATCCCGAACGTTACGACTCCGCCAGTGCGGTGGATGTGGCGTTGCTGCCCGAAGCCTTCAAACTTATCTGACCTATGAGCCTTGGACGATTGCTCGCAGCCGGAAGAAGCCTGATGGGGATCAAGGACAAATCGGGCCGTTACCAGATGCGTCCCGCGGCGTTGCTGCCGAAATTTGTCTCGGACAAAAATCCGTTTGGCACGACTCCGGTTCCGGAAGTCAAGCCCGAGCCAAAGAATACCCCGGCAGCCGTGGACGCTCCCAAGTCCGAACCGGTCGCGACGGGACGGCGGCGTCCCCAGGCTTCGGCGGCAAATTCGCCCGTCTCTGAACCGAAGGCACAAACTCCCAAGCCGCAGGCGGCGAGGCAAATGACTCCCTCACTGTTCGATCCCGCTCCGTCGGCTGCGGAACCGCTCACTCCGTACTCCCTCGACCAGGCAATCAAGTGGGAGGTTGAGGAGGAAAAGAATGTTGAAGTGAAGCATGGGGTCTCGCTCGGCAGCCAAGCTGGCGCAAATTCAACGAT
This sequence comes from Verrucomicrobiota bacterium, assembly GCA_021325145.1. Classification (GTDB taxonomy): domain Bacteria; phylum Verrucomicrobiota; class Verrucomicrobiia; order Limisphaerales; family Pedosphaeraceae; genus JAJPHR01. The sequence continues at coordinate 26,839 of JAJPHR010000011.1, read as the reverse complement.
TGAAGAAACGTCCAGCACGCCCTGCGCAACGGGCACCCTGCCGGCTAAAGCCGGGACTCCATGCTCCAGTGATCGTCAAAAAGTTATTGAGCCCAATGTGACGCGCCCGCTTCCGGCTCGCGCGAAATCGCGCGCCGCCTTCGGAGCCTGGGTGAAGAAACTCAATCCTTTGACCTATCTGCCCGCGCGAACGCAGGCCGCGAAGCCAATAAGGCCCCGCACGGACCGGCCGCCCGTGCAGACCGAATTGTCCCTCGAACGCGTCAAGGTAGTCCGAAACGATTTGAGCGACGCGGATCTGGAAGTGATCCCGGCGCGTCCCGCAAAACCAGCGAAGGTTTCGTTGCCCGCGCCGCAAACCGCCCGGGTCAGGGAGCCCGTGCTGGCAGGTCAGGTCAGGGAACCGACGGCCTGGGGCCGTTTGAGTTCGCGCTGGTTCGGGGCAGGACAGACAACCCAGACACACTAACCAACTCATGCGGAGTGCCAAAGTTCAGTCATATACCAGTGATGGTGGCGGAGGTGTTGGCCGGGTTAAAAGTGCGGCCCAGCGGGCGCTACGCCGACGGAACGATCGGTGGGGGTGGACACGCGGCGGCCATGCTGGCAGCGAGTTCGCCGGATGGATGGTTGTTTGGATGCGATCGCGATGGCGTCGCAGTTGAGGCGGCCCGCGAACGGCTCGCGCCGTTCGCGGGGCGCTTTGAACTCCGCCAGGGGAATTTTGCGGACCTGTTGGAAATGGCGGGTCCGGGTGGCTTTGATGGCGTGCTGCTCGATTTAGGCGTGAGTTCGCCGCAGCTGGATTCGGCGGAACGCGGGTTCAGTTTCCAGCAGGACGGTCCGCTGGACATGCGAATGGACACGCGGCAGGACCTGAGCGCGGCGGATTTGGTGAACCGGCTGAGCGTCGACGAATTGACGAAGCTGTTTCGGGAACTGGGCGATGAGCCCCAGGCGCGGCGATTCGCGCGGGCCATCGAACAGGAACGGCGGCGGGAACTGTTCCGCACGACGGCGCAGTTGGCGGGGTTGATTGAACGGCTCGCGCCGCGGCACGGGCGCAAGACGCATCCGGCCACACGCGTATTCCAGGCGCTGCGGATCGCGGTGAACGACGAGCTAAGTTCACTCGATCGCGGGCTGGCAGGCGCGCTGAAGATTTTGAAGCCAGGCGGAAGACTGGCAGTCATTACCTTCCATTCTTTGGAAGATCGGCGGGTGAAAGAGTTTGGGCGCGCGCGCGCGCGCGACTACACGTTCCCGGGAGAGGTGGACGTGCCGGAGTTGCGGCAGCCGCGAACGCCGGAGTTGAAATGGGTGCAGCGCAAGGCAATCACGCCGGGCGCGGCGGAACTGGAAATAAATCCGAGAAGTCGGAGCGCCCAGTTGCGCATCATGGAAAAGGCATAGTATGGCGCGGAATCGGAAGAATCAATCGGCGGCGATCCGGTTTGGACCGGCGCTCAAGGTATTGCTGCTTTGCGCGGCAATTGTCAGCGCGTGCCTCGGGTATGTCTGGCTCAAGAAACAACTGGGCGAACTGGGGCAACAGACGCGCCGGCGCGAAGCGCTCGTGCGGGAATTGCACGCGCAAAACGAAAAGCTCCGACGCCAGCTCGCCGAGCTGCAGTCGGTGCCGATGCTCGAGCAGCGCGTGAAGGACCTCAAGCTGGGTTTGCAGCCGCCGCAGCCCGCGCAGGTCTGGAACTTGTCCGAGCCGGCGCCGGATGCGGCCGCGCCGGATGAAAAGCAATACGCCGAAAAGCCGAAAGGCCCGGGTTCGCCCTGAGAATTTTTTACCGCCGCTCGTGATGCTGTCGGATGAGGAACCGATGGCCCACGGGCGGTTGGTAAAAGTAAATTAAGCAATTAGAATGGCCAACAAACTGCAAACACGGAGACTGCTCCTGATGGCGCTGCTGCTCGGCGTCGCCTTCGCGGGGCTGGGCTACCGGCTGGTCGATTTGCAGGTCTTGCGCCATGACGACTTGCGGACGGAAGCCCGCAAGAACACGGAGCGCGGCTACCAAATCCCGGCGCGCCGCGGAGATATTTTAGACGCCAAGGGCAATCTGCTGGCCACGAGCGTATTCGTGAAAACCGTTTGCGCCGACCCGGCGTTGATTGGCAACCGGCAAGGGGAAGTGGCGCATGCGCTGGCGGGGCTGTTGGAACTGAAGGAGTCCGACCTCGCCCAGCGCCTGCTGCCGCACACCCGGCTCAATGAACGGCACGAAACCGTGACCAACCATTATGTCGTGCTCAAGCGCAAGGTTTCCGTCGATACCTGGCAAAAGGTCACCAACGCCATGGCGCAGTTGACGTTCGCCGACGTGAATGAAAAGGAACTGACCAGCAAATCCCAAAAAGCCTTTTACCACGATTTGCGGGCCAAATCGATCTACACCGATCCGGTGGATGACCAGTTGCGCAATTACCCAAGCCACAGCCTGGCGGCGCACGTCCTGGGCTACACCGGTGTCACGGAGCGCACCAATGGCGGCATGCGCGTCCTCGAAACCATCGGCGTGGATGGGATGGAACGCACTTTGGATGACAAACTGAGGGGCGTGCCCGGCTGGCGGCAGACCGAGGTGGACCGGCAGCAACGCGAGTTGGTCGCCCTGCGCGAGGAGGACGTTGACCCGCGCGACGGGTTGAACGCCGTGTTGACCATCGACGCCTTTCTTCAGCATGCGCTGGAAATGTCGCTGGCGGATGCCATGCAGCACGAGAGCCCGATCAGCGTGTCCGGCATCATCCTCCGCCCGCGCACGGGTGAAATTCTCGCGCTGGCCGTCCTGCCAACGTTCGATCCCAACAACCCGGGCGCGAACGAAGACGCGCGCCGCGACCGGGTCATTGCCGATGTCCACGAGCCGGGCTCGACGTTCAAGATCATCGTGGTTTCCGGCGCGCTCAACGATGGCCTGGTGACCTTGAACGACCAGTTCGATTGCGAACACGGTCATTTTTCCTTTGGCGGCCACATCCTCCACGATCATGCCAGTTATGGGGTCCTTTCGACCGAGGGCATCATTACGAAATCTTCCAATATCGGCGCGGCCAAGATCGGGATTCGCATGGGTGAAACCCGGTTGTACGAACACATGCGCGATTTTGGCATCGGTCTGCACACGGGAATTCCGCTCCCCGGTGAAGTTGCCGGCTTCTTGCACCCGGTCAAGGCATGGAAGAAGGTTTCGATTGCGCAGATTCCCATGGGACAGGGTGTGGCAACGACGTCGCTGCAAATGGCCATGGCAATGTGCGCGATTGCGAACAAAGGCGTGCTGATGCGCCCGATGCTGGTGGATCGTTTGCAGGACCAGAAAGGCGAAGTGGTCGCGCGCTATTCGCCCCAAACGGTGCGGCGCGTGATCAGCGAAGAAGCCGCGCGCCAAATGGTTGAGGCGCTCAAAACCGTGGCCACTTCCGACGGCACGGCCCCCAAGGCCGCTTTGGACCACTACACAGTTGCCGGCAAAACCGGCACGGCTCAAAAGCCCCCCTACACCTCGAACAAATTCTATGCGTCCTTCATCGGCTTCTTTCCGGCCGACAACCCGGAGGTTTGCATTTACCTGTCGATGGACGAGCCCAAGGGGAATCTCCATCAGGGCGGGCAGATTTGCGCGCCAGTGTTCAAATCGCTTGCCGAACAGGTGGCGGCTTATCTGAATATCAAGCCGGACAAGGGCGACACAGGATTCCCGGAGTTCCCGATCACAACGGTTGATCAGGCGCCAAAAACGGCGGCGGTGCGCGCGCCTTGAAAGTTTTAGCAGCAATGGTTTCTCGTTCTTTGAAATTTGTCGCCAGTGCGTGTGCCGGTGAACAGTTTGGTGGTTCTCCGGAAGTCCCGATAACCCGCGTGTGTTCTGATTCGCGCCAGGCACAGCCTGGCGACTTGTTCTTTGCCCTGCCAGGCGAACGCTTTGATGGCCATGAGTTCGTTGCCGAAGTGGCCAAAAAAGGCGTCGCCGCGGTGGTGGTCCAAAATACCAGAGTTCCGGCGGAATCGCTTGGTTGCGCGGTGATCGCGGTTGACAACACCCGCCTGGCGCTGGGCCGGCTGGCGGCGCATTACCGGGCTGATTTTGATTTGCCAGTGATCGCCGTCGGCGGTTCCAATGGCAAAACCACGACCAAGGAATTGCTCGCCGCCGTGCTGCGCCAAAAACTGAATACGCTCTGGAGCGAAGCCAGCTTCAACAATGACATTGGCGTACCGCTGACGTTGTTGAAACTGGAGCCAGGCCACCAGGCGGCGGTGCTGGAAGTTGGCACGAACCATCCGGGTGAACTCGCGCCGCTGGTGCGGATGATCCAGCCGAAATTGGGCGTCATCACAAGCATCGGGCGGGAGCATTTGGAATTCTTTGGCGATCTGGCCGGGGTGACCGCCGAGGAAGGCTGGCTGGCGGAACTGCTCCCGCCCGGCGGAAAGCTGTTTCTCAACGGCGATAATGAATGGGCCGACATATTGGCGCGGCGGAGCCTGGCCATCGTGGTGCGCGTTGGATTCGGCGCGGGAAATGATTGGCGGGCGCAGGACGTGCGACTGGACGCGCAAGGGACGACTTTTCAGGTCCGGTCGACCAAACCGGAGTTTGAAGGCGAATACCGGGTGAACCTGTTGGGCCGTCATCAGGCGGGCAACGCGTTGTTCGCCCTGGCGATGGGCGCGGAACTCGGTTTATCGCCCGCGGAAGTTCGGCGTGGACTCACAGAATGCAAACCGGCCAAAATGCGGCTGCAGCCGTGGGACTGGAACGGCGTGTGGGTCCTGGACGACGCCTACAACGCGAATGCGGATTCGATGCTGGCCGCATTGGAAACCTTGCGTGAAATAAGCAGCGCGGGACGGCGCGTGGCGGTGCTCGGCGACATGGCGGAACTGGGCGCGCACAGCCCGGCGGCCCATGCGGAAGTCGGGCGGCGGGCAGCGCAGAGCGGCATCGATCAATTATTTGCCGTGGGCAAAATGGCCGGAGTGATGGCCGACGCGGCGCGGGAAGCCGGGTTGAGAGCCGTTGATGAATTTGCGGACGCTCCGGCAGCAGCGGAAGCAGTAAAGAATTTTTTGAAGCCCGGTGATGTGGTTTTGTTGAAGGCCTCGCGATCCAGCCGACTGGAACGGCTGAGCGAGGCGCTTCGCGCGGGGCCGCACGCCGGCAAAGTCTGAATGTTTTATTACTTAGCGCAAACACTGATGCAAGCAAGCGCCGGAACAGCTTGGGAATCGCGGTTATCAGGTCTGCGCCTGTTCCGTTACATCACGTTTCGGACGGCGGGCGCGGCGGTCACGGCCTTGATGCTCGGATTGCTCTTTGGCCCCCGGGTCATTGACTGGCTCAAAGAACTGAGTTTCGGCCAGAACTATCGCGACCGGGCTGAAGTCGCGGGCAACCTGACCGGCCGCGAACCGCGCAAAATGGGCACGCCCACCATGGGCGGCCTGCTGATTGTGATGACCCTCAACGTGACAACGCTGCTCTGGGCGCAATGGAATGCACTGGTGGTGCTGACGCTTTTGTCCGTCATGGTGCTGGCCGCGCTGGGATTTTACGACGACTATACGAAGATCATCAAAGCCAGTGGCGGCGGCGCCAAGTCGGACGTAAAACTTTGGGTGCAAGGCGCGCTGGCGCTTACCATCGGGCTTTATCTGTGGCATCTCCCTTCCACGAGCAAGTTGATCAGCGATGTCATGGTGCCCTTCTACAAGCGCCCGATCCTCACCGGAGCGGGGCTCGTTGGCCTGGCCATCACCATGCTGACCATCATCGGCAGTTCGAACGCGGTCAATCTCACTGATGGCCTTGATGGCCTCGCGATTGGCTGCACACTCATCGTTTCCTTCGTGTTCCTGATCCTGACTTATCTTGCGGGCAACGTGAAAACCGCCGGCTATCTCCAAATCCCCTATGTCTCGGGCGCAGGCGAACTCACGGTATTTTGCGCGGCGATGATTGGCGCGGGGATGGGGTTCCTTTGGTTCAACTGTCATCCGGCGCAAGTGTTCATGGGCGACACCGGGTCACTGGCCCTCGGCGGGGCGCTGGGCATCATTGCTGTGCTGATCCATCAACCGCTCGTGCTGGTGATCGCCGGCGGGGTGTTTGTGATGGAGGCGCTCTCGGTGATCCTGCAAACCGGCTATTTCAAATACACCCGCCGGCGGTTTGGCACGGGCCGGCGGCTTTTTCTAATGGCGCCGATCCATCATCATTTCGAGAAGAAGAACTGGCATGAATCGCAGGTGGTGATGCGGTTCTATATTTTATGCGTTTTGTGCGCCGTTCTGGCGCTGAGCAGCCTGAAGATTCGGTAGCATGTACGAGCTGGAAAACAAACAAGTCCTCGTCGTTGGCCTCGGAGCCCGCGGGCGCGCCGCCTGTGAACTGCTGCGTGGCAGTGGTGCGGGCGTCATGGCGGTGGACCAAGCCGATACGGTTGACCTTCGTGCCGAAGCAGACCGGCTGCGTCCGCTGGGAGTCGAGATCGGGCTGGGGGCGATCATGCCGCCAGACCGTCAGTTCAGCTTTGCCGTGGTCAGCCCGGCCGTGCGGGGCGACAATCCAATCGTCCTTGAGTTGGCGCGCCGGCAAGTGCCTGTCATAGGCGAACTTGAACTCGGATGCCAGCAGGCAAAGTGCCTGAGCATCGCCGTGGCCGGAACCAATGGCAAAGGCACCACGGCGATGTTGATTGAGCGGGTCTTGGCCCATAACGGCCGCAAGGTCGCCGTCTGCGGGCATGGTGCGCGGCCAATTTGCGCCGTCGCGCCGCAAACCAAGGAACTGGATTACCTGGTGTTGCAGGTCAATTCGTTCCAGTTGGAAACCACCCATTTCTTCCGGCCTGCCTTGGCGGTGCTGCTGAATCTGGCGGCGGATCATCTGGACCGTTACGCCACCCAGGCCGAGTATGTCCGGACGACTTGTCGAGTGCTGCAAAACCAGCAGGCTTTCGACTGGGCCATCGTGCAAAGCGAGGCGTTGGCGCAAATGCGTTCGTTGGACGTCGCACTTCCCTCCAAGATCATTACTTTCAGCGCCAAGGACCGGGAGGCGGATCTTTATCTTGAACGCGGCCTGCTGATGAGCCGCCTGCCGGACTGGTCGTGGCCCTTGCTGAACCTGGAGGATTGCCGGTTGCGCGGGGCGCACAACGCGGAGAACCTCATGGCGGCGCTCGCGGTTGGGCGTGTCCTCCGGCTGCCGCTCGACACCATGGTCGATGTGCTCAAGACCGCCGAAGCGGAAGCGCATTGCTTCGAGCGCATTGCGGAAGTCAACGGCGTTCAGTTCATCAACGATTCCAAAGCCACCAATCTCGACGCATTGCAGAAAGCATTGCTCTCGGTGCCATCGGCTGGCGGCGCGCCAAACGCGTGGCTGATTGCCGGCGGCAAGGACAAAGGCCTCGATTATCACGACGTCGGGCCATTGCTCGCGCAGCGGACCAAGGGCGCTTTTATCATCGGTGAAGCCCGCGAAAAAATTCGTGCTGCCTGGAGCCTTTTTACCCCTTGCGTACTCTCGGATTCATTGCTAGAAGCTGTCTCGTTAGCGGCGAAAAATGCGGTGCCCGGTGACGTGATTTTACTTTCACCAGCCTGTTCAAGCTTCGATCAGTTTCGAAACTATCAGCATCGGGGTGAGGTGTTTCGACAAGCTGTCAACGGCTTGGCGGCCACCATTCGTGGGGGCAGCGGTGATGAGCACCCCAATAGGCAGACAGCGACCGAACGCCAGTAACAGAAAAAATTGAAAAAGCAGAAAAAATTTAGATTTGCTCCGGGGTTTTTTGAGGAAAAACCCCGGAGCGAAAGCACCAAAACAATAAATACTAACCACCACCTCACATGAAAGGACGCTTACCAGCGCCACAAGTTATGAACAACTCCAGTCCACTCATTCCGCAGGGCTCTTTGCTCGAGCAGCAAAACAAAGGCCGGGCCCGCTTCAAAGTCGCCATACTCTGCGTCTTCGGCTTCCACGTTCTCCTCTTTGGCGGCGTGCTGATGCTGGGTTGCAAAAAAGAAACTTCAGCCGCGGGGCAGGATGCCGCGGGGACGAGCAGCAATTCGATGGACACGGCCATGTCAGCGCCGGCGCCGACCAATGATTTATCGGCTCCGACCGCGCCGACCAATACGCCGGTTGTGACCACGCCAGTCACCCCGGTGACGCCGGTGACTCCTGTAACTCCGGTCACGGCTCCGGGCACCGCCCAGGAATACACCCTGGTCAAAGGCGACACCTACAGTTCGATCAGCAAGAAATTCGGCGTGTCGGTCAAAGCGCTGGAAACCGCCAACCCGACCATGCCGGCCACCAAATTGATGCCGGGCAAGAAAATCGAGATTCCCGCGCCGACCGTTGCCGCAAGCACGACCACCGGCACAACGGCAACCCTCTCGCCTGATAACAGCGATCTCTATGTGGTGAAGTCCGGTGACTCGCTTACCTCGATCGCCCACAATCATGGCACCACGGTGAAGGCACTGATGGCGGAAAACAGCCTGAAGACCACCAAGATCAGGGTGGGTGATAAATTGCATCTGCCCGCCAAGACCTCGGTTCCACCCGCGATGCCAGCCGATTCCACGCCGGCGCCCGCGACCGCGACTTCGACCGTGCCATCGATCAGCGCGCCCTCCGCGTCGTTAAGATAAGTCATTTCCCCGGCGCCGGATCTCCTCGCTCCGGCGCCGGAGGAACCTCTGGATGAAACTCGCGACCACCACCCTGCTCTTCTGTGTTGCCGGATTGCTGGCACTGGGAACTGTCATGCTCTACAGCGCCAGCATGGCGGACAAGGGGACGCACTACCTGACGATGCAGCTTCTGTGGTGCGGGCTGGGGCTGATTGGCTGCCTGCTCATGGCGAGTCTCGATTATCGATGGCTGAAGAAACTGGCGTGGCCGCTGTTTGCCCTGGCTATTTTTCTCCTGGCCCTCGTGCTGGTTCCGCATGTTGGCTTGAAGCTGAACGGCGCGCGGCGTTGGTTCCGGCTTCCGTTCGGTAACGCGCGCTTTCAACCCTCCGAGGTCGGCAAGATTGTGCTCATCATTGTGGTGGCCTGGTACGGAGATCGTTATCAGCGGAAAATGGGGACTTGGACCAAGGGCATTTTCATCCCCGGAGCTTTCATCGGGCTGCTGCTCGGGCTGATTTTCATCGAACCGGATCGCGGCACGACGATCCTGATGGGTGGTGTGGTCGGCGCGATGTTGCTGCTGGCGGGCGTGCGGTGGCGCTGCCTGGTGCCGCCGGTCATTGCCGGAGCCGCTTTCCTGGCAGTATCCATCCTGCGTGATCCGATGCGCAGCAAACGCATCTTCGCCTGGTTGAATGTGGAGCAACACAAAATGGATGTCGGCCTCCAGGCCAACGAAGCCATGCTTGCGCTGGGCTCGGGTGGCTGGACCGGCCTGGGCCTGGGCAACAGCCGCCAGAAACTCGGCTTTCTGCCGTTTCACAACACCGACTTTATTTTGCCGATCATCGGCGAGGAACTTGGGCTGATCGCCACTTTGCTCGTGGTGGTCGCCTTCCTGCTGATCGTGGTGAGCGGATTTTACATCGCGCAACATTCGAGCGATACTTTTGGCTTGTTGCTGGCATCCGGCATCACGCTGCTCATCGGCTTGCAGGCGCTCTTCAACATCGGAGTCGTTACCAGCGTTCTGCCGAACAAGGGGCTGCCGCTGCCGTTCATCAGTTATGGCGGCTCGAACCTGTTGATGATGCTGACGAGTGTCGGCCTGCTGATCAGCGTCGCGCGGCGGGCCCGCGTGACCGCGCCCGCGACCGGCGCCGCGATGGAGCCCGAAGGCCTGCCCTCGCCCCAATTTTCCTGATGCAACGCCCAACCACATCCGCCCGGGTTGCCATCGCATGCGGTGGCACGGGGGGACATTTGTTTCCCGGGCTGGCGATTGCCGGGCAACTGCGGCAACGCGGTTGCGCGGTCACGGTGTTGATTTCTCCCAAGGAAGTGGACCAACAGGCGGTGCGTTCCGCGGTTGATGTGCAGGTGGTCACTTTGCCCGCCGTGGGGCTCAGCCGGCGCGGTGCGTTTGCTTTCGCGCGGGGTTTCGCGCAATCGTTTTTCGCCGCGCGCCGGTTGTTCAGCGCCGATCCGCCCGAGGCGGTGCTGGCAATGGGCGGTTTTACCAGCGCGCCGCCCATCCTGGCCGGCCGGCTTTTTCGCGCGCCGGCCTTTTTGCATGAATCGAATACGATTCCCGGGCGGGCGAATCGCTGGTTGTCGTGGGTGGTGAACCAGGCGTTCGTTGGCTTTGCGGAAGCGGCGGACCGTCTTCGCACCAGGCAAGTGAAAGTCACGGGCACTCCCGTGCGTCCGCAATTTCAGGCGGGCGATGCCGCGGCGCGAAGAGCCGCCGTCGGCCTGGACCCGCACCGGCCCGTGTTGCTGGTGACCGGTGGCAGCCAGGGCGCGAGCGGTTTAAACGAGTTGGTGATCCAACTCCTGCCCCTGCTGGCGAAGCTTGCGCCAGAGTTGCAATTGTTTCACCTGACCGGGCCAAACGACGCGCCAAAGGTCGAAGCGGCGTGCGCCTCGCACAAGATCAAGGCGGTGGTCCGGCCATTCTTCGCCGAGATGCACCTGGCGCTGGGTGCAGCTACGGCTGTAATCAGCCGGGCGGGCGCTTCGTCCCTGGCGGAATTGGCGGCCATGCAATTGCCTTCCGTGCTGGTGCCGTACCCGGCGGCCACGGACAACCATCAATATTATAACGCGCTCGCGTTCGAAAAGACCGGCGCGGCCCGCTTGCTCGAACAGCGCAACGCACGGCCCGAACTGCTGGCACCCGCGATTGTGGAACTGGTCGAGGACCCGGCTGTCCGCCGCCAGATGCAGGCGTCACTGGCCCAATGGCACGCTCCGCAGGCGGCCGACCAGATCGCCGACAGCATCATGCAAGTGATTCGCGAGCGGCGGCGCGCGACCGGCAGAGCCAACCTGGCTCCCCCACCCCCCATTGAACACCGGCAATCTGTCACACCATGAAGAATGTCATTCCCGAGCCCGATTGTTCGGCTCAAGCCGGTGATGCGCCGCGCGAAGCGATGCGCCTTTCCCGGGAACAACTTGCGGATGAGTTGCGAGCGAAGCTTTCCGATCTCGCTGTGGTCCGGCAGGATGAACCGCTGGCCCGCCGCACAACGTTGCGCGTGGGCGGATGCGCCGATTTTTATGTCGAGCCGGCGAGCGAACCGGAACTGACTTTCATTTTGCATTGGTGCAGGCGGCGGGAAGTGCCCTTCGTCATGCTGGGCCGCGGCTCGAACCTGCTGGTCCGGGACGGGGGCATCCGGGGCCTGGTGATTTGCCTGGCCCAGCCGTCCTTCAGCCGCATCGAAGTAATGGGCTATCGGGTGCACTGCGGAGCCGGAGCCAAATTGAAGCAGGTGGCGACTGAGGCGAAGCGGGAAGGCGTCACCGGCCTTGAATTTTTGGAGGGAATTCCGGGCACCATCGGTGGCGCGTTGCGCATGAACGCCGGCGCGATGGGCGCATGGACGTTCGACATCGTTGAGTCCATCCGCTACATGGACCAGGAAGGCCAGGCGCACGAAGTGCCTGCGCGGGATGTGCCCGTCGAATATCGAAGCTGCCCGTTGCTGAAGGAACATATCGCCCTGGGAGCGGTGTTGAAAGGGCATCCGTCCGCGCGTGATGTGGTGGAGAAGCGGATGAAGAGCTTCAGCCAGAAGCGCTGGGATTCCCAGCCCGCCGCGCCCAGCGCCGGCTGCATCTTTAAGAACCCGTCCACGATCCCAGCCGGCAAACTCATTGACGAACTCGGCTTGAAGGGAACACGCGTTGGCGGCGCAATGGTTTCAATGGAGCACGGCAATTTTATTGTCAATGACGGCAGCGCCACGGCGCGGGATGTTTTGGAGTTGATCGCGATCATCCGCGCGCGCGCGCGGGTGCAGCGCGGAATCGAATTGGAAACGGAAGTTGAAATCATTGGGGAGCCTGCCACGGGCGCTCCGCAGTCTTAATTAATGTCAGGCCATTATAACATCACGGTCATGCTCGGCGGTCCCTCGGCGGAACGGGAGGTTTCGCTCCGCTCCGGCGCGGCCGTCGCCAAGGCGCTGCGTTCACGCGGCCACCACGTCCACGAATTGGATCCGAAGGAGAAGTCGTGGTCGCTGCCACCGGGCACCGAGGCGGTGTTTCTGGCGCTGCACGGCACCTATGGGGAAGATGGGACGGTGCAACGGCAGTTGGACGAACTGGGCATTCCTTATACCGGTTGCGACGCGGAATCGAGCCGGGTGGCTTTTGATAAACACCTTACGAAACAGCGATGCGTTGCCGCGGGAATACCCACCGCGCGGTTCGCGCTGTTCGATTCGCCGACCGCAAGCTGGCCGATGGGCTGGCAGCCGCCCGTGGTGCTCAAGCCGGTCCGGCAGGGGTCGAGCGTCGGTTTGCAATTTGTCGAGCGGGTCGCGGACTGGAGCCAGGCGCTCGCGGAAGCGTTGCGGTATGATTCGCAAGTGTTGATGGAAGAGAAGATCGCGGGCCGCGAAACGACCGTTGGCATTCTGGATGGCGAGGCTTTGCCGCTGGTGGAAGTAGTGCCCAAATCCGGCACGCTGGATTACCAGAGCAAGTACACCGCCGGCGCAACCGAGTATTTTTGTCCGGCGCGGTTTGACGAAGCGGCCACGAAACGAATCCAGGCGGCGGCCTTGGGGGCATTCCATGCCATCGGCGGACGCGACTACTCGCGGGTGGATGTGATGGTCCGGTCGAACGGAGATCCGGTGGTGCTGGAAGTCAACACGCTCCCGGGGATGACTGAGTTAAGCCTGCTGCCCAAAGCAGCAGCGGCGGTGGGAATCGATTACGCGGAACTTTGCGAGCGGATGGTGCGAATGGCGTTAAGGCGGGCTCAGACCCGCGCGCACGCCGCTCTTTCTGGAAATTAAACGGATGTCTCGGCCGGGCGCGTTAGTCCGTGTGCGCCGATGGCGGGCAGAGGACTGCCAGCCCTGCCAGGCCAGGCTGCAAAGACACGGGCGACGGAAAACGGGAAGTCATGAGATGGTTCAGTAGGAAACCGAAAAATCGGCGGCTGGGGCGCGAACACGTATTGGACGTGAAGTTGCGCTCCGACCAGGTGCGCGCGACGCGGATGCGTTACGCGGCCATTGGCCTTGGGCTGGCTTTTGCCACCATCTTTTGCTTCTACCTGATCTGGCGCACGGGCGAATGGGGGCTGAACCGGCTGGTTTACGAAAACAATGCTTTCGCCATCCAGGAAATCGACGTCCAAACTGATGGCGTCATTGCGCCAGATGCGTTGCGGCGCTGGGCGGGAGTTAAACCGGGTGAAAACCTCCTCGCGCTGGATCTCGCGAGGGTGAAGCGGGATTTGGAGCTGGTTTCGCTGGTGCGGTCGGTCGCCGTGGAACGCGTGCTCCCGCACACGCTCCGGCTCCGCGTCACCGAGCGGGAGCCGCTGGCCCAAATCTATGTGCCCCAGGTCCGCGCCGACGGCGGCTATGAAATGAACCTGCTGCACGTGGATCGCGACGGGTTTATCATGTCATTGCTCGACCCGCGTCAACGGGGCGTACCCGCCACTGGTTCCGACGATGTGCTGCCGGTGCTCACGGGCCTCAACTCGACCCTGTTGACGCCTGGACGCCGGGTGGATTCGCTGCAGGTGCGCTCGGCTTTGAAGCTCCTCGATGCCTTCGATCATTCACCGATGTCCGGTTTGTTGGATTTGCGGAAGGTGGATGTTTCCTCGCCGGAGATTCTAGTCGTCACCACGAGCCAGAACAGCGAGGTGACGTTCGCCATCCAGGATTTGGACCGCCAATTGCGCCGCTGGCGGGAGATTTACGACCAGGGCTTGAAAATGAGCAAAGCCATTGCCACGCTTGATCTTTCCGTGCCCAACAATATTCCCGCGACTTGGACGGACCCAAGCGCGCTGCCGCCCATCACGCCCAAAAGCAGAAACCCACAACACACTCGCAAGCGAAATGTTTGACCAAGGCTCTTTGATCGTCGGTCTGGAAATCGGCACTTCAAAAATCTGCGCCGTGGTGGGCGAAGTCAATGCCGCCGGCGCTCTCAATCTGATTGGCCTCGGCCAGGCCCGGTCGCGCGGCGTGCGTAAAGGGGAAATTGTCGATACGTCCCTGACCGAGGAGGACGTTCGCAATGCGATCGTCGAAGCCGAACAGATGGCGGACGTGGAAATTCGGAGTGTTTATCTCGGTGTCACCGGAGCGCATATCCGTGGATTCAACAATCGCGGCGTTCATCCGGTGGTTTCGGCGGACCGGGAGATCACGGAGGAGGACGTCCAGGATGTGATCAAAAACGCGAAGGCCATCAACCTGCCGGCGCAAAACCATGTCTTGCACGCCATCCGGCAGCATTTTCTGGTGGACGGCCAGGATGGCGTTGTAAACCCGGTCGGCATGCTGGGGGCGCGGGTTGAAGTCGATGTTCATGTCGTGCATGGGAATTTTAACCGGCTGCAAAATCCGATTCGCGTGGTCAAGGGGCTGCAATTGGAGGTTGAGGCGATTGTGTTTAATGGGTTAGCGGCGTCGCTGGCTTTGCTGACCAACGAGCAGAAGGAAATGGGCGCGCTGGTGATCGATTTGGGTGGCGGCACGACCAATTACGCCGTCTATGCCGATGGCATTATCAAGCACACGGGCGTGCTGGCGGTCGGCGGGGATCATGTGTCGAACGACCTGGCTTACGGTTTGCGCGTGTCGCTTGGCCGCGCCGAACAACTCAAGGTGGAGCACGGCTCGGCGCTGGTGGACGAAGCCGTCAAAGGCCAGACGGTGATGATTACGAACGAGCATGGGCTGCCCGGCAAAACGGTGAATCTCGAACACCTTCGCCGGGTGATGTCGCTGCGGCTGGAGGAAATTTTTCAGTTGATCGAGCAAGACATCACCCGGTCGGGCTTGATCGATTACCTGCGTTCCGGAGTTTTCTTGTGCGGCGGCGGCGCGCGCATCCCCGAGATTTCGAAGCTGGCCGAAACTGTGTTTCAATTGCCCGCCTCGCTGGGCAAGGCCAATTGCATCAGCGGCATCAAATCGGCGCTCGACCAGCCGGAGTTCGCAACCGCCATCGGCCTGGTGAAATTTGGCTCGTACCAGCAGAAGAAGCGCGCCAGCGGCGGTTTCCTGCGGGACGGCATCCGCACCATCTCGGACATCTTCAACCGGAAATAATATGACCATGGAATCTGAAACCAGCCCCACGCCTTCCAACGGCGCGGCCGATCGCAAATTCGTGCTCAAGGTATTCGGGATCGGCGGCGGCGGCGGAAACGCTGTCGATTACATGGCGCGGCAGGATTTTGGCGGAGTGAATTTCACCGCGATTAACACGGATGCGCAGGCGTTGTTGCACCTCGGGGCGGCCGCGCAGTTCACGCTGGGCGCCAAGCTCACGCGCGGGCTGGGGACGGGCGGCGATCCGGATATGGGACGGGCGGCGGCCGAGGAGGACCTCGAGAAACTCCGCGAGTTGTGCGCGGGCGCGGACATCGTTTGCGTGGTGGCGGGATTGGGCGGCGGCACCGGCACGGGCGCGGGCCCGGTCGTGGCGCGCCTGGCCAAGGAAAGCGGCGCGCTGGTGCTTGGCATTGTGACGTTGCCGTTCGATTTCGAAGGCTCGCGGCGGCAGCGTCAGGCGCAGCTCGGCTTGCGCGAGTTGAAGGCGGCGGCGGACGGCGTCATTTGCCTGCCAAACCAGCGAGTGTTCAAGCTCATCGACGAGAACACCAAGGTCCATGAGGCGTTCAAGCTCACGAATGATTTGCTTTCCCAGGGCGTGCGGGGCATCTGGCGGTTGCTCACCCAAACGGGTTTGATCAACGTGGATTTCAATGATCTTTGCGCCGTGCTGCGCGGGCGGCATGAGGAAAGTTCGCTGGCGACGGTTGAGGCCGGCGGGGAAAATCGCTCGCACGAGATCATTGAAAAGCTGGGCAATCATCCGTTCCTCGAAAACGGCCAGGTGCTCGCCGAGGCTGATGCGGTGCTGGTCAGCATCGCGGGCGGGCCGGACATGACGATGGTGGAGATCAATCGCGTGATGGAACAGATCAATCGCCAGTGCGAAAACGCGCACATCATCATGGGCGCGGGCATTCAGGAAGCGTACGCGGGCCGGCTGTCGGTGACGCTGGTGGCTTCACGCTGCAATGCCGCCGCTGAACGCGGGCACGCGCGCGCCGCCTCGAATGGCGAATCCGACACCGAACAATTCGAAAAGGAAATCGCCAATCCTTCCGCGGACAAACGCCCCGCGTCGCGTTACGTGGCCCCTGCCCCGTCGTTAAACCAGCAGCAGACAGAGAATCTCCTTGGCCAGCAACCGCGTGCGATGCGGCAGCGCAAGAAAGTCGCCGCGATGCGCCAGGGACAGTTGCCGCTGGAGATTGTTTCCAAAGGCCGGTTCGAAAAAATTGAGCCGACCATTCACCAAGGGGAAGATCTGGATGTGCCGACGTATATTCGCCGGGGTGTGGCGCTGAATTGAGGCAAAGCAGTCCCGGGGTTTTATTGCATCCTCACCGTTGCGTGCTGCCACAGCCAGGTCCAGTCGTTGTAATCAGGGCCACTGGGCAGTACCGGGAACCAGCCGGAGGCGCCAAGGGAAGCGGCGGGCGGGCAGGCCCAGCGTGCCGGGGCAGCGGTGGAGCGGAAGTTGCCGCCGGAGGAGGGAACGACCGTGCCGACGAAGCCGGGAATTGTCGCAACGACTAAACCGGGAGTTGAAACGCCGGATGTTACGCCGGAGGAGGGGTGATTAAACCAAATTAAAGTAAATTAAACCACAGAGGCACAGAGGCACAGAGGCACAGAGAAAAGACTGATTTGAAATTTAAGATTTGAGATTTGAAAACAGAACGCAAAGGCCGGCCCCGGACCGAGGACGAGGACGAGCACGAGATGCGGGGCGAGTGGGGGGTGCGGGCGCGCTTGAAAGCGGCGCTGCACGCCCCACTGCCGCTGGAAAGCTTTGGCGGGCAAGGGCGGAGCTTCGGGGCGCGAGTGAGGGTGGAGATTCTGCTTGCCGCCGTGATGGAGTTGAAGTAATTGATAATTATCAATCCATGAATATGAGACTGTTAAACATTCTGATCGCGGTCCTGGCATTCGGCGGCTTCACGTTGCGCGGCGAGGACATGACCCAACCGCAGGCGGAAACCAGGGAGCAACGGGACGCCCGGATGAAATGGTGGCGCGAAGCGCGGTTTGGGATGTTCATTCATTGGGGGGTTTATTCGGTCCCGGCGGGCGTTTGGAAAGGGCAGGAATCCAAGCACATCGGCGAATGGTTGATGTTGGATGACAAAATCCCGGTGGATGAATACGCCGCGCTCACGAAACAGTTCAATCCCACCAATTTCAGCGCGGAGACAATCGTCCGAACAGCGAAAGCCGCCGGGATGAATTACATCGTGATCACGGCGAAGCATCACGATGGTTTTGCGATGTTTCATTCGAAGGTGGATCCATATAATATTTATGATGCGACGCCGTTCAAACGCGATCCGCTGGCGGAATTGGCGGCGGCCTGCCGGAAGCACGGCATGAAGCTGGGTTTTTATTATTCGCAGGCGCAGGATTGGCATCATCCGGGCGGCGCGGCCGCCAAGGGCGGGCATTGGGACAAGGCGCAGGACGGCAGCATGGACGATTACATCGATAAAATAGCGGTGCCGCAGGTGCGGGAAATTCTCACTCGTTATGGGGACGTGGCGGAGCTTTGGTGGGACACGCCCGTGGACATGACTCCCGAGCGGGTAGCCAAGTTTCTTCCGCTGCTGAAACTGCAGCCGCATCTCATCATGAATAACCGATTGGACAAGGCGAAGGCGTACGGCGATTTTTCGACGCCGGAACAGAAAATTCCAGAGACGGGCATTCCCGGGAAGGATTGGGAAGCCTGCATGACCATCAACACGACGTGGGGTTACAAGTCGTTCGACCACAATTTCAAATCCACCAAGACGTTGCTGCAAAATTTGATCGATATCGCCAGCAAAGGCGGGAATTACCTGTTGAACGTGGGGCCGGATGCGACGGGAGTGATTCCCGAACCGGAAGTCGAACGCCTGCGCGAAATGGGCGAGTGGCTGAAGGTCAACGGCGAAGCGATGTACGGCACGAGCGCGAGTCCTTTCGGCAAGCTGCCTTTCAAAGGCCGCTGCACGCAACGGCCGGGCAAGTTGTATCTGCACGTTTTTGAATGGCCCGCGGATGGCCGGTTGCTGGTGCCGGTCGCGAACAAAGTGAAGGGAGCTTATCTGCTGGCAGGATGGCAGTCGGGGTTGGCCGCGGCTTCCACGGAAGTCAAGGGCGCGCAACGTTTGCTGGCCGGGCTCGGGGGAACTTTGAAAGTGGAATCGGATCCGCAGGGTAAAGTGATCATCCTTCCGCAGACGGCTCCGCATCCGATTGCAACGGTGGTGGTGCTGAAAATTCAGGGAACGCCCGAGGTGACGGAGGCGGGCAAGGCAACGCCCGCGGCGCAGGTGGGAGAGAAGGCGAGCGGCGGGAAAGCGAAGTCGTAATCAGAATGCCGTGGATGCAACGGTTGGGCGTCGCTCAGCGCAAACCACCCGAGTGGGGGCGATTCGTCACTGAATCATTGTGAGCCTTGCGGCTATCGTGGGGACGAGCCGTCCCTACGGCGCGCTTGTGCGCACAACGGTCTGGATTTTTGTTATGCTTTGCCTGCGCTTGGGTTGCTGCGGTCACGGACCCGCGCTCCGTCAGATGTAACCAGCCTCGCCTGCGATTAAATCAACGACGGAATAATCAGGCCCGAATAGCCACGACAAAGTTGACATCGGGAGGCAAAGAGCGACTATTTGAAAGATTCATCGAATGGTCCGCTGGAATAATAACGATAACAGATTCCCAACGGTAGCGTGATGAGCGATACATCATGGGCGACGAAGAGCAGCAATCGAATCCCGCTTCCGGCGGCGCAGAGCATTCCGTTCCGAAGCTAACCACGGGCTTCCTGGTTGGCGGCGGGCGTTTCACCTTGCTGCAACAGTTGGGCGAAGGGGGCATGGGCGTGGTCTGGCTGGCGCACGACGAGCGGCTGGATGACCGGGTGGCTTTGAAGTTCCTGCCGCGCGCCGCCCAAAGTGATCCTGAGGCGCTGAAACATTTTCGGCGCGAAACGCAACGAAGCCGCAAGCTCACTCATGCTCACATTGTGCGCATCCACGACCTGCACGAAGCTCCGGATGAGGACCCGTTCATCTCGATGGAGTACGTCGAAGGCTGGAACCTGGGCCAGGTGCAGGCGGAACAAACCAATGCGGTTTTCCGCTGGAGCGATCTCAAGCCGCTGGTGATGCAGTTGTGCGAGGCGCTCGACTTTGCCCATGGCGAGGGATTTATTCATCGGGACTTGAAGCCGGCCAATCTGCTCATGGACAGCCAGGGGCGTTTGAAACTCGCTGATTTCGGATTGGCGGGCCGGGTCGTGCAACCAAAGCAGCGGGTTGGCGGCGGGCGTTTTCCCGGCGGGACGGTCACGCACATGTGCCCGCAACAGCTCGATGATCTGCCGCCTTGTGTCACCGATGACATCTACGCGCTGGGCGCGATGCTTTATGAATTTCTTACCGGCCAGCCGCCGTTCCATTCCGGTGACGTCGAATACCAGGT
Organism: Verrucomicrobiota bacterium; assembly: GCA_021325145.1. GTDB lineage: Bacteria > Verrucomicrobiota > Verrucomicrobiia > Limisphaerales > Pedosphaeraceae > JAJPHR01. The sequence goes on along the minus strand of JAJPHR010000011.1, from coordinate 7,090 downwards.
GCGCCAGGTCCCGCCCATGCCGATTTCCCATCGCCTGGTGGAGTTGCACTTTAGCAATCCAGTGCCATCGGAAATTGCCGCGTTGATCATGGCCTGTCTGTCAAAGGACCCGGCGAAGCGACCGCAGACGGCACGGGCGGTGGCGGACTGGATCCGTTCGGCGGCCACAAAGGAGCCGGCGGAAACGCCGGTTTTGGACGCCTCCAAAGCTCCTGAGGCAAAAGAGCCGGTGAGGGGAGAAGCACCGCCGACGGCTGAACCCAAATCCACCAAAGCAGCTTTGGACGCGACCGAAACGGTTTTGTCCTGGAGTCGGAGAAACCGCTGGCGTCTGGCCATTGCGGTGGTGGTGGTATTGATTCTTGGGCTGGGTTGGTTCGCCAGACATCGGTGATGTTTAGTGATGTCCACGATGTCCACCATGGACATGGATGAGAAACCGCTTTCTGACCGGAAATAGAATCACCCAGGGCCCGCGCTGGAATTTGCGCGCCGCCGAAAAAGCTCGCCATACGGCGCCGCCAACTTACGATTGGACGGCACAGTATGGAAAAGCCGGATACGATCACGGTCACGGTAAGCCATCGCGAGGAAGTTCGCGCGAATCGGGCGGATATTTATCTTTCCGCCAAGGCATCCTTTCTCATGACGGGGAACGCGGCGTTCAAGAAGGTCAAGGAACTGGCCCACGTGGTCAGCCAGTTGACCGGCAACGGCGTGAAGGAAGAGGAGATCACGCTTCGGGGCGTTCTGGCGGAACGGAACAGTCCGATCATCGGGCCAGCCAATCCGGCCACGTATCTTTTGCGCGTTCATTGCCCTGACCTAAATCGTCTTCCCGAATTGCTGGTGATCATCACCGCTCAACGGAACGTGATTCTCGATCAGTTGGTATGGTTGTTTCCCGACCACCCCGCCGAACAGGCCAAATGGCTCACTGCCTGTCTCTCGCAAGCCTTGGAAAAGGCCCGGCATATCGCAGCCAATCTCGGCGTCAAACTCCTGGGCGTCCATTCGTTCAACGAAAAATGGACGGAGCCGAACGACGATCAAAAGCGAATCCAATTTTCCCTGCCAACCGGCCTGCCTGCCCTGAAACCCGGGGCCGACCGCAATACTCCCATCACTTTCATGCTGGTCACCACCAAGCAGGTGGAGATTGACGTCGAGGTGAATTTTCGGGTTTCGGCTTACGAGTAGCAACTCGGAGATCCTGAGCACGGGCAGCCGGAAGGTCCAATCCATGCGGACGGCACCGGTGTAAGGGTCATTTCAAGCGTCGCTCCGCGACGCGAGACGTTCCAAGGCGCGTTTCCGTGGGTTGAAAACCCACGGCTACCATCATAAACGTCGCTCCGCGACGGGAATTCCCAAGCTACAAGTACTTCTCGATGCGAGCTTTCTCGCATTTTTTACAATCGCTTAACAATTCTCCTTTGCCCGCAAATAAAGCCTTTACAGAGCCGGGTTTGATTGGAGGCACGAAAGTAAACCAAAACCTTCAACCGGTATGAGAAGAAAATATTTTGCCATCCGCGCGATAGTTGTGCTCCGGGCAATTGCCAGCCTTTCGGTGGGGACCACCGCGCTGGCGCAAACGAATGATCCCCGGACGAATTCATGGTTCACGCAGTATTCGGGGAAATATGGCCGCATCTACACCAATGCCGCATCGCAAACGGCGGGCAACAGCGTGACCACGTGGAGCAACGGGACGCAGACGCAGTCGCTCCCGGCTTATTGCGGCGTGCAGGAAGTTTATTCGTCGTCGAATTGGGTCTATCTGCGCTCAACGGGACTGGGCAGCCATGTCATGGGTCCGTGGCAGACGGGCTTTCCGAACTTGCCGGTGAACACGCACACGTTCTTCCGCATCCCGCGCAGCCCGACGGTGCCGGGCACCAAGACGGCCACGGGCGTCGGGTCCATCGGATATTTTGTGGATGGAGTTTCGATGTTCAATAGCTGGGACGCATTCACCTGGAACGGGTCCACCGATGCCGCCAACACCACCGGTTATTGGAATCGCGATGCGTATGTGAACGAGGGCGCGACGTTCGATCCCGCGTATGCGCACCAACCCCAGGACGGCACGTATCATTATCACGCCAGCCCCATCGCGTTGCGTTACCTGTTGGGCGATCATGTCGATTACAATGCGACAGCCAAGACGTATTCGGAATCGACCAACGCGGTGACCAAACACTCGCCGATCCTGGCATGGGTGAGGGACGGTTATCCGCTTTACGGGCCTTACGGTTATTCCAATCCCACCAATCCCGCCAGCGGCATCCGGCGGATGGTCTCCGGCTATCAATTGCGCAACGGCCAGAACGGGTCGGACAATCTGACGGTGACCGGGCGTTCCACCATCCCGGCCTGGGCGGTGCGACTGGATAACGTGACCAACACGCAAAGTGGCCCGGCGGTTTCCAGCAGCTATCCGCTGGGCCGATACATGGAAGACAACGCGTATCTGGGTGACCTTGGAAAAACGCAGGGAGTGGATTTCGATTTGGATGAGTATAACGGAAGATTTTGCGTAACGCCGGAGTTTCCCAATGGCACGTACGCGTACTTCGTCAGCATCAGCTCGGATGGAACACCGACGTTCCCCTACAACATTGGCCGGGGTTATTATGGCAATCCCAGCGGTGGAAGCGTGACGAGTCTCAGCGAAACCGTGGTGACCAACTACGTCGGCGGGCCGAATTCGGCAATGACGCTGGGCAAGCCGTCCCTGGCGGGGAATGGAACCGTCACGGTGATGTGGAGTTCGGTTGAGGGAGGCACTTACGAGGTTCTGTCTTCCAGCAATTTGACCGGTTGGGCCATGAAGGCGACGAATGTAGCCTCGCAGGGTCTGACGACACAGGTTTCGACGAACAAGGGCGGGAGCATGGAATTCTACCGGGTCGCGCGGACGGCACTGGCGAGTTGCGATCTGGTGACGAGCGGCAGCAGTGGCGGGGGCGGCGGCAACGGCATTCTCACTGTGGCCCCGGCCTCGGCCACGCACGGGACCAACGGACTGATAGTGACCATCAATCTTGATCCGAGCGCGCAACCCGCGCCGCCACCCCAAAACGCGCCGATCAACAGCGTGATGATTGGGACCATTTCGGGCACGAGCCTGACGCACGTCAGCCAGACGCAAGTGCAGGCGACGTTCAACATTCCGTCGAACGCGACGACGGGCCCGCAGACCGTGACGGTGGTTTTCCCGGGGCCACCGGGCAATCCATCGCAGACGGTGACTTATACGCTGGCGAACGGGTTTACGGTGAATTGAGCGCATACGCGCAAACGCCAAAACCAAACACCAAGCTCCAGTGAAACATCAAATTCCAAGCGCTCATGGAAGCGGCAGCAGCCGATGTGAGGAGGCCCTAATGTTTTCCGGAAAGAGATTAGAGCCTCCTTACGTCGGCTGCTACGGATTATTGGAGGTACCTGCACAAAGCGGCGCTGCACGCCGCACTCCAAGACCTGGCGGAGGTTCACACCGGTTGGTTTTACGTTGTCTTAAGGTCCCATGCCGCATTCCAGTGCCATGAAAAGTTGCGCGAGTTTTATCTCCGGCAGCCTCTTGTGCTTTTGGAGCTTGAGCTACGTGCTTTCGGCGCCCGCGCCGACGCACAGTGTGCAGGTGCGGATCGTTCCTCAATACAATGCCGCAGCGGTGGAGTTCGATACTTTGGGGATGGCGGACGCAGCGGGGCAGAAGTTGTCGGTCACGCGGCTGGACTTTTTGTTGTCCAGTTGGGCGTTGCGGCGGGCCGACGGGAAATGGATGGAGCAAACCAATTCGGTGGCGTACGTCAGCGCGCGGGAGGGGCGGACCGGTTTCCGCCTGAACGGAATTCCGACCGGGCATTATGATCGCGTGCGGTTCCTGGTGGGGTTGAAACCGGAAATCAACCACCGCGATCCGGCCGATTATCCCGCCGGCCATCCGCTGAATCCGGACGTGAATGGACTGCACTGGGGATGGATGGGTGGATACGTATTTCTGGCGCTGGAAGGGAATTGGGTGCAACCGGACGGAAAAGTTGGCGGTTACTCCTATCACCTGGCGACGGATCGGCAATTGATGGCGATTGAATTGCCGGTGAATCTCGAACTCGCTGGTGAGGCGGAGTTGCGAGTGGCTTTGAATCTGGATCGGGTTTTCGGGGGACGAAACCCGATCTTGCTGAGCGGGGAGACGACGTCCACGCATTCGCGCACGAATGATGCGCTGGCGGATCAGTTGCGGGCAAATGTCATGCAGGCTTTTGGGGTGGGGGGAAACACGCCGATTGTTGGGGGCACCGATCGCTCCAACGCACCAACCAGCGGGGAGAATCAGGCAGGGCACACGGCGGAACCCCTCACCCCTTCCCTCTCGCTTCGAATGCGAGAGGGAAATGGGACGGGCGTGGCGAGGACGGAGATTGGCCCGAACGCCACGCCTTATCCCTTGAGTTTCGCGGCTTACTTCCCGCGGCCGGATCTTCCGCGGGACAATCCGCTCACTGAAGAGGGCGTGGAGCTCGGGCGGCGGTTGTTTTTCGATCCGCGGCTTTCGGTAAATAATTCGCAGTCATGCGCTTCGTGCCACCGGCCAAACGCGGCGTTCACGGATGGGAAAGCGGTTGCGGTTGGCGCGGAAGAACAGGCAGGCCGGCGGAACTCAATGGCGCTTTTCAATCTCGCCTGGAAGTCTTCGTTCTTCTGGGATGGACGCGCGCCGTCATTGCGCGAGCAGGTGCTTCAGCCAATCCAAAATCCGATCGAGATGCACGAATCATTAACCAATGTGGTGGCAAAACTGAACAAAGATGAGGAATACCAAGCGCAGTTCAACCGCGCGTTTGGGACTCCGAACATCACATCCGACCGATTGGCGCGCGCCCTGGAGCAATTTCTCCTCACGCAAGTGGCGTGCGATTCGAAGTTCGATCATGTCTTGCGGGGTGAGGCAACATTTACGGTGGAGGAACAGCGGGGATTCGAGTTGTTCCACACCGAGTACGATCCGCGGCACGAACAGTTCGGCGCGGATTGTTTTCATTGTCACGGCGGGCCGCTCTTTCAGAGCCAAAACTTCGCGAACAATGGTTTGGATGCGGAGCTCACCGATTCGGGCCGAAAACTGGTCACCGGCCGCGAGGGTGACAGGGGCAGGTTCGCCGTGCCTTCTCTTCGCAATGTGGAAGTCACCGGACCGTATATGCACGACGGACGTTTCAAGACGCTGGAGGAGGTCGTGGAACATTACTGCACCGGGCTGAAACGAAGCGCGACGCTGGACGCGAATCTTGCAAAACATCCGGACGGCGGAGTGCCGTTGAACGGGGCGGATAAGAAGGCGCTGGTGGCATTCTTGAGAACGTTGACGGATGAGAAATATAAGCGGGCGGAAAGCGAGTTACTTGCGTCAGACAACGCGGGAAAACGATGAAAACAGAATATTCCATGGGGCCGCCCAAACAAAACGCCCGGGAGGATTCAAGAAATCGGAGCAGCCGACGTGAGGAGGCTCAAACTTTTTCCGACCAGAAATTAGAGCTCTCTCACGCCGGCTGCTGCAGGTTGCGCGCGTTTTTAACAGGAGCCTGGATCTGCACGCTCATGAGCGCAGCGTTCATCATGGGTGCGCAGGCACAGGTAATTACGACCCTCTCCCCTGCCCCAACCAGCAATCGGGTTTCGATCACCGTGGAAGGAGCTTATCGCGTCATTCACGCCAACGGACTTCCCGACCACACGCCCGGCCGGTTTCCCAATCCGGGGAATCCGAATGCCATCGCGCCGCAAAATTATAATTTTCGGATTCCACTTGATCCAGAAGTCGCGGAGAAGCCGACACGGTTCGCGCTGGGAATTTTCGGAATTGCGATCAATGGCGTGGTGTTCGATCCCGGAGCCAATGAGTGGTGGGACAACGATCCGCGCTCGGGCTGGCAATATGAGCCGATGACCGGGCCACGCAAACTCGGCATTGACCAACACAACGCCCATGTGCAGCCCAGCGGGGCATACCATTATCACGGCCTGCCATCGGGGTTGCTGGCGAATGTCAAAGGGGCGAAGCAACGAATGGTTTTGATCGGCTGGGCGGCGGATGGATTTCCGATTTACGCGCCGTGGGCGTACGGCAATCCGAAGGATTCGAAAAGCCCGCTCAAGCCGATGAGATCAAGTTATCAGCTTAAACAGGGCGCGCGGATTGGAAATCCGAGTTTAGAAGGAATGAGCGCGGAAGGGCCGGGTGGAAATCACGATGGGTCATTCGTGCAGGATTTTGAGTACGTGGCCGGTCTTGGGGATTTGGACGAATGCAACGGGCGCTTCGGCGTAACGCCGGAGTTTCCAAATGGGACTTACCAATATTTTGTGACGACCAATTTTCCGTTCATCCCGCGAATGTTCCGGGGTACGCCGGATCGAAGTTGGTTGCGGCGCGGCCCGCCGGGGATGGCCGGGCCACCGGGTGGACCACCGTGGCTCCGACTGGAGGGAAGAAATTAATCCATGTGTCATCCGCAGCGCACACCTTGCTTCGCTTCCGTGGAATGTAATTCCATGAAAAGCCTGGGAACGCGACGCCGGCCACGTCAGGGCGCTGGATGGGCGCAGTGGTGCGACGCAAGCGAAGCAACAATGCAGGAGCTGCCAAAATGTTGACTCAAGATTATCTGACCCTGGAACTGGTTTGGCTCAAGCCCGCGGATAAATGGTCCAACGAGAGGCGCGGCCTTTGCTTCCTATTCCCAAAGAACGGGACCGGGAAGTACGCCTCGGGGACTGCGAGCTTTCATTTCTGCCCGGGCGATGTTCTGGTTTTTGACACGGTGGCGGAAGGCAAGATTTCTGCGGCCACGGAAGAGGAGTTGGTTTTCGGGCGGTTTTCCGCCTGCCTCGAGCAGCTTTATCCGCTGTTTGCGTGCAAGGAGATCAGTCTTTTGCAAAATGCCATCGGGAACTTCAAGCACGCAAAGCTGTATGCCGCCTCCACGCCGCTGGCTGCGCAGTGCCATAAACTCATCCGCGAGGCTCCGCCGGAGTTCAGTCTGGATCACCGCGGCCAATTGCTCCGGGTCGT
>JAJPHR010000012.1 GCA_021325145.1 Verrucomicrobiota bacterium | reverse complement strand
TGGCTCGGTGCATCAAACACGTCCGCGCCGGAAACTTTCTTCGTCGCGATGGATTGCCCGTTGACGAGCAGTTCGTATTCCACGTCGGGAGTCAATTCGCCGCTGACGCGGAGATAATCGTTCATCGTCAACACAGTAATGGCGGTGTCGCGCGTGTTGCTCCACTGCGCGCCACGGCGGTTCTTAATAAGCCAGTTGGTCACCGGTTCCACCAATTTATTTTGCGGATCGATGGCCAGCAGCGCACGCAGCGCAAACGCCGTTGCCTCGACACCGCCGTCCGACCAGCGCCAGTAAATGCCGTCCTCGCCCCAATGCGCCGTGCCCATGACTCCGGCGCTGGAGGATTGTGTGCCTTGCATGATGACCGAAGTATCCGGCTTGTCGTCGCGCTTCACGCCGTTCTCAAGATTTTCGACCAGCACCTTTGCCTGGTCCGCAAAACCAAAATTATGCGCGCTCAAGGCCAGCAGCGCGCGCGTATAAGCGTTCAGTCTTTCGCGATTCGTCCAAAGATTATCGAACGCCTTGCGCTGGAACTGGCTGATGGCATTCCGTTTCAACGAGGCGTGATGGACGGCCAGCGCATGCAACATCCAGGCTTGTTCGTCGAAGTTGAGTTCCTCCTCGACGAGAGTTTTATCGAGGTAGTTTGCGCCGCGATTCAACACGTTCTGTTTGATGTCAATGCCCGCGTCGCGCGCGAGGCACAATCCCCAAACGACATAGGCCGTCATGAAATGATCGCTGTCGCCCTGTTTCCACCAGCCCCAGCCGCCGTCGCCGTGTTGGAAATCGTAGAGCCGCTCCAGCCCGGCCTTGACCATGTCGTCCAGCTTTTGCAAATCCTGCTTGCCCTTCGGATGAGTCGCGGCGGCGCTGGCAGGTTCGATGCCGCCGAAAATGCGGCCCATTACGTCTTCCGGGTGCAGGCCGAGATCGCGCAACGTCTCCGCGGTGATCGCGGCGGGCAGAAACCGGCTCATCGTTTGCTCGGTGCAGCCGTAGGGATAATCGATCAGGTACGGCAGCGCATCGAGCATGGTCACCGCCAGGCTGGGTGTGACCTGGACGATCAACGATGTGGATTCCGGTTTGCGTTCCTTCGGCAACTCGAGTTTCACGGTAATGTCATCGCCGCGCACTTTGCCGGACTTGGAAATGAACTTCTCGATGCCGTGTTCGTAAACGGTGAAGGCCTTTTCCATTGCATCGGCATACTTGCCGCCGCGCGCGGTGACTTTTAGTTTGGCTTCGCCTGGCGAGTTCACATGGACGTACCAATCCTGCCGGGCTTCGCCGTTGGCGGGAACTTCGCGTGGCCCAATCTCCCCTTTGACCGGCTTGCCATTTTCAAACAGGGCGGTGACCTCAACGCCTTTTGCCTCAAGCGTGGGGCGCACGGTGAGCGGCTTGTCGGTGTTGTTGTTGATGACGGCAGAGATGACCACGGAATCGCCCACCAGGAAAAACCGGGGCGCTTGCAATCGCACGATGAGCGGCTGCTTGGTATGGGTGTTCGTGCTGGCAATGCCAAACTGGTTCTCCGGCGTCACCGCGCGGACAGTTGCCTTCCAGCCGGTGAGCGAATCGGGATACTTCACGGTGAGAGTCGCCTTGCCGTCCTTGCCAGTCGTGACATCGGGCTTCCAGAGCACGGTGGAACGAAAATCCGTGCGCACCTGCACAGCGGGCCCTTCTCCAGCGGATGGCTCCCCGGCCGGCATGTTTTTGGCTTGATCGAGTGCCATTCCTCCAATGGCTGCTGTCTTCAACATGGGCATGCCAGCGGACATTGGCGCTGCGGCGCCGGAGACGAATCCGAACGACGTGATAGACCGGCGGCTTGCGGAAAGGTCTGACAACCCGTTCGCGTAGAGGCCGCGGCCGTATTTATCTTTTTCGGCCTCTTCAAGCCTGGCTTCACCGCCCGCGCGCCGGTCGCGTTCCTTTTTCTGGTCCAATTCCAAATCGTCGATCAATTGGTTTTCTTCTCCTTTCACCAGCCGCGCATATTGTTTTTGCGTGAAGGTAGCCTGCGTCTGCACCTGGTGCTGCCGCTTCGTGCCGTAATAAAATTGCCGCGGATCGCCGGCGTAATCGGATTGAATGTAATACACCGATTCGTCCACCAGGCCGAACGAGATTTCGGCAGGAACCGGTTGATTGGCGGAATCATGCGTCGTGATGGTGAACGTGCCTTCCTCCTGCGGTTGGTATTGATTGCGGTCGGGCGTGACATCAACCGTAAGGAAGTTTTTCGCCGGTGGGACGATCACCTGTTTCGTGTCCACGAACATCTGCCGGTCGCTCACCATGGTCGCGTTCAGGTAAATGTTCGGCACATGCTTCTCCTCGATGGGCAACTCCACCAGCTTCACCGTCCCCGTCACATGCACCAGTTGGTAGCTGTAAAGGTCGTTTCCTTCGACGCTGAAGAGCACGTAGCGGTCGTTCGCCGGCACGCTGATCATGATCGGCGCGGTCTGGCCGACGCGGAAAGTGTCCTTGTCCGCGACGATCTCAATCCCGCCGTGGCGGTAACCCAATTCGGTGGTCGCGCCGGTGGCCACCCAAACGGTGGTTTCAGCCTCAATCGGCGGTGCGGGAAGCGTGTTGGTCTTCGCATTATCTTCGCTCGTCCACGCGATGCGATAATAGCCCTCGCGATCCGGGGTGAAGCTGAGTTGGGCCATGCCGTTGGTATCGGTCCGCAACGTACGGGTGAGAATCTCGTCCTTCTCATAACCGCGGAATTTCAACTGCCAGCCGCGCTCGTCCGGCTTCGGAGGAGGTGGCGGAAAAATTGCGCTCTTGTCGCGCAGCCGCCGCAATTCATCGCCTTTGACTTCGCGCCCGTTTGGATCGAGCCAGATTTCATACCAGTAATCGCGAGTCACTTTGACGACGCCCTCGGTCTGCACCGGTTGGTCGTTCGCGTCCTCGGCCTTGAAATCAACGGCCACCTTGTCCTGGGGACGGTAAAGATTATGCCCGGCCTCGGGATAAATGTAATAGCGCTGGCTCGTGACGCGGACGTTCCCGTTGCCGGTGATTTCACGCCGGCTGGAATCCGTGACTCGCGCTTCGATACGATAATCAAAATCCTGACCGGGATTGCGCGGGGTGTCGAACGTCAAGGTGGCCTTGCCGGTCGCATCGGTTTTGATCGTTTCGCGTTTGATGATCTGCCCCTGACCGCCGTACCAGAACCGCTGCTGATAACCCGGCGACATGTCTTCGTAGTACCAAGGATAATCATGCGGTCGATGCCAGAAATGATAAAACGGATTCTGGTAAACCAGTACTTCGACGTTCGCGTTGGCCACCGCGCCGCCGAAATAATAATCCGCCTGGATGTTCACCGTCACGGGCTCGCCGAGGCGAAACGCCTTCTTGCGCCCGTCCTCCTCGGGCGTCTGCACGCTCACCTTGAACTCGGGCAGCTTATATTCCTCCAGGCGGAACAACGTCGCATTCCCGATGCCGTGCTTGCGTCCTTCGTCCCAGAACGTGATGTGATATTCGCCCAGCGGCATGGATTCACTCAGGTCCAATGAGCCCCAGGCGCTGCCAAACGCATTCAGCGTCACCTTGTCCTCCTTGACCTTCACGCCGCGCGGGTCGTTGATTTGAAATTCGATCACCTCGCTCGACGGGGTGGTGTAAACCGAGCCGTTGTCCTTTCGCGCGATGAATTTCCATTGCACGGTTTCCTTGGGACGATACGCGGGCCGGTCCGTGAAGGCATAGATTTTCCAGGGAGCCTCCGGACCCTGGTAATTGTAGGCGTCGCCGATGCTGAATGACTGGCGATCTTTCAAAATCGCACCGACGAAGATTTGTTCGTTATTGGCGGTGCCGACGAGATCGAATACCGCGATGCCGTCCGAATTTCCGGTTCGAACCGCGTCCCGCCAATGCCAATGATTGTCCTGATAATAACGCTCCCATAAATGAACGGAAGCCCCGCCCATCGGCGAACTGCCAACCGCATTGCACATATAGACGAGCGCCTGTTTGCCGGCGGTCTTCAGCACAATGGCCGCGTCGGTGACCAGCACGAGATCGCGTGTGGTTTTCCCTCCGCCACGCGCTTCGAGCACATATGCTCCCGGTGGTAATTTTCCGGTTTCCTTCCCCGCGGACCTCGCATTTTGTTCATCGCCTAAACGCACCGTTTCGCCGCCGGGTTTATAATCCCCTTTGTCCTGCGTCTCGCGCGACCACGATTTGATTTTTTCGCGGCCTGAAAGATTGATGGATTCAAGCCAGCGTCCGCGGTCTTCGTCCTCGCCTGAGAGTTTGACGTCGCGCGTGAGATCCACGGGATACAACGCGAGGTCGATGCGTTTCACATTGCGCCAGTTGAGCGAATACTGGATTTCGGAGCCGGGCAGGAAGATATTTGCGACTCCCACCTGGACCTGTGGTTCGGTGATGTTTTTTATTTGCTGCTGGGCCTGCTCGTAATAACGGGTTTCGCCCTTCTGGAACTCCTTCACCAACTGGCGAAAGAGCGCCAGCGCCTTGGGATAATCCGGCTCCTGCGTCCAACCGCCATTTTTGAGCGGGACAACCCGGCCCTGGCTGGCCATCCATTCGGCGTAATTGTAAAGCGCATCGTCATACCAATCGGTGCCTTTGCCGGGTTTGAGGGCCGCTTCAAATTCCTCCGGGACGCGCTGCCGTTGGTCCCATTCGCCGCCTTGTTGCCGCAGCGTCATCGCAATCAGATAGTGCGCGTGGGCTTTGTCATTATCGGTTTGGGCGATTTTGAGCGCATTTTCGAGAACCTCCAACGGCAGCGTGTTTCCGTAGTAGCCATAGTAATAATACGGCTGCGGCTGGGGTGGCCGGACTGCGGTCCAGACAATTTTCAAGTAGCGCTCACGGGCGGTGGTCAGGTCGGTCGCGCCCGCCCACCAATCCAACGCATTTTGATAATATGGCCAGGCTTCGCCCCAGCTCTGCCGGTTGCGCCGCGTCCAAAAAAAATCGCCCAATGATTCTTCGACTTCGGCCCAAACGCGGTCGTGATCCTCCGTGCGCGTGATGTCCCGCACCAGCGCTTCAAGGTCGTGATGCGCCTGTTCGAGCCTGGTGTTGTCGGATATTTCGGTTGCCGCTTCGGATCGCCAGAGGGTGTCAGCGAGGCGGAATTCAACCCAGCGCGATTCCGTCGGCGAAAGTTTCAGCGCTTTGGCTTGCTGATAGACTTCGTTGGCCTTGGCAAACGAGCCCTGCGCGTAGAGCGCTTCCGCTTTGGCCTCCAAGGCCGGGTAGTCCGATGTTTGGGCGCGGAGCGAAAGCACCAGAAAAACAAGGGCGACGATGAGCGTTCGCATCCCGCTGACAGGGATGGAGGCAGACTTTCCAGGAGGGTAATGGACCAAGGCTTTCATCTTTATCATGGTATCAAATGTTTTTTCAGAGGCCAGCTTCGTCTGGTGTTGGCCCATATCCTCCCATCTCGCCGTGCATGGCGAGGCGATCCGGACTTTAAACGGCAAATCAATAGTATTCATACTGCTCTCCATTGGACGGAGTGCTCGTAAAAATGCTCCGGCCAATGTGCCTTTTGCTCAGTCCGGATCGTTGCCGCCCGTCAGCCATGCCAGGTTAAAATGCGCGAGGGTCAGGAAACCGTAAGCGGAACCGGTTGCCTCACCTTTGCCTCGTTCGTAGAAGCAGAGAATGGTTCCGTCCGGCGGCACCGCGAGGTCGCTGTAAGCGGCAGGGCCGGATTCGAGGATCTTTTGGACTGGCCATGTTTCGGCTTCGTCGTAGCTCAAGCAGATCGTGAGATCGCGACGGTCCTGTTTGGAATCGACTGTATGCAACCCGGCGGCCGGCAAAGGTTGGGAGAAAAGAATACGATTCTTCTTCGCCACGGATTGAAACGAATAGCGGACGATGCCGGCCATGCAAACCGGGGCGGGGAGTTGTGCTTGCAGCATCGGTTTCGACCAGCCCGTCGCGCCGTCCGCGCTGAACGCGGCCACGCGCTGCTTTTCCTTTGCCTCAGTGCGGGCGTTCATCTCCACGCGGTCATCGGCGAGTTGAATCAGTTCGGCTTCACTCGGGTTTGGAGTCGTTGCGGAGTTTTGAATCGCGATGTCGCCGCGCTGCCAGTTCGTGCCGTGATCGTCGCTGAAGATTACGGCGGTGACGCTGGGTGAATGATGGCTGGCGCCTTCGCCCAGGGAAAGCCACACGGGCAGGAGCAGGCGGCCATTCCGCAATTGAATGCCATGGCCCGGCCCGGTGGCGATGACCTTCCAGTCATATTCCGAACGAAACTTCTCGAACGCGCCGGTGATCTCAACGGGCCGGTTCCAGGTGATGCCATCATCATCGCTGCGCAGATAAAAGCAGCGCTGGTATTCGAGGCAGAAAATGAAATGCACGACGCCGTCGCGGTCAGCAATGGCGACGGGATTGTTGTAGGTGACTTCAGCCGGGTTGGCGTTGATGTGAACCGGGTTTTTAGTCTTCGGTCCGGGCACGTCGGAGATTTTTGCGGGAGCCGACCAGGTTTTGCCGCCATCAGCGCTGCGACGAATGAAAATATCCATGGCGGCCCAATCGCTTCCAGTACGCCGCGCTTCGCAATAAGCGAGAATCGTGCCCTTCGGCGTCACAACAATCCCGGGGATGCGATAGAGTTTGTATCCGCCCGTGCCCAACTCAAACAGGTTGGTTTTTTCGAGCAACGCCGCCGCGTGCGCCGGCGCCGTCAGTGCGAGCGTGAGCGCGAGGCCTGCGCGGGCGAATAAAACATTCATTCCCAGAGACACTGACACAGGGATTGGAGAAGAAAAACTTCAATTGCGACGGCGCGGAGCTGCGTCTAACCTTCTGTGCGATGGCAGCGGAAAAAGAACTGACCCCGATGATGGCGCAGTATCGCCGGATCAAGAGCGAACTGCCCAAGGACGCGCTGTTGCTGTTTCGGCTGGGGGATTTTTACGAGATGTTTTTTGAGGACGCGCAATTGGGCGCGCAATTGCTCAATGTGGCGCTGACCAAACGGGGCGTGGTTCCGATGTGCGGCATTCCGTTCCACGCGGCGAACAGTTACGTCTCGCGCCTGCTGCGGGCGGGGCGGAAGGTGGCGATTTGCGAGCAGGTGGAGGAGGCGCGGCCGGGCCAGTTGGTGAAGCGGGAGGTGACGCAGATTCTGAGCCCCGGCACGCATTTCGATGAGCGAATGCTGCAAGCGGAGCGGAACAACTTCCTCGCGGCGGTGTACGGTTTGGGCAAGGTGTTTGGGCTGGCGCTCGCGGATTTGACGACCGGGAGCTTTCGTTGCACGGAAGTCGAAACCGAAGCCGCGCTTTTGGCGGAACTGGAGCGGCTGCGCCCGGCGGAAATTATTTTGCCAACGGAAGCGGCGCGGCTGCATGAATTGCTGCGCGGCGCTTTTCCCATTCTGAATGCCTACGATGACTGGGTGTTTGCGCCGGAAACGGCGCAATTCACCGTGGCCGATCATTTCAAGGTGGCGTCGCTGGACGGGTTCGGGCTGAAGAATAAAACCGCCGCCACCGGCGCGGCGGGCGCGGTGCTGCATTACCTGACGCAGCATTTGCGGAGGGATGTGGCGCATTTGACGTCCCTGTCGTGTTATCAAACGACAGATTTTTTGAACCTCGATTTGACGACGCTGCGGCACCTGGAGATTTTGGAGCCGCTGCATCGCGACGCGGCGCGGAACGCGTGTTTGTACGGCGCGCTAAATCGGACGGTGACTCCGATGGGCGCGCGGCGGCTGCGGGATTGGCTGTCGCAGCCGCTGGCGGACGTGGAATCGATTCGGCGGCGGCAGGAAGCGGTGCAAGTTTGGATCGAGAACCCGCAGTCGCTGCAAAAGTTCCGCGAGCAATTGACCCAGGTGCGCGATTTGGAGCGGACCATCGGGCGCTTGAGTTCCGGCACAGGCAATGCGCGCGATTTAATCGCGCTGCGGATGGCCTTGGAACAGGTGCCGGCGGTGAAGGCCGTTTTGCGCGAGACCGGAGTGCTGACGGCATCACCGCAGGATGAAAACACGCTGGACGAAGCGGTATTCAAGGACACACAGGGAGCAAAACCGACCGCCCTGCTGCCGGAATTGGAGGCGCAAATGACCGAATTGCCCGACCTGGTGGAATTGGTTGGACGCGCGATACTCGATGAGCCGCCGCTCGCGTTGAAGGAGGGCGGGTTGATTCGGGATGGGTTCGATTCGGCGCTCGATGAGTTGCGCACTGCTTCCCGCAGCGGGAAGGATTGGATCGCGAAGTTGCAGCAGGATGAGATCGAGCGCACGGGAATCGTTTCGCTCAAGGTCCGGTTTAACTCGGTATTTGGATATTACATCGAGGTGACGAAGAGCAACCTGGACAAGGTGCCGCCGCACTATACGCGCAAACAGACGATTGCGAACGGCGAGCGGTTCATCACGCCGGAGTTGAAGGAGATGGAGGGGAAGATTCTTGGGGCGGAGGAGCGAAGCGTCAAACTGGAATATGAGTTGTTCCTGCGCGTGCGAGAGGAAGTGCTGGCGCGGCTGCCGGAGTTGCAACAGACGGCGGGAGCGCTGGCGCAATTGGACGTGCTGGCGGCGTTCGCGGAGACAGCGCGGCTTTACAGTTATTGCCGGCCGCAGGTTGGGACGGAGGGTATCCTGTTCATTCGCGATGGACGGCATCCGGTGCTGGAACAGAATTTGAGCGAAGAACGGTTTGTGCCGAATGATGCGGAATTGGCGGGCAGCGCGCAGTCAGCCTCGCCCACTTCTTACCCACAGGTGGTGTTAATCACCGGACCCAATATGGCGGGGAAGAGCACGTATATCCGGCAGGTGGCGTTGCTGGCGTTGCTGGCGCATACGGGCTCGTTCGTGCCCGCGGCGGAGGCGCGGATCGATTTGATCGACCGGATTTTCACGCGCATCGGGGCGAGCGACGATTTGGCGCGCGGGCAATCGACGTTCATGGTGGAGATGAGCGAGACGGCGAACATTCTCAACAACGCCACGCCTCGCAGCTTGATCATTCTCGATGAAATCGGGCGCGGGACGAGCACGTTTGACGGCCTGAGCCTGGCGTGGTCGATTGTCGAGCATTTGCACAACCAAATCGGCGCGAAGACCTTGTTCGCGACGCACTATCACGAACTGACCGAACTGGCCGGGCGATTGCCGCGCCTTAAGAATTTCAACGTAGCCGTGCGGGAATGGAATGATCAGATTGTTTTTCTTCGGAAGATCGTGGAGGGCGGCACCGACAAGAGTTACGGCATCCA
Organism: Verrucomicrobiota bacterium; assembly: GCA_021325145.1. Classification (GTDB taxonomy): domain Bacteria; phylum Verrucomicrobiota; class Verrucomicrobiia; order Limisphaerales; family Pedosphaeraceae; genus JAJPHR01. The sequence goes on along the minus strand of JAJPHR010000012.1, from coordinate 33,607 downwards.
GGTGGCGCGGCTGGCGGGCGTGCCCAAGGCGGTGCTCGAACGAGCCAAGCAGATCTTGCACAACCTGGAGGAATCCGAATTGACACCGGAGGGCAACGTGCGGCAGTCAGCACGCCAGCGCGCCGAGCGTGAGAAGTTGAAAAAGTTGGCCCCGCCGCCGCAGTTGGATTTGTTTGGGTGATGCGTTGACCCGGCCGGCGGGGGGAGGCAGCATCCAATCATGAAGCCAGGAAACAAGCGCAAATGCAGCGCATTAAGCCAAGCGACTTTCACATTGAGTTTTTCCCTGGCCCTCATGTTCGCGGTGGAGCGCTCTTCTCCGGCAGCAATCATCGGTACGAATCCGCCGGCACAGCCCTTGACGGTAGAACGGATTGAGAAACTGCCGGCGGAACAAAGAGATCTGTGGTTAAAATACCTGGAGCGTTCCAAACGGCAGTTGAAGGCGGACCAGAGCTTCCTTCAAACGGAAATGAAGGAGCATGGAATTAAACAAAATGTCATTCCGCCGGCGGCGAAATCCACGCGCGGGATTGCCCTGGACAATTCCGCTGACTGGTATACCTCGGCGGAAGGACGGCGGATTGCGGACATCATCGTGTCTTTTCAAACGCCGGCTGGAGGATGGAGCAAGAACCTGGACATGACCAAACATCGCCGCGCGCCGGGTGAACATTTCGCCAGCGACAATGTCTCGCGCTTTCTCGCGAGTTCTGACAACGACACGCCGCACGATGCGAATTGGAGTTACGTGGGCACATTCGACAATGACGCGACCATCGCGCAAATGCGTTTTCTGGCCAAGGTTATTGCGGCGGTTTCGAGCGATTCGGGAAAGGCGGAACGCGCGGCGTTTCTGCGTGGGCTGGAATACATCTTCGCCGCGCAATACCCGAATGGCGGCTGGCCGCAGGTCTGGCCGCTCGAAGGCGGTTACCACGATGGCATCACTTACAACGATGATGCGATGCTCAATGTGATCGAATTGCTGAATGACGTTGGCGCTGGCCGGGGTGAATTTGCGTTCGCGCCGCAAGCGGTGCGCGCCCGCGCCCGGGCGGCGGTCGAACGCGGAATGGAATGTATCCTGGCCACGCAGATCGTGGCGGGCGGGCGGCGCACGGTTTGGTGCCAGCAACATGACCCGCTCACGCTCCAACCGGCGTCGGCGCGCAATTACGAAATGCCATCCGAGTGCAGCGCGGAGAGCGCCACGTTGATGATGTTCCTCATGAAAGCGCCGAATCCCGGCCCGGAGATTGTCGCGTCCGTGCATGCGGCGGCGGCGTGGTTCGAGAAGACGAAAATCAACGACATCGCGTTCCGGAGCGATGGCACGGATGGCCGCCAGTTGGTCTCCGCGCCCGGCGAGGGGCCGCTCTGGTCGCGTTATTATGAGATCGGCACGGACCGCCCGATCTTCGGCGACCGCGACAAGACCATTCACGACCAGGTGAACGAAATTTCAAAAGAGCGCCGGCAGGGATACGGCTGGTATCGAGACACGCCGAAGCGCGCGCTGGAACACCACGCCGGTTGGAAAAAGGAACATCCGGAGAAGGCCGAGGGCAAAGCGAAGGATTGAATTGTGCCCGGCTCAGTCGATCACATAACCCACAATCAATGATGCCCTCCGCCACCGTCGAATCCTCCGTGATTTGAGCCGCCTGCGTCACCATCGCCGTGATGGGACGAATCATGGTGGGAAGGAAGATGGTGGGATGCAGCATCGGAAGATTGGGAATGATGAGTGGAATCCGAACTTCCTGAATCTCCAAACCCAAGCCAACTGGACTCGTCACCCGAAACCGAACGGCGGCCAGAACGACGAGATGGTCTGGAACGGCCCATCAGGACAATTGCTGCGATTGCGATGGCCACCGATGCAAGGATAAACAGGAACAGTCCCATGGGTAATATCAGCCAGAGAAGTTTCCTTCGCGCCTCTTCATGGCGGCATGGTATAGGAAAGCAACCAGGCGGGGTCAACCAAAAAGGCGCGGGAGCGTTGCGTCCGACTGCAAGCTGGCGCCAACTGACCGGGTGCTCCTGTCGCCGTTGGCCCGACGAGTTCGCCAAACAGCTGATGGTGGAACTAGAAAAATTCATTTGCGTTCAGTGGAGGCGTGTGCTCTAATCGGGTATTGGTCACGGATTGGAGGGAATCCTGAAGATGAGCGGGCCCGGGTTCGGATGTTTCCGCCGTCGCCAGGTCCATGGCGGAAAGGTTGGCGGGCGATTGATTTGAGCGCGTGCGCTGGTGAATTTGCCCGGCTCCGTTGGGAGCCGGGATGGTTCTTTGACATTTGAAGGTAACTTTTGGAGCCCAAAGTTAGCTTGGGACAGACCAGAACGAACTGAAACAAACCAAATCTGGGGTTATCCGTAGTATAAAATATTACACGCAGACGGCTGCCGCCGCCCCCAAGCCCCCGCGGGGAATTAAAGCAAATTAAAGTAAATTAAACCTCCTTTTTTTGGGCGTGGAAGGGGTTCAGAGGCGGCTGAAAGCCGAAGAATTGGCGCAAGCACCTGATGGATAGCAAGTTGTGAGCGCGAAGCGCGGAATTCAGAGTGCGGGCAGCATCATCGGGCAGAGCAGGAGCTCTGTGCTCCGTCTCAGGGCCGGGCGCAGGGTGTTAGGCGGGCCGCCGGCCGGAGTTGATGCTCATGATGCCGCCCATGAGATTGACGATGCCCACGTCTTCAAAGTCCAGTTCGCGCATTTTGGCAGCGACGCCTTTTTGAGCGGCGTAGCCTTTGAGCGATTCGAGGATGTAGCCGTGCGTGTCGGCGTCGCCACAGAACCAGCGGCCCAGAAGCGGAACGAAGCGCCTCAGGTAACCGAAGTAAATCGCGCGCCAGAGGGGGTTGTCCGGTTTCCCGAAATCCAGCACGAGCACCCGCCCGCCGGGCCGAAGCACGCGGCGCATCTCGCGCAGGCCGGCTTCCCAGTCCGCCAGATTGCGCAAACCATAGCTGATTGTGACCAGATCAAAGCTCGCTTCGGGAAAGGGAATGTGCTGGGCGTCACCGCGCAGAAAGCGCACCGCACGCGGCGGGCCGCCGGAAACCTCGATTTTCGCGCTCAGCGCCTTGAGCTTCTGCCCGGCCACCGCCAGCATCGGCTCGCTGAAATCGAGTCCGATAACGGACATTCCGCATTGCGCAAGGGCGAAGGCGACGTCGCCGGTGCCGCAGCAAAGATCGAGCGCGCGCGCGGGATTGGTTGCGGGCCAGGAGCCGGAGCCGGTGGACGAAGCGTCGGTTCCAGCGGCCAACCGGACGAGACGTCGCTTCCAATGGCGATGGAGGCCGAAACTTTGGAGGTCATTGATCAAATCGTACCGCGTGGCAATAGTGTCGAAGAGGTCGTTGACTCTTGCGGCACGCTGGTCGCCTGGCACGTAAAATTTGTTGGTCACGGCAAGATCCAGCTTATCAAGAGTTTGCGCACTTGGCCATGCTGGCACGATACCGGCTATACTACAAGACGATGGACACCGACGTGGCATTGAAGACCATGAATTCGAAGCCTGAGAAGAGGCGGGCACGCGAAAAACGGCGTTGTGGGCAACATGGGTTGTCGTATAAGACCTTGCCAGCCCAGTGTCCCATAATGGTACAACCGGCATCAAGCCGCGAGATTTAAACAAAATCAGCGCATGAAACTCTTCGGAAAATGGCGAAAGGAACCCGCTCCAGGCGGCGACACCACTTTTGCCTCGAACGAACCTGACCAAGCCACTTCGAATATTGGCGAGGGCCGCAAGATCCTGGTGGTGGACGACAACGCCGTCGTGCTTAAGGCGTTCGAGGTGAAACTCAAGGCCTGCGGCTTCGAGGTGCTGATGGCCAGTGAAGGGGCGGCCGCGGTCAGCTCCGCGCGGCAACACCGGCCGGACTTGATCGTATTGGACATCAATTTCCCGCCCGACGTGGGCAGTTCGGGTTTGCAGTGGGACGGATTCAACATCATGCAATGGCTCCGGCGGTTTCAGGAAGTTTCCAGCATTCCGGTGATCATCATCACCTCCGGCGATCCTACCAAGTTCAAGGAGAAAGCGCTGATCAATGGCGCTGTCGCTTTTTTCCAAAAGCCCATCAATTACGACGAATTTCTGCTGGCCGTCCACCGCGCCATCTCGGCTAATAACCAGCCCAAGAGCGCCGCCCCGTCCCAAGCCGCCTGAGCCGCAGGCCGGTCAGGAGCCTCACCCCACCCCTCCCCACGAGAGGGAGAACGTGTGTCTACCCGTATGGTCAATTCATGCCTCGCGATTGCCATGGTCGCGTTGCTGGCGTGATTGAGGCAGAGCGTGTGGGATGTTAGTTTGGGCACTTGCCGGGTATGCGTCCGAAAATTCGCGCCATTCACCCCAACCGCAGCCTTTTGGCCCTGAAAACACGCGTGCAAAAAACCCGGCCCATGATACTCTGTCACGAAGAAAGTGATCAGATGAACTTTTACGAACAATTGAAATTTAGTTCGGACGGGCTGATCCCGGCGATCATACAAGACGCGGCCACTGGCCGGGTACTGATGATGGCCTGGATGAACCGTGCCTCGCTGGAAAAGACCGTGACGACGGGCAAGACCCATTTTTGGAGCCGCTCGCGCCAAAAGTTCTGGATGAAAGGCGAAACCAGCGGCCACACTCAAACCGTGAAAGACATCGCTTTTGATTGCGACGGCGACACCCTGTTGATTCAAGTCGAGCAAATCGGCGCGGCATGTCACGAGGGCTACCGGTCCTGTTTCTTCCGCTCACTTGAAAACGGAGGACAGAAATTCGGGATCACCGAGCCGCAACTCGAGACGCCCGAGGCGATTTACGGAAAGAAATAAATGTTCGAGAGCGAAACAGTGCCCTTCGCCAGTGGAGCGTATCTGCTGCTGCTCGCCCTGCTCCTGTTCGCGCGTGGCATGGATTTTCTGAGCACCCGGGTGGCCACGCCCAACCTCGTGCTCGAAGGCAATCCATTGGCAAAACGCCTTGGCTGGCGTTGGGGCATTGCGTTCAATCTGGTGCTCTGCCTGAGCCTGGCCATTTCTCCGCTGCCGGCGATTGTCATCAGCACCACCAGCGTGCTGGTAGCAGCGCGGAATTTCCAATACGCCTGGCTGATGCGCTCCATGGGCGAAGAAAACTACCGGGACTGGCACGTGGCACGCGTCCAGGAAACCCGCATCTCGCTCTATCTGTTCTGCCTGCTGGGCCAGACGGTGCTCACGGGCGCGGTGGGCGGCGCGCTGTTGTATTTCAGCGATCCTCAACACGTGCCCATGGCCATTGGCTGGGGGATCATTGCGTATGCCATTGCCGTGGCGTTCTACACACTGCTTTCCATCTGGCACTTGCGGCGCGCGATGGGATAAAGCGATCGGCTCGGACAAGTGATGAAAAAATGGCATCTCCAAAGCAATCCCGCCCTCACCTCAACCTTCTCCCTATGGGAGGAGGAAAACTTTATTCACCTTACTTTGCCGATTTTCAGTAAGCCGCTCTTTGCTCATGTATTCACCCACACTTGAATCGTTTGTAAAACTGTCGTCGCAGGGAAACCTTATCCCGGTCACGCGCCGCATTCTCGCTGATTTTGAAACGCCGCTCTCCGCCTATCATAAAATTCGCGGGCGGGGGGAATCGTTTCTCTTCGAGTCGGTGGAAGGCGGCGAACACCTGGGCCGGTACTCGTTCGTGGGCTGCAATCCCCGCGCGATCATCCGGCAAACCGGCAACCTCGTGGAGTTGATCGAAAACGGCAAGATAACCGAGGTGGCCGCCATTTCCCATGGACCGGCGGCGCCATCCGACACGTCCATCCTGCTGAAGGGAGATTTAAAACAGTATGGCAAGGTGGAGGAATTGACCGTTTCCAGCGACATCCGAACGGAAGCGCCCAAATTCGTGCGGGACGGGCTTGAGGTCGTCGAGCGCGTCATGAGGAAATATCGCCCGGTCTCGCTTCCCGGCCTGCCGCGCTTCACTGGCGGAGCAGTTGGGTTCATCGGTTACGAATTCATCCACGACATCGAACCCATTGTTCCGCGCCCGCTCGGCGATGATTTGAAGACGCCCGTAATGTATTTTCTGATCGCCGACGAACTGCTCATTTTCGACCGGGTCGCCCAAACGATCACCATCCTCGTCAATGCGATTCTGGAGCAAGGCGCGAATCCCGCCGAAGCGTATGAGGATGCGGTGGGCGAAATCGATCGGTTGGTGTCCCTGCTCGAACAACCCAGCCAACACCTGCCGGTGACGGTGCCAACGGACGTGCCGCCGGTGCCGTTCACTTCGAATGTGCCACGCGAGAAGTTTCTGGCGAATGTCCTCAAAGCCAAGGAGTACATCACTTCGGGCGACATTATCCAGGTGGTGGGATCGCAACGATTTTCGACCCCGGTCAAGGCGACGCCGCTGGACATTTACCGCGCCGCCCGCTCGATCAATCCGTCGCCGTACATGTTTCTGCTCGAGTTGGAAGGGTTTTCGCTGGTGGGCGCCTCACCGGAAATCCACGTGCGTTGCGAGGAGGGCAAGATTGAAATCCGGCCGATCGCCGGCACGCGACCGCGCGGCAAAACGGCGGAACAGGACGCGAAGAACGAGCAGGATTTGCTGGCGGATCCCAAGGAACGCGCCGAACATGTGATGCTCGTGGATCTCGCGCGCAACGATCTCGGGCGGGTCTGCGATTACGGGAGCGTGCAAGTCAAGGACCTGATGATCATCGAGCGTTACAGCCATGTGATGCACATTGTTTCGCAGGTGGAAGGCCGCCTTTCCCAGAGTAAAACTCCGTATGATCTGATGCGCGCCACCTTTCCAGCGGGGACGTTGAGCGGCGCGCCCAAGGTGCGCGCCATGCAAATCATTTCGGAACTCGAACAAACCCAGCGCGGTCCCTATGGCGGTTGCGTGGGCTATTTCTCCTTCAATGGCAACCTCGACTGCTGCATCACCATTCGCACGGCTTTGATCAAGGACGGGCAGGCCTACGTTCAGGCGGGCGGCGGCTGGGTAAACGATTCCACGCCCGAAGGCGAGTTTGACGAGACCGTGAACAAGGCCAAGGCGATGCTCAAGGCGGTGGCGCTGGCGGAGAGTTTTGCGGGGAAGTGAGGGCGGACAGGCCCGCGCTACAGTGTGCGCTCAAAAACTCGCAGCAGCCCCAAGCACTTTCGACTTTGAGCACGTCCGGTTTTTGCTAAGCTCACCGTATGGACACAGGCATCCTGCTGGACGGGTTGATCCAGTTTCTGGGATTCATCGCGTTTGTCGCCTTCCACGAATTTGCGCACGCATGGGTGGCGGTTCGTTGTGGGGACGACACGCCTCGTTTGCAAGGTCGCGTGACCCTCGACCCGATCGCGCACATCGACTGGTTCGGCACTGTCCTGCTGCCGCTGATCCTGGTCTTCATGGGAGCCGCGAGCGGCCAGCTCATGATCTTCGGCTGGGGCAAGCCGGTGCAAGTCAATCTGAACAACCTGCGGCATCGACGGCGCGATGATATTCTCATCTCAGCGGCGGGGCCGGTGATGAATTTTCTGCTGGCGATCTTGTTGCTCGGTGCGATGAAAATTGGCAGCCTGACTGGAATCCGGCTTTTCACCAGCAACTCCTTCCTTGACCTCACGCAACTGACGCTGTTCCTCTTCTTCTTCAACTTGCTGCCCGTCCCGCCGCTGGATGGCGCGCATGTCCTCAGAAATCTCGTCGGCATGAGTGACGAAGTCTATCAACAGATCAGCCGCTACAGCTTCATGCTCTTCATCCTTGTTATGCGTTCCGACGCGGTTGGCAACATGCTAAGCACCTTCAGCGGCATGGCGCTGGACATGCTGGCCAGGCTTTTCGGGTGGGAATTGGTTCCACGGTGAGCTGATTAGAATCACGATGAATTTTTAGACGTGCCCTTTTTCTGGTTTTGGGCACTATGGGCGGCAACACTATGTTTTCACTCCAAAGATTGCTGGGTAATGGAGATAAGTTTTTTGACCTGCTGGAAGCGAGCGCCGAGGAAGCGCTGACCAGTGTGCAGGCGCTGGTCAAATTAAACAAGACCCCCGACCGCAGCAACCTGCTTTACGATTTTGTTCAGGCGCGGCGCAAGCAAAAGCAAATGCGGGCGCAGATCAGCGAAGCCGTCTATACGACATTTGTGACCGCCCTCGAACGGGAGGACATCGAAAGCCTTTCGCATGCCCTCTATCGCATTCCCAAAACTGTGGAGAAATTTAGCGAACGGCTTCTGCTTTCGCCGCAGTTGATCCAGGGCGTGGATTTTTCAAAGCAGACCAACTTGATCGAGCAGGCCACGCACACAGTCCTGGACATGGTCAAAAGCCTCCGGCAGGGAGCCAACCTGGAACGGATCAAGGCCCTCAACGACAAGCTGCACTATTTCGAGGGGGAGGCGGACAAAGTCGTCATCGAACTGCTGCGGAATTTGTTCAACGACGGACAAGACCCAATCAAGGTCATCGTCCTGAAGGACCTTTACGATTTATTGGAAAAGGTCATCGACCGCTGTCGTGACGTCGGAAACATCATCGCCAACATCGCGCTCAAGAATTCCTGACGTGCCATGACACTCATTCTGGCTGTTTTGGCCGTGGCGTTGATTTTCGAGTACATCAATGGCTTTCATGACACCGCCAATTCCATCGCCACGGTGGTTTCCACCAAGGTCCTGACGCCGCGCCAGGCGGTATTATTGGCGGCCGCCACCAATCTGGTCGGCGCCATGTGGGGAACGGCCGTGGCCAAAACCATTACCTCGGGCCTGGTGGACTCCAAGCTGGTGGTCATGAGTTCGGATATCATCATTTGCGCGCTGTTGGGCGCCATCACGTGGAACCTGATTACCTGGTGGTTTGGCTTGCCATCCAGTTCGAGTCACGCGTTGATCGGCGGCTTGTGCGGCTCTGCCTTGGCGGCTTCCCACAACAATTGGAAGGTCATCATTTGGGCTCAGCCCAGTCATGACCATTGGTACCTGGGCAAGGGTCTGTGGTGGAAGGTCATCATGCCGATGTTCACCTCGCCATTTTTGGGCTTCGTTTTTGGGTTTCTGCTCATGGCCGTGCTCTACGTGCTGTTGCGCAAGCAGCGCCCCTTGAAAATCAACGCCTTCTTCGGCAAGGCGCAGATGTTCAGCGCCGGCGCGATGGGTTTCATGCACGGCACCAACGACGCTCAAAAGACCATGGGCATCATCGCGCTCGCCTTGCTCGCCGGAACACGCGCGGGCACCCTGGACGGCCTGCCCGGATGGCTTGCCTTTCTCCGGACGCCCGAGCCGGCCGCGGGCAAGGACATGGAAATCGCGACCTGGATCAAGGTGACGTGTGCCCTGGTCATGGCGGCGGGCACCGCCGTGGGCGGTTGGCGAATCATCCGCACCCTGGGCCACAAAATGGTCAGGCTGCATCCAATCAACGGTTTTGCCGCCGAGGCCAGTTCGGCGACAGTCATTGGGCTCGCCTCACATCTCGGCATTCCGGTTTCGACCACGCACAACATTTCCGCCGCCATCATGGGCGTGGGATCGGCCAAGCGCTTCAACGCCATTAAGTGGGTGGTCGTGGAACGAATGGTTTGGGCGTGGCTGTTCACCATCCCCGTTGCCGCCGGAATTGCCTATCTGCTGGTGTGTTTCCTGCAAAAGACGGGCTGCGTGCCGCAGTGAAAGATTCGATTGACATTTCGGCATGCGAGCCGGAGTTTCCATTTGTCATCCATGACCAGTCACCTAGAAAAAGAAATTGCCGAATTGAAGGAGCGGCTGCTCACAATGGCGAACCTTGCGGAAGCCGCGGCGGCCAAAGCCATTCGGGCCCTGGTTGAACGAAACGACGAACTGGCGCGCGAAGTCATAGCGGAAGATGCCATCGTGGACCGGTTTGAGGTCGAGATCGATGAACAAGTCATAACCTTGCTGTCCAAGGCGCTACTGGCCACCGACCTGCGCGTGATGACCGTCACCCTGAAGCTGTCACATGATGTGGAACGGGTCGCGGACGAAGCGACGACCATTGCGCGACGCGTCATTGCGCTCAACGCCGAACCGCCGGCCAGGCTGGCGGTTGACATTCCCCGCCTGAGCGGGATGGCACTGGCCATGCTCAGGGAGGCTTTGGATGCGTTTGTACAGCGGCAACCGGACAAGGCGCGCGCCATCGTTCCCCGTGATAAGGAGGTGGACGCGCTCAATAAGCAATTCCACCGCGATTTGACCAGACGCATGCTGGAACAGCGTGGCAGCATTAGTGCCTGTCTCAACTTGATGGTCATTTCGAAAAGTCTGGAACGCATTGCCGATCACGCCGCCAACGTTGCGGAGGAAGTAGTTTTTCTCCACGAAGCGCAGGACATTCGGCATGCGGGTCAGACGCACCTTGCGCTTACAGACCGCGCGGTTCTTCCACCCGGAATCAAACCGGGGATCAGCGCTGCATAATTGTTTGGCTCGCCGTCCTCCCGGCTGCACAAATCATCGCATCAAAATGAACGCCCGCTTAGGAAGATAACGCTTTGGGGCGCGGAGCCAGTTTGACTTTGGGATATTTGGATTTGGATCGCGCACCGCCTCGGATGGGACTGTTTCCGTGCAGCACCCGGTCCACGAACTCCATCTGGCTCCGATGCTGGGCCTGTCCGCGCTTTGGGAGCGTGAGTTCGTAAGTGCCGTCCGCCCGCATCAGCCGCGCCTTCACATTGTCCTGGAGCGGCAGGGCGAGGACCTCGCTGATGATGCGTTCGCGCAGGTTGCCGTCCTCGATGGGAAACACCACCTCGATGCGACGGAAAAAGTTGCGCGGCATCCAATCGGCGCTGCCGACAAAAATCCTGGGCTGGCAAGCGTTCTCGAAGTAAAAAATCCGGCTGTGCTCGAGAAACCGGTCCACCACGCTACGCACGGCGATGTTGTCGCTGACTCCTTTGAGCCCGGGCCGCAAGCAACAAATGCCGCGCACGATGAGATCGATATTCACGCCCGCTTGTGAGGCATCGTAGAGCGCCTCGATGAGACCGGGGTCCACGAGCGCATTCATCTTGGCAATGATCCGCGCCGGCAAACCTTTTCGCGCATTTTCGGCCTCATGCCGGATCAGCGCCAGCATGCGATCACGCAGTTCGAAAGGCGCCACCAGGAACTTCTCCGTGCCCTGGAATTGCGCAATGCCGGTCAGGAGATTGAAAAGATTGGTGGCGTCCTCGCCGAAGCTCGGGCGGCAGGTCAGCAGGCTGATGTCCGTATAAAGCCTCGCGGTGGTGGGATTATAATTCCCCGTAGCGAGATGGACGTAGCGCCGGATGGCGTCTTCGTCCCGGCGGACGATCAAGCAAACCTTCGCATGGATTTTGTAGCCCACGAGGCCATAGACGACGTGCACGCCGGCCTCTTCGAGTTGGCGCGCCCACTGGATGTTGTTGGCCTCATCGAAGCGCGCCCGTAGTTCCACGACCGCCGTAACCTGCTTGCCGTTGCGCACCGCATTCATGAGCGCGCCGATGATCCGCGGGTCCCCGCCCGTGCGGTAAAGCGTTTGCTTGATCGCCAGCACCTTTGGGTCTGCCGCGGCCTGCTCCAGGAATTTCACCACGGTATCGAACGTTTCGTACGGATGGTGCAGGAGGAGGTCGCGCTCACGGATGGCGGCGAACAAATCCGTCTGATCGTGCAACGCGGGCGCGACCGGCGCCACGAACGGCGGATCGCGCAGTTCGGGGGAGTGGTCGCCTTCGTAAATCGCCATGAGCCGGGTGGGATTCAGCGGACCGTCGATTACGTACAAGTCTTCCTCGTTCAACTTAAGGGTTCCGAGCAGGGCCTGGCGCAGATCCACCGGACAATCCTTCTCGACTTCAAGGCGGACGGCATCGCCTTTGCGACGGTTGTGCAATTCATTTTCCACCGCCTTGAGCAGGTTGGCAGTTTCCTCTTCGTCAATGTACAATTCGCTGTTGCGGGTGACGCGAAAGCTCCAGTAACCGAGGATGGTTGTGCCGGGAAACAAGTCGGCCAGAAAGTGGCCGAGGAGGTGGCCCAGGAACATGTAGTCCATCCGGTCGTCCGATCGAGGCAGCCGCACGAGACGCGGGAGGACGCGCGGCACCTGCACTACCGCGAGGTGCCGCAGCATCTGGCCGCCTTGCAACATCTCCAGGCGCACGATGAGGTTCAACGATTTGTTCAGCAGTTGCGGAAACGGATGCGCCGGATCGAGCGCCAGCGGTGTCACCACCGGCCGCACCTGGGCGCGGTAATATTCCTCGACCCATTTGCGGTCGGCTTCGTCAAGTTCCTCATATTGCAGAAAGCGAATCCCGCTTTTGGCCAGCGCCGGACGCAGTTGCTTTTGCCAGCATTCGTATTGCTGGTCCACCATGCGCCGGATTCGCTGAGTAACCGCCCGGAACGCTTCAGTGGCCGTCAACCCGTCAATGCTCCGCTCCACGATTTCGCTTTCAATCTGTTGCTTGAGCCCGGCAACGCGCACCTCGAAGAATTCGTCCAGATTCGAACTCGTGATGCAAAAGAACTTCACACGCTCAAGCAGGGGGTTCCGGGGGTCGAGCGCTTCCTCCAGCACGCGCTGGTTGAACTCGAGCCAGCTCAGTTCCCGGTTAATGAACTGGGCCGGCCCGTATTTGCTGGATATGTCGCCCATAAACGTCCGGCGATAGTAAATATAATCAAGCAAAAGGCGAGCCTCAACTATGTTACATTTTATGCCGCCGCTTTGAAGTTTCGCCCGCCGGGAAGCTGCGAATCGCCACCCTGGACCATCACGCCGAACCGCGGGTGCGAAGCCAAATGAATTGAGAAATTCGGGATCGTCAGCGTATGCTCCCGTTGTGAAACGCAAGCCATCCCGGTCTCCCGCCACCACGGACGTTCGCATCCGTTTGCTGCAGAATCGCGATGAAGCGCGGGTGTTTGCCCGGATGATGGCGCGCTCGGAACCTTGGCTGACTCTGCGCCGGTCAGCCGCCGACATGTTTGAACTGCTCACCGATCCATTGCTGGAAGTTTACGTCGCGCTGAAGGGGGATCTCCTTGCGGGTGTCGTGGTGGTGAACATGCAGGGGGCGTTCACGGGCTACATCCGGGGGCTGGCGGTCGTGCCGCAATGGCGAAATTGCAAGGTTGGAGCACAACTGTTGAAGTTCGCGGAAGACCGGATCTTTCGCGACAGTCCGAATGTTTTTCTCTGCGTTTCCGGATTCAATCCTCGCGCGCAACGGTTCTATCGGCGGCTGGGCTATCAACGCATTGGGGAATTGCGGAACTACGTTATTGCCGGCGCTTCCGAAATCCTCATGCGCAAAACAATCGGCCCGAAGATTGGTTTCAAACCGGGACGAAGCGAACGCGCCGGAAGCCAATGAGCGGGCGCGGCTATGCGCTGGCCAGGCTGGCGTCCTTCGTCGAATCACAGACGACGATGCGGGAATTAAGGTCAGGGAAATAAAATAGAATCTGAAATTTCTTCAGACGCAGGCGCGCCGAGATTTCGCGGGCATGCTCGGTAAAGAAAAAGTCCCGTCCTTCGCAGGGGCTGTCCGCCCAATGCCCCTGATGAGCAAGGTAACACTGGCTCTCCGCATCGCGTAAAAGAACTCTCATAATTGCTGCAAGGTTAATTCCCACCTCAGTCCGAAAAAACCGTCCAAACGGCTGATTCGGCTGTCATCCCTCGACCTACAAACGACCCGGGCTGGCCCGATCGGTATTGGCAACCGAATTGCTTCCAAGCAGCGGCTTCAGCCTTGTCCAGGGCACTATATGAAAGAACCGTTTGAAATTCTAATCGTTGAAGATTATGAACCAGACGTACAATTTGCGCTCCGGCTTTTTCGCAAAAGCCGGATAGCGAACAAGTTGCACGTTGTTCGTGATGGCGCGGAGGCGCTCGATTTTTTATTTTCGCGCGGGATTTGGCGTCATCGAACCGCGAGCCAGCGGCCCCTTGTCGTCTTAATGGACATTCGCTTGCCAAAACTGGACGGCTGGGAAGTCCTGCAGCTGCTCAGGCAGGACCCATCCACTCGCGCGATTCCCGTCATCATGATTTCAGGATCACTCTTTAAGGCGGAAACCGAGCAATGCCGCGAACTGGGCGCGAATGGGAGCTTGTCCAAGCCGCTGCAAATGGAAGAGCTTAAGGCTGTGCTGGCGCAATTCGAAGCGGTTTGGGCGATGGTTGGCCAGGAGGAGATTGACCGGGCTTTCAGTTGACGGCCGAGCCTCGGGGCTGGAGGATTGAAACTGGGAAAAAAAGAAGGGCCAGCGGCACGGATACTCCGCTGGCCCCCAGTCGTACTAGTACGATTTGGCAATATCAACAGGATACTGCCGGGTGAAAAAGTCAGCATAAACTCTGCCAGCGAAGTTGAAACTTATTGGCGGAGTGCAGCTCCGTTGTCACGGGCATTCCGGACGAAAGACTCATGAAAATTTCCAATGCCAAATGACCAAAAAACGTCCAAATTCCAAACGCAATCGGGGGCTTCGCCTTTGGATCTTTATTGGCCACTGGCCACTTCAATCCTAGCGCTGTTGCCGCTTGCGGTCAGAGCCAGTGATGGCTTAGTGTCTGACGCTGTATCAAGTCATGAAACCTGCCGACGATCTTCCCAAACTCCGCATGGCCCCGAGCGAAGTGCCGGAGCAACTGGCGCATCGCGTCGAACGCGAGAAGCGCGCGGTGGAACTGCAACGCGAAAGTAATCTGGAACAGTCGCTGGCGCCGTTCCGGGTCGGTTCGGTGAAATACCTGAACGCCGTCCCGCTCACCCGCGGTTTGGAGGACGAAATCATTTTTGCCACCCCCGCCCGGCTCGCGGAGATGTTGCAAAAAGATGAAATTGACGCAGGGTTGGTGAGCATCACCGAAGTCCTGTTTCATGATCGCTATGATGTGCTCGATACCATCGCCATCGCCTCCCTCGGTGAAGTGAAAAGCGTGTTCTTCGCGCATCGGAAACCACTGGAAGATGTAAAGGAAGTTTTTTGCGACACTGCCTCCCTGACGAGCGTGAACCTGCTGCGTGTGCTGCTGGCCGAGCGCGGGCTGCGGCCCGAGTTCAAACCGTTGCCGGATTACCAGACCGCGGGCCGGCACGACGCGGTGCTGTTGATTGGCGATCCAGCGCTGGGTTTCCTCTTCGGACCGCACGAGCATGAAATCATGGACTTGGGCGCGGCGTGGCTCGAATTAACAAAGCTGCCTTTCGTGTATGCGGCGTGGGCGTTGCGGCGCGGCCTCGAGAATGCGCCTCTACGCCGCCAATTGCGCGAAGCGCGGGACTTCGGCCTGGACACGCTGGACTCCATCATTCGTAATCGCACCGAATACGATTACGATTTCCGCAAAGATTATCTTGGCTGGCACATCCATTACCACCTCGGGACGGATGAAAAACGCGGCATCGCGAAGTTCATCGAACTGCTCCGCAAGCACGGGCTTGGGCCGGTTTTTGAACCAAAGTTTGTCGTTTGAGGCTTAGAGATGGGATGTCCCCCAAACTAGCGGAAACACAAGGATAAGGAGTGGGGACGAAGACGTCCCCCGCTTGCCCTCAAGCACCGCTCACTTTGACTCCACTTCCAACCTGGCCAACACCTCCGGATCGCGCACGTCCACCCAGCGTCCCGCGATTTTCATGCCCGCGATGCGATGATTGGTGGCGACCAGGGCGCTAATGGCGTCGGTGAGCTCATATTCGCCCCGGGGCGATTTTTGAAGCTTGGCGGTAAAATCAAACAGCGACGAACGAAAGATGTAGATGCCGGCGTTATACCACGCGGTATGGCCGGGTTTCAGCCAGCCATCGCGACGCAATTCATCCAATTGTTCCGGCCCCGGTTTTTCCACCAGGCGTTTCAGGCAAAACTTGTCATCGAAAAACACCAGTCCGCCCTTGGTCACATCCTCACTGCCGGTCACGGTGATGACGCCTGAAAAATAATCCTCGTTATAGCGATGGATCATTTGGGCGTAAGTCTCGGGTTTGACAAGGATATCGCCGTAAGTGAGCAGAAACGGTGATGCGTCGATGAATTGCCGGGCCAGTTCGGGCGCTTTGCCGGTGCCATCCTGGACCAATTGCCGGCCATACACGATCCGCGCGCCCCATTTCGCGCCATCCTTGAAATAATCTTCAATGGTCTCAGCCTTGAATCCGGTGACGATGAACACTTCCCGAATGCCAGCACCCAAAATTCCCTCCAGGATATGCTCCAGGATGGGCTGGCCATGGACCTTGAGCATGGGCTTGGGAAGTTCGTTGGTGAGTTCCCGCATGCGCGTGCCTTTGCCGGCGGCCAGAATGATCGCTTTCACGCGAGTCGTTATATCGGCGGGAGGTTGCGGGCACAACCTTCAAAAACCCCGTACAACTGCTCACTAAAAGGCGGGGCGCAAAGCTCCAGCCCTGCGTTGATACACGGACCATGACCGAGCCGGGCAGGAGCTCTGCGCTCCATTGTCGTCCAAAGGAAAGAATTGAATATCTTTGAGAGTTTTGCAGTCTTTAATGGTCTCCAATATGATGAAATTCGCTCGGATTGTTGCGATTACCCTGCCGTTGCTCGTCACCCGGCTGGCGCTGGCGGAAGGCAGGCAACTTAGCGGCCAGTTCGCTCCGGCGACTTCGCCCGCGCTGCCGCCCGAGGAAGCGCAAAAACGGTTTGTCGTGCCGGACGGGTTTGAGGTGCGCCTGTTTGCCGCGGAACCGGACGTCATCAACCCTGTCGCCATGACCTGGGATGAGCGCGGCCGGCTTTGGGTGGTGGAACTTTACGAATATCCGCTCGGGGCCAAACCGGGAACCAAGCCGCGCGACCGCATCAAAATCCTGGAGGACACCGATGGCGATGGCCGCGCGGACAAAGTCACCGTGTTTGCGGATGGGTTGAATTTGGCGACGGGGCTTCAGCTTGGTTACGGCGGCGTGTTCGTCGGGCAGGCGCCGGACTTGTTGTTTCTGGAGGATACGAACCATGATGATGTCGCGGACAAGCGCACGGTACTAATGACGGGCTTCGGACTGGAGGACCGCCACGAGCTTTTGAATGGTTTTACCTGGGGACCGGACGGCTGGTTGTATCTGACACACGGCGTGTTCACACATTCCAAAGTAAAAATTCCCGAAGCGAGCGAACCGGGCGTGGAAGTAACCGCCGCCGTGGCGCGTTATCAACCGCGCACAAAACAGTTCGAGGTCTTCGCCGATGGCACGAGCAACCCGTGGGGCGTGGATTTTGACCGCTGCGGAAATGCCTTCGTGAGCGCCTGCGTGATCGATCATCTGTTTCACATGACGCCGGGCGGCATTTATGTGCGGCAAGGCGGCACGCCGGCCAATCCTTATTCCTACCAACTGCTGCCCTCGATCGTGGACCACAAACACTACATGGCCGCCTACGCGGGTGTGCAGGTCTACCAAGGCAACCAGTTTCCGGCCGAGTGGCGCGGCGAAGTGTTTATGGGGAACATTCATCAAAACGCCGTCAACCACGATCACCTCACGCCGAACGGTTCCAGCTTCAAAGCCACGGCCGCGCCGGATTTTCTCGCCACGAGCGACGGCTGGTTCCGGCCCGTGAGCGAACAAGTGGGGCCGGACGGCGCGCTTTGGGTCATGGATTGGTGCGACAAATATCCGTGCTATCAAAACGCGCAGGCTGATCCGGAAGGCGTGGATCGCGAGCGCGGGCGCATCTGGCGCGTGGTTTACACCGGGAAGCATCCCGGAGCGAAAGTTCCGTCACGGCCGGAAGTCAACATGGACCTCGGAAAACTTTCCACGGAGCAACTGGTTCAAACACTCGCTCACCCGAACATCTGGCAACGGCGGATGGCGGAGCGGTTATTGTCGGAACGGCGCGACCCGGCCGCGGCGCGGCCCTTGCGAAACCTGCTGGCCTCGGGGGAAACGCTGGAGGCGCGGCTGTTTGCGTTGTGGACGCTGCACAGCTCCGGACAATTGGATGATTCAGTGCTGGAGGATTTTTACCAGGACAAGGAGCCGGCCATTCGCGCCTGGGTGGCCCGGTTGGCGGGCGAAAGACGCCACGCCACGCCGGCCATCATTGCCGGTCTAAGCCAAATGGCCAGCGACCCGGACGCGAGCGTGCGGCTGGCGGTCGCGACGGCGGCGCGACAGTTTGTTTCCAGTTCGCTGACAGTGGATACGCCGGCGCCTCCCGAGTTGAAAGAGGTTCAAGTGGGGCGCATTCTCGCGCCGTTGGTTCAAGCTTCAGCGGATGGAAAAGATCCGTTGATTCCGTTCATGATTTGGGAAGCCGCCGAGCCGGGAATTGCGCAGAACCCGGAACCCGGCTTGCGCTGGCTGCTGGATCACGGAGCGGACACCATGCCATTGAGCGGGCAGATCACCCGCAAGTTCATGCGGCGGATCTGCGATGGCCACGACTCCGAACGGCTGGACATGGCGTTGAAATTTGTCGAAGCCGCCACTGAGAAAGGAACCGGGCTGGCGGTTGCGGCTTTGGACGGCTTGCTCGAAGGATTGCAAGGCAACGTCCTGAAGCCAATGAACGACCCAAATCCCTTGCTCGATAAACTCACAGCCAGCGACAAGCCAGAGCTGGCCGAGCGGGCGCGTAGACTTGGGACGTTGTGGGGCAACCATGCTGCCATTCAAGCCACCTTGAAAGTCATCAATGATCCCCGGGCCGGCATTCAGGAACGGACCCAGGCCATCGAGGCGGCGCGGAAGCTGAAAACCGATGAGGTGCGCGCGGCCATCTCGAACCTTCTCGCGCCCGAAACTCCCGAACCATTGGTGCTCGCGGCCATCCGTGCGCTGGGAGAACTCGGCGGCGACAAAACCGGCGACGAACTCGTTCAGCACTGGAAGGCCTTCACGCCCGAAGCGCGGCGGGCGGCGGCGGAAGCATTGGCTTCGCGTCACCCGTGGACCTTGAGCCTGCTTTCCGCACTGGAGGCGAAAAACATTTTCCCGAATGAGATTCCCGCCACGGTCATTCGCACTCTCACGCAATCGGCCGATGCGGCGGTTCGCGAGCGCGTGGCCCAGGACATCGGGCGCGTCCGGCCCGCCGATGCAGACAAGCTGAAGCTCATCGCGGAAAAGAAGAAGATGATCCTGAGCACCCCGGCGGATTTGCAGGCTGGCCACGAGGTCGCCAGGAAGACGTGTTTTGTCTGCCACAAGCTTTACGGCGAAGGCGCAGACGTGGGGCCGGACTTGACTGGCGTTGGCCGCTCGACTCTCGACGCATTGCTGGCGAACGTCATCGATCCGAACCAGGTCATCGGCAAAGGCTATGAAAATGTCCTGGTGGAAACAAAGGACGGTCGCAGTCTCAGCGGGCGCATGGTTGAGAATACGGATGTGCGCGTGCGATTGCTGTCGGCAGGTCCGAAGGAAGATATTATTTCCAAATCCGACATCGCTTCACTGCGAGTGAGCGAGTTATCGGTGATGCCGGAAGGATTGGAGCAGATGCCGGACGCGGATTTCCGGAATCTGATTATGTTCATTCTGAACCCGCCTCAGGACAAAAAGTGACAGGAATTCCCAAATATCAAATGACCAATGGCCAAAGAATGCCCAAACTCCAAATCGTCCAACGCCTGTCTTCCTCACTCTTTCGCCTGTTGCAGCGCTTTGACCCGGGCAGCTTCCATTTCGGATTTGACCTGGGCGATCTTGGCGCGGATTAATTCGCGGTTTTCCTCTTTCGCCGCCGCCAGTTCACGCATGAGTTCTTCGATGCGCCGTTCGTAGGCGGCGTTTTGTTGTTGAATCTGTAACTCGATCCGGGACAGGCGCTCATCCACAGCCATGGCCTTGAGGGCGGCGGCATGCTGGGTTTCCAGCAGTTCCGTTCGGTCTGAAATCAGCTTGCGCACGAGTTTCTGTTTCAACCATCGCCGCATTTGGGGCATCAACCCCTGGCGAACGGCGGCTGCGGTCCGCTCGGCCCGCTCTTCGGCAGCCAGCGCGCGCCGCCGCCATTGTTCGGTTTCGCTTTGCCCCGATCCGGAACTCTCAATGTGAATGATTGGACTTCCGCGAACCGGGTCGGTTGCTGAGCCGGTGATGGATTGCGAGGTAATTACGACCGCATCGGAAATCGAACCGCGCTCACCCCCATCCGTTCCCAGGGCAATCAGGGTTTGCGCGCGCGGCGGCGCGGTTTGTTTTCGTTTGCCCAAAGCCCATGCAACAACAAAGGCAAGGATGCCCGCTGCCAGCCCAATGGGCCAGTATGTCTTCCAAGCGGGGACAGCCTGACCGGTCCGAACGCCTGGACTGGAACTGGGAGTTGCCGGTACTGATTGCGCCACGGCGGGAGCAGGCATTGTGACTTCGTTGGATCGGGGTTTTGTGTCGCTGGCCGGCGTTTGGACCAACTCCGCTTTTGGAGGCGCGGCTTTGTTGCGAGCGACCGGAACTATCGTCTGGTTCCCGGGCGTCAAATCCAGGTCACAGGTTGCCGGGCAGCGGTCGAGCACCACACCCGTCAGACTGTCGGCGTCCGGATTCAGCTGCGCAAAAACATAGTTGGTGCCGCCGGAGGCCGCGTCTGGTTTCGGGAGAGTCGTGGGATTTTCCAAAGGAGCAGTCAGCACAGTTTCCAGAAAGTTGATCTCCTCGGAGGAATGCGGTGGGGCTGCGCCGCCCGTCGGCAATTCATTAAATCCGCCCGCAATCACCACGGCTTCGATCCGGTTGGTCACCCATTGTTTGAAGGAACCGACCTGGCGCTGCCATTGTTGAAGGCACGCGGCTCGCGCCTTCGCCACCGCGGGCTCGTGGCCATTCGTCGCAGCGGTCGTTCCATCGCCGAGTTGGACGGCGAAAAGTCCGACCCTCTGTTTGCCCACGCGCACCGCCGCAAAGGCGAAACCGCCCGCGAGCGGCTGGCCTTCCGCCCGCCACGGTTCGGACCACGAGAAATAAGCCTTGTGCTTGGACAAGATGGCGATCTGCTGCCGGCCGGCCGCGCCGGTGCGCGCGTCCCGAAATGAGGAACAAACCTGCACGCTGTAATCGGCCGGTCGCAGCGCCTGCACGACCTGCTGGCACATCGACCAGTCCCGAACCTGATTCAGAATAATGACGTCCGGATCCAATCTGCCGAGCGCGACCGCCGCGTCCTGAATCCGTGTCTCGGCGCTCTTCTGCGCCGGGGTGTTTGTGGCGGAGACGGGCAGCTCTCCCAGATTCCAAGTCGTCACCCGCAGAGGGGCAGCGAAGCAAGCCTGTGTCAATATTAAGAGCGCAAGGCAGAGTGGGAAAAGTTTCCCCGAGCTGGAACCTTGAGCTAATGAACGCGCCAGGCAGCGTTTGAAGCCGCTTTTCATAAGGCCGGATTGTCCAGCATCATCGTTGCCATGAGTTCGGAAGAACGGGACTATCTCAACTCCGCACGCGCAATTGTGTCAAGATAGGAGTGGGGCTTTCACCCCATTTCACTTCGAGCCGAGCCGACCTATAAATAGGGCGCGTTGAAAGTGACTAGTGGAGTTGCCCAACGTTCAGATTTGGCCCGACACAGGCTGAGGACTTCCCCATCCTCCACCGGCGCACCCCACGCCGGACAGTCCTCAGCCTTACTTTCTTCGATTGATGATGCCTGCAATCGCACTCCCTCCCGTGACGCACAAGCCCGCCGGTAAAGTCGAAATAGCACGATCACTTTCAGCTCTCGCTACGGGCCGCGTCACGCTGCGCCGGCACTGCCTGCGTCCACAGCGGGTGCTTTGAGTTCCTGATGCGTCAGATGCAGCGTGCAGCGGTATTTCTTGCCGTCCACCTTTCCCTGGAGATACGCGAAGGAAGGCAGGCCCTCGCGGCGGAGGATGAGCGGTTCGTTGCCTTTGAGGCCGCCGGCCAGACGGACAAAGCCCTGGTTATGGATTTCCTGGCACAAGTTGAAAAGAAAGTCGTACGAAAGGCTGTCCGTGTGGATGATCTGATAAATCTTGTGCGTCACGAATTTCTGGACCATGTCCGCAGCGGATTGTCCGCCCTTGGCGGCCACCTGGACCGGCAATTCGATGTTGGGTTCCGTGGGCTTGTAGGGCCTGGTTTCCTTGAGTTCGCCGTTCGGCAGGACTTTTTCCTCGAGAACCGTGAAGTTGGTGACCGGCTGCCGATTCACGTCCAGAAACACCGTTGAACGGAGCTGCACGGGCCGTCCGATCACGTTGGTGTCCACCTCGGGATCTTCTTTGATTAATAATTCGCCGATTTGGGCCGCGCTCAGGCCGGCGGTCCAGTTGGATTTGCGCACCAAAACCGCCTGTTTGGCCGGCTCGACTTCCCCGGCGGCGGTCCGCACGACCATTCGATAAGACTTGGGCGGAGTCAGGGACAGCAGGAACAGATCTGCCGTCCGCTTTTGAAGATTGGTCAACTTGAGGTACATGGCCGGCTTAGAGCAAGGAGGCAAAATCGCCCTCGCCACCCTCCTCGCCTTCCTGGGAATTTTCGGGCGCGATGAGTTGTGAATCGTCTTCAATCCCGACGAACGTGGGCGTGGTAAGATTTCCAACCAGGAGAAACGCGCCCGCCGCGTTGACCACGATGGCCGCGTCGTTCTTCTCGTTCCCCGCGCGGTAATTGAAATGGCCGAGAAACATGTCTCCCGGTTTCAGCTTCATTTCGGCGGCCTGAAGTTGATAAACGCTCCTGACCTCCATCAGGCTGATTTCGTCGGCCGTGGCGGGACGAAAATTCGGCGCTTCCTTGAAGGAACTGGGCACCGGTTCCCGCGGTTTGCCGGTGAGTGCGTCCACCAGTTGCGCCGCCGCCAGTGAAAAGCCGCCGTCCACCTTCTGCAACAAGCGGACATCGCCGCGGCCAATGTAACTGCCGCCATCCTCGGGAACGGCTGCCTTGATGAGGAGCTTGCCGTCCGGCCCGAGCACCTTGAGGCGGCTCTCGCCGTAAAGATCCGAGCGGCTGACTTTCGCCAATTCCGCAACCAGCGGCGTGCCGCCAACGTTAAGTGTGCATGCGCCCATTCAATTAAAGTCTGTTCCAGCCTTTGCTGATTTCCTCGGTGCGCCACGTCTGGATGCAGGCTTCCGCCTCGCTCTGATGATCGGTGGCTTTGGTGTCCTCTTTCAACGGTTCCGCTCGGTCCGGGCTGTAATCCACCGTGTGCACCACGAACGCTGGAAAACCTTCGCGCGACTGTTCCCAGGCGGTGATCTTTCTCACGGCAGGTTTGCCTTTGAGGGTTTTGACGTACACCTCGCGCAGGAAAATTTTCGCGGGCTTCGCGGCGGCAAGTTGCCGGACGTTCAAGTCGGTGCCGGGCATTTGTGCGAAGGTGCATTCCTCGATCGGCTTGTCATCCCGCAACCGTTCGAGGGTGGGATGAAACGGTTTGAACGTGACGCCCTGGCCTTGATAGCTGAACTTGCCGTCCTTCAATTGCAGAACGGTATTGGTCCATTCGCCGCCACCAATGGCTTCCCAGGTCACTTCCTCCGCGTTCAGCTCCATGACCTTGGTCGGCTTCACCCAGGCGATGGGCCGGCTGTCCGAATCGGTTTCGAGATAACTGGACTCGACGCGATGGCGCGAGAGTTCCTTGAACAATGGTTCCCGGACGGCGGGATCGGCCACCCCCACGCGGCAAATCAACTGGTACGAGTTTCCCTTGACCAGCGCGCCCATGATCGAGACCGCGTGACCGCTGAGTTCTTCGGTGCCTTCGACATAGCCGACAATGGCCAGGTCAATGTTGAACTTGGGTTTGATCTTGTAGGGGACCTGCGTCGCAAGCTCGTGCAGGACGATGCCTTCTCCCCCGGCGCTGATCTGGGCCTGATAAAAGGCATTGAGTTCCTCCAGGCTTTTGACCTCCTGAAACTCGATCGGGAAGGTCAATTTCGTTTTGGGCAGTGTCCCGGTTATTTTGACTCGTTCATCATAGCCGAGTTTGCCCTTCTCCTGCCGGTCCAAAAGGATGACGTCAAAAATGGCGAAGCGCAGTTTGGATAACGCCGCCTGATTCTCCGGCGAGTTGACGGCGCGCATCACCTCGTAACTATGGGAACGGGATTGGTCCACGATCAATTCGCCGGCCAGCAGGGCGCTGGCGTGTCCCCTGGCTTCCAGTTCTTTCCCCAGTTCCTCCGCTGCGGGCAGGCCGACTTCCACACCGCACGAGGGCATGTGAAACAAAAACGGGGAATGGCCCTTCTCCCAATAAAAATAAGTCGAGAGTCCGTCGTGTTTGTGACTGACGATACCGCGATTGACCTGAATGCCCGAGATGATGTTCGCCTGAATATATTTGTGCGCCTTCAGGAATTTTTCGCGGTGATGGGCGGCGAGGTGTTGCAGCGTTTGGTGGTTGAGGGCGTGAGCGCGGGCGACAAAATATCCCGGCAGTTTCTGCCTGAGTTGGGCCGCTTTGATGAACGGGTTCACTTTTCTGATTCGGCGTTTGCTGGCCGGGAGCGTAGCGTGTGAGGGGTGGAGCCGGCAAGCCGGAAATGGCTGGACCCGCGCGGCGGGCGCATTACAGCGCGATACCCCTGCCTTCCGGGAACACTGCTGAGAAGTGTCCCACCTTTTGAGCCGACGGGCCGAAAGCGCCGTGAGGTTCGGCGCGCCCAAGACGGCCAGGGCCGCCGAAAAGTTACACGAAAATCTGGCGGGACTTTACTTTTTCCGCGAACATCCCAGCCTTTCGAACGTCAATAAGGGTGATTGACAATGAAACGTATGAACACTGGATTACTGAAACTGACACTTTCAACAAGCTGCATTGCCGCCCTGGCAACCGGGTGCGTGGAACGCCGGGTTGATTACGTCCCAGCCTATCAAGCGCAAGCGATGCCGCCACCGTCGCCGGCCTACTCGTATCAGCCACAAACCGCCTACCAAGCGCCGCCCGGGCAGCCGGTTCAGCCGACTCAGCCTGCCGAACCGCCCGCTGCCGCTGTGGCGCCGCAAGGCCAGCCGCCGGTTGAAGCTCAGCCCGCCCCTCCACCACCCAACGCCGTGGTCGCGGATCAAGCGCCGCCAGTGCCGCAGCCGGAACTAATTCCAGTGGCTCCCGGCCCGGAATACGTCTGGGCGCCGGGTTATTGGTCGATCGGTGCGGGCGGCGCCTGGGTGTGGATTGGAGGGCATTACGTAATTCGGCCGCATCCCCACGCCGTTTGGGTTGAAGGGCGCTGGGCCAGACATGGGCGGGGTTATGTTTGGATCGGCGGACGCTGGCGCTGATTCGGGTTTGAATAACAGGACGCGCTGGCACTATTCGTTCCGTCGCCTGACGCTGCGCTTCCGCCTTCGCTCAGAAGCTGCGGGCTCACCTTGCCATCCACCGGAACATCGTCGAGGTTTTGGCCGGAGAGCGTTTATGAGGCCCCCAAACAGATTGCAAGAGCGCGGGCATCCGGATGGTCACCCCGATACAGATACAGACATGGCCCGTGTGGTCGAGCGCAATATCCATGCGCTGCTTGAGCGCCGTGAGGCCGAGGAAAAAGCCCGCAGCCTGCAAAACCGCATCGCGGATTCCATCACTGCTTTCACGGGCAGCATGCTGTTTGTTTATCTGCATCTCATTATCTTCGGCCTGTGGATCATCATCAACCTGGGTTGGATTCCCTTCCTCCCCAAGTTCGATCCCTCCTTTGTCATCCTGGCCATGGTGGCGTCGGTGGAAGCCATTTTTCTTTCCACGTTTGTGCTCATCACGCAAAACCGGATGGCGGCCATGGCGGATCGTCGGGCGGATCTTGATCTTCAAGTCAGCCTGCTGGCCGAGCATGAAGTTACCCGTTTGATCCGCCTCGTCACCGAGATGGCCGGCAGAATGGGCATTGAGGAATCCCGGAATCCCGAGTTGAAGGAACTGGCCCGGGACGTGAAGCCGGAAAAGGTGCTCGAAACCATCGAGGAAAGTCAAAACGAGTTCGAGGGATCCCGCCCGGGAAAATGATGCTGGCGCGTGGACAGATGCTGCCCAAACGACTCAAAGCCATCATTTGCCGGCCAGCCACGCCAAAACTGCGACAAGCATCACGCTAACAAACAGCAGCAACCCAAAACAGCCTCCCGCGGAAGGTTTGTTTTCCGATGCGGCGGGTGAGGCAAGGCCCAACTCCACCTCCATTTTCTCAACCGCATTCTTGGCTTCGGCCAGACCGGAGCCCGTAGCTTTGCGGTGGAGTTTGATGGCCTCGATTTTTCTGCCTTGGGTAAGGGCCGCTTGAATCGCGGCCAACTCAGCTTCGGAAATAGGTTCGCTCATGAGCCAAATGCGTTTGAATGGGGCCGAGCTTAAAACCCCCTGAGTTCCTTACAAGCCCTATCGGAAGAGCGCAACAAACTCCTCCCAGCGGTGTCTGATCTTCTTGAGCACGCACTAACCCGGAAGGCAAAATATCACTTATGAAAACGAAGCTTGGAAGATTCCGCCTCGCGGCGGCAGCGGTCTGTTTGTGCGTTGCCAGCGCATGCCAGGCTCCCCGTCAGGCCCCCGTATTTTCAGCCATACCGACGCCTTCCCCGCCACCGCCGGATGTTTCGGCTGGGTTGATTCCAGAGTACAGAGATGCTCTCAGTAAGTACAATCATCTAAGGGTTTACCTCGACAGAGGCAACCTTGTGTTGGTTCAAAAGGAAGCCGGCGGCTTCGAATCCGGCAAATACATCGTGCCGATGATTTCATCCTACGATCCGCGCCTGGGAGGAGACGGACAATTCAGCCTCACACCAATTACCGGTAACCGGACGTTCATCAATCTTGGCGGAACAACCGGATTGGCTGAGGTTTGCGATTACCGAAAACACCAATCAAGCGGTCCAGCGAACGGGAGCCAACCGCTTGATCCGAAAGCAAGATAAGCTTCGTTGGCGGCTTCGCCAGCCCGCTGGCGTGAAGCTGTTCCCTGAAAAGAAAATGGCCAGTCCCATCCACGCGACTGGCCGGTTGTCAGGAGCAGCCTGATTTTGACTGCTGGTGTGCAATAACTGACGGTATGGCCGGCGGCTTTATTCGAGAACATTGGTAAAAGAGCGTTTCGGCGCGATGACGGCAAATATGGGGAATCCCGGCGGAATAGCTGGCGTCCGCGGGGCCTGCCCTGTCAGCGGGAAATCACATTTGTTTGGGCATTACAGAAATGTTCAGGATTAAGTTGCATGAAAGGATGGCCAGTGCTCTATTACCGGCGTCGGTGAAGGACAAGGGAGGGGCTGGCGCGAAGCGCCGGAATGTCCAAGGCCCAAGCGGGCTTGGGGAGCTTGGCGTTGATGAATTTTGCCTCGCTCCGTTGGGAGAGGGGATGTTCTTTGACAATTGAAAACAAGTCTGCCGGCGCGGAGCGCCGAAAGTTTCAACCACCAAGCGCCAGGCACGAGAAAAACACCAAAGCCAAGGTCTAAGCCGTGACTGAGACATTTTGGCACACCAAGAGGGCGCTTACGAACCGTCTTAGAGGTTTAAGCGGGTTGGGGAAATTAGGTCAATTAAAGCAAATTAAAGTAAATTAAACCTCTTTTTTTCGGGCGCGAACCTGTGGCTGAAGGTCAAAAATGCGCGTAAATTACTAATGCTTAGCGGGTTGCGCGAAAATAGCAGTTTTCTTGTGGATTGAGTGCGTGGCGCGCCACCCCCTGCCAAAGACATCGGCAACAATGTTAAGATGTATCCCCGGCTGGCCGCAGGCATGAATTTTGGATTGTATTTCTGCGCCGGCCCGCTAGCCTTGGCGACTGCCATGTTCGCAAACGTCTCTTCCAACCAAAACTGATCAGAATAAATGCAAAACCATAAAGCATCACTCAAGCTTGGCCTGGGTCTGTTCGCGTTTTACCTGTGCGTTTTAGCAAGTCATCCCGCGTCCGCAGCCGTCGGTTTCGCGCTCACTCCGACCGTCGTCAGCAACCAGTATGCGGGATACATCACTCTCCAGATCAGCAACTTGACCGCCGGCGCGGCAGTCGTGGTTCAGAAATTTGCCGATGCCAACTCCAACGGCGTTGTCGATGCAGGCGATGTGCTGGTGCAACAGTTCCAAGTGACGGACGGCCAGGCGCCAATGAAGTTTGCCGGGATAACGAACGTCAATATTCCGTTCGACTCGAATGGAACGACCGGGGCGATCACGACGCAATTGAGCCCGGCCACCGAAGGGTCGGTGCAAAGGTTTGTCGGGCAATTTCTTTTTGTGATTTCCAGCCCGACCGCCCAGTTCGCACCCATTACCAATGCGCTCCTGGTTACTAATACGGCCTATGGGCAAAAGTTCACCGGCACGGTGATTGTTGGCGGCTCAAATATTCCCAACGCGCTGGTCTTTCTCGCCCGAGCTCCATCGGGAGGGGGTGGAGGCGACGGTTTCAATCCGCTCGGAGGCGTGATCGCGGACAGTTCCGGGAACTTTAAGATCAAGGCCGCCCCGGGCACGTACCGGTTGGTCGCCGTCAAGAACGGCTTCGTGGCCAATTTGAACGCTGCGCCTGTGCTGACGCTGAGCAACGGCGCAACCATCACCACCAATTTGACCATGTCCACCGCCACCCGAACCGTTTCCGGAAGGCTGGTGGATGCCGGCAACAACAGCGTGGGGCTGCCCGCCATTCTGATGGCGGTGCAGTCCGCCAGCAAGGACCTTGGTTTGGGCGCGACGGACACCAACGGAAACTTCGTGCTGCCGGCCCTGGCGGAACAACTCGGTTTCGGCATGGAGCAGCAGTCCCTGGATTTTCAGGGTTATATCGGACTGAATAACAGCCCTACCAATGTTGACGCCACCGCCGGCAATGTTGCCGGCGTGACGATCGCCTTCCCCAAAGCGACGGCGATGATTTACGGAAGCATTAAGGACAATAATAACAATCCCGTGTCCGGAGTCAGGCTGTCTGGCGACAACGAAACCAATGGCAATGGTCCGTATCAGGGCGATGCCACGACCGACCCGAATGGAAATTACTCCATGGGTGTCAACGCGGATCTGTGGAGCCCGGGCGTCGATAATGGAGAGAACAGCATTGCTTTCGCCAATTACGTGTTTTCGCAGGGGCCAGCGTGGGTGTTCAACAATGGCGGTCCCGGAACCAATGTCTCCACAGGCGCGGCCATCCAGGCCAATTTCAGCGCAGTGCTGGCGACCAACCAAATCACCGGTTACGTCAGAGATAACAACAACAACCCCATCGTGGGCGTGCAGGTCTATGCCTACGCGACCATCGGCGGCAACAGTTACCAGAGCCAGCAGAACACGGATTCCAACGGCAACTACTCATTGAACGTGGGCAACGCCAATTGGAACGTGAACGTCCTTTGCTGCTGCGACAATAACAGCCTCCAAACCCTGGGCAATTACCAGTGTCCGAATAACACCAACGTAAACATCGTGAATGGCAATGGCGTGGCAAATTTCATCGCGCAAACCAACAGCAACAGCGGCGGCTCCTACCAGCTCGACGGTTTCGTCAGGGATAATCTCAGCAATCCAATCATTGGCATAAATGTGTATGCGAACAACGGCCAGGGCAGCAATCTCACTAACTCGACGGATAGCAGCGGCCATTACGCGTTCAACGTGGGCAACGGAAATTGGGACGTGAGCGTGGATTGCGGCGAGTTGACCAGCCAGGGCTATGGCTGTGTCAACGATCAGCAGGCCAATGTTTCCAATGGCAACTTTGATAATCTCAACTTTACGGTCCAACAGTGCCAGCCCCTGGCTGTCACCACGACTTACCTGCCGGATGCCGTGATTGGCTTTCCTTATTACTATAATAGTTCAAACGGCTTTCAGCTTCAGAATGATGGTTGTTACTCCCCCTTTACCTGGTCGTTGGACCTGGGATCGGCGCCGCTGCCCGCCGGTTTAAATCTCTCAACCAGCGGCAACATTTTCGGCACTCCCGCGACCAACGCCACGCTTGGAACGAACTATTTCTTTGTGCAGGTGGTGGACAACCAGGCGAACACAAACGAACAACTCCTGCCGCTTGTCGTTTATCCGGCTGTCCAGATAACCAATGCCTCCGTGCCCAACGGCACAAGCGGCGTTGCCTACAACGTATCGCTCCACGCCACGGGAGGAAGGGGCGGTTATTTCGGCTGGTCGCTCGCTTCCGGCTCACTGCCCCTCGGCTTGAATATCAATGACGGCACTAACTTCACCGGCCTCCTTTCCGGTACTCCCACCCAGACCGGCACTTTTTTGTTCACGGTCAGCATGATTGACAACAGCGGATACCAGCCGCAACGCAGTTACTCGATTACAATCGTGCCAGCTTCCTTGCAGATCACGACTTCGTCCCTGAGCAACGCCACGGTCGGCGTCAATTACACCAACCAACTTCAGGCCAGTGGCGGGACGACGCCTTATACCTGGACCCTTGCGCTTGGTTCCCAGCCTCTGCCCGCCGGTTTGAACATTGACACCAACGGAGTGATTTCGGGCATGCCCACGGCCGCGGGAACAAACAACTTTATCGTGCGCGTCACCGACCATAATTCGTCCACCACCACCCGTGCCTTGACGCTCATCGTCAAGGCGGTCACGCGACCGGCCATCAGTTCGCCTCTGCGTCTTTCAAACCGGCAGTTCCAATTGACTGTCAATGGAGTCGCCGGCCAAAATTACACTGTCCAATATTCGCTCAGCCTAGCGAGCAGCAACAACTGGCAATCGCTCGCGGTGACCAACCCCGGTGTCAGTTCGTTTACCGTCACCGATCCCAACGCCACCAACGCAGTGCGCTTCTACCGGGTTTTGGTCGGTCCGTGATCTCCGGGATTAATTCAACTACAATCGTAGACTATGAAGCACAGAGTCCCGGCTTTAGAACCTATCCCGGCAGGACGGGCAGTCCTCTGCCCGCCGTCGGCGCGCACGAAGTGACGCGCCCTACCGAGATAGGCTCTTGGGCGGCAGTCCTCACCGGCTGAAGGCGGGATTCCCTACCTTAGACTTTGCCGGCGGTTCGGCCGCGCATCAATTGGTCGGCCACGACGCCGAAGAGCACCACGGTTCCCATGACTGCGAAATTGAGCGAACTGGGAATGTCCAGCAGGTTCACGAGGTTTTGCAGGACTTGCAGCAGTGCGGTGCCGATGACAATCCCGATGATCGAGCCTTCGCCACCGCGCAGGCTGCAGCCGCCGAGCACTGCCGCAGCGATGCCGTAAAGTTCGTAGAAGCTGCCGTGATTTGAGGGTGAAACCGAGTTGGTGTAAAACGCAAACAGGATTCCCGCGAGGCCGGTCAACAAACCGGCGACAACGTAGCTGCTGGCGATGACCATCCTGGTGTTGATTCCGGAAAAACGCGCGGCTTCCTCATTCCGACCGACGGCGAGGAGGTAACGTCCGTAGACTGAACGATGCAGCACGAACCACATAATCGTTCCCACGATGAGCAGCAATATGAACGGCATGGGGACGCCCCACAACCTGCCGCTCGCCAGTGACGCCAGGGTTTCGCAGCCTTTCGCATTGCCGAAACCTTTGGTGTTGTCGCCCGCAATGAAACGGGCCAGGCCGCGGTAAATCAACAACCCGCACAGGGTAACGATAAAAGGCTGGATATGGACGCGAGTAATCAGAAGGCCGTGACCCCAGCCGAGTGCCATTGGAATCGCGACGACCATCAACGCCGCCACCGGCCAGGGCCAATGCCAATCGACCAGGGCCATGGACAACAGCACGCCCGTCAGCGCAAACATGGAGCCAACGGACAAGTCAATGCCGCCCGTGATGATGACCAATCCCATGCCGAGGCTGAATACGCCGAACAACCCGATAATGTTCGCCATGTTCGTGAGATTGGTCCGGGTGATGAAACGAGGGAGTTCGAGTTGGGCCGGTTTCGTTCCGGAATGAAGCTGCATCCCAAGGTCCACGCCGATGACGACGAGGCACAGAAAGATCAACAGGGCGAGCAGGCCGATTTCCTTTTTCATGGATGCGTTAAATAGACCGGTCCCAGTGGCGGTTTGGACAATGCGGCCCCCTCACCCGGCCTCCAGCCACCCGCTCCCCTTCGGAAGGGGAGAGGAGTCCCATTGTGCGGATTGTCACCGCGACTGGCAGAAATGATCACACTATTCTTCATGGCTTCAGTTTGGAAGCGCCGGCTTCGCAGTGGCGAGCGTTCGTCCCACGGCCAATTGCATGATGTTTTCCTCCGAGCAATCCGGCCGCTCCAGCACTCCAGTGATCCGGCCTTCGTGCATCACGGCCACGCGGTCGCTCACGTGCAAAACTTCCTCCATGTCGCTGCTGATCATAATGATGACCGCGCCCTGTTCGGCCAGTTCGCGCATCAGGCGGTAAATCTCCGCCTTGGCGCCCACGTCGATGCCGCGGGTTGGTTCGTCGAGGATCATCACTTTGGGTTGCATGGCCAGCCATTTGCCGAGCACGACTTTTTGTTGATTGCCGCCGCTGAGATTCATCACGAGCGTTTCCGTGTGTGGCGTCCGGACTTTCAAGGATGCGATCTGTTCCCCGGCCACCCGGCATTCACGGTCTCGCTGGATCAATCCGAAGCGGGCAAACCTGGGCAACGAAGGCAGCGTGATATTTTCGCGCACCGACATCCGCACAACCAAGCCTTCGCCCCGGCGGTCTTCCGGCACGAGGTAAATGCCGTGCGCAATCGCGTCGCGCGGCGAGCGGATGGAAAGCGTCCGTCCATCGAGCCGGATTTCGCCGCCCACTGGTCCATCCAGGCCCACGATGGCCTTGGCAAGTTCCGACCGCCCCGCTCCGACCAGCCCGGCAAAGCCAAGAATTTCCCCCCTGGCCGCGTCGAACGAAACCGCCTGGTCCGGGTACATCCGCGAACGAATGTTCCGCACGCAAAAAAATTCCGGCGTTTTCCGCGCTTTGGATTCAACATAAAAGCTTTTGATCTCGCGGCCCACCATCAGGCTGACGAGTTTGTCGTGGGTGGCTTCGTCGTGATTCAAGTGGCCGGCGTTTCGACCATCGCGCAGGACGGCCACCCGATCCGCGCAATGATCGATCTCCGCGAGCCGATGCGAGATGTAGATGATGCTCACGCCCTGCTCGGCGAGGTCGCTAACCAGCTTCAACAAGCGATTCGTTTCCGAAAGCGTGAGGCTCGACGTGGGCTCGTCCATGATGATCAGCCGGGCATTCAACGAAAGCGCCTTGGCGATTTCGACCAATTGTTTCTGCGCGAGCGACAGGCGGTCCAGGCGGGTCCGGGTCGAAACGTCCAGGCCCAGGCGCTTGAGGTACGGCTCGGTATCGGCGTGAATCTTCCGGCGGTTCACGAGACGGAAGGGTGTGATGACCGGCTCGCGGCCAAGAAAAACGTTCGCGGCCACATCAAGGTTGTCGAGGACGTTCAGTTCCTGATGGATGAACGCAATGCCCAGGCGCATCGCCTCGGCGACGTTCTGGATTTTGACCGGCTGGCCGTCCACGAGAATTTCTCCTTCGTCCGGCTGATGAACGCCACCGAGAATTTTCATCAACGTGGACTTGCCCGCGCCGTTCTCGCCCACCAGCGCGACCACCTCCGACTGCCCGATCTGGAGACTCACTTTGTCCAACGCCA
>JAJPHR010000025.1 GCA_021325145.1 Verrucomicrobiota bacterium | reverse complement strand
GCCACGGTGGCGACTTCCACCGTGAAGCCGGACATGATTAATCTTACCGTGGATCGCGATGGTCAGATCACCATGGACAAGCAGCGCATCTCTCTTGCTGATCTCGGCGCTGTTCTCGCGCAGCGGCACAACGCGAACACGAACCTGCCCGTCTATATCACCGGCACGCGGGACGCCCGTTACGGCTCGTTGATTTATCTCTTGGATTTCGTGAAGCGCACGGGTATCCAGCGGGTTGCCGTCGCCGTCAAGGCCGCACCCGGACAACAACCCTGACCTTTGATGAAGAATTTTCACCAAAACCTGCTGATCGCGCTGGCCATCGGTCTTTGCGGCCTGTGCGCGTTCCAATGGTACAGCCAGACGGCTCAGCGCAAGGAAATCCAGAGCCTGAACCAGCTTGTTTACGAGCAATCCACCGCCATCCAGGGCTACACGAACTCGATTCGAACGATGGACCATCAGATCGCCCAGATGGATGCAACCATTACGCAACTCAAAGACACCATCAAAGCCAACGAGCAAGCGATGCTTGCCCAGAAGCGGGAAATCACCAAGCTCGAGTTGGCCAACGACGCGCTTACCAAGGAAGTCGCTGATTATAAAGCCGCCGCCGAAATCTTGCAGACGAAACTGAAAGAGGCTTACGACACGGAAAAGAAAATGAGCGACTCGATCAAGGAAGTCGTCGCTCAACGGGATGAGTTCGTGCAAAAGCTCAACGACGCCGTGAAGGATCGCAACGGCATTGTGGACAAGTATAACGAACTGGCGGCGCGCTTTGAGAAACTTCAAAACGGCGGGAAGGAGTCGTCGAAGTGACGATCGGCCCGGGCCAAGCGGGAGGTTCGGCGCGAATTCAAGAACCCCATGGAATGTGTGGCAGCCGACGCAAGGAGGCTCTGGTTTCAAGGAACCTGAGAGCAGAGTCTCCTTACGTCGGCGGCCACGATTTTTTTGAAACCACTTTGGCCGGAGGCCTCTTTGGCCTTCGGCCGGCCCAATGAAAACCGATAACTTCATCGTCGTCAGCGAAGTGACCAAGAGCTTCGGGAGTTTCCTGGACCGGCACAAGGCCAAGGCATTGGACAACATCAGCTTCACTGTGCATCGCGGGGAGGTTCTGGGTTTGTTCGGTGCGACAGGTTCCGGCAAGTCCGTCATCCTGAAGTTATTGTCGGGCGCGCTGGATCCCGATAAAGGGCTCGTCAGCGTGCTTGAGATACCCCTCCGGAACAGCACGTTCGCGGCGAAGATCGGTTATATGCCGGCGGGATTCACCCTTGATTCGCGCCTGCCTTGCGCGAACGTGCTGTCCGATTTCGCGGGCGATTTGGGCCTGGCGCCGGCCCAACGGCTTAAACGAACCCAGGAACTCTTCGAATTCATCGGAGCGCCCGGCGCAACCCAACGCGCGTTCGGAGATCTGCCTGTGGCGATCCAGCGTTGCGTCTGCATCGGGCGCGCTGTGGCGCTGGATTTCGAGATACTGATTCTGGATGACCCGCTCGCCGGTTTGGACAGCGAAGCCACTCGCACGGTGAAGCAACTCATCCGGAAGTTGGCCCAGTCCGGCAAAACCGTGGTGATGGCCAGCCACTGGCTGGCTGATGCAATGGAAACTTGTGACCGCGCGATTATCCTTTCGGGCGGCAGAATTCAAGCGCGAGGCACGCTCCAGGAGATTTTTGCCGTGCCGGGCGCATTATCGGTGATTGGGCCGCTGCTTTCGCCGGCTGTCCAGCGAAAAGGCACGAACGTAATCTGGCAGGAATTGTGTTCCGGCAATAATCACCCGGAAGCCGAAGCAACACCCCTGTCGAATGAAGAGCCGGCAAAGGATCTTTCCATGGAGCCATTAGTCGTGCCCGAACAGCAGACAAATGCCGATAAACTGTCCACGCTGACGGCAAAAACGCCTGCTCCGCCGTCCGATCAAACTCCTCCTGCAACGCAACCAGATTCAAATGAGCTGACGCGCGCCAACGAAAAACTTGCCGCGCTCCTGGGCCGCCGCGGCGGGGCGGGCGAGTAACCCGCAGATTTGCGTTGGAGTTGCCGGTGCATGCCTCGGATCGTTTTACCTCGACACTCTTCGCTCCCGGGATAAAGTGTGGCCCATGGTCATCCATCCGAACCGAGCGACCACTTTTATTTCCCAACGCGCAAACCAAATACAATTATGAAAACAATTGCAAAAATGGGATTCGCCCTCGCGTCCCTGCTCCTGGCCACCGTCGGCAATCTCCGTGCGGAAGACCACGCCACAATTGACGTCGGCGACATGAAGTTCGTCCGGCCAGCCGGTTGGGAGTGGGTCGAACCAGCCTCGTCCATGCGCAAAGGCCAGTTGAAGGTGAAGGACGCGGAGGGCAAAGCGAGCGCCGAGGTCGTTTTCTTCCAGTTCCCCGGCGGGGCTGGCACTGTCAAGGCCAACGTGGATCGCTGGCTGGGCCAATTTGAAGAGCCCCGCGACAAGATCAACGCCAAGGTGGAGGAAGTGACCATTGGCAAAGCCAAAGTCACGTATGTCCAAGCCGAAGGCACCTATAGCTCGGGCATGCCCGGCCATCCGGCGACGCCCATGAAGGATTACGCCTTGATCGGGGCCATCATTTCGCCGGAGTCCTCCACCGATGGCGATGTTTACGTGCGGATTACCGGCCCCAAGGCGCTGGTCAAGGCCTCCGCGGCGGAGTTCAAGAAAATGATCGAGAGTGGGCCGAAGAAGAACTGAAGGAAATAAAGAATCCCGCCCTCCTTGGTAGCGGGAGCTTTTATGTTAGCTGCCTTTCTTTAAGCGATTCCTCGCTGCTTCCCAATGGGGCGAAACCCGGTATGAGGCGGTTTCAAGCTCCACAACATTCTCTGATTTTGCAGGCGGTTTTCTCGCGTATAGCTGACGAATTGTGGAAAGAAAAAAGGCGGCCCCACTCAGGGCCGCCGAACCTAACTGACCATCATTACAGGAAAGTTTTTGCCAAAACGGTCGTTTCCGACCATGGGGTGTTCACCCCACAAAACCGGGCCGGTAAATCCCGCTTAACACTCAGATCTGCTTTTGATCGCAGCCGCCAAAGCATCCTGTTGCGCTTTTCTACAAGTCTGCGCATACTGGCATTGGTCCTCTGGAGATTAGTGGGACGAACTGTCGGAACCAACAAAACCTATGAACCTATACCTGGCTGAATTCCCTAGTGGCACCGTTACGATCGGCGTGCTCATCATCGTGACCATTATTCTATTGGTGGTCGCGGCCGTCATCCTGAGCTTTATCAGCATCTATATCCGCGCTTTGACTTCCGGTGCGAAAGTCAAATTCACCGAACTGGTCGCCTTGCGCCTGCGCCGAGTGCCGGTGGGCTTGATCGTGGACAACCGGATTACGGCCGTGAAGTCAGGCATGAACCTGTCGATTGACGATCTGTCCACGCATTACATGGCGGGTGGCAATGTGGAGATGGTGGTCCAGGCGCTGATCGCGGCCCGGAAAGCGGGCATCCATCTCGAATTTGACAAGGCGTGCGCCATCGACCTCGCGACGAAAGGCACAGGCAAAACGGTGCTGGAGGCGGTTAAAACTTCCGTCAACCCCAAGGTCATCGATTGTCCGAATCCCGCGTCGGGCAAGGTGACCATCGACGGCGTGGCCAAGGACGGCATCGTGATCAAGGCCAAGGCGCGCGTGACGGTCCGCACGAACCTGGATCGGTTTGTGGGCGGCGCGACGGAGGAAACCATCATCGCGCGCGTTGGCGAAGGAATCGTCACCACCATTGGTTCCGCCAGCTCGTACAAGGACGTCTTGGAGAGCCCCGATCGGATTTCGAAGACAGTTCTCGACAAGGCGTTGGACAGCAATACGGCTTTCGCAATCCTCTCCATCGATATTGCGGATGTTGCCGTCGGCGAGAACGTGGGCGCGAAATTGCAGGCGGAGCAGGCGGAAGCGAACAAGTTGATCGCCCAGGCGCAGGCGGAAGTGCGGCGGGCGGCCGCCGTGGCGCTCGAACAGGAAATGCTCGCCCGCGTGCAGGAGATGCGCGCCCGAGTGGTCGAAGCCGAAGCGCAGGTGCCAATGGCCATGGCGGACGCTTTCCGCAGCGGGCATTTGGGCGTGATGGATTATTATCGGATGAAGAACATTCAGGCGGATACCGGCATGCGTGACAGCATTGCGGGCGGCGGCAACGCGCCGCAAAATAAACCGCCGGGAAGTTAGACGCGTATGGGCTCAGGATTTCTCGTTTTTGTAATAATCATTTTGATTTCCGCCGTTTCGAGCTGGTTGCAAAGAAAGCGCGAGGCGGAGAAGGCACGGGACGCGGCCAGGAATCCGCCTCCATCCGGCCCTCGACCTGCGCAGTATCCACCTGCGACGGCTCCCCGGCCCGCCAAAACCACCAGTTGGGAGGAGGAATTGCGCCGGTTGCTCGAAGGCGAAACTCCTTCGGCCCCGCCGGCGCGCCCACGTCCGGCGCCGCCGCCTCCACCAACGGTCGTTACCTCAAGTCCGCGGACGCCCGCACTCCCGCCGTCGCCTTTTCAACCTGTGGTGCGAACGACAAGACCCGTTCCCGCGCCGCCACCCATCCGGCCCGTGGTCGTGCGCGTGCCTGAACCATCGCCGACGCCTTTGCCGGTTCCGACTGTTACCAGCGTTGGGACCCGGGATTTGGCGGCGATGTCGCAATCCAGGCAGGCTTACGAGCGCGCCAGCCAGCTTGATCAGCAGGTTGGCGCGCACATCGCGAAGGTTTCCACCCAGCGTGTGCAACTCACCTCCGTCGTGCGAACCAAAGCTTCTCCCGAGGTGGTCCAGGCGGCTGGCATGTTCAAGAACGCACGGACTGTGCGTCAAGCGGTGATCGCCTCGTTGATCCTCGGCCCGCCCCGGGCGCTGGAGCAGGAGAGCGGGGGAATCTAAGAAACACCAAACAATCTGCGCTCACGGACCAGGAACGGTTCTATGATACACGCGCCTGGGGCCCGCGGCGGCGCGCACAGGAGTGCGCGCCCTACCGGCACACGGTGGCAGGGCGGGCAGTCCTCTGCACGCCGTCCCCCGAAACGATTTAGGGGGTTCCAAATAGGTATAGCTGGTGTTCAATGAGCTACAAAACAGCTCCTGGGTAGTTCCCTGTTCGGTTGGACCTGCTCACGGACCCTGAACGGTTCTATTATACACGCATCATTAATGAATGCGCCTGGAGCCTGCGGCGGCGCGCACAGGAGTGCGCGCCCTACCGGCACACGGTGGTAGGGCGGGCACTCCTGTGCACGCCGTCCCCCCGAAATGATTCAGGGCGTTCCGAATAGGCATGGTTGATGTTCAATGAGCTACAAAACAGTTGATGGAAAGCTCGCGCCTCGCAACCCCGGGCTGGAGGATACAATCCCTTTGGGATTAGGAATAGTCAGCTGAGAGCAGATTCGTCAGTCACGGCTATTCTATCGAAAACTGCGTGAACCTTTTAATTGCCCGTTTCACTTCTGAAACAGCTCGGCAATGGCGTATTGAAACGCGGGGAGCAGGGGTTCGCCGAGGACTTCCCGGCCGGCAAGAATTTGCTTGAGCGCCAGGCCGTGTTGGCTCCCGTGATAAATCTCCACATTATCGTAGCGCGGATCGATCATCCACAATCGGGGCAGGTTCATTTCCTCGTAAATCGCTTTTTTGACAACCGTGTCCCAACGGTGGTCTTCGGAACTGACAATCTCGGCTGCCAGCCAAAGTTTTTTTGAAGCGGTGGTGATCAGCGCAAGATCCGGTCGCACCTGCCGGTCGCGGGCAAGCTCAACCAGCGAGCGGGGCGGCAGCAACTGCGCCACGGTATTGCCGGCCAGGCTGGCGTTGACCCGCGCGTGCAGCCGCTGACAAATGGTTTCATGCCGCGCCCCGGGCGCGGGGCGGAGGCAGGTTTCGCCGTCCAAAATTTCCTGGTAGGGCTCGCTCATATTGGCGGGCCGATTCTGAGAGTCATGCGCAAAAGGCGCAAACTTATTCCTCGAGCGGCAACACCGCGCTCCAAGGTCTGGCGGAGTGTGTTGCGCCACTTGAAGCGGAGCGGAGGCGGGCTGTTGAACCGTTTTATTTCCCGGCCAGGAAACTGCGCAGAAAACGGCCGGTATGCGAATTTTTAACACGGGCTACTTGCTCTGGCGTGCCCTCGGCGACCAACGTGCCACCGCCTTCGCCACCTTCAGGTCCCAGGTCGATGACCCAGTCCGCTTCGGCGATCAGGTCCAGATTGTGCTCGATGACGACGACGGAATGGCCCGCATCAACCAGGCGCTGCAACACCTCCACCAGCCGCCGCACGTCCGCGATATGGAGGCCGATGGTCGGTTCCTCGAGAATGAACAGATTGTGTTTGGGCAGGCGCTCGAACAAATCCGGTTCCTTCAAACCGGTGAGCAGGTGCGACACCAGCTTGACGCGCTGGGCTTCGCCGCCGCTCAGGGTCGGGCTCGTCTGGCCGAGCTTGAGATAACCCAACCCGGTATCGCACAGCGCCTGGAGCGCGCGTTTGATTTTTTGGAACGCGCCGAAAAACTCAATCGCCTCCTCGACGGACAGCTCGAGAACCTGCGCGATGTTTTTGCCGCTGAACTCGATGTCAAGCGTCTCCCGATTGAACCGGGAACCACCGCAGACTTCGCAACGCACAAAGGCCGGCGGCAGGAAGTTCATCTCCAGCTTGATCGTGCCGGCGCCTTCGCATTCCGGGCAGCGGCCCTGGGCGCTGTTGAACGAAAATCGGCTTGGCGAGTAACCGCGCAGCCGCGCCTCGGGCACTTGCGCGAACAACTGGCGAATCAAGTCAAAGAAGCCCACGTACGTCGCCGGAATCGAGCGCGGCGTGCGGCCAATGGGCGATTGGTCCACTTCATAAACCGCCTGGATAAATTCCTGGCCGGACAAATTCGGGTCGTTGGACTGGGATTTGCGATGCTTGACGGCGGCCTGCATTGCCGGCAGCAGGCATTCGCGAATCAATGTGCTCTTGCCCGAGCCGCTGACGCCGGTCACGACCACGAGACGGTTCAGCGGGAAGCGCACGGCAAGATTCTTCAAGTTGTGAACCGACGCATTCCGCAATGTCAGCCATTCAGTCCTGGTTTTGGCCAACGCTGCGTTTTGCCCGGTTTCCTTATTCCGCACTCCGGACTCCGCATTCCGGGTTTCAACGGGCCGCCGCTGGCCGCGCGAAGGGAATTTCTTCTCCGCTCGCAGGCATTGGCCGGTGATCGAATCAGGATGACGCAACAACTCATCGAGTGTGCCGCTGGCCACGACCGATCCTCCATGCACGCCCGCGCCCGGGCCGAGGTCGATGATGTGGTCCGCCCGGCGCATGGTCTCCTCGTCGTGTTCCACCACGAGGACCGAATTACCCCGGGCTTTCAAGGACTGCAACGCCGCCAGCAACTGCTCGTTGTCGCGCGCGTGGAGGCCGATGGTGGGTTCGTCGAGCACGTAAAGCACGCCGCTGAGATTGGAGCCAAGCTGGGCCGCCAGCCGGATGCGCTGCGTTTCGCCGCCGGACAGCGTGGGGACGCCCCGCCCCAACTGGAGATAGCCCAGACCGACTTCGAACAGAAATTTCAGCCGCTCCGTGATCTCCGGCAGAATGTCGCGCGCGATCAACGCTTCGCGCCCCTTGAACTTGAGCTTGCGGAAAAAGTCGCGGGCTTCCTCGACGGGCATCGTGGCAAAAGTATCCACGGTGGGCGCCGATTTCGGTCCCACCACCAGGCGCACGGCGCGGGCGATTGGGTTCAGGCGCGCTCCCTGGCAATCCGGGCAAATCTCGCGGTTTCCCTCCTGCCATTCGTACCAGGATTCCTCGATGGCGTCCGCGCGCGCGCCGCGATCCACGTCCGGCAGGTAGAAAAGCTCGCCAAAACCCCGGCACTTCGGGCACCAACCCTGCGAGGAGTTGTAGCTGAAGATTTTGGGGTCGAGCGTTTCGAACGAGCGCCCGCACTTGGGGCAGGCGCGTTCGGTCGAGTGGACGGACAACTTTCCGTGGTTATCGAGCGCAAATAACGTTCCGCGCCCCAGCTTCAACGCTTCATCAATAATCAATTGGGCCGGACGTTTCGCAGAGGATGCCTTGCGTTCCAAAACACCGATCACGATTTCCACGTCGTGCTCGCGGAAACGATCCAGCCGCAGGCGTTCGCTGGTCGCGTAAATCTTTCCATCGGCGCGCACCTCCTTGTAACCGTGTTTGGCGGCCCATTCCGCGACGTCCGTGTGAAAACCCTTGCGATTGCGGACGACCGGCGCGAGCAGCAGGAGGTCGCCGCGCTTTTTCATTTCGGCCGCGAGTTGCCGGCCGAGTTGGTCGCGGGTTTGGGCTTCGACGGGCAGTTGGCAATCGGGGCAGTACTGAGTGCCCAACCGGGCAAACAGCAGCCGAATGAAATGATAAATCTCGGTGACGGTGGCGACGGTGCTTTTGCCGCCGCCGCGGCTGTTGCGCTGCTCGATGCTGACGGTCGGTGGAATCCCGGTGATAAGGTCCACGTCCGGACGGGAAAGTTGTTCCACGAACTGACGCGCATACACGTTCATGGAGTCCAAAAAGCGGCGCTGTCCCTCGGCGAACAGGAGGTCGAAAGCCAGGGTGCTTTTGCCCGAACCGCTGACGCCGGTGACCACCACGAATTGATTGCGGGGAATGCTGAGCGAGAGGTTCTTCAGGTTATGCTCCCGCGCGCCATGAATCAAAATGGCCTGGTCCGTCTTCGATAAAATGTCGTTTCCGTCAAACACAGACGGCAAACTAACATGGAATCGAATAATGACCAATGGCCAATGCCAAATGATCCAGGAATTACCAATTTCCAAATCCGAAGGCTCAAACGACGGCAAGTCCAGGGCCAACAGTCGTGATTTTATACACTCGAATGCTCATGAAGAATCGTCAAGAACTGAGCGATGCTGAAGGAGAACTGTCAAATGTGAATGCGGGGCGTCGGTGCGCCTTAATGCAGCGGTCCGGCATTTTTGTGAGCATGTGGGAGGCTGATTGGCTCAGTAGCCGATCGCAAGCACGATGAGGGCTGAAGGCCCGGACCAGCGTGCGGATCAAACACCATGGATCGGTGCAGACGAAACAATGCCGGATCGATGAACCGCGCCTTCAGCGCTTCCGGTTTGTTTGTGTTTTGACCTGAGCCGCTGGCCCAGGCTGGTATGAGTTGGGCCTTTGGCCCTTCACTGAGCGTCATGGTGGCGAGGCTGCGATTCGGTGTTCAGTGGATGGGTGGCTAACTTGGCTACCCATTGCCCGGCCTCGTATCGCAGACTGGGAACATTGTTATCTGCTAACGGGCTTGCTTGACCGGAGACATGGAAAGTGAGCCGCTGATTGAATCCGTGCCAAAGTATTGTGCAAACCGCAAGCCCCGGATGAGCATGTGCAAGTCGTCATCTGTAATCTCGACCAATCCTATTTCCAAGGCATCGAAATCGTCGATAGCGGACGTAGCGGTTTCAAAAAAGCCGTCGCTAATGCCGCTACTATCCAGGCGGGAGTTCTTCAATTGAAGAGCCAATCTCTCCTCGCGGGTATGTTCCTTGTAGGCGAGGCGCAAGAAGCCCATGATAACTCCTTGATTTGCACGAAGGTAGGGCACAAGGAGGCCGGCTTCCTGGCGTTTCATTAATTCGCGGAGTTCGTAGATGTCCTCTATCAATTGTTCGATCGTAGTCATAGTTCGCTTTTGTTGGAGGTGGTGCGGCCCGCAGGTATTCGGTCACATGGAGAGGCAAGAACTAAAAGCCCAACGCAATCGCAACGAATCAGCGCAAGCCACATAACGCGGATCGATGAACCGCACCTTTGGCGCTCTCTGTATGTTTATCCCGTTACCTGGGCCGCTGGCCCAGGCTGGTATGAGTTGGGCCTTTGGCCCTTCACTGGGCGTCATGGTGGCGAGGCTGCGTTTCGGTGTTCAGTGGATGGGTGGCTAACTTGGCTACCCATTGCTCGGCCTCAAATCTCAGCGTGGGTTGCCTGCCATAATGGGCGAAAAGGGTATTGTAGCCGGTGTAGATTTTGATCTGGATTCGTTGCTCCCGGTCGCGGTCATCGAATTGAATCATGGCGACTTCGATGCCAGGGGCATCCTGGTAAGCTCCAACGGGCAGGATGCCGAAGAGGAGGACTAATCGGTGGCGTTTTATGTTGTTGAGCTTGTAACAGGCAACCCGGAGGTCGGGGAAGTATTCATCCGGCTGACCAAGTTTGGCGATGACATCGTCCCGGGTTGGGTTCGCCTCTTTTACGAATGAAAAGTCGGCTCGCTTGAGAGGCGATATGGGCGTGCGGGAAGCCGGCAGCGGCGGAGTGGCGCAGCCCGGCCATAGGATGAGGCCAGCGGCGAAAAAAGCGCCAGCGGCCAGGAACGCGCGTTTAGTTTTTAAATGGGTCACGGTGTCGATAGTTCACGGTGAGTGAACTAGCCTAATCATCCAACTGTGGCTTGCGCATAATCAAATAATTCCTCGTGACTCGCCATATCATGCTACCACACAGGGTGCCGACAACAATCGCCAGGAAGAAGTACGCGAGACTGGGCCAGGTGTCCATCCCTCTGTTGCGTATGACCCAAAGAGCCAGAACGCTGGACAGAAAGCCCGGAAGAAAATGAAGCCAGATGCCGAGTACAACTGCGAGCTTGGGACGCGCCTCGACGGCCCGACGATAAATGAACCCCGCAGCCATGGCCGCATCCGGCATGACAATCCCGATCGTGGAACTCATGGGCGCGCCGCATCGTTTGCACCAACGCGAGTCCGGGAGGTTGGGAAAGAGGCAGCAGGTGCAAAGGGTGGCTTCTCCCTCGGGCGGCACATCTGATTCCGGTTCAACGGTCTCTTCGGTTCGCTCGAGTATTTTGGGTGCCTGCGGCGGAGAATCCAGGACGACGTACTCTGTGCCGCATCCGCAACAATGCGTGGCATTGTCCGGGTTGGCGCGACCACAATAGCTGCAGGGCTTCATGGCCTCCTTTGAAACCAATCTGCTGCGGGCGAAAAGTAGATGAGGGCCAGCACG
This sequence comes from Verrucomicrobiota bacterium, assembly GCA_021325145.1. Lineage (GTDB taxonomy): Bacteria > Verrucomicrobiota > Verrucomicrobiia > Limisphaerales > Pedosphaeraceae > JAJPHR01. Next base: position 139,184 of record JAJPHR010000025.1, on the reverse strand, counting down.
GCACCGGCCAACAGAGTCGAACATTGAGAAAGCGCACCAGCCAGCGCGCTCGAAATAACCGGTCCAGGAGAAAATGCCATCCACACGAGCATATAAACCCAGGCTGCAACGCTGAGGAGCCGAGCCCGCGGCCAAAACCGGTAGAGACCGACAACGGATATAAGCGCTACAATCACTCCCGGTACACCCAAAAGGCTGATTATCAACTCCCCAACTTTCGGATGTTCACCGTGCTGCGACTGCCGGTAATCGAGAAGCGGCTGGGGCAACAGCCATGGGGCAAGATTGTCCGCGACGCCGCTGGCGACCAATGCGATAATGGAAAACGTCAACAGGATTCTGAACTGTTTCTTGGTGATGGTCTTCATGGAGATTCTCGAATGCCGCCTAAAAATTCAGATCAGCCACCGCGCTTATGGGTTCACGATTGCAGCCGCAGTGCATGTTTAGGTGTTTTCTAATTATAACAACAACATAATACCGCCAGCAAGGACACCAAGAACAAAACTCCTGACGACCTCTGGAGAGGCATGATGCGAAAGTGCCCCACGGGACCACGCCAGCGCTGCGCAAGAGCGGGGATGTCTGTCACGGGCTTGCGTCATTTGTCACGGGTCGTGTCACGGGTGGCACCTCAGAAAAGGGCCGTATTTATTGGGTTGTCACGCTGTCACGGGTTGAAATGGGCGGAGCACCGGAAGGTCCAATTTCCAATGACCAAGCACCAGAGAAGCCCCAGGCCCAAGCTCCAAAAGGGAGCGGAAGAGGGCGGAGCCAGGGAATGGAACAAAGCAAAACAAAGTGAAATAAAGTGTAACAAAGTGAAACAGAGTAGTTTGAGGTTTGGGGTTGTTTCGGGCAAGCAGGCGCCGGGCTTCGCGCTGAATGGCGAGAGTGGGAAAGAGCGTGAAGTGGGGGGACATCCCGCCCCTGGGCGGTGGTGGCGTTGCATTGTTAAGCTGAGCTAAACTGCATAGCAACCTTGACTGAGGGCAAGGCCCAAATTTAGGCTACTCCCGGTGCCAGTGGGCGTGATCTTGAACGGCCGGCACGATTCTCCTAAGTGCCTCCTCGTCCGCGAAGTGTTGTCGCCGAGGGGTGGTTCGGTGACAGTTGGAAAATGACCTCGAGTCCCAATTCAATCAAGGCGCATGACAGGACGTTCCGACGGATAGTCCGGCGGGGCTTCCTGGTGCCGATTGGGTTGATGGCGGCGGCGTCGTTCCTGCTGGCGGCACTGGTGAGCCATCTTTTGACGGTGACGGATTGGGTGGACCACACGGACCAAGTCATTGCGCAGGCGCATCTCTGCCACCAGATTCTCATGGACATGGAGAGCTCGGTGCGCGGCTTCCAAATCACCGGCGGCGAACCCGTCCTGGAACCGTTTCAGAAATCACAGCACCAGATTTGGGTGGAACTAGGCAAGCTGGGCCAGATGGTTTCGGACAATCCCGATCAAGTTCAGAACGTGATGACAGTGCGCTCCGCGTTGACCAACTGGCTGAACTACGCGCAAACGATGATCGAGCGCCGCCGCCTGGGAGAAGATGTGGAGGACCTGGGAATGAACCTGCACGGCCAGGATTTGATGGATGCGGTGGAAAGCCATTTTGGAGAGTTGCTCAAGGGGGAGGAAGTGCTGCGGCAGGAGCGTCTCGGTGTGGTTCATGGCATCAGCCGAAACATCAGCCGCTTCCGATTGGTCACCTTAATCGCGTTCGGCGCGGTCATTGGTCTCTACGTGCGGCGGCAATTGACCGATGTGGCGCGATCTTACGAGGAGGTCCTGGCCACCGCGCAACAGAAAACCAAGGAACTGGAGCGCAGCGAAGCTTCGTTGAAGGACGCCGAGAACAAGCTGCGCCAGTACGCGGAAACGCTGGAAATCACGGTGGAACAAAGAACGGCGCAATTGCACGAAACGATTACGCAACTCAAAGCTTATTCCTATAGTGTTTCACACGATTTGCGCGCTCCTTTGCGCGCCATGCACGGTTACGCCAAGGTCCTGCTGGATGATTACCAGGCCACGCTCGGGACGGACGAAAAGATGTACCTCGAGCGAATCCTTCTTGCCGCCGAGCGCATGGACAACTTGATTCAGGACGTTTTGAGTTACAGCCAGCTTGCGAGCATTGAGTTGAAGTCGGAACCAATCGATTTGAACAAGCTGGTCAAGGATATTGTCCAACATTACCCGCAGCTTAGTTCTGTCGCAGCCCGGGGTGGCATCGTAATCGAGAGCCCGTTGCCGCAGGTAATGGCGCCGGAGGCTGCATTGAGCCAATGCCTCTCGAACTTGCTGACCAATGCCGCCAAGTTTGTGTCGGAAGGAGCCGTCCCGCGGGTCGTTGTCCGGGCGGAATGCCAGGACCGGGACGTGCGGTTATGGGTCGAAGACAATGGCATCGGCATCTCGGCGGAGTATCAGGCGCGGATTTTTGGCGTTTTTGAACGCATTCCGGGTGAGCGGAGCTATGAAGGCACCGGCATCGGCCTGGCCATCGTCCGCCGAGCCGCCGAACGGATGGGTGGACAAGTAGGGGTGGAGTCCGAACTGGGCAAGGGCAGCAAATTCTGGGTCCTGTTGCCGGGAGCGAGAATATAAGCTTGCGTTTTTGGCGGTTGCCCGGAACATTTCACCCCCTAATTATGGATTCTGATGTAAAACAGTCCGTGGATGTCTTTCAGTTGGCAGCGTGGGTTCATGCCAACCGGAAACGGCTGATCGCCATAGCGGTCGCCGCCGCCGTAGTGGGCCTGAGCATTGGCATTTACATATGGCATGGGAACCAGCGGGAAGAGTCGGCCAATGAGGCCTTGGCGGCCGTCAAGCCGGCCATTCGCGCCCCCGGCCTGCCTATGACGCCGCCGCCAGCGGATGCCTACCTGAAAGTCGCCAACGAATATCCCAGTACGGCGGCAGGCGCTCGCGCCCTGTTGGTTGGGGCGACTGCCCAGTTCGACGCCGGCAATTTCAAGGAAGCTGAAGCCACTTTCCAGCGCTTTTTGCAGGACTACCCGGATTATCCCCTGTCCAGCCAGGCGCAGATAGGCGTCGCCGCCTCCCTGGAAGCGCAAGGCAAGACGGCCGAAGCCGCGACTCATTACAAGGAGTTTCGTGAGCGGCACGCGTCGGATTCCGCCATGCCGCAGGCGACGTCCGCCCTGGCTCGCCTGTACGAAGCCCAGGGAAAGCCGGACCAAGCTTTGAAACTCTACGAAGAGTTGGCGAGCAAGCGCAACAATGACACCTGGTCGCAGGAAGCTCCCATCCAGGTGCAGGAGTTGCTCACCAAGCATCCGGAACTCAAACCCAAGCCTGCTCCCGCCCCGGAGGCGACTGTGCCTGCCGTCAAATCCTTGATCCAGTCGGCGATAGCGGCTGGCTCCACCTCGGCACCCCCACGCGGCGCAACTTCCGCTCCAGTCATGATCCCGGCCCCGGCAACTCCGAAGCCAGGTTCGGGAATTCCTTTGATGATAACCAATAAACCCTAACTTCCAGCCCTGGCCATGAATCAGAACCTGCCCAGGAAGTGCACCGCCGAATTCACCGGCATGCTGGCGCTGATTTTTATTGGCGTGGGCTGGCTCCTGATTAAGGACCCCAAACTGTGAAACTAAGCATCATTGGGACCGGCTACGTCGGTCTGGTCACGGGAACCTGCTTCGCGGAAGTAGGCCATCAGGTCGTGTGCGTGGACCGGGATCAGGAGAAGATCAAACTTCTCCAGGCCGGCCAAATGCCGATCTATGAACCGGGACTGGAAGAACTGGTAAAGAAAAATGTCGCCGCCGGACGGCTCAGCTTCACCGCCTCGACCAAGGAAGGTGTCGATAAATCCGACGTCATTTTCATCGCGGTGCCGACGCCGCCGATGGCCGACGGTTCGGTGGACTTGAGTTTCATCGAAGGCGTCGCGCGCGAAATCGCCGCGTCGATGACCAGTTACAAGATCATCGTGGACAAAAGCACCGTTCCGGTGAAGACCGGCGACAAGGTGTCGGAGACGATCAAACGTTACTGCAAGGCAAAGGTCGAATTCGATGTTGCCAGCAATCCGGAGTTCCTCCGCGAGGGTTTTGCGGTGAATGATCTGATGCAGCCGGACCGCATCGTCATCGGCGTTCGCACCCAGCGTCCGGTCCAGGCGATGAAGGACATTTACACGCCCTTCAACGCGCCGATCATTGTGACCGACATCAACTCGGCGGAGTTGATCAAGCACGCCGCCAACTCCTTCCTGGCGCTCAAGATTTCCTACATCAATGCCATCTCGGTGATCTGCGAGGCGACCGGCGCCAATGTGCAGGAAGTCGCCAACGGCATGGGCATGGACGCGCGCATCGGGCGGCGGTTTCTTGATGCCTCGCTTGGTTTCGGCGGGAGTTGTTTCCCCAAGGACCTGAGCGCCTTCATTAAAATCTCCGAGCAACTCGGCTACGATTTCGGCCTGCTCAAGGAAGTCCAGCGCATCAACGCGGAACAGATGAACCGGTTCCTGAAAAAAATCGTCGAAACCCTCTGGGTGCTCAAGGACAAGCGCATTGGTGTCCTCGGCCTCGCCTTCAAACAGAACACCGATGACATTCGCCTCTCTCCGGCCATCGAGCTCTGTCACCGCTTGCAAAAGGAAGGCGCGAGCCTCCGCGTTTACGATCCCAAGGCGATGGACAAGGCCAAAGCCGTGCTCAAGGACGTCACGTACGTCGAGAACATGAACGAGGTGGCCGACGGTTGCGACGCGCTGGTGATCGCGACCGAATGGCCGGAGTTCAAGAAGCTTGACCTGGAACGCGTCCGCAAAGTGCTGACCCATCCCATCCTGTTCGATGGCCGTAATTTGTTCGACGTGCGCGAGATGGAGGAGTTGGGATTTATCTACAAGAGCATTGGGCGCTGAAGCGTTTGGAGACCCGAAATCCGAAGCTTGAGGTTGGATGAATGATCCGGCAGACAGGAAGTTGAGCGTCGGTGCGAGTTCGGTTCAGGAATCGGGAGCCGGACCCGGCAAGGCAATCGAAGTCGCCGCCGGATTGGTGTTTCGCAACGGCCTGCTGCTCATCACGCAACGGCGTCCGCAGGACCACCTGGGCGGGCTGTGGGAATTCCCCGGCGGCAAACGTCATGCGGACGAATCGTTCGAGGACTGCTTGAAGCGGGAGTTGCGGGAGGAATTGGATATTGAAATTGTGATCAAGGAGCTCGTAGAGAGCATCACGCACGAGTATCCCGAAAAGACGGTCCAATTGAAATTCTTTCGCTGTGCCTGGCAACGGCGGGAACCGCGCGCGCTGGGTTGCCAGGATTTCGCCTGGGTGGGCAGCGGCCAACTCGGTAAATACGCCTTCCCCGAAGCCGACCAGCGCCTGCTTCAAAAGCTTCTGACCACGCCCGAACTCTGGCGTTAGCCAATCTATGATGTCTGGGCTGAGGACGAGCCTTGCCTGCTTTGCGCTGGCAATTTTTGCGATGTCGTGCGCGTCTGATAAGGCCCTGCCGGGCAAAGAGACTTCGGCCCGCCAAAGCGCGTATGCAGTGGTGACGAATGCAATCAACCGGGAGGATTGGAACGGCTTGCGGAGGTTGGCGACTGCGGGAAGGAAAGCCAAAGCCAGCGAGTATATCGGGTACTGGGAAAAGAATCCAATCCGCGTAGGCAAGCTTGTCAGCGTGGATGAGAACTTCGAATTGAATGGTGTGCCGTGCACGAAGTATTCATTCGCGCTGGAGTACAAGGACGGCAGACCGCACCCGCATTGGCTTCAGGTCATGGTTCATGAACAGGACGGGCGATCTGTCCTTGAGGATTTCTGGGAATTCGGATGGTGAGCCAGGCAGTTTGCCTGGCCAATCACCATATCGCTTTCATGGGCCACGCCTGAATAAGCTTCGCTTGCGACACACCGTTTAGAGGTCGAATTTCCAAGGCGGAGTTGGCGTCCAGCGGCGAAATGATTTTAGTTACACACACTGTCCCATTGGCAAAAACTTCCAGCACGGAGCGATCTATGAAAATGTGCAAGCTGAGGTCTTGCGCTCTCCGATCAGTTGGAAGCATGGTGACATGGATGTCCTTCAGGTTCAGTTGCCCGCCGCCGCAATCCACCACCAAAAGCGGTGTGTCGTTGGTCCCGTTCTTGATTCCAAGCTGGATGGCTCCTGCCGACTTTAGATCAATGTCCGCCTGGACTTCGAGCGTGTTGGTATCCGGCAGATCAAAGGCATGGCCATTGTCACCCAGCCGAATGTTTCGCCATTTGACGGGGTGGCCGCGCAGCTTATCCAGTTGAGGCGCGGGGTCCTGCTTTAGACGACCATCGCGCGACAAGGTCAACAGGCGCGGCAAAGACAGGCAACCATTCCAACCGCGCCCGCCGGGGAAACCGTTCACCCAACCCCAGACGAGCCGACGGCCATCCGGGATTTGCATGGTGTTGGGCGCGTAGAAATTCGATCCATAATCCAGCAACCCGCTCGTGCGCGCTTGAAAGCGGCAAGTCTCCGGATCAAAGTCGCCGACGAAGTATTGCACTTTCCCGTACGGGGACACAAAAAGCACCCAGCGATCGCCGAGCTTGAAAAAATTGGGGCACTCCGCCGTGCGCGCCTGGGGATCAGGAAGTTTGAAAAGAACGCCGCGATATTTCCATTGCGTGAGGTCGGGATTTTCGGCCTCGTAGATGTTCACCACGGCTTCACCGCCCTTCGTTTCGTTCAGATTGCCGCCCGTTACCATGAACGTTCTGTTTTTGTGGCGGAAGATGAACGGATCGCGCCACTCGTAAATCTTCCTGCCGTTGTGCAGCGCTTCGGACAGCACCGGGTTGGCGGGAGACTTGCGCCACGTAATCAAATCACCATCGCCAAGGGCGGCCCATTGCTCGGCATGGGTTTGGGCGGATTTTCCGGCGGCAATACTGGTGTAAAAAATCATCGGCTGGCCCTGGCCATTGATCGTGCAACAACCAGACCAGACTCCCGCTTCGCCGGTTTCGCTGGAAGGCCAGAGCGCGATGGGCAAAGGTTCCCATTTGGCCAGATCGTGGCTGCGAACGTGCCCCCAGTATTTCGGTCCATCCCCATCACTGAACGGATGCAGTTGATAGAAGAGGTGATAGTAACCTTTGTAATAAATCGGCCCGTTTGGATCATTCATCCATTGGGCCGGGGCGGTGACGTGAAAAATCGGGTGGGTGGGATCGGATTGGGCGCGCGGCACTGCGGCTTGAATTGCGGCGGTCGCGCGGGCAATCGCTTCGTTGTTCAAGTCTGCCGCCGGGCAGAGCGAGGCGAACGAAAGAGGGAGCAGCAGCCGTGCGAGGACTCGAAACAACGAACCCACCAGGTTTGTTTTCCGCGAGTCCTGCCGCAACAAATGGCTACACTTTCCCGTAAAATTCCTCGACCACCTTCCGGAAGTTGTTTTCGGCGACACGGATGATCGCGAGTTCGCGTTTGGCATTCTCTTCGGAATCGCTCGCGTGAGCGGCGTTGACCATGATGGTCTGGCCGAATTCGCGGCGGATGGACCCCGGCGGAGCCTTCGAGGGGTCAGTGGGGCCTAGGACATCCCGGATCTTGCGGACGGCTTCCACGCCTTCATACACCAAGGCGATGCACTTTTCGGTGCCGGGCTGGGTCCATTGGCTGGGATCAGTCTCCGAAGGCGTGCGGCCGGACATGAACCGGACGATATTTTCGAATTGGTTGTCGCCGAAGGCCGGGCCGAGAATCTCCCCAAGCTGCCTTTCTTCGGTCTGCGGAATGCGAAAGCCCAATTCCTTCTCGATGGCCGCCTTGGCTTTCGCGGCGACAACGTCCTTGAGCTTGGTGCGCAAGACGTCCTTCACCGGGGCATAGAACTCGGTGGCTTCCGCCACGCTCATTTGATGGACCTTGATGCCGACGATGTACAAGCCGGTGCGGGAGAAAAAGTCGATGACGTTGCCGGGTCGGCCCGTGGGGAAACGAAAATTGTCAGGCTTGATCAGCACCAGGGTGCGCTGGGGTTGATCACCGGGCTGGTAAGCAAGGGTGTTTTCGACGATCCCGCCATCCTTGTCTGAGAAACGGGCCCACAATTTGGCTTTGACCTCGGCCTCTTCGCGATTGGGCGCAGCCAGCACGGCCGGCTCGAAATACTTTACCTGATCTTTTTCGTCGATGATTAGGTCGCCGTAAGTGTCGCGAATGGTTTCGCCCCCGCGGCGCTCGGCGCTGATGTTGCCAATGACCGAGCGGGTTTTGCGCACGGCGTCATCGCCTTTGAAAAGCAGCATCATCAACCGGCGGGGGCGGCCCGTCTTGGGGTCGGGATTGAGGTTCTGCAGGATGTATTGGTAAATGAGTTCCTGGATGCGCCGGTCCTGCGGGTCATTTGCCGAGACGATCGCTTCGGAATATTTCTTCACCAGTTCCGAACTTGGGGCGAACATCCGGGCGGCAGCCAACTCGAGGCCCGTCCGGGTGATCAAGCGGCTCAGAATCCCGCCGGTGCGCGATTTGTGCAGGGAATAGGGGGTAATGATGACGTAGGCTAGTTCTTGAGACATAGAAAAATCAGGTCGCCGGGGTCGGTTTGGCGGGCGCAGCAGGAGTGGTTGGGCTGGCCGGAGGCGTCGAAGGCGTGGAAGAAGCTTTGCCGCCAAGTATTTTGAACATGACGGTGCCGCAGGTGGGACATTTGCCTTTGATGGCTTTGCGGCCGTTTTTCATGACTTCTTCCACCGCGTCCACGATTTCCTTTTTGGCTTTGCACTTAACGCAATATCCTTCGGGCATAGAAAATTTCCTGACGCAGACGCGACATGCGTCCAGTCAGTAATTACCAACAGCTTAAGGTTCGGTTGTCACCAGCGTCAACTGGGAAAGGGATTCCGGCGCAAGTTGCTTATATTCAATGGCTTATGTGATTGATTCGCGTTTTGCTTTTCCATGTAATTATGAGTAAAGCGCGCCGGAAAAGCTCCCAAAGCCAAACACCAAGCTCCAGAAAAACACCAAGCACCAAAACAAACGGTGAGCAGCCCCGGCTTGGAGCTTGGTAGTTAAAGCTTTTCTGGTGTTTGTTTCCTGGTGCCTGGCGTTTACCCCTGATTGGTCGCCATTTCGCGCAAGGCCGTCTTGAGGATTTTGCCAGTGGCGTTGCGAGGCAGCGCGGGCAGGAGGACGATGCGGCGTGGGACTTTGTAGTCGGCGAGCTTGGATCGGACGAATTGTATTAATGCTTTTTCATCGATCATCACGCCTTCGTTCGGAGCGACAAAGGCCATCGGCTGCTCGCCTTTGCGCGGGTCGGGCACGCCAATCACTGAGGCTTCGCGGACCCCGGGAAATTGGTAGATAATTTCCTCCACTTCGCGCGGATAGACGTTGATGCCGTTCACCAGGAGCATGTCTTTCTTGCGGTCGGTGATGAAAATGTACCCGTCCGCATCCTTATAGGCGATGTCGCCGGTGAGCAACCAGCCGTTGCGCATGGCTTTCGCAGTTTCCTCGGGCTGGTTCCAATAGCCGAGCATGACATTGCCGCCGCGGACGCAAAGTTCGCCGATCTCGCCAGCGGGCAGGACTTCGCCCGCATCGTTCTGGATCGTGACTTCAACATGCGGAATGGGCAGGCCAATCGAACCGGGCTTGCGGACCGCGCGCAGGGGATTTTTGGTGACCACCGGGCTGGCTTCGCTGAGGCCATAACCCTCGATGAGGGGAAAAGGAAACTTCTGGGCGAATTCCTGGAGGATTTGGACGGGCAGGGGAGCCGCGCCGCTGATGCACATTCGCAAGGGAAGCGGAACGGGTATGGGGGTGTTGATCATGCTGCGGAAGAACTGGGGAATCGCGGGCAAAATGCTGGCCCGGCGATGAATGATTTCCTGGAGCACGTTTCGCGGGGGATGCAACGAACGGATGAGGACCATGGAACCCCCGACCAGCAGCGGCAACATCACCCCGACGCACAACATGAAACTGTGGAACATCGGCAGCAAGACAGCCATCCGGTCTTCCGAAACCGTTTCCAGCACCAGACGGCAGCTTTCCACGTTGTGGAGCAGGTTGCCGTGGGAGAGCATCGCGCCTTTGGGGCGGCCCGTGGTGCCAGAGGTGTAAATAATGACGGCCAAATCGCCCTCGTTCCTCTCGGGCGGGTTGACTGGCGGGGCGTCGAAGGATTCGGTCCCAATTTGTTCCACTTGCACGAAACGGAGGTGGGGCAAGGCCGCGCCAAGTTCCGGCAACCCTTCGGCCATCGTTGTGTCCGTAATGAGCAGGTCCGCACCGGCATCGCGCAGGATGTAAGTGACTTCGGCGGGCTTAAGAAAGTTGTTCACGGGCACAACCACCGCCCCCGCCTGGAGCACGCCGAACAACGCGGGGACGAACTCGGGGCAATTCTTGAGCCAAAGCGCGACCCGATCCCCCGGTTTTATACCCAGGCGGTGCTGAAGATACCCCGCCACACGGGCGGTCAGTTGCACTATCTCTTCGAAGGAATACTCTCGCTCACCCCAAAAAATGGCGGTCTTGCGGGGATCTTTTTGGGCGGCTTGGGTTAAGGCGGCAGCTAGGTTCATTCCTCTGCAAAATAAGGTGAGGCTTGCTCATCGCCAAGCCAGAATTCAAGGAAACACCCATGCTTTGCCGGGGAAGGTCTGATTGGTTGTTGCGTAATCCCATCGGCAAAGCTCGGTGAGTCGTTGAAGGCGGAACATAGAGCAGGAGCTCTGTTTCCGCCGTTCATCGAGGCACTACCCTATTCACCACATTTGACAACGTTGGGCACAGGATTAGCTTTACTCGACGGATGAGCTCCCGTTCCGAACTACCATCCAACCAGTTCATTTTCATAGTGGACATGGACGCAAGCATTGGCAGAAATGAACGATACAATTCCTAAGATCGGCTGCTGCGGTTGGCGGCTCACTAAACCCAGGTATGCGGAAGAATTCCCGGTGGTCGAGGTGCAGCAGACCTTTTATGAGCCGCCGATGATCGGCACTCTGAAACGCTGGCGGGCCAGTGTGCCGGCGGATTTTGAATTTACCCTCAAGGCTTGGCAGCTCATCACGCACCGGTCAACGAGCCCGACGTATCGGCGATTGAAGACCATGCTCCGACCGGACGAGGCGGCTGATTGTGGTTCATTCCAATCCACGGCCATCGTTGAACAGGCCTGGTCAGCGACCCGGGCGTGTGCGGAAGCGTTGGGGGCGCGCCTGGTGCTGTTCCAATGTCCAGCCAGTTTCACTCCCACCTTGTCAAACCTGGAACAAATGCGCAGCTTTTTTACCAGGATCAAGCGGGATGGCCTGCAATTGCTTTGGGAACCGCGCGGAGAATGGCCCGAGAGCCTCATCAAATCACTTTGTGAGGAACTGGATCTCATTCATGCGGTCGATCCGATGATCACCCGGACAGTGACGCCCGAGTTCATTTACTTTCGGCTGCATGGCGGCAAGGACTTCAAGGGAATTCACTCGGACACTCAGTTGCGCGACCTCAAAGAGTTGGTCGGCACCGACAAGCCCGCGTACGTGATGTTCAACAACATCAACATGCTCGACGACGCCACCCGTTTCCGTGACTTGATGCAGCCTTTGCGTTTCAGCCGGAACCTGGAGTTCAAGTGGGCGTTTGATCGCACTGGCAACACGCGCCCGCGCCCGAACTAAGGTCCGCCAGGCCCGGTTTGCTCCAGTGCGTTCGTGGGATCAAGCTTCATAATTCCAAAGGAAAAGCGACCGATGTGGTTGCAGTGCCAGCAGGCATACTATAATGTCGCTCAGTGTCAGTTCAGAACCGCATTATAAAAGTGTCAAAACGAAACCGCGCGCTGGTTACGTTTGACGTAAGCCGGATTTGCCGCGCCATCGCGAGGGCGGCTGAATCCATTGGCGGTTTTGAGCAGGACCATTTGCCGGACATCAACGGAAGAATCTTCGACTCCTGCGGCTCGGATGAGAAAATCGCGGAGTTCCTGGCGGACACGGTGGTTATCTGCTTGAACTCCGAGGAGCAGCATCTGATCGCCAACTTCCCGCCGACCATTGAGTCCATCCAGGACAAGGTGTTGCATGTGTTGCGCAGTTATGGCTTGCAGAACACGGCGGATGCCTATGCCTGTTATCGCTGGGGCCGGCATTGGCTGCGCGAGGGGGCAATCACTGCGGAAAGATTCGTCGGCAACGGCTTTCCCCTCGAACACATAGAGCAGACGCTGAAATGGAACAGCCAGCACGGGTGCGATACTGTCGCCGGGCTGAACGAAGTGGTCCGCAGCGGCCGGCTCAAACCGTTGGTGGACGAATCCATTGCCCGATACGAAAGCTCGCTGGACGAAGCGGCGGACAAGGTGATCGCGCGGCTCGACGCGGGCGACCGCATCCGCATGATTTGGATCAGCGGCCCAAGTTCCTCCGGCAAAACCACCACCACCGTGAAGCTTACGCGGCGTCTCGAACGGCATGGGCTGCGATTTTTGATGTTGAGCCTGGATGATTACTTCTGGTCGCTGGTCGAACATCCGACGGACTGGATCAACGACCGGAATTTCGAAACGCCGGAGGCGCTCGACATTCAATTGCTGAACCTGCATCTCAAACAGTTGCTCGAAGGCCGCACGGTGGAGAAGCCGATTTACAGTTTCAAGGAAGGCCGCCGCATCGGGACCAAGCCGGTGAAACTGGATGACGACCAGATTTTGTTGCTGGATTGCCTGCACGGACTTTATCCGCCGATTACTGAGGGCATCGACGCCAGCGCCCAGTTCCGGCTCTACATTGAGGCGATGAACGTCATGTACGAAGGGGACGGGCAGAGCGGGCGGTTGACCAAGTTCACCGACGTGCGCCTCGTTCGCCGCATGTTGCGCGATGTGCAGCATCGCAATTACAATCCCACGACCACCATCCTCCATTGGCATTACGTGCGGGCAGGGGAGTTGTTCAGCATCATCCCCTTGATGGGTCTCGCCGATCACGTCATCAACGGCGGCTTTCCGTTCGATCTGCCGGCGTTGAAGCCGTTTTTCTTCGGCGAGGGCGGACATCTGCCGAGGCGCGAGGGCTTTGCGGCGTATCCGGGATTTCTCGACGCGCGGATCAGGTTCGAGCGCGTAAGAAGCCTGTTGGAATCAATCGAAGGTCTGAGCCGGGCACAGGTGACCGGGCTGGAGCTCATTCCGGGCGACGCGGTGGTTCGTGAATTCGTCGGTGGGAGCACGATCAAGATTCCGCATAACGAGTGAGCCAGGACTGTTTCATCCGTGCTCGATCCTTCTTCCTGGCTTGCGGAGGGTCAAGATGAGCACGGCAAGTCCGAGCATGACCATTAGATCAGCAGGATTGAATATGCCCGTGTGGAGCGGGCCTATGCGAAGACGGATGAAGTCAGCCTATTTTAGCAATGCCTCCGCATGCTTGCGGGCGGCGTCGGATTGGCCGCCGAGCATCCGGGCGAGTTCGGTGATGCGGTCTTTTTTGGACAGGAGCGTGATTTCCGAGAGGGTGCGGCCTTCCTTGATCTGTTTTGTCACAACGAAATGAGCGGTCGCGTGCGCAGCGACGGGCGCCAGGTGGGTGATGCAGAGGACTTGCCGTTGCCGGGCGATTTGTTCCATTTTCTCGCCGACGGCATTGGCGGTTTCGCCGCCGACGTTTGCATCGACTTCGTCAAAAACCAATACCGGGATCTCATCGACTTGGGCGAGCACGGTTTTGAGCGCGAGCATCACTCTGGCCATTTCACCCGATGAAGCGATCGCACGCAACGGGCGGGCGGGTTCGCCGACGTTGGGAGCGAATTGAAATTCGATGGTGTCCAGACCCGAAAGCGATAAGGAAGCGCCGGTAGTCGGCGAGGAGTCCGCCGCGACGGTGCTGATCGTGACATCAAAATGGCTTTGAGCGAAGCCGAGGTCCTTGAGCTGTTTGACGACGGCTTTGTTGAGTTGCGGAATGACCTTGCGGCGCTGGACGGATAAATCCTGGCCGACGCGCCAGATTTCGGCGTCGATTTTCTTCAATTCGGCGTTGAGGCGGCTGAGTTCCGTCTCGCGTTGTTCGAGCTTTTGCAGTTGTTGACGGGCGGTGTCGCCGAAGGCGATGACGTCTTCGATGGATGCGCCGTATTTGCGCTTGAGCGAGTGAATGAGGTTGAGCCGCTCCTCCAATTCCTGGAGCCGCGCCGGATCGAGGTCCACCTTGTCGGCGTAATGGGATAGTCCGCCCTGAAGCTCACGCAGGTTGAGGACCGCCTGTTCGTGTTGCGCGACCAACTCAGCGGCCGTGGGATCAATCCGGTGCAGTTCCTGCAAAGTGCGTCCAAGCAACCCAGCCTGTGCGATCAAGGACGCTTCGTCTTCGCTCAGCAATGCGAGCGCGGATTGGCTGAGTTCGAGCAGTTTGGCGGCGTTGCTGGCGCGCTGATACGCTTCTTGCACCAGCGCTTCCTCGCCGGGTTGCAAGCGGGCGGCAGTGATCTCGTTGCTTTGATGCCGAAGCAGATCAAGCTGTTGAGCATAGGTCCGTTCGTCGATGATCAAAGCGGCCTTTTCTGATTCCAGGGCGTTCCGGCGGTTGACCAGCGCGGCGAAAGCTTCGCGGCGGGATTGCAAGTTGCCGAAAGCGTCCAGAATGGCAAGTTGTTTGGCCGCGTGCAGGAGGGACTGATGATCGTGCGGACCGTGAATGTCCACAAGCCATTCGCCCAAGGAAGCCAGCACGCCCAAGGTGGTGGGTGAGCCATTGATAAACTGCCGGTTGGTCCCGGCGGCGGTGAAGGTGCGCTTGAGGATCAATTGATTCTCTTCGCATGGCTCCAGTCCGTTTTCTTCGAGAAACGATTTCAACGGAACGCGCAGCCGGGAAATGTCGAACACGGCTTCGACCGAGCAGGCGTCGCTGCCGCTGCGGATCAGCGTGCGGTCCGCGCGCTCGCCCAGCACCAGGTTCAGCGCACCGATGATAATGGACTTTCCGGCGCCGGTTTCGCCCGTGATTGCCTGGTAACCCGGTTGGAGTTCCAGCGTGAGATTCGCCACCAGAGCAAGGTTTTTGATGCGCAACGTCGTCAACATGGTAAAGTCACTGGCGTGTAATTTGAAGGTTAAGCCGGGGTTCGGCAAAAGAAAATTTTGGACATGTCATTTTCGTTTACGTTTTTGGGTTCCGGGACGTCGCAAGGGGTGCCGATGGTGGGCATCGATTATCCCGCCGCGTTCCTCGCCAATCCGAAGAACCATCGCACGCGCCCGTCGATTTACGTGGCGACGGACCAGGTCAAATTCGTGGTCGATACCACGCCCGAATTCCGCCTGCAGATGTTGCGGGAAAACGTGCGCTGGCTGGACGCGGTGATTTTCACGCATCCACACGCGGACCATATCATGGGACTAGACGATTGCCGGAGGTTTTGCGACTTGCGCAACGGCCCTTTGCCAATCTATGCCAATGACACTACCATGGAAGCCTTGAAGCGGGTTTTTATCTATGCCTTCCATAATGGCCCGTGGCCCAAAGGATACTTTATGCCTGAACCGCATCTTATTAAAGGGCCGTTCCAATTGGGCGATCTCAAAATTGTTCCCTTGGCCCTGCCTCACGGTCGCATGACCACGCTCGGATTTCTATTTATCCAGGACGGAAAAAAGCGGCTGGCCTATTTGAGCGATTGCAAGGAGGTTCCGAACGAGGCCGTGGACCAGGTGCGCGGCGCGGAAGTTGTCGTGCTGGATGCGCTCAGGCGAGCGCCGCATCCAACTCACATGTGCCTGGACGAGGCGTTGACCGCGGCGCGGCGCATCGCAGCCGGGCGGACCTACTTCACACATCTTACCCATGATTATGACCACGATGCCGCGCAAGCCGAACTACCCGCTGGCGTCGAACTGGCTTACGACGGACTCAAAGTGCACGCTAATGGAAACCAAGGCTCCTGACTAACCTGCCGATTGAACAAACAGTGGGCAATGGAGATATGATGAGATGAGGAACTATTTGGAAACCTCGGCGGCTCAACGCCTGGCTGCAAGGTTGGCGGGTCTTCGCTGTTTTTGGTGGAACGCTCCGGGAATCCCAAAGGGATACCATCACAAAGCCCAGGGCAGCTCGTGCCCACGCGCAACCCTGGGCTGGAGGACACAATCCCTTTGGGATTGGAAAGGGGCGGGTGACGGTACTTGGAGTTGTTTGCCACGTCTATTCCACCCATCCGTGCGGTTGCTGCCGTTTTTTTCACTCGTCGCGTTGTGCTTTTGTTTGGCCATCATGGCCGGCAGCGCGCGGGCGGAAGGGCGGGGTGATGAGGTTTTTGTGGTCTATAATGCCCGGATGCCCGAATCCAAGGAAGTCGCGGAATATTACGCCCGTCGCCGCCAGGTGCCGCCAAGCCAGGTCATGGGTGTGGACATGTCTGGCATCGAGGCCATCAGCCGGGGCGAATACCGTGATCGGCTCGAGAAGCCGCTCCTCAAAGCCTTAAAGGACAAAGAACTGTTTCATTTCGGATCCCAGGAAGTGCGCGAGCCGAATGGACAGGTCCGTCACGTCGGACGCAAGGTCATCGCCTCCAAAATCCGCTACCTCGTGCTTTGCTATGGCGTGCCGCTGAAGATCGGTCCGGATGCGGCGTTCAAGGAGGAAGTTCCAGCGGACTTGCCCACGCCGTTGCGACGCAACGATGCCGCGGTGGACAGCGAGCTTTCCTGCCTGCCGCTGGTCGAGGAGGGTTATTTGCGGCTCGGCCCGCGCCATAATCCCCTTTACGGCGCAACGAACGCCGCCCAGCTCAATCCCACCAACGGCATCCTGATGGTGGCGCGGCTGGATGGCCCGACCGCGAGCATCGCGCGCGGCCTGGTGGACAAGGCGCTCGACGCCGAAACCAACGGCCTCTGGGGACGCGCTTATTTCGATCTGCGAGGATTGACGAGCGGAGAATACAAGGTGGGCGACGATCAAATCCGCAGTGCGGCCGAAGCGTGCCGGCGCCTGGGCTTTGAGACCGTGGTGGATGAAAACGGGGCCACCCTTCCCGTGAGCTTTCCATTAAGCCAGGTGGCCTTGTATGCCGGTTGGTATGACGAGAGCGTTTCGGGTCCGTTCACGCTGCCGAAGGTCGAATTCATGCCGGGCGCCTTCGCGTATCATTTGCACTCGTTCAACGCCGCCACTTTGCGCTCCACCACCCATCATTGGGCGGGCGCGTTGCTGGCCAAGGGAGTGACCGCCACGCTCGGGACGGTCGAGGAGCCGTATTTGTCCGGTTGTCCGAACATGGCGGCTTTCTTCCCGCGGTTTATCGAGGGCTTTACGTTCGGCGAAGCGGCGTATGCCTGCCAAGGCTATCTGTCCTGGCAAACCACCGTCGTAGGCGACCCGCTGTATCGTCCGTTTTCCAAATCGCCGATCCAGCAAGTGAGCGAACTGGAACAGCGCCACAGCAAGTGGCTCGATTGGGCGTGTTTGCGCGTGGCGAACCTGGGGTTGGTTAATCACGAGCCGGCTTCAACAATCGCCAACCGGCTCGAAACCCTGCCGCTCACCCGCGAAAGCCCGGTGCTCATGGAAAAGCTGGCTGACCTGTACGAAGCCCAAAGCAAATCCGAATCCTCAATCGCCGCCCTCCAAAACGTCCTCAAACTCGATCCGAGCCCGCAACAACGGATCCGCGTGATGTTGACCCTGGCCACGCGCCTCCTCGTCCTGGCCCGCGAACCCGAGGCCTACGCGGATTACCAGCAATTCGTCGAAGAGTTTCCCGAGTACCCCGATCGCGGGGACATCCTGCGCAAGTTGGTGGCCATGGCGGAGAAACTTGGCAAGACCGCCGACGCCGCGAAATATCAGCAGGAAATCGAACATCCAAACGCGCCGCCGCTCCCCGCGCTCAAGGGCATCCCGCGCCGCCCGGGGATTTGAATCCGGAACGCCGCGTTCGTGCTTGGCGCGGGAATGATATTTCAACAAACTCACCGTCATATGGGTTGGGCCACATCGTACATTGAAAAACTGCGAAGCGGGGAGACTATTCAGTTCCGGCCGCGTGGCAATTCGATGGCGGGCAAAATCGAATCGGGTCAGCTCTGCACTGTCGTTCCGGTAAAGCCCGAAGAACTGAACGTGGGCGACATCGTCTTATGCAAGGTGAACGGATTCCAATACCTGCATTTGATTAAAGCCGTTCAAGGGAAGCGATTTCAGATCGGGAACAACCGCGGGCGGATCAATGGCTGGATTGGGGAGAATGGGATTTACGGCAGGTGCGTGCGTATTGAGTAAAGAGCAATACAGTGGTTTCCGACGCGCAATGCCCGGTTGCGTCGGCTCGCGCCGCCCCGGCCACAGGTTGGAACCGAAAGGAGGGCAGTCGTGTCAAAGAAAAATTCACTTGTATTCAAGCAAAGTGTGTGCTAATCCTTGTGGCGATGAAGGATGGGAGGGAATCCTGAGAGCGGGCAGCGCGTTTGATTTGGACGCGTGGCATCGGTGGATTTTGCCCGGCTCCGTTGGGAGCTGGGATGGCTCTTTGACATTAACAAAGGCGGTTTCTCCGCCGCCGGGGAAGCTTCTGCCTGCGCCGAAGCTCCAGTGGACAAACGCAGGTCCAAAGTCCCGGAAGTGAGACAGTTTGACACACCAGACGCGGTCCTTCAGGCCGCCAACGAGATGGCGGGGCCGAAGGAAAAATTAAGACCAATTAAAGTAAATTAAAGTAAATTAAACCTCTCTTTTTGGTGTTGGGGAGCGGCTGAAGGCTGAAAAACCAGCGCAACAGGTTGATAGCTAATAGTTTGTGCGGAAATGGCAGTTTTTTGTGGGTGGAGTGCCATTTTGGCGTACTTCTGGATGTTTTCAGCGCGTTTGGTCGCCTTCCTGTTTGTCCCGACAATTCCATCGCAACATGCGGAATGGCATGAGCCGTGCTCGTAAAACACCCTGACGGTGGAGCTGGAGTCATAACTTTTATTTGAACGGCAGCGACAAAGTAAAAATTGGGATTAAACGGAAATCGGAACCATGAGATTCCTGGGGCTGGATATATCGGATTTTTCGGGGCAATACCTGCGGGCGGCGCTGATGGTGTCGCTGTTAAGTGTCTGGATGCTGGTGGGGCTTTTTTACTACCTCAATCACTACACCAAGCGGGATTATTTCACCGCCTGGACGGCGGCATGGCTGTTTTATGCGCTGTGGCTGACGCTGGGCTTGAAATTCGAGAATACCGCGCCCGAAAGCATTATCTTCAAACTCAAGCAATGTTGCGTGGCCATTTCGGCGGTTTTTCTTTTGTGGGGCAGCTTGCGGTTTCTGAAAATTCCCGTGCGGCAGACCTTGTTCGGCCTGTTCATGGTGTTTCTCCTGACTTGGACTTTCGCCAGCCCGTACATCGTTTCCAAAGCGCTGGACACCAAGGCGAGAATATTGCAAATGCAAATGCCGGTGTTCATCCTGCTCGGGTTGAGCAGCGTGTTTGCCGGGGTTTGTTTTTTCCGGCTGCGGAAGAAAATGCCGTTTGTGGGTGCGGGCATGCTGGCGACGGGATTTTTCCTATGGGGTCTTTATCTCGCGAGCTATCCGCTGTCCCAGCAGGACCAGCACCTTTCCAGCGCCGGTTTTTTCGTCGCGGCCGTGCTGCAGCTTTTCATCGCCGTCAGCATGATTGTGCTCGTCCTGGAGGAGATCCGCTATAAAAACGAGCAGACCATTGCCGAAATCACGACGGTTCGTTCCGAAAAGGAAGCCTTGCAGGTCAAAGTCCTCACCACCGAAGAGCAATGCCGGGGCCTTTACGATCAAGTGCGCGTTACCGATGGAGTTCAAAAGGCTTACGAGGAATTGCGGCGAACCCAGCAAGTGGTGGTGCAACAGGAACGGCTCCGCGCCCTGGGACAAATGGCGAGCGGAATTGCCCATGATGTGAACAACGCGTTGTCTCCCATCCTCGCCTATTCAGAACTGCTGCTGAGCAAGCTGCCGGACCTGCCCGAGGCTTCGCGGCATCAGTTGCAACTCATCAAAAAGTCCGGCGAGGACATCTCGCACATCGTCGCCCGGATGCGGGAATTTTACCGGCGGCGTTCCGACTCGGAGCCGTTGGTCGAGGTGGATGTCAACCAGACCATCCACGAAGTGATCGAACTCACCCGTCCGCGCTGGCGTGACATTTCGCAGCGCGAGGGCGTTTCCATCCAGATCCAACATGAACTGGAACCACAATTGCCGGTGCTGTTGAGCGACCCGAGTGAGTTTCGAGAGGTGTTGATCAATCTCGTCTTTAACGCCGTGGACGCCCTGCCGCAAGGCGGCACCATCAGTTTTACCACCCGCTCCATCATGGTGCCCGTTTCCGAAAAAAACGGCGCTTCCGAGCGGCGGGTGCAGGTGGAAGTAAAGGACAACGGCACCGGCATGGACGAGAAAATACGGCAGCGTTGCCTGGAGCCGTTCTTTTCCACCAAGTCGCTTCACGGCGGCACCGGACTCGGCCTGGCCATGGTTTACGGCATGGTGCAACGTCACGAAGGGCACATTGAAATCGACAGTTCGCCTGGGCGCGGCACTTGCATTCGCCTCACCTTTCCCATGCAGGAAAAAGCGCTGCAAGCCGTTCGCGACAACTCACCGCAGGATAATCCGGCGCGTGCCTTGCGCGTTCTTTGCATTGACGACGATGAGTCAATCCGTCAGCTCCTCCAGGATTGCCTGAGCGACTTCAAGCACCGCGTGATCACGGCCTCGAGCGGCGAGCAGGGAATGGAATTATTCCGTGGCGCAAGGCAAAAAAACGAGCCCTTTGAAGTCGTCATTACCGACCTTGGGATGCCAAAGATGGATGGACACCAACTGGCACGGATCATCAAGGCCGAATCTCCCCGCACACCCATCATCATGATGACCGGTTGGGGCGCGATGATGAAAGCCGATGGCGAAACCGCGCCTGAAGTCGATGCCGTGGTAGGCAAGCCACCGCACCTGCAGCGACTCAACGAGCTGCTCCTGCGGGTTACACGACCCGGCCAGCCATCCCGTGAAGTGCTGGCGTCGGCCGGTTCGGGACACAGTGCGGCAAATGGCGGGACGGCGTCGCGGACACTTTCCAACTAGTCGAAGTACCAGGACGCGGTTGGTTCCCGGTGATAACCTGAAAAGGAACTGGTCCTGGTGGTGCAGTGTTTTCATTTGTAAATAGGACTTGTAATAAAAGGGGCATCGATGTTCAGTTAGCCAGAATAAAGGCGCGGATGATCGTTATTTTAAGCGTCCGAATATGAAGACAGATGAGAGGCATCATATTGAGTCCAGCCGACAAAGAGCACAGAGAATTTGTTCAGAAGCTCTTTAGGCGCGAACTGAAAACTCTTTGGACTATGGGCGTCCTTAAATCAGTTGTTCAACATTGAGTTGAGATGGAAATTTTGATTGGATTGAAGTCGTTCCTTCATAATCCTGTGATGGCAACTACAAATTTCAGCCATAAACATCGAGTGCTTTCGCGCGACATGCCGGGCCCAAAACAAATCCCTTTGTTTCCTTGGTGTAAAAGCATCCATGCATCCGCTCTTCCAGAAAGCCCATGACTTGAGCCGGCTGGTGATCGGCGCGGCCATTGAGGTCCATCGGCTCAAGGGACCGGGGTTGATTGAAAGCATCTATGAACGCTGTTTGATGCGCGAACTGGAATTGCGGAAAATCACTTCCGTCAATCAACGCCTCATCAAAGTCGAATACAAAGGCCTGGTATTTGAGGAACCATTACGGTTCGACGTTCTCGTCGAGGGCTGTCTGCTGTTGGAACTCAAATGCGTTCGGGAGATTCTGCCGATTCATAAAGCTCAACTCCTGAGCTACATGAAGCTACTGGATGTTCCGCTTGGCCTGATCATCAACTTCCACGAATTGAAACTCACCGACGGAGTAGTGCGCATGATCCTGCCCGGAGTCAACTGGGAAGCCGGAGGGAATGAACAGAAGGCAACAAAGGCAACAAAGTTTGAATGAAAGAAGCACAGTCGTCCTCCACGTACGACATTGGGGCGCGAGAACCGGGCGGCCAACAATTTTCAGCGTGCCATGCTGAAACAGAATTCTTTGTTTCCTTTGTGTTCTTGGTGTAAAACTTTCCCTTTCCTGTCGTCCGGGCATATTTCACGTGCAATGAATCCTTGAAATGCACTTGAGCCTGTGGTCTGATCGAAGGCCATCCTATGAAGGCCAATCGGCGTCAATTCGTTAAAGCTAATCTTTTCGGCAGTCTGGCGGCTGCTCTGCCTCTTTCCGGTCTGGGCACGGACGGGTCGAGACGGGGGCCAAAGAGCCCGAATCCACGTTATGCCAGGCTCGACGAGATTCTTAAGCAACCCGTGTTGAAACGTGAGTTGTTCACCACGCCGGTGATTATCGAGACGCTTGAGTTGCTGCGGTATCAGGACAATTTCCTTTGCCGGGTGCGTTCACGCGACGGTGCCGAAGGCATTTCGGTTGGGCACAGCGGGCTGAATGCGCTTTATCCGATCTTCAGCCATAATTTGCAACCGTTTTTCCTCGGCAAAGATGCGCGGGACCTCGATCTGCTTTTGGAAAAGGTTTTTATCTACGGCTTTAATTTCAGATACAACGGCATCTCCCTTGGCACGCCGCTGGCGACCATCGAGTTTGCCATCCTCGATATGCTCGGGCGCATCGCCGGGAAGTCCATCGGCCAGTTGATGGGAGAGATCCAGCACCCCGAGGTCGTGGTTTATCAGGCCACCGAGTACCGCGAGAAACCAGTCGAAGAATCCCTGGACCTGATCAAGCGTGACGTCGCCGAATACAATGCCCGCGCTCTTAAAATCAAAATCGGCGGTCTCATGTTCATGACCACCGACATTAATGCCGTCGGCCCGCCGGGACGGACCGAAAAGATGATTCCGCTCGTCCGAAAAACGTTTGGTGATCAAATGGCGCTGTTTGCGGACGCAAATGGATTCTATTCGGTCGAGGAAGCGATTCGCGTGGGCAAGTTGCTCGAAGAATACAAGTATGGTTTTTTTGAGGAGCCGGTGATGTTCGACTGGCATGAGGAAACCCGGCAGGTCGCCGAAGGGCTTTCCCTGCCGATTGCCCTCGGCGAGCAGGAATACAGCTTGCACGGTTTTCGCCGGCTCATCGCCAACGACGCGGTGGAAATTGTCCAGCCGGACAACTATTATTTCGGTGGGATGATTCGTTCCCTGAAAGTGGCGCGCATGGCCGCTGCTTTTGGAAAGAGTTGCACCCCGCACATGTCCGGCGGAGGGCTCGGGTTTCTTTACATGATGCACTTTGTCTCCATTCTGCCCAACCCAATGCCGCATCACGAATTCAAAGGCCTCAAAACGAGCGTTCAGTTTGAATGTAAAACCTCGCCGCTCAAGGTGGTGGATGGAAAAATGAAAGTTCCAACCGGCCCGGGTTTGGGCGTGGACATTGACCCGGCTTACGTGAGCAAACATCAGACCGTGAAAGCCTGACCGAACACCATGATCACGCCGGACAAGAAATGGGTGATTTTCAAAGCAAACTTTTTTGGCGCGCAGCATGTTTATGCCGTTGCCATCGCAAAATCAAAACTGAGATAAGCGAGGCTTCTCCACCGAGTTCGACAAGGTATTCAACGAAGATGGGTCTTTGGCGCTTGACCTCCTCGCCGCTCATGCAGTCCACTAAAACGCAAGTGTCTGCTCATTTTCATTCGAATACTTCGGGACTCGGGGGGCGCGCATTATCGGCGCTGCGGATGTTCGGTTTGCTCACCGTGCTGTTGGGCGCCTTGGAAGTTCGCGGACAAACCTTGCCGGCCTATGACATCAAACCCACGGTCACGGCCAGCATGGGCGAAGTGGGCGGCAAATATTTCGGGCAAACTCCCGACCCGGCCAGAATCCGCCATTACTACATTGCCGCCGAACCGGTCCAATGGGACTTCATGCCCATCGGCTCCGATCCGGTCTGCGGCATGACTCCGTTGCCGGACGTTGTCGCGTGGCATATGGTCCGCAAGGCGCGGTATTTCCAATACACGGACGCGACGTTTACACAGCGCGTGCCGCAGCCTCCGCGCCTGGGCATTCTCGGTCCGGTGTTGCGGGGCGTCGTGGGAGAATATTTGGAGATCACGTTTTTGAATCGCACGGCGCTGCCGCTTTCCATGCACCCGCACGGCGTCAAATACGACAAGGACAGCGAGGGCAGTTATCACGGCAACAACAACCAGTTGAAATTGCTTCAATCCCGGGCCAACGATGATCGTCCGACGCAAGGCCTGGGAGCGGCCATCGGGCCAAATGGGCGATTCGACTATGTGTGGTATCTCGACGAGGAGTCTGGTCCGCTGCCCAGCGAGCCCAGTTCCAAGGGCTGGCTTTACCATAGCCACGTCGCGGGGGAAGGGGAGATCAATCTCGGTTTGGCGGGCTGCATCATCGTCACCGACTCCAAGCGGGCCAGGCCTGATGGCACACCCAACGACGTGGACCGGGAGATGCCCGCACTGTTCATGATTTTCAACGAAAGTCAAACGGACCCGGAAGCGAAGGAACGCTTGGAAGCAGCCGGTGGCGGCCAGTCGATCAGCAATTTAATCAGCAGCATGGCAACGCCGGGCGGCAAAAAACTTTCGGCGGCTGAACTCAAGGAAGAAGGCGAGCGCCACGCCATCAACGGCTTCATTTATGGCAACCTGCCTGGTTTGGAAATGAACGAAGGCGAGCGCGTGCGTTGGTATCTCTTCGGCCTGGGTTCGGAAAGCGATTTGCACACGCCTCACTGGCATGGCTTGCGGGTGCTTGACGAGGGAGTGCGGCGAACCGATACGGTCGAACTGCTGCCGGGATCGATGAAGGTCGCTGATATGGTGTCGGACAATCCCGGCCATTGGCTGTTTCATTGTCATGTGGACGAACACATGAACAATGGGATGTTCGCTTTGGTCACGGTGTATCCCAAAGGCAAACCCGGGGCCAGCCTCTTACCGGCCAATGCATTCCTCGGTTTCCCGCCGCCGAGTGCAACGAACATTCAGGCCAAAGCCAGCCACGGCGCGCCCGCGAATTAAGGGTGCATCATCGTATGGAGTCCCGCCTTTGCGTGGCAAGGGACACGCAGACAAAATGATTTTTGAAAGCTTCAATACGTTTGACCGCACGACAGCCCCGCCGGCTGAAGCCGGGACTCCATACGACATTGCGCCGCCCGTTCCTGCGCTCGCGCATTAATGTGTCGTGGCGTAGAAGAGGATGTTGATAAACATCGGATAGCCCATCGGCTCGGAGAACCTGTCGAAGTAAGTCTGATCTTCGGACTCGTGCTCCCAGCCGTCGCCAAAATGGTTGTTCAGGCAGATGAGCATCATCATCCGCTGTTTGTCATCGTAGATGGCGTAATACAGAGGATCATGGCCCTTCTCCACATAGGACGGTCCCGGATCATAGGAAACCCCGTAGTTGAAAAATGCGCCGACGCTCGGTATCTGCGGCAGCTTATTGAAATCGAACACTTCGTGGAAAATGCGGTGGTCCAGCGTCAACAGGACGGGTTCGCGATCAGGAAAGACCCGCTTCATCTGATCGTAGAAGTGATGCCATTGATCATCGCCCCAAAAATCATCCGCCATCAGGAAACCACCGTTGAGCAAATAGCGCCGCAACGTGGTGACCTCATCGTCACTCAAGACCATTCGTCCTGAAGCAGCGGTGTAAACAAAAGGATAGTTTTCGATGTCCTTCGCGGTGATGTCGATGAAGTTCAACCCGGGCCGCACCTTGAGGCACGTCGTCTGGAACAAACGATAAGTCAGGGTCAGATCTGCTTCGGGAGTGTCATCATCCCACAATCGGCCGTTGCCGAGTCCGTAACCGGTGTCGGCATCGAACTTGAGCCGCGCGAACGTGAACGTATCCTCGCGGAACCCCGGCTTGATTGCCTGCTCCATTTCCTCCTGCTCCTGATTGTGCTCCGAACCGCGGAACCCATAACCCCTGCGGAACCGGCCGCCGCCGTACTGCCCGTACGCGGACACCAGCAGGACGGCAATCAAAAGCAGCACCGATGGAACCATCAGTCTCCGGGCAATCACGGCGACAAGTTAGGACGGGGCGGGTGCGAATGCAAGCAGGCTTGTAAGTGCTGCGAGGATGCTCAGCGGGGCTTCTCACAATTGATTTTTTCCGCCACACGCCGGAAATAAACGGTTGCTGTGTCACGCTCTCTGTGTCACATTGGGTACGATGAGCAACAAGAGCGACACGATAACGATTCGGGAGCTGCGATCGGGAACGACGACCAAACGAATTTTGGCCGGGGAACGTCTCGCATTGCGAAAGGGAGATAAATTAATTGCTGACATCATCCCGCGCCCGCCCGAACGAAAGATGACTTTGGATGAAATCCTGGCTCCGGTGCGGCAAGCGGCGGCGCAAAAAGTGCGCGGCGGCAAAAACCTGATTCTTGAGGATCGTTCGCGGTTCCGCCGATGACCTTCTACTTGGACACCAGCGCTTTCGTGGCCTGGTTTGATCCCAACAACCCGCACTGCCGACCAGTCATGACGTGGCGCGAGAAGCAAGTGGCCAGCGTCGTGCCTGCTTACAATCGCATCCTGCAACTTGAGTCGAGGCATTACCTTCGCAGGCTGACTCATCAGCACGCTGCTCTGGCTTGGAATGCGTTTCGGGCCTTTGAAGGGATGCGACTTTTCGAATGGATGCGGCTGGATTTTTCCAGCTTGTTCGAGCACTGCGAGGACATTAGTCAGCGGCACAAGCCAAAAATTCAATGCGGATTTTGGGACCTCTGCCACGTTGTTGCTGCCCAGAGGGACGATCTTCCGTTCATTACTTGCGATGTCCAACAGTACAAAGCGGCCAAAGCGCTAGGGCTCAACGTTACCCTTATTCGCTGATCGGCTTTTCGAGAGAACGGCTTCGAGTTCGGCGTTGCTTTTCACAGCAGCCAGCCTTAATCGGCGGTGATGGCGATGAGGAAGGGCGCCGCCGAGTTCGTGGCCGAAACAAAATCGATGCTTTCGACTTCCACACCGGGAACAAGGTTGACCCACGTTGTGCTAAAGAGCCGGATGGAATTATGGGCGGCGGCGCTGACCGCGTTGGTGCCGGTCCAGGCTACGTTTAAATCAGCCGATGGCTTTTCGCCAGCCATGGTGTGCCAGTCGCGAACGTCCCGCCCGAACGTGATGGGGATTTCCAACTGCATCTGGTTGGTGGCAAAATGAATAATGTAACCACCCACGCGCTCACCTTCGCCGGCGGTCGCGCCAAATCCAGCGGCATGAAGGAAGTGAAGTCGGGAGCACTTCTGCTGGACTTTGATTCCGTTGACCCGCGCGGGGAAGTGTTTTGAGAAAGGAGACTTGCCGGCCAACTGAATTATCCCGCGCACGTCGTATTCAGTTCCCCCGAGAACCTGCACCCCCGTGGGCAGCGAAGCCAGATCGTTTTTGACATTCCCATGCCACGATTCCGTGAGCGACGCGTTGTAATAAGTGGAAAGGTCGATGAGGTTGGGTTTGGTTTGTGGATCGCGCGGCGGATAGCTGGGCGCAGTCGTTTTCGCGGAAGGGCTCGGCGTTGGCTCGCCCGCGAAGAGCCGCGCTGGTTTGAGGTCGCTAATGTTTACCTGGTTGGTCAAAATATCCTCCCAGGAAGAGGGGCTGTCATAGATGCGCCCATCGAACGCCAGATTCAAAACCTGGGCATGATGACGGCAACGAACGATTGGCACGATGGAACCAACCAGGCCCATCTGCCGGCGCTTCCATTCGCGCCGGGTTTTGATCTGGCCGTCGGGTAAATCATTCTTCCCGAGTGGCACCGGGCAAAACTCGAACAGGTAGGAACACGGGATGTTTGGGTCAGCCAGAACGGAGGGCTCAATCAGGCCGGTGCGTTTGCACAGGGGGCAGATGAGGATGCTCGCATCACCGATGTATTGCGGAACAAGATCGGACAACCAGTTGGGCAAGTCCTTATGGTCGAGCTTGTAGGCTTGGATGGCGTCGTAGATGAGCTTCAGATTGCGGGTGCAGGCTTCCTTCTCCTCGGCGGCGAGTTGCGCATCCTCCGGGACGGCCTTCGTTTGCGCCCGGGCAGCCGGGCCCACGAAGACACATAACCCCAGCGATAAGCCGATTAACCAGCCAGCGACGCAGGCTTTCATGCAGCGGGAAAGGCGGATGATCGTCTCCGAATCTGCGGGGCTGCTCTCCCCTTGGACACGGCAGTTGTTTCTTTTCGGATTTCGAGCCGTCGGATTTCCAATCACTTTTGTTTCGCTTGCGCCTTCTTATCGAAGGCCGCATCGAACGCGACCTTGCTGGGCGCAAAATCGACGCGGCGCACAAACGCGGCCGCCTCCGTCGCGCCGTGCTCGCGATCCATCCCGATGTCTTCCCATTCGACGGATAGCGGGCCTTGATAGTTGACTTCGTTCAACGCGCGGATGATCCGCTCGAAATTCACCGTGCCGCGACCGAGCGATCGGAATTCCCAGAAACGGCGCGCATCGCCGAACTTGGTATGCCCGCCAAACACGCCCGCCTCCGTGGGCTTGTCCGACCAATACACATCCTTCATGTGCACATGATACACGCGATCGCCGAATTTGCGGATGAAGCCGACGTAATCGACGCCCTGGTAACCCAGGTGCGAAGGGTCGTAATTGAAACCGAATTCGGGACGGCGGCCAATTGCGGCAAGCGCGCGCTCGGCGCTCGCGATGTCAAAGGCAATTTCCGTCGGATGCACTTCCAGGGCGAAGTTCACCTTGCATTTCTTGAACTCATCCAGAATGGGATTCCAACGCTGCGCAAAATCGGCGAAACCGTCCTCGATCTGCGCGTCACTGACCGGTGGGAAGCTGTAGAGCAGGCTCCAAATCTTGGAGCCCGTGAAACCGTTCACCACCTTCACGCCCAGGTTTTTGGCTGCGTGCGCCGTTTTCATGACCTCCTCGGCGGCGCGCTTGCGGACGTCCTCCGGCTTGCCGTTGCCCCACACGTGCGGCGGCAGAATGGACTTGTGCCGCTCGTCGATGTTGTCGCAAACCGCCTGTCCGACCAGGTGCGTCGAGATCGCCCAAGTCTTCAACCCGTGCTTCGCGAGAATGGCGTGGCGATCATCGCAATATTTTTTGTCCTGCGCCTTGGCCACATCGAAGTGATCACCCCAACACGCCAGCTCCACCCCGTCATAACCAAAAGCCCTGGCTTTTTGTGCGATGGTGTCGAAGGGGAGATCGGCCCACTGGCCGGTAAACAAAGTGACAGGACGTGCCATAATTGAACTTAGGTTTTGTTGTTTTCTGCGCGTCGAATGTAGGAAATGCGGCAGGTGTGTGGCAAGCGATTTTCCAGTTCAGGAAAGAGGCCGTATATCTTGATTCACCAATTCGCACTTCGTTCATTTCCCGCCGTCCGAAGAGCTGAAGGTCCAAAATGTGACCACCTGGGAGAAGCGGCGCAGGTTCGGGTTAACGCGGCGATGATGGCGGCGGTTTGTTGGCTTCGTTCTTTTGCAGTACGAAGTAAACGCCGTCCCAGCATGTAAGCACGAGTTTCTTGCCCACCATGATTGTCGAGCCGGGTGCATCCCACGACAGGCCGTCAGCATGTTCAACCTCGAAAACGCGGACTTTGGCATCGGGTAAACCCAATTCAGACGGTTCAATCTTGAAACCCTCTTCGAAAAACTTCCTGGCCTCAAATTCTTTTTCGGTCACACGACAACCTGTGAGTCGCTCGCCTTCAAGCGACGATGAAACATCTCCGATGCTCACGGACCGCCCAATCCACTTCCTTGCATCCGCTTCTGACATTGCAGAAACACCTGCGAACCGAACGTCCGTCACAACCCAAACGCCACGTATCGCCGAACCTGGAACGGCACATCCGCAAATGGCCAACATCGATGAAACCAAAATCGCGACTGGTGCTTTCATGCCGGCCCGCCCGCATTCGCTCCAGTGATTTTGTCAGCCGCTTTTTTGCTTCTTGGGCGTCTCGGTGTCATAGAATACCCTGTAGGAGTTCCCGTCGCAGTCCTCGGCGATGAACTCATAAAGCCCCCACGGTTTTTGCTCGGGCGCAGAAGAAATGGGCACGCCTGCCTTTTCCCACTCGCGGTGGAGGGCATCGACTTCAGACACTGACTGGAGATTAAGCCAGACGCGGACCGGATTGAGCGGACCCTCGGTGACCCGGTCGAGAAACAATCGCGCTTCTTCACGTGAGACGCCGGCAATTCCGTCTTCATGCTTCCAATCGAGTGCGAAACCCAATCGCGACTGATAGAACGAAATTGCACGCTCAAGATCGCTAACCGGAATCTGCGGAACGGGAGTTGGCAGTTTCGTGGCCATTTTTGGTTAACGTCCGGAGCTCAGGCGCGCGGGACCAACCAGCGTGGATCGCGAAACGGAACTGAAAGCGCTCCCCGGCGTTGGCTGCAACGCTGTGTTAGACCGCTCGGGTCGTCCCAGAATCAATCCGAATGGAATCAAAGCACTCGCAGCCCAAATCGAAAAAAACGCTCCGATGTAAATCTCTCTCGCTATCTTAATCTCATCCCACGTCCAGCCTGGCGAAATCTTATCGCCCGCTCCTCTGTGCTCGTCTATGCCCTCCCAATAAGTATCAAAAATGCCAACACTGTCCCAGCACTGAAACGCTCTCGGCTCAATCTGAATATGCCAAGCACCTACGGTAATGAATGCAGCGAAGGCCGCTCCGCCGAAAACACACACGGCGAACAAGATGACTCTAAGAAATGCCTTCATAGGTCTTGGCGGCTAACGAAAAAGCCGAGCCACCGCCGACTCGCGACAGCGGAACGGCAAGCGTCAACGGTGGTTGGCTCCGGCGCGGTGTCAGGCCACACCCACCTCTTAACTGTCAACAGCAATTCGACAATAAATGCCCAGAATAATCCCGACGCAATCCATAAAGGAATAATGACAACCAACGGCGGATCTTCTTGTAACACGGACCAGACAGCAGAAAGAGGCCACGAAGCCACGGCCCAAACTATCGTGCAACAATATTCAAAAGGTGTTGGCGGGGTTGTATCAGAAAATACAAAAAACACGATAAAGAACAAACCAACCATTGCGAGCGTTGCGCAAACCGCGACAACTATGAATCGATTAATTCTCAATGGCAGTGACGTGCTCATGTGGAAGTCCAACAACTAGTATACCATAGTTAGTTCGATATTAGAATCGCGAAATAATTACCCAAACGAAAACCGGAACGATTTCTGACCGGTCTGGCTGGGAATAATATCGCCGCCAGCGCCAGGATCAAGCCTACTCCTACGCTCGGAAGCTTCGAGGGCGAGCCCGTGGTCTCCATGGCGTTTCCCGCGAAGGAGGCCGAATCTGCGGGGACCAAGTGCGGAATTGGAAACCGGGCGGGGTCTTAAACATCAAGGCAACGAAGGAAACAAAGGTTGAATTCCCGCTTTGCTGGCTTTGTTTGCTTCTGTGGAGAATTCTTCCCCATCCGTGGCACGCGCGCGCCGCTCATCCTTCCAGCCGAACAATGCCCTTTCCGCGCAACACTTCTCCGATTACCCAAGCCTTCTGATTCTGAGCCCCGATGACGCGCAGAACTTCATCCGCTTTCTCTGCCGCAACGATCAGTGTCATTCCGATTCCCATGTTAAATACCTGATACAACTCGTCCGCGGGCACGCCGCCTTTGGCCTGGATGATTTGGAAGATCGGCGGCATGTCCCACGTTCCTTTGCGAATGACCACGTCACAATTCTTCGGCAGCACGCGTGGGATGTTATCGACGAATCCGCCGCCAGTGATGTGTGCGAGACCCTTGATCACACGGGAACGTGAGCCTGCGGAGCGTGGCTCGAATTTCTTCAAAAGCTTTTGCACCAGCGGACCGTAGCTGACGTGGACTTTGAGCAACTCCTCGCCAATGCTGCCTTTCAAACCAGCCAGACGGCTCTTGGGCTTTAGCTTCATTTGGTCGAAGAAAATCTTTCGCGCCAATGAATAACCGTTGGTGTGCAAACCGCTCGAAGCCAGCCCAATGACCGCATCCCCGGGGCGTATGGTTTTGCCGTCGATGATTTTCGATTTCTCCACCACGCCCACAATGGTTCCGCTGACATCGTATTCGCCCGGCTGATAAAATCCCGGCATCTGCGCGGTTTCGCCACCGATAAGGGCGCAACGATTGTTCGCGCAACCGCGCGCGAACCCGGCGATCAATTGAGTGAAAACGTGCGGCTTGAGCTTGCCCGTGCCAATGTAATCCAGAAAGAAGAGGGGTTCAGCGCCCAGCACCGCAATGTCATCGACGCAATGGTTGACCAGGTCCTCGCCGATGGTGTCATGCTTATCCATGGCGAACGCCAGCTTGAGTTTCGTGCCCACGCCATCGGTGCTGGAAACCAGGACGGGCTGGCGATATTTGCGCACGTCCAGCGCGAAAAGGCCGCCAAAGCCGCCCACCTTGCCCAGGACTTCCGGCCGATATGTCGAGGCCAGCAGTCGCGGCAGCGTGGCTTTCACGCGGTTGCCCAGATCAATATCCACCCCGGCGCGGGCATAAGCTTTTTGTTTCATCAGAGGCGATACGATTTGGCTTCAACCCGCAAGGGTCAACACAATTTTGCGACGGTTAATGCCTCGGCTTTGAGGGCGGTTCGTCAATGCGCACCATGTGCCTAGTCTGCTCCATTGCCGCGACGCCATTTTGCGTTTGCCCAACCGCGGGATTAAGGCTAAAAGACAATTGATGCGCCAGCGTGCACTTCTGATCGTGTTAGCGGTGTTGGACGCGGCCCTTGCCATGGGGCTGATTTTCGCCCTCCGGCATCATTCCCCGGGGGCGGTTCCCGAAGCGGCGGTCGCCGCGCAAGCCAGCGCTGGCTCGGAACGGCCCCGCGTCGTCGCGCGCAGGCAGTTCTTCTCCTGGCAGGAAGTTGAGGCGACGGACTATCCCAGTTACATGCGGAACTTGCGGGAAATCGGCTGCCCGGAACAAACCATCCGCGACATCATCATTGCCGACGTCAATCAACTCTATGCGCGAAAGCGGTTGACGGAAATTGTCACCGCGGACCAGCAATGGTGGCGCACGGACCCCGACGCGAGTCTGGAACAGGCCGCCAACGCGAAGGCACAGGCGCTCGAACAGGAGCGGCGCGCTTTGCTCGCAACCTTGCTGGGACCGGATTGGGAGGTAAGTCCAGCGATGATGCCTCCGCGCCCGGGCATCGTTCTGAACGGCCCGATACTGGGGGAACTACCGCCCGAAACCAAGCAAGCGGTGCAGGACATCAGCACGCGTTCGCAACAACGGACGCTGGCGTATTTGCAGGCCCTGGCCAAGGATGGCAAAAGTCCCGACCCGGCCGAATTGGCGCGGTTGCGGCTCGAAGCCCGGAACGAATTGTCCAAGGTGCTGAATTCGACGCAGCTTGAAGAATAC
Source organism: Verrucomicrobiota bacterium (assembly GCA_021325145.1). Lineage (GTDB taxonomy): Bacteria > Verrucomicrobiota > Verrucomicrobiia > Limisphaerales > Pedosphaeraceae > JAJPHR01. The sequence continues at coordinate 105,688 of JAJPHR010000025.1, read as the reverse complement.
TTGCTGCGCTATTCCTCCAACGCCGGGGCTCTCCGCAAAGCCTTTCGCGGGTTCGAAGTGACGCCGGATGAATTTCGCAAGGTGTTCCGCGCCGTGGATCCCATCGACTCGCAGATGGCGCTGAACTATTCCGGCGATGCTCCAACCATGGACGAGGCGCGCGCGAACCTGCAAAAGCAACGCGAGGAAGCCCTCAAAAACGCGCTCGGCCCCGACCGGTATCAGCAGTATCGCATGACCGTGGACCCGGCCTATCGCGACGCCGCCCTGGCCGTGCAACAGTCGGGAGCGTCACCAGACACGTTTACGCACTTGTATGCGCTTAATCAGGCCGTGGCGCAGGAAGTCGATCGCATTCGCAACGACCCCGACCTGACGCCGGAGGAGAAGACCGAAGAACTCAAACTCGTGCAGGCCCAACAGAAATCCGCCCGCGATCAAATGCTTGGCCTGACGCCTCCGCCAACGACCCCGCCGCCACCCGCGCCGCTGCCGGTGCACAACTTCGTGCCGGGCGAAACGGTGGATGGCATGGCGAACAGCTTTGGCGTCTCAGCCGACGCCATCCGCGCCGCGAATCCCACGTTGGATTTTGGAAAACTGCCGACCGGGGCGGAGATTAAGATTCCCCGTCCCCAGGCTTCCAGCCAGTAGCGAAATTCGGGGGCAGGCCGGAGCGGGAGAGGGAGAAAATGGCGGCGGCGCCAAGGTGCGTTCATCAAGGATTGGTGGTAATGCCGTATTTGCATTCCGTGGCTCGTGGGTTATTCTTTACTTATGGATAGCATAACGCTGGCTACTTTCCATGACCCTGCCAAAGCGGAGCCACTGAAACGTCGTTTGGAGAATTCCCATATTCCCGTTGAAATCCAGGATGAGTCGGCCATGGAACGGCTCTGGTTCGTGGCCCGGCCGTTGGCCGGAGTTAAACTCAAGGTGCCGGTGTGCGACTACGAAGCTGCCCTGCGGCTCGTGCGCGTTTGGGACGAAACCGACGGCGTATTGCGCGATGCCGTCCGCTGTCCGGAATGCGGATCGTCGCGGATCGAATATCCTCAATTCACCCGCAAATTCTTTCTGCCAAACCTCGTCGGCCTGCTTTCTGCGCTTGGCCTGGTGGAGAAGGAGTTTTACTGCCAGGCCTGCCAATACACCTGGCCCAAGGAAGGCGTCAAACGGTCCAAAATGCGCCCGCACATGGCGCCTTATTACTTCCTGGAAGGGATAGCGCAGGAAAAAGCGCCGGCGGGTGAGCCCGTGAGACGGTGAAGGAGTCATGTTAGCGATCTCTCTGCTGCATGCCCGCCGATTTGGAAATCTGTGAGGCATCACCCGCGCATAACAACGCCTAAGCCGGAACATTGCGGTTGAACCACGAATAGACACGAATAAACACCAATAGAAGAGCGGCGAATGCAGACCTTTGGCGGCCAGCACAACCTTCACTGAATTGCGGCGTGATTCCAATCTGACCCATGGCCGGCACTGCCCGTTTAATTCGTGTCCATTCGTGGTTGCCGACTGCGTACTCCCGGCTAAGCGTCGAATGGAAATTGGCTGTGCTGGAGTGCGCCCGAGGACGGGCGCACTCCTATTGGCTGAAGCACTACTGGCAGCGCGCTCCGCCCCATAACTGAAGCGCTATCAGCGCACACGCATTCGCGCTTGTTCAATCGCGTTCGCCGGGCTATAATTCCAGCGTGAAATCCGGTTGTTTGGCCCGCGCCTTGTGCGCTTCCGTTGCTGTTTGCCTCGCTTTTTCCTGTTCCAGTGCCTTCGGACAAACCAAACACATTCACCTGCGAAACGAGACCATAGACACTCCGCCAGCCCAAACCTCACGAGCACACGCGCAATCCCAAGCGCCGGCTTCCGGGCTGTTCCTGGTCCAGTTTGAAGGACACATCGAACCGGCGTGGCAGGCGGATTTGCGCTCGCTCGGCGTGGAGTTGCTGCGCTACGTGCCGGACGATGCCTTCATTGCCCGCTTCAAAAATGTATCGCCGCAAACCGTGCAGGCGTTGAGCTACATCCGGTTCGTCGGGGCATACCGGCCGGACCATAAAGTTCATCCGGAACTGGTGGCGGCGGTGAGCGCGATGGTGCAAACAAACGCCAGCGGCAGCGTGCCCGTGAACATTTTGTTGTCGCCTACCGCCAGCGAAAAGGAAATCGGCGAAGTGCACAACCTTCTGACGCGTACGCATAATGAAAGCCGTTTACGGCAGGGCGTCGTGTTGCGCGGCACGGTTTCGGCGGCCCAATTGAACGCGCTGGCCAAACACGACGGCGTGCTTTGGATTGAGCGCGCGCGTCCGCATCGATTGGTGGATGAGGTCGCCTCCAAGATTGTGGGCGGTGACGACGGCCGGTTCGGAACACCCACGCTGACACAACAACTTGGCTTCAACGGGACCAATGTCGTGGTGGCCATCGCCGATACCGGGCTGGATTCGGGAAACACCAACAACATGCACCCCGATATTCGCGGCAGGGTGGGGGCGCTCATCTATTACGGGACGAATATCACGAGCGCCGCCGATGAACACAGCCACGGCACGCATGTCGCCGGCATTGTGGCGGGCGATGCTGCCACAGGTGAAGTGGATTCCAGCGGTGCGCTTTACGGATTAGGGGTCGCGTCCGGGGCCACGCTGATGGCTCAGCGCATCTTCGATGCCGCCGGAAATGAAGCCGAGCCTTTCCCGAGCGACGCCCAGCTTGCCCGCGATGCCGTGCAACACGGCGCGAAAATCGGCTCGAATAGCTGGGGAACCGACGTGCAGGGGGCTTACGATATCGATGCGGCGGCTTTCGATGAGTTGGTGCGCGATGCCGACTCTTCGGCTCCAGGCGATCAACCGTATATTTTGGAATTCTCCGCTGGCAATGCCGGTCCGGACACGCAAACCCTCGACAGTCCGGCAACCGGCAAGAACGTCATCGCCACAGGTGCGTCCGAGAACAACAGCGACATTGGCGCCCAGTTCGGACTTTACGGTGACGGTCCCGACACCATGGCGGACTTTTCGAGCCGTGGTCCGTGCGAGGATGGACGCATCAAGCCGGACTTGGTTGCGCCGGGCACCTGGATCGCTTCGTTGCTTTCTTCTTCCGCCTCGTCCCAATTCGCGTGGCTGCCCATCGACAACTATTACATTTACATGGGCGGAACGAGCCAGGCGGGACCGCATGCCTCGGGAGCGGCCGCGGTGTTCGTGCAGTATTACAAGAGCCAGCACACCAACGCGGTGCCGTCGCCCGCGCTGGTGAAGGCCGCTTTGATCAATTCCGCTGATGAATTGGACGTGAACAACGGGGGGCCGGGGCCGGTTCCGAACAACGACGAAGGCTGGGGCCGCATCAATCTCGCGAACATCATCGGCTCCCCGCGGGCCTATCAATATCTGGACCAGACGGTGTTGTTGACCAACACCCAAGTCTATACGCAGCACGTTTTCGTGCAGGACGCGAACCAGCCGCTCAAGATCACGCTGGCCTACACTGACGTGCCGGGTTTCCCGGGGGCGCTCCCGGCGCTGGTGAACGATCTCGACCTGGAAGTAGTTGGCCCGGACGGCACATTGTACCTGGGCAATCAATTTGATGGCGAGGATTCGGAAGCCAATCCGCCCGCGCCGGACAACCTCAACAACGTGGAAGGTGTGCATCTCTCTCAACCGTTGCCGGGTGATTACCAGGTGCGCGTGCGCGCTCGCAATCTCGTTCTGGACGCCCGCCTCGATACGCAGGCCATCGATCAGGACTTTGCGCTGGTTGTTTCGGGCGATCTGACGCCGGCGGGCACGGGCGCCATCTTGCTGGACCGCACTGCTTACACTGCGCCCGGAGTGATTAAAATTGAAGTGCTCGATGCCGCGCGGGCCGCCAGCAACACCGTAACCGTGCTTTTGAAGAGCACCACGGAATCAGCCGGAGAGAACTATATTCTCCACGCTCTGGGCAATTACGGCGCGTTCACCGGATCAGTGGCGACGGTGGTTGGGAATGCGGCGGTGGATGGGAAACTGGAAATCCATAGTGGCGATCTTATCCAGGCGTTTTATACGGACGCCTCTTCCACCTCGCGAGTTGTCACCGCTGCGGCGGATGTCAGCCCGCCAGTATTGACGGGTGTGGCCGCGTCGCTGGATTTGGGGGTGATGACCATCACCTGGCAAACGACGGAGCCCGGCAACTCGATTGTCCATTACAGCACGAACCTCGCCTTTAATCTCGTGGTCACCAACGCGACGCTCACGACCAACCATGTCGTGAAGCTCACCGGACTGGTCCCCGGGTTGACGTACCATTACTACGTGAGTTCCTCCGACGCCGCGGGCAATTCCGGCACCAACAACAATTCCGGCGCGGATTTCAGTTTCGTCGCCGTGCGGACTCCCGTGGTTCTGTTGGTGGACGCGTACGAACCGGACGATTCTTCGCCCACCATCCCGGATGGTTCCTATACCAACGCGCTCGCGGCCACTGGTTTGTCCTGGAGCTTCTGGAAAGTAACCGATCGAGGCTCGCCGCAGTTGATCGACTTGCAGCCTTATCAGGCCGTCATCTGGCGCGTGACTGACAGCATCAATTACGGCGTCGATCCAACCGATCCCAGCACGTACGGCGAAACGAACAACACCCTCAGCGCCGGGCAGCAGACGATGATTCAGAACTATTTGAATGGCGGCGGCGCGTTCTTCATGGCCTCCATGAATATCCTCAGCCAGATCGGCAATGTGCCTTTCAGGAAGAATGTTCTGCAAGTGGGTGGTTTTAAAGCAAACGATAATCCGTATTTTCCGTGCTCAGATTGCGATGAACAGCACGGAGTGGAAGCCATTCAAGGGGCAGACGGTACGCCCATTACCGCCGGCATCAATGTCGCTTTGGATTACAGTCAATATCCTTCGATTGACTTGGGCGATGGAGACGTTCTCGGCCCTGACTTTTCCGATGTCTTCACACCGAATACCAATGCTCTGCCGTTGTTGTTTGAAACCACCTCTGGACGGCCCTGTGGCGTGGGCTATCCCCGTCCGGGTCAGGACAGTCCGGGCCGGGTGGTTTTCTTTGGCTTCCCGCTGGACACCATCCCTGAAGCCGGCTCGACGCCTAATAACGAAACTGCCATCCTCCAGAACGTCCTGAACTTCCTCGTGCCCGGCGCGAATGGGGTCGGGCGCGTAGCGCTGGATTCCGCGGTTTACACCTTGCCGAGCCAGGTCACGGTCGAACTGGGCGATTCCGACCTGGCTGGAACGGGCCAGACACACGTTACCTTTGCGAGCACCACCGTTACCAACAAGTTGACGGTCACACTTTCGGAAACACCGCATCTCGGCTTGTTCCGGGGCCATTTGACGCTGGTGGCAACCAACCCGCCGCCGGGCGCAAACCAACTGCGCGCTGCCAACGGAGCGACCATCACGGCCACTTATTTTGACGCGTCCTCAAGCAGCAATGTTGCGGCGACGGCCCTGGTGGACACGGTGCCGCCCGTTATCGCCAACGTAACCGCGGTCGCGAATTATAGTGATGCCACCGTCAGTTGGATTACTTCCAAACCGGCCGATTCGCTGGTGCAATTCGGCGAATCCCCACTGTTGGGCCGGACAGCCTACGTGCCGATCCTGGCCACGAATCATTCGGTTTCATTCAGCGGCTTATTGGCCAACCACACTTATTACTACGAGGTGGTGAGCCGTGACGACGCCGGCAATACCGCCACGGACGATAATCACGACAATCTTTACACCTTCCACACTCTGAAGGCTCCTTCACCGCCGTGGTTCGACAATTTGGAATCGGGCGCACCCGGTTGGACAGTGGCGGAAGATCCAGACGTGGGGGCAACCGATGTGAATTGGGAATTAGGAACACCGAACAACTCGCTGCAAGTCAGCGCACATTCGGGTGTCAACGCCTGGGGGATGGACCTCAAAGGCGAGAGCGTGAGCCTTGTTGCGGGCGGCTTGTTATACAGCCCGCCCATTGATCTATCTGGTTTGGGAACCGCAACACTGACATTTTGGGATAGCTTTGATTTTAGTTCCATGTTCGAAGAAGGCGAAGTCTTGGTCATGACCAATAGCAGCACCCCGGTGGACAGCCTGCCGGTGGTGCTGGATTTATCCACGATGTCCTCACCCGACTGGGAACAGGAAACTGCGGATTTGACTCCGTTCGTCGGCAGCGTGGTTCAACTCATTTGGAGGTATGAAGGCGCCAGCTTGGGCACCACGATCAACGGCTGGCTGGTGGACGATGTGGGCATCACCGGAACCGGCGCTGGTTCAGCTTCGCAAATCACCATAGCTGTCTCCAAGAACATTGCCCAAGGCACATTTTCCCTTACCGGGCCGGTCAGCCAGTCTGGGCAGGGGTTGAGTCTGACCGTCAGCAATGCGCCGCCGGGACAATACGTGGTCCATTACGACGGTGTGCCTTTCTATCAAGCACCCCCGGACCAAACCAACACCGCCGCGATTGGCGATTCCGTGCTCTTTCGTGGCAATTACACCTTTGCCGACCTCAACAACAACGGCATCTCGGATGCGTGGGAGCAATTCTATTTCGGTTCCGTGTCCACCAACCGGACGCAGACCACCGATACCGACCACGATGGCATGACGGATTATGCCGAGTTCATTGCCGGCACCAACCCGACCAACGCGGCTTCGAAGCTCAGCTTTATTTCCACAACGATCCAGACCAACGGCGCCGTGAAGTTCCAATGGGCGGCTGTCCCCGGGCGGGCGTATGAAGTTCTTACAAGCACCAACCTGACGACTTGGACGCCGGTTACGGACTGGATTCTCGCCACCGGCAGCCCCATGAGCTACACGAACACGAACGTCAGCCGAGGCGGCCATCTGTTCAGGGTTCAGGTGCACGAGTGAGGTTGCGTCAGGGCGGCATGGCAGCCGCTCCAAGCCCCAAGGCTCGGAGTCCCGCTTCAGCCGGTAAGGTTTCCGCAATAACGACCGTTTGGAGTCGTTAAGAATCATTGCCTGCTCGTCTCTCCTGATACCCGAAGGGTGGATTCCAGACTCCGGAGCGCGCTGAGCACGCAGGATGCGCGGAAATGCTTCATTCGCAGGCTGGCCACACTTCAAATCCCGTGAAATCCCCAATGATTTCAGGTTGGCATCGGTGCTGCTAATATGAAATCAACGCAAAGTGACCAGTCTGACTTATGGCGCGAAAACTATACATATTCAGCCCGACCGGCAGACAAAGGAACCCAGCGCAACTCAACGCTCCCCTCAAATGGTTGGGGAGCTACACCAGCAACTACACATACTTGGGCGATTATCATGCCCGCATGCTTGGCGTGGGAAGTCCGATTCCCGGCCGGCGCATGCCGTCGTGGTTGCACACCAATTCGGCTCCCGACGCCCGCCCGCTCAGGGGTGGCGCCAGCCGGTTGGATCGGGAATTTAGGGGGTGGGGATAAACCATCTGAGTCTCAGCGCGGCCAGGCGGACGATGAAACGCCTGCTCTTTGAACCTCGATGAAGAAGGTTTGGAGGTCGAGGTTGCCGCGCTGAGCGCTCTTTTGCCGAACCAAATAGCATCGGCAAGCCGGACAGCCCGGCACCGGTGCTTGCCGCCGACCAGCCGACCAAATCCGGAATGAACGACCGGGACAGAGAAACTGGGATTGCTCAGGGCGGAGATATGTTCATACGGGCGCGAAAAGGTGGTCGTGCGCTTTGTTGGAAGAGGGCAAGCGATACGCCTGGAATTTCGAACCCGGTTTTCCCGGATGCGGCTGGACTGTCGCTGATTTACGACGCCCCGACCCATGATTCCCGCAGCAGTCGGCTCACCCCGGCTGCTGCGGGCCAGGGCGGCTCGGTGAGCTTCGTTTCCACAGTCACGCTGGACAACGGCACCCGTCCGCCAAGGTTCGAGATGCGGACACTGTTGCTTCGGCTTCAGGATGCAAATTCCCCCTCCACTTTCAGGGATGAAAATTCGGAGTGCGCTTCGGAGGTGATCGCTTTGCCCGTCCTGGGCTCGCGAATGACCGCAGCCGGGGCCTGCTCTCTACCTGACACTTCCCGATCGGAACAACACTATTCAGCGGGCGAAGCGCGGATCAGCTCGCCGCTCCGGCATCCAGAACTGCGGGCTGCTTTGGCGACCAATTGTTTTGTCCTGGCCATCGTGCTCCTCGAAATTGGCGCTGCGTTCATGGCGCCGCACGCCGGCTGGTTCCTGCCTCCGACCGTGCTGAGCGGCCTGGCGATTTGGCTGGGCACACCCGTTATTCGCGCCGGCGCTGGCTTGCTGATCGCTGCTGCGTTGCTGCTGGTGGTGATCGAATCGCGCGGTACTCATCAATCCTGGCCTCAGCCACAGAATTCGTTTCTGCGCTTTTAGCCAATGGATGGCCGATCAACCTTCTCACCCGGGGCATGGGCCCGACGAAAGAGCGCGGAAGCCAATTTGATCACGGGCTGGCTTGACCGTCAGTCCATCGCTCTTCGTTATCCTGGTTTCCTTTTGTGATGTCCTCCAACTCTACTGAGCCTCAGCCGGTGAACTATTGGTCGCGATGGAATAATGCGTCTGGTCGCTGCCGGCTAATTTTGACGCTCCCGGAGCCCTGAATGACACCGCTCCCTCCGGCGTAAGAGCGAAATTATCCCCCGGATCAATCTCCTGCCATTGCCCATCGTTGAATTGCATCAGGTGCTTGTTCCCGGTTTCGTCAGACACTACCGTGATGGCGCCGTTCTGCACTGGGCCGCCATTATTTCCTGCTGCCTGGGCCTCATGCGCCGCCCGGTGCGAATCCATCGCCCGTTTTAACTCCGATTGCATCTGTAAAGTCCTCGCGTCCGCTTCCGTGCTCCGCGCGTTTTTGGGCGCTTTGGTTGAAACCGGTTTGGCTGCGAGAGCCGTTAGTTGATCCTGATTTTGTTTCCGAAGTTGGGTCACCTCGCTGCGAAGTCTCAGCAACTCCAATTGATCCTTGTCCGCCAGCGGCTGCCCCTGGAGTTGTTCCACGCGCTTGGAAAGCCGCCGGTTTTCCTCCATCAGGGCGGATTGCCCGGCAAGCTGCTCCTTCAACGCCTGGTTTTCCTGTCGCAGCCTGGCCTGCGCCTGATACTGCAACGCCAGCGGCGTCGCGACTCCAGCCACGATCAACGCGCTGGCGATTCCGATTTTAAGTTTGGCCATAGTGATAATTTTTATTGTTAATGCGGTGGAACTGCCTGCTGCCGCTGATGTCAGAGCACCTGCGGTTACGCTGGCTGCAAGCCCTTCCGGTGCGGACATGGTCGCGCCAACCGTCAAAGCTGCCGCCACTGCGGAAGTGGTTGCCGTGACTCCCCGTTTCGAGAGCAGAATTCGAAGTCTTTCCAATGCCCGGTCGATGCGCATATGGGCGGCACTTTTGTCCAACCCAAGCGCCAGCCCGACTTCTTGTATCGTCCGTTGCTCGAAAAACCGGAGCACAACTGCTGCCCGGTCCTTTTCGCTCAATTTGTGCATGGCGTCGTCCAGAACCGGTTTGATCTCCAGCCAATGCGAATCGCCTGCCTCGGGTTGTAATAGTTCATTCACGGCGTGTGCCTGCTGTTCTCGTTGTTCCCGCCTGAATTCGGCCCGGCGCAAATTAGCGGCCATGCGGCGGACGCACGTGTAAAGCCAGCCAGCCAAAGCCGGATGCCGGCACAGCCTTGGGGCGTTCCTCGCCAGTTCCAGGTACACCTCCTGGCTCAGGTCCTCGGCCAAGGCCATATGGCCGCCCATTTCCCGAAGCGCGGCCCCATACACCAGGTTAATGTGCCTGTGCACCAGCTCGCTGAACGCCGCTTCCGAGCGTTCGAACGCGTACCTGCGCAGCAGTTCAGTGTCGTTCACCATCGGTAATCACAAAATAATGTGCGCTCAGCGGCAAAAGTGCACAGGAAAATTCCGGGAATCTCGAAAATGTCTCAATGAACGAGGCGCGGTCGCAAAGGCTGCCTGGCAAGTTTGATTCAACCGCCTTTTCGGGGCAAGCGCGCCGAGATCAGCTCCAGATCTTTTTGAAGCATCGATTTTGCCTTCCGCTCTTTTACTTTGTCGCACCACATCCCAGCCTCCCGCAGGTATTTGGCGGCGCTGCCCCAATCGCCTGCAATCATTGCCGCCCGGGCCATGGCTTCATGCGCATAGCCCGCAAAAAACGGTTGCTCGGGAGGCGCATACTCCAGGGAAATCCGGCCGTAATCCAGGGCCAGCCCGGCTTCCCCAATCAGGCTGTAGATGCGGGCCAGTTGCCATGTCCCAATGGACAGATTCCTGGGTTTGCAGTCCGGGCGTTGCATCCAATGCCAAAGTGAGGCATGCGAACGGGTCACCATCTCCCTGACATCTTCCGCGGTCCGGTCGCGTTTCTCCATCAATTCCCAAGCCTTGTTGAAATGCTCTGCGGAAAGGGTCTCATGGCTGGGATGGTGTGGCTTTTGGTCGGACCTGAAGTCTTTTTTGCCGCCGCCCCTGGATTTTGGTTTTTCCGATTCACGGCTCGCGGGTTTCAGCTTCTTTCGCTTCATAGACGGGCTGCTCACTTAGCAGGATGCGCGTAAAACTGCAATCCACGTTGCTTATTCTACACCTCAGCCTTGGAGTAAAATCGGGAAAAATCGTTCAGGCAGATTTTAACCATTGTGTTGCAATCACTTACACGCTGTTCCAGAAGATCCATTTGCCTGGCCTGAATAAGCTTCCTTTAATCCAGTCCAATCATCAGATTAGAGCAAATGCTTGAAATGAATTTATGAGAACCACCAGAAACTTTCAGATAATGGGCTTGATTTTGGCGGCGGCCTGCTCCGTAGCAGCGCAAACGCAGGTGCCAGTGAGCATGGCCGCAACGGGTCAAACGAGCGCGGCGGCTGTTCCGGCGCAGATTTCCCCGGCGACGGCTGAAGTGGTGAAGCTGGCCGAGGCGGGATCAAGCGATGATGTAATCCTTGCCTACGTTCAGAATACTCAAGGGCCGTTCGGTCTTTCTGCGGATGGGATTATTTATTTGAAGGATCTGGGCGTGTCCTCCGCGGTGGTGACCGCGATGTTGAATCATGACACCACCTGGAAAAACCAAAACCCGAATACGGTGCCGGTAGTGACCGCACCGCCCCCGGTGGTTCAGCCTGCGCCGCCTGTGGATCCCGCCTCGTCTGCCGCAGCCCCCGCGCCGGATTACGTTGGCGCGCCGCCCGCACAAGTAAATTACTTCTATGATCAACTCGCTCCGTACGGGAGCTGGGTTAGCTTGCCGGATTACGGGTGGTGCTGGCAACCGAGCACGATCGTGATTCATCGCGGGTGGACGCCTTATTGCGACGGCGGCCATTGGGTTTACACGGACGCGGGCTGGTTCTGGCAATCGGATTATTCCTGGGGTTGGGCGCCGTTTCATTACGGGCGCTGGTATCTGCACGAACGTTGCGGCTGGGTTTGGCTTCCGGACACAGTTTGGGCGCCAGCCTGGGTGACGTGGCGCGTATCCGGCGATCATTGCGGCTGGGCGCCGCTGCCGCCGCATGCGGACTTCGACGTGCGGTTTGGGTTCCGATTTAACGGAATTAGCGTAAAAGCCGATTTTGATTTTGGCCTGCGGCCCGACCACTTTACCTTCATCGCGTTCAAGGATTTCCAGGACCACGATTTCGCCCATCATCGGCTGGCGCCCGCGCAGGTTACGAAGGTTTACAACCAGACCACCATCATCAACAACTATACGGTTGAGAAGACCACTGTGGTCAACCGGGGCATTCCCTTGGAGCGCGTTACAGCGGCAACCCACACCGAAATGCGGAAGGTGGCGATCCGGGACGTGCCCTCAGGCCATATGGAAACCGCCAGGGCTGCGGGACCAGGCAAAGTCGAAGCGGCGGTGTTTCGCCCGGAACTCAAAATGCCGGCGAAGCCACCCGTCCACGCCGTGGCGCAGAGATTGGATGAGCAGCATCCTGTGGTTCACCACGCGGAAGTGAAAGCATTGGTCACGGAGCACAAACCCATTACCAGTCCGGCATTCACCGCCCCCACGCCGCGGAGAACGGCCTTCGAAACCCCGGCACATTCGACGCCGACTCCGGCGCCGCGCCAGGACTTCAAGCAGCCGGTCGCGCCACAACACTACGAACAGAACAAGCAGCCGGTGTCGGCCCCGCCAGCACACCAGGAACTAAAGCAGCAGCCGGTCGTGGAACATTACGAGCAAAACAAACAGCCGGCGGTGACCTTTCAACAACATGAGGAAGTCAAACAACCAGCCGTGACCACTCAACATCAACCGCCGCCGGCGCAGGATGCGTATCGTTCTGAAAAAGTGCCGTCGAATGAAAGCGCTCATATCGCGACCTCCACTCCGGCTCCGACCGCGCGAGGTTCATCCTCTCTGCCTTCGCAGAATACGCATGTCTATTATCCCAAGGGTTTTTATCAACTGGGGCCGGGTCGGAGTGGAACGCCGATGTACCAAGGGACAGCCCCGTCAATGAAAGACGACAAGTCAAGGTAACCGCTTTCAAGAGGCTGCGGCGTTGCTATTTCTTGAGCGCGGCCTTGGTTTCAGTTTGCAGTTGGTCGAGCTCGTCTTTGAGTCCGGCCTTGGTTTCCGTATCCATGCGGTCGATGAACAGGATGCCGTTGAGATGGTCGGTTTCGTGCTGGACGGCGCGGGCGAGCAAACCGCCGCAACGGAATTCAATGCGCTTGCCTTTTTCGTTCAGCGCCACGACGTGGACGGATTCCGGCCGTTTGATGTCGGCATAAATTTCGGGGAAACTGAGGCAACCTTCGGGACCGGGAACAATCTCACCCAGCGGCTTGACCTGTGGATTGATAAGCACCAGCGGCATGAACTCGTTCGGGTCCTTCTCCTGGCCGTCGATTTCCAGCGTGGAAGGCCGGTCCGTGACCGCCCTGACGTCCAGGACGGTGACCTGCAGCGCTTCGCCAATTTGCTGCGCGGCCAGGCCGATGCCACGGGACGCATACATGGTCTCGAACATGTCCTTGATCAAGGTCTCAATGGCCGGCGTCATCGCCTCCACCCGCGCCCCCTTTTTGCGGAGCGTTGGATGGCCAAATTTGACTACTTTCAAAATCATCTCACGATAATATTAACGGACTTGATGCAACGGGCAACCGTGCGGAAGCGACGGGCGTTCAGGGCATGGGGTCCCGGCTTTAGCCGGTCGGGCTGCCGTGCTGCTGATCGCATTCGAGCTTTTCAAAGTCATCGTGTTTGCGTGCGCTCCGCCCTCTTAATCTTCGACAAAGGCTCATGCCGCGCCGCTTCCGTAGCTCATTCGCGCGGCCAATTGCGCAACATCGCGATGAGGTCGGTGACTGATGGGCTTTGTCCGGTCCGGACATAATGCCCGCTCGTGGTGACACCGGTCAGGACGCAAAGCTCGTTGTCGAAACCGAGCAATTTGCCGAGGCAAAAGCCGGAATTGAAATGATCGCCCGCGCCCGTCGTGATCAACGGCTTGGCCACGAACGGTCCATCCACCAGCGACACCGCTCCGCCGCTTGCGGCGAGCGCGTACGAAACCGGATGAACGACCAGTGTATCCACGGGCAGGCGACGGCTGATGCCGGCCGTGAGTTCTCCCAGACCCTTCGGCGAATGGTCCGACAGATTGAGCCCGAGCACATCGCCGATTTCGAAGGCTTCCTTCTCATTCAAACCCAGGATCACGTCAAAATACTTCTGGAATTCCACGATCAAGTTGAGCGCCCGTTGGATGTCGGCGTGGTTGCGCTTTTCCGGATCGGCCAAGTCGAAGAAAAGCTTGCGCCGCGAACCTTTTAACGTCGGGCAAAGCTCCGCGAGCAGGGAGGCCCAAAGATCGCTCATGCACGGGAGCATCGTCCAGTTCACGAAGCCGACGAGGTCCGCGCTTTGAAACTTGGTCACGAATTTGTCCCGGCCGAAGCGTTCCTGGATATTCTTCCAGTTCATGTCCTTGAGGGGATAATGCTTGCCCAGCATGATCTTGCCGTCCTGAAACTCCAGCGCGTCCGTGTGGCCCGGCTCGGCGATGGAATAGACCTCCGCGCGCTGGGCGAACGGCTGGAATACCGGGTGCAACGCGGGGTAACCCAGCGTGCCGAGATAAGTCACGCGCATGCCGAAACTGGCGAGGGCGTTGCCCATGATCGGGCCATTGCCGCCCAGCTTCGTCATTTGGTTCACCAGCTCGATGTTCGTGCTTTTGCCGGCGGCCGCCGCGAGCCGTTCCGCCAGCGCGGCAATGGTCGGCAGCCGCGAGAAACTATCGGCGTTATCGCGCTTGTCCACCACCTGGATGATTTCATCCACAAAGCCGTCCAGGCCGACGAACGCAGTCAATTCAGTTGCCCGCGCCCCAACCGTTTGCAAACGTTGGGCGCATTTTTCACGTAGTTCAGGAGTGTTCATTCATTGAGTAGCATTAAAAAATTCCGATTCAATCAACCTTGACCCCCACGATTTGGAGAATTCGTTCCAGGTCGTCATCATTGAAGAAAGCAATTTCGACCGAGCCTTTGCCCTGGGCGTATTTCAACCGCACCTTCGTGCCGAAACGTTCGCGCAGGCGGTTCTCCAGATCGACCACGTTCGCATCCGTCGCCAGCGGAGTCACGGCGCCTGCCGGTTTGGCCGAGGGCCCGCCGCTCTGGATGCGCGACACCAGGACTTCGGTCTGGCGCACATTCAAACCATCCTTCATCACCCGCTCGGCCGCGGTCTTTTGCTGCTTTTCGCCGGGCAGGCCGAGAATTACCTTGGCGTGCCCAACCGAGAGCAGGCCATCGCGGATGGCGTCTTGAATGGCCGGAACCAATTTCAAAAGGCGCAACGCATTGGCCACCACGGCGCGGCTTTTACCCACCTTTGTGGCGACCAGTTCCTGGGTGAGTTGAAACTGCTCGATGAGTTGCGCGTAACCATGCGCCTCTTCAATCGGATTCAGGTTCTCGCGCTGCAAATTTTCGATCAGCGCCAGTTCCAGCACCGCCCGATCATCCGCCTGGCGAACGATCACGGGCACCTCGGCCAGCCCGACCAATTGCGCCGCGCGCCACCGGCGTTCGCCCGCGATCAACTCGAAGAACTCCCCCTGGTCCCGAACGATCAACGGCTGAACAATGCCCTGTTCCCGGATGGAATCCGCCAGCTCCTTCAACGCCTCTTCCGAGAACTTCTTCCGCGGTTGCAGCGAACAAGGCCGGACGCGCCCCAACGGGACCGATTGCACCCGCTCGTGCGTGTCGGCTTCCGCCGGACTGGATGGACTGGGCGCAGGCGCAACGGCGCCCGGCGGATTCCCGACAGCGGGAACTCCGCCCAACAACGCGCCCAAACCGCGGCCCAAAGCTGGTTTTGCCATAAGCTCAGATTGGCGCAGGGCAGGGGCACTTGTCAATGTTGGCCAATGGCGCACGACCCGCACGATTTCCCATGCAAGCCCTCTTAATGTTAAGCTTAATCCTGATCTTCTGCTTCACCAGGCCAGCTTGGGTTCGGCCTTATTTGCGGATTACGCTCGCCCAGCCGCCGTCGGCTGGGAGTTGATTGAACTTGCTTTCGCGCGCCTTGGTTATAGTCTGAGAAACCAAGTCTGGTTGCCAGGGGTAGCTATGCGCAGAACCCGGAATATGCTCATGATCACGGTCCTCATCGTGGTTTTCGCTTGCGCGTGGCTGGCTCGGATTGCCTCGCAGCCGCCTGCGGGGCGTCCAAATGTCTCCATCACCTTTCTTGACTATACGAACGATTTCAATAGCGGCCGGCTGGCACGATTTGCTGTCAGCAATCATAGCACTGCTGCGATTAGCCGGGCAGGGATGGTCCAGATTCAAACCGCAACAGGTTGGACCGGTTGCTGCTCCTCGGGATATGCGATCCTCAATGCAGGTGAGCAGAGCGCATCCAGCTTGGCGCAACGGAGCGCGGGTCTGTGACCCGCAGCAAGGTTGGTTCGATACAAGGTATGGAGTCCCGGCTTCAGCCGGTGGAGCCATCGCAATTTTGAGTGTGTAGAGAGTTTTCGAAGTCACCGTGTTTGAATGTGCCCTGCCGCCCAAAGGCGGGACTCCATACCTACGGCTGGGATTCACCGCGGCGGAGCGGCGTCAACTCCGTCGGCGCTGCATGCCGCAGTGCCTGACCGGGGCGGGCTTTGGTGTGTTCGCCGTTCTTCACGACTTCCACGCCGTTAACGATCACATACGGAATGCCCGAGGCATAATGGTGCGGGTCTTTGTAAGTCGCATTGTCCTGAACCGTCGCAGGATCAAAGATGGTGATGTCCGCCCAATTGCCTTCGCGAAGTTGGCCGCGATCTTTCAGGCGAAAGGTTTCGGCCGGCAGGGTGGTCATGCGGCGAATCGCATCTTCAAGTCGAAGCACATGCAACTCGCGCACATAGCGGGCCAGCACCCGGGCGTTGTTGCCGTAACCGCGCGGGTGCGGAACACCCACGCCGAAATCGCGCGAACCGCTGTCACACGCAATCATCGTGTTGGGAAACTGCAGGAACTGTTGAAGATCATCCTCGTTGATGCCGTGAAAAACGGCTTGCGCGCCGCCATGCTTCTCGATGTCGAGAATCATTTCGATTTGGTCAGCAAGCGAATCCGAACCCAGCTTCGCCTTCGCCGCTTCGGGAATGCTCAGCCCGTTCAAGGACATCTCGGGCTTGTATTCCGCGATGACGGCGTAGGAGTAGTTCGTGCGGCCATTGCCCGCCAGGCTTGCCCGCATTTTCTCGATGATCGCGGCCTTCTGCTCCGGGTCCGCCACTCGTTCGAGGAACTTCGCGTGCCCGCCTTCGCGCGCGGTTTCGGGCACGAGCTGGCTCATGCCCGTGCTGGAAGCGTCGTAAGCATATTCGTCCTCCGTAATATCGAGGCCCTCGGCCCGCGCGCGTTCGAGGGCGGCGATGACCTTCCCGGTCTGCCCCCAGGAGGAGTTGCCGGAAAGTTTGATGTGCGACACCTCCGCGCGAATGTGCGCCTCGCGGGCGATGCGGAATAATTCATTGAGCGACTTGAAAATGTCCTTGCCTTCATCCCGCATGTGGCTCGCGTAGATGCCGTCGTAAGCCGAAGCCACTTTGGCCAACTCGATAATTTCCTCCGTTTTCGCAAACGTCCCCGGCAGATAAATCAACCCGGTGGACAGCCCAACCGCGCCGTCCTTCATGCCTTGCTCCACCATCGCTTTCATCCGCTCCAATTCCTCCGCGCTCGGCGGGCGCATGAAGGAGCCGCCCATGACCCGACCTCGTACGGTGCCGTGCCCGATCAAGGAAGCGACATTGACGGATACTTTTGTTGCCTCAATCCCGCGGAACAATTTGGCAATGTCTGCCGCCGAACCGCCGCAATTGCCCACCACAATGGTCGTGACCCCCATCCGCACGAAATTTTCCGCGAGCGGCAATTCAGCCACGTCGTCCGCATGCGTGTGCACGTCAATGAACCCCGGCGCGACAATCAAGTTGGTGGCTTCGATTTCCCTTTTGGCGTCGCCCGCAATGCGGCCCAGCGCGACGATGCGACCATTGCTCACGCCAACGTCGCCGAACCAGGCCGGGTTTCCCGTGCCGTCCACAATTCGGCCATGGCGGATGATCAGGTCATACGTTTCCGCGCGGCTCCAGGAGGCGAATAACCAAGTCACGCCAAGGCAGAGCAGCGCCAGCTTCAACTTCATCACGAATTGATAGCAACCAGAGCTGGCCAAAGCCACTACTTAGACATGTAGGTTGACAAACAAGGACGGCCGGGGGGCCCGTCGCACCGGGTGGCATGTCTGAACGAGTGGCGGCCAGAAGAAGGTCGCCGGTCTGCCCACTTGGATTACCCACTTCCGTGCACTCTTCACGGCCTTGCGCCGATACCCGCAGAACCACCGAAGCCGGGGGAGGATGGGCCGGACGCGGAATACTCGCTCCCACCCAAGGTTTCGATCGCGGCCTGCACGACGGCCAGATCTTCCTGCGTACCCCGGACCATTAGAATGCCAGTCAGTTGATTGTAGAAAATTGATTTGTTTGGCACATCGAGGTTGATGCCAAGTTGTGCAAGAAGGCTGCGCAAGGCCTCTTGCGTCTCCTGTGGCAGCCGGGCGTTGGCTGGCGGCAGCCGTATTCCGAACGCCGATTCCAATCCTGCAATGAAGGTATTGGTATCCACCTTAAACGTCTTCGCGGAAAGCATCTCGGTGAGCGATACGGGAACTGGAGGACCAGTGAGCTTCGATTGATCCAGTGAAAACAGCACTCCGTAATCTTCAATCGAGTACTTGATGGGGTGATCGGCAACTTTAGTGATGGCGTCCAGCACATCGACCATACGCACATGCTTCAATGGCGGTTCCAGCTTAATGGTGACGTTGTTCAGATCGAGAGTTTCCATGGGAGTGGCCACCGGCAGGCCGGTGGTCGGATCGACTGTCATCGGGCCTCCCGCAGCGGCAGGCTGCGTTTCCAATTTGACGAGAAAATTGATTCCGCTTTTGTCCGGATCCAGTCGGGCCGCCGTATCGACAAGATTATGCACGACATCGCCCAGCGCCACCCCATCGAAGTTAACTGTGTCCAGCGTAATGCGCTTTAACTTCGTTTCCACCGCTTGCTTTTCCTTGCTGCCGGCCTTGGGATCGGTGTGGGTTGGGTCCACTCGTACCGAAGCACGCGCGCTTGACTGCCGCGAATATCCGGGTGCCAGGGGTACGGTTCCGGTCGCAGGGTAGCCTGGGGGCGCGCCTGGAATTGCCTCGGCGGCTTCGGCTGAAGCCGCTTGATTGCGTGGCGCTAAAGCCGGTTCGGTCGCGTCCTGGGCCACTGCCGTATGGTTATCGGTTCCCAGCGTCGCCAACAAGGCGAAGGCCGCGAGGGAATGTTTCCACGTATGTTGCATGGTCTGCATGTTTTCTCCTTTGGTTAGCGCCGCGGGAACAGCCCACGCGGTGCATAAAATAGCCGTGAGAACGAGGGCGAACGCTCCTCCTAACCGCGCCAAAGCGGAACGCCTCGGGCAGGGCGGGGACCAGACCTGTTCTTTGAGGTGAACCAGCCGCTCCACGCGCCGGCCCAGGCCAGAACGAAAGCCTGTGACGGCCATTCCCAGGCTCCGGGCTGGCTGGCCATGGGCGAGTTGCGCGCCCAACTTGACCAGGCATTCCGCCAGCGCGCCGGGGCCGTCGGCTAACAACAGACTGGCCTCGTCCGCGACAATTTCACTGACGGCTTCCATTCGCCGCCGCATCCACCATACGAGCGGATGCCACCAGAGCAGCGCAGTTGCAATGTCGGCCACCAGCCGCCAGACCGGATCACCTGCCCGGAGATGCGCAAGTTCGTGCAAGAGCATGGCATCTTGTTGTGACCGCGCGAAAATCTCGTTAAATCCTGACGGCAGGCCGATGGTGGGGCGAAGAAAACCAAACGCCACCGGGCAGACCAGTCCGGGTGACTCGATCAGCCGGACATGCCGCCGCATGCCAAGGCTTTGGGCAAAGGCTTGAACCCGCTTATGCAATTGCGCGTCAGCAACCGCTTGCCATTTGCGTCGCAACGAAGCGAATAGTATGAGGTTAAGCAGAGCGCGTCCAAGCACGGTCGAGAAGCCGATGGCCCACGCCAGTCCAAAGCCGACAATGACCGAGTCTTCCAGCGAGCGCTGCTTCGTCGCAATAGAGTTGGCTCGAGGAGCGACTGCTGTCACAGGCGGCGGGGGAAGCAGGCTGGTCAGGCCAGGCGTTGCCGACGTTGGGCGAGACGGACGTGCTGCCGCCTTGGCTGCGGCCAGCGAACGAAACTCCTCGCTCATCTGGCGATCAGGAATTGTTTTCGTTGAGTCGGCGCACTCAACGCTGGCAACACGAGGCTGGTCCAACGGATTCCGTTGCGCGTGTGAAAATGGTTTAAAGGCCAATCGATTTAGCCACGAATCTTTGTTGATTGACTGCGGCAGAAATACCCTTGCCATTCCTCCAAGCTCCAAAGCCAGCAGACTGATTGCGGCAATCAGGCAAGCCTGCCAAAGCGTTCGCTGCCACGCCGCCGAAGGCAAAAATCGGTGGAGCAGCACTCCCAGCACGGCCAGCAAACTGATTTCCAGCGCAAGGATGCCTGTTAATTGCAACCAGATGGTCAGCGGGGAAGTCATGAGGTTCTGCGCTTTTCGGCGATGAGTTGTTCCAGCCGGGCGAGTTCGTCCCGGCTGACTTCGCGAGTCGTCAACAAATGATTGACCGCTGCCGTCAAACTGCCGTGGAAGAGCCGATCAACCAGGTCGTCCGCCATGTTCCGGGTGACCTCGCTGGCGGCCACCGCGGGTCGATACACAAAGCTGCGGCCTTCGTTGCGGTGGTGCACTAAACCGCGCAATTCCATCTTTCGCAGCATGGTGGCCACCGTCGTGTACGCCAGATCGATTTGATGGCTAAGCGCCTCGTGGACGTCCGCAACGGTCGCCTCCGTGCGGCTCCAGAGCACCTGCATGATCTTTAGTTGGAGGTCTCCGAGGCGATGCGTCTTGGGCTTCATTTTGCTTTACGACTCTGGTAATACTACCAGGGTAGTAGTTTGTCAACGGAAATTTTTAAATTATTTTCGATGTGCGATTGAAGGATTGAGGCGCCTGTTAGCGCACGGGGGGTAGCCCTGCCTTTAGGTGGCCGGGCCAGATGCGTACACGATGTTTCTTAAGGTTTTGAGCAGGCTCGATAATGCGACAATTTTACCGACTAAAGCCGGGACTCCATGCCTCAGAATGCTCCGGCATTTGCCGGGCTCAAGGCCGGGATAGCAGAGCGCAGCCAGCAGTTTCTACTTCGCGCCCTGGTCGATCCAGGCACGGATCAACGCCACTTGTTCTTTCGTCAACTGGGCGATGTTCGCCTTGTTGTTCGGGGGCGGCATGAAATCGTCTTCGTCACCCACGTGGGCGACCGCATAAACCAGCGAGCTTTCGCCGCTCTTCCCAGGGACGATCACCGCACCGCTTTTGGCGCCCTTGATGGCGCCTTCAAGCGTCTCCAGGCGAAGTTTGCCCTTTGGTTTCTCGCCGCCGTGGCACTTGACGCATGATTTGTCCAGGATGGGTTTGATGTCCTTGGCGTAGGTGACATCTTTTTGGTCCGAAGCGGGCGGCAATTTGCTCGCGTCGAATTTCTTGTCCTCCGCCATGGCCGTGAGCAGGCTGAAGGCGAGGGCGGACGATATCGCAAGGCTGAGTGTTCTGGCTCTCATTCGTTTAGTTTAGCGGGTTACTTATGTTTGCAAATATTGTTATGGAAGACGCAATTCCTGTCAAAAACATTCATTGCTTGCCGGCGCGCCGCGGGACCTTCTCCCATTTTCCGGTTTTGGCCGATTTGAGCACCGCGTCGCAAACCCACTGGGTTTCCAGCGCGTCCCGGAAGTTCGGGTGCGCGGGCTTGTTCGATTCCAAACCGCCCAGAAAATCGGCCACCTGATGGATGAAGGTGTGCTCATAACCGATCTGCAAGCCCGGCACCCACCAGTTCTTCATGTAGGGATGGTCGCCGTCCGTGATGTGGACCGACCGCCAGCCGCGCAACCGGCCTTCGTCCTGATGATCGAAGTATTGGAGGCGATGGAGGTCATGCAGGTCCCAGGCGATGGAGGCGTTTTCGCCGTTGATCTCGAACGTATAAAGCGCCTTGTGGCCGCGGGCGTAGCGGGTGGATTCGAAGGTCGCCAGCGCGCCGTTGCCAAAGCGCGCGAGGAAAGCGCAGGCATCGTCGATGCCGACCTTTTCGACTTTGCCGGTGAGCGTGTGCTTGCGTTCTTTGATAAAAGTTTCGGTCATCGCGCTGACGGATGAGATGCCGCCATTGAGCCAGAGCGCGGTATCGATGCAATGCGCCAGCAAGTCGCCGGTGACGCCGCTGCCGGCGGCTTTGACGTCCAAACGCCACAACCCTGCGCCGCCCTGCGGCAGGTCCTTCGAGATGGTCCAATCCTGGAGAAATTTGGCGCGATAGTGAAAGATGCGGCCCAATCGACCCTCATCGATGAGTTGTTTGGCGAGCGTGACGGCTGGGACGCGGCGGTAATTGTACCAAACCATATTTGGCACGCCGGCCTTTTCCACGGCCTGGACCATGCGAACCCCTTCCTTGCCGTCCATGGAAAGCGGCTTCTCGCACAGGATCATTTTCCCCGCCTTGGCGGCGGCGAGGGCGATCTCGGCGTGGGTGTTGTTCGGCGTGGCGATGTCGATTACATCGATGTCCGCGCGCTCGATGAGCTTGCGCCAATCGGTTTCGACGGATTCATAACCCCAGCGTTCAGCGAAGGCCTTGGCCTTGCCGCCATCCCGGGCGCAGATCGCTTTAAGAACCGGCCGATGGGCAAGGTCGAAGAAATTGTTCACCTTGCGAAACGCGTTCGAGTGCGCCCGGCCCATGAAGCCGTAACCGATGAGTCCGATGTTGAGATTTTTCATAGAAAAGAAGAATAACTACAAAAATGCGACGGAGAGGAACAGCCACGAAAAAGCACAAAAAGCACAAAACGGAAAGGCATAGAAGGTTAGAAACTATAGTCGGCGTCGTTCATGATGTACTTCTTGATTTGAAATTTGGGCGCGCCGAAGTTGGCGAGCAGACCATGCGCGACGCGCGCAGGTAGCCCAGCAGTTGGGCCACGTGTTCCTCCACCACGTTTCGCGCAGCCTTCAGTTCTACGATCAACTGATTTTCGACAAAGAGGTCCGCACGGAAATCCCCCAGTACAGTTCCGTCTTCATCCAAAACTTGCAAAGCGTGCTGCTGCTTCACCTCCAGACCTTGCTTCCTCAACCGATTCACCAGCGCGTTCTCGTAGATCTTCTCCACATGCCCACTCCGATGATAACAATGAATCGCAAACCCGGTTTCCCTCACCTCATCGCATAGCTGCATTATCGTTTTCATCTGTTAATTTCCCCCTTCTTTTTTGTGCCTTTTGTGCTTTTTCGTGGCTAATTCTTTTGCTTTTTTCTTCGCGGCTCAGGCCCAGCCGTGGTTCTCACGCACCTGGATCATCGCGGCGAGGATGTTGTTCCATGTATCGGGTTTCATCATCACCTCGTTGGGGAACATGCAGCCGTCCCAGCAGATGTGTTTGGTTTTTTTGGTCACCTTGCCGGAGTCGTCGCGCAGCCAGTAACCGGCGTCGCGCGCGATGTTCAGCTTGCCGTTGGGGTCGGTCGCCAGGCAGTGGCGGCCGGTCTTGTCATGTGAACCGGAGCCTTTGACCGTCGCATCGTTTTGCGCCACGTGAAAGTCCATCGTCCAGGGACGGAGCGCCTTGGTCATTTTCTTCATGGCGGCATGGAACTCGTCCGGTTCCCAATGGAATTTCTTCGGCACGATGCGATGTTCGGGGGCGTTGTAACCAAGCGTGTAGAGCAGCGTGTGCGCCATGTCCGCCTGGAATCCGACCAGTTTCGGCTGGCCGACTTCCTCAAGCAACTGCACCATGTATTTCCAACTGTGCATGCCGCCCCAGCAAATCTCGCCCTCGGCAGCCAGCCGTTCGCCGTGGTCGCGGGCGACCTTGGCGGCTTCCTGAAACGTCTGCGCGATCTTCCTCGTGTTGCCCCTGGGATCTTTTTCCCAATCCGCGACGCCGCACGCCGAATCGATGCGAATGATCCCGTAAGGCCGAATGCCGAGGTCGCGCAATTTGATGCCGATGCGGCAGGCCTTTAGCACTTGAGCGACGAACCGCTTGCGTTCAATTTCACCGCCCATGGCGGAGCCGCCGCCTGTTGGAGGCCAGACCGGAGCCACGAGCGAACCGACCACAAACCCCTTTGCGCGAATCTTGTCCGCCAATCGCTGCAGGTCCTCGAAGGACGAATCGATATTGACGTGCGGATCGTATAGAAACAGGTCCACGCCATCGAACTTCACGCCGTTGACCTCCGCCGCCGCAGTCAGATTGAGCATCGTGTCGAGGTCGATGCAGGGCTCCGCGCCGGGGCTGCCTTTGCCGACCAGTCCCGGCCACATGGCATTGTGCAATTTGGGAAACATGTTGTTGCTCATTTATGGTTCCGAT
Organism: Verrucomicrobiota bacterium; assembly: GCA_021325145.1. Lineage (GTDB taxonomy): Bacteria > Verrucomicrobiota > Verrucomicrobiia > Limisphaerales > Pedosphaeraceae > JAJPHR01. The sequence goes on along the minus strand of JAJPHR010000025.1, from coordinate 81,590 downwards.
TCGTTCAAGTAATTGGCCGTTATGAATGCCGGAAACGCGCGGCGCCGACAAGCCTTTTGGGGAATGGAGAGTTGGTGGGCCTTTAGCACTTGGAAAAGCGGACGGGCTGCAAAAAATTGTTTTTGCGACGGGCTTTGTCGCAGCCTTCGTTCCGAGATAAGATCATTTCCCTTGCGTTCGAAGGCGGCGCTGCACACCGCGCTCCAAGATCCTGTCGCGTTCATCGTTGCGGCCACAAATTCCGCCAGGTTTTGGAGTGCGGCGTGCAGCGCCGCTTTTGATCGCCCAACGCAACCGTATCTATCCAGCGTCCCATTTACCAATCCCCGTCCGATTCGAAATCATCAGGCACCTGAACGTCTCCCATTTTGAAGCGATAGATGCTTTTGATCTTCGCGGCGGAAGCCGTTCGTTCGAACCACCGCGCCGAGCACCAGGGATATTGGTTGGCCAGGAGCACCAACCTGTGCTTGACTGGGTTTTGGTGCACGTAGTTGAGCCGTGCCAGATAAGATTTCTGATAGGTGAGGCGGGTCTCCCAGAAATTGTGCCAGACCTGCCGGCGCGCGGTACGATCGAGTCGGTTAATCCAGGCGGAGGTCTTGGTATGAAGTTGCCTCAGCATCTCAGAAAGGCTTTCCGCCGTCGCCTGCCCGGCGGGCGAGTGCGCCACGAAATGGTAATGATTGGAGAACACCGCCCAGGCTCCCAGATGCCAGCCAAACTCGCCGGTTAGGTTGAGCAAACCCCGATGCAACACCTGCAAGCAACGGCTCCCGCGAAAATAGTGAGCTTTGAAGTAGGTGGCAGCGGTGACGAAGTAGGTACCCGCTTCGGACAACCGGTGCGTAGGGGCATGGGGCCATGGGGTTCTGTTTTCCAGCATGAGAAAAGGTGGCTTTGGACTCGGAACCTGCCAAGGCAGAAATGCGGTTGGCTTTTGAACACGGGGAGACGTTCGCAACTGCCTTGACCACTCGTCCGCTTCAGAAAGCGGCGCTTCACGCCGCACTCCAAGACGCTGGCGCGTTCATCGTGGCGTCCGGAAGTTCCGCCACGGCTTGGAGTGCGGCGTGCAGCGCCGCTTTCGCACGAGCGAACGGCTGCTACCATTTCTTGAATCCATCCTGCGCCCCTTTACCCCACTCCCGGATGCTTCCACGGCCCGCGATAGGGGCGGCTCAGGAGTTTAGTGGCTTCGTGATCACCAACCACAATCTGCTTTTGCGGATCGTAGGTCAGGGGACGGCCGGTCTTCATGGCGAGATTTGCGAGGATGCAGCTTGCGGTTGAAATGTAGCCTTGTTCGATGTCGGCGACGGGGCGGCTGCGTTGCACGACGGCGGAGAGGAAGTCGAGCATGTGTTTGCGGGTGGCGGGCGCGGCGTTGAGTTCGATGTCCTTTTCGGTCACGTCCTCGGGATATTTCTCGCGTTCGAAGAGGCAATCGAAGTGCATGGGTTTGGCTTGCGAGTCCTGCGGGATGAAGTCCGCGCGCATGGTGCTGGCTTTGAGCGTGCCTTTGTCGCCGTAGATGAACAGCGCCCACGGGTAATCGGGGTCGGGCGCCGTGCCCCAGGTGCGATGCTGCCAAACGCAGTTGAAGTCGTCGTATTCAAACACGGCGGACTGGGTGTCGCTGATGTTGGATTTGCCTTCCTTCTGCACGTAGATGCCGCCAGCGGAAGTGACCCGTTTGGGCCAGCCGAGGCCGAGCATCCAGCGCGCGGTATCGAGCATGTGCACGCACATGTCGCCCATGATGCCGTTGCCGTACTCCATGAACGTCCGCCACCAGCGCAGATGCGGCAGGCCGTCGTAGGGCCGCAACGGCGCGGGGCCGGTCCACATTTCATAATCGAGGAAATCGGGCACGGGTTGAACGGGCGGGTTGCCGTTGGCGCGCATGTGAATGTAACAACACAGGTCCACGTGCCCGATCTTTCCCAGCAACCCGGCTTCGACGACCTGTTTCTTCACGTCGATCAGGTGCGGGGTGCTTTTGCGTTGCGTGCCGATCTGGACAACACGCTTGTGTTTGCGCGCCGCCGCGAGCATCGCCGCGCCTTCGCACACGTCCCGGCTGATGGGCTTCTGGCAATAGACGTCCGCGCCGGATTCCATTGCTGCAATGGCGTGCAGCGCGTGCCAATGGTCCGGTGAACCAACGAGCACAATATCCAAATCCTTTTCCTTCAGCATCTCGCGGTAATCGGAGTAAGCGCGCGGCTTCTTTTTGGATTTCTGCCGCTGGCTGGCGATATCCAACGCGCCGTCGAGCATGTGTTTGTCCACGTCGCAAATGGAAACGATTTCCACGGGCGCGACCTGGACGAGCCGCCACAAATCACTTTTGCCATACCAACCCGCGCCGATGAGTCCCACGCGCCAGGTCTTGCCATTGATGGCGTCGAGGACGTCCGCGCCCAGCGCAGGAAATGCGGTCAGCGCCGCGAGGGCGGAAGCCGACTTAAGGAAATGGCGGCGGCTGATGTTGAATCCCGGTGTGGAATTTTGGGCGAGAGTAACAGAGTTCATGTGTTGATGTTTAGCCGCTTCCGGTGGCCGGCGCAAGGCTTGGAAATGGTTCGGATCCTCGCTGGTGGCACCGGCGGGTCGCCCGTGCTACCATGGACGTCTGAGAGCGCGCTAGCGCTCAACGCCGCGGCTAATTTCTGTCACGGCTCTGCCGTGAAGGGCCGAAAGTGTCCTTATGCGGGGCTTGACGGTGCTTCCTGTGTCCTGGCGCTTAACCGACAAATTGACCTTCCAATCGCGGTCGCCAGCAAGAAATGCGAAGGAATTGCCAAGGCTCGTTTAGCAGCAAACTATCGCCGGCCCGATATTGTGTTTGTCAGCGGCGGCCATAACCCAGTGACTGGTGTTGCCGCCGCAGAGCCCGTGGATCTACAAGCGGAGTCCTGGGTATGAAAGAGCACAAAACAGAAGTGTTGGTTGTGGGCGCCGGGCCCGTTGGATTACTGACCGCCATACTGTTGGCTGACGCGGGGATACAGGTGGAGGTCATCGATCGCGAGGAATGCACTGCGGCGAGGAGTTATGCCTGCGCGTTGCATCCGAAAACACTCAAATTGCTCGCCCGGCTGGGGTTGGCTCCGGCGCTCCTGAAACGGGGGTTGCGCATTCCGACGATTGCCTTTTACGATAGCAGCAAGCGTCGCGCCGAGATCAAGCTTTCCGAACTGGGCGGGGAATTTCCGTTCATCCTGACTCTGCCCCAGAGTGATCTCGAGGAGATACTCGAGGAAAGGTTGCGGCAAAGGTCGGGATTGGAGGTGAAGTGGAACTATCGGTGCAGTGGGTTTGAATCCGATGACAAAGGCGTCACGGCCTCGGTCGAGAAATTGGGCGGAACCGGCACTGGTTACATTGTGCCACACTGGGAAACCGTGGTGCTGAAGCGGTTTCCTTTCCAGGCGCAATTTATAATCGGCGCGGACGGCCATAATTCCCTGGTTCGGCGCTGCCTGGGCATCGAGTACGAGTCCATGGCCAAACCCGAGTCTTTTGCCGCAATTGAATTCGAGTCGGACCTGGAGCCGATGGATGAGTTGCGGATCGTGCTGGACGACGCGACCACAAACGTGCTGTGGCCGCTGCCAGGCAACCGATTGCGCTGGACGTTTCAGTTGCTTCCTTGCAACGAGTTGGATGAGTTTCCCCAGAAGGCGCGCAGTGCGATCCGTGTCGGCGGAGCCAACGTGGATGAAGACTTGCGGCGCTGGACGCAGGAGGTCAGCCGCGAACGGGCGCCGTGGTTTTGCCGGTCGATCAAAGATATTGCTTGGTGTACCCAGGTCACCTTCGAGCGCCGTCTCGCGAAGCAGTTTGGCCGGGGCCGCTGCTGGCTGGTTGGGGATGCCGCGCACCAGACCAGTCCAGCCGCGGCGCAAAGCCTGAATGTGGGCCTGCTCGAAGCCGACTCGCTGGCCACGAGCCTGCGATTGATTTTGCGCGAAGGAGCGAAGATTGACTTGTTGACGGCGTACGACCGCGAGTGCCGTCGCCGCTGGCACCAGTTGCTGGGGTTGGATGGCGGGCTGAGTTCCTGTTACGACACCGACGCGTGGGTGCGCTCCAGGATTGCCAGGATCCTTCCTGCCGTGCCGGCGTTGGACGGCGACTTGTCGAACCTGGTCAGTCAGTTAGGCTTGAATCTCGCGTAGGGCGGGAAAGGGTTTACGAGCCCCCGTTGGCCTCGTGAATGCCGGCGAAGGTGGCGCGCATTTGCTCAGGGGTGCCGACGGTCAGATAAACATCGTAATCGACCACCCGGCCGCTGGTGATGGCCATTTTTTGGATCGGCGCGAAGTAGGAGCAACCGTCGCCGGATGGCCCGGCATGACCCGGCACCCGATAGTAGGTGAGCCGATCGACGCCTGGAACGTACACGCCCAAACCCCAATTCGATGGGCCGACGTAAGCCGCCCAATTCTCAGTAATGGGACCCGAAGTATTTTTGGGCGGGGGTGTGATGGTGGACAATCGGCCATTCGTCCACGGGGCTGGCCCATTATAGCAGACCAGCAGGCTCAGGTTGCAATCGGCGAAAACGGCGGGCAGTTCCTGGTCGCGCGGAGGTTGATCCGACAAGCCTTGGTAGGCCATGCGGTAATGAACATGCGCGTAATTACCGACGAGAGTAATCCATTCTTCCATGACCACCGCCGTGGCGTCGGCACCGGTGTCCCAGCGTCTGGGCATGGTTTTGGCGTAGATCGTCGAGCCGTTGTTGGTGAAGGCCAGCAGTTTTGAAGGCAGTCCGCCGGCGCTGCCACCCTGGACGGGGTTCCAGGACCAGGGTTTGCCCGCCCAGGTGGCGCCGTCCTGGCCTCCGTAGTAGGACTGTTGTATGTATCGACCGTGATCGTAGCCGTTGATAAGATTTTGGCCATGCGTACGGGAGGAGAACCAGTCAATGCATGCGCCGGAATCAAGCCGAACCCCGAGGCGGACCTGGCCATTGTCGAGAAAAGATTCACTGGCCGAAGCCAGCCCGGAGGAAAGGGCTAAAAAAGCCGTGAAAAGAAAAACTTGGAAGCCATTAGGGCGTAATGATGGCCGTAAATGGCGAAAATGGCGTTTCGCTAACATAAGCGCACTTTCTTTAACCCACTTCCGTCCGATGCAACAGTAACGGTTATGGGAAATGTCTTGTGCGATTTTGTCCTACACGGACATTACCTAATAGAAACATAAACCGGATGAGTGAAGATGCCGAATTATTAGGCCGTTACGCGCGGGAGCATTCCGAGGGCGCTTTTACCGAACTGGTCCGCCGCCACCTGGATTTGGTGTATTCGGCGGCGCTGCGACTGGCGGGTGGAGATGTGCCTGAGGCTCAAGACCTTACACAGCAGGTTTTTTCCGAGCTGGCCCGGCAGGCAAATCGCCTCACCCGGCATCCCGCCCTGGTGGGCTGGCTTTATACCACCACCCGCCGCATGGCGTCGCGTGCCCGGCGCACTGAACGACGGCGCACAGCCCGTGAACAGGAGGCCAATCTCATGAATGAAATCCTCCGGGAACCCGCTCCGCAACCTGACTGGGATCGCCTGCGTCCGTTGTTGGAGGAGGTAATGCATCAACTCGGCGAAACCGACCGGCTGGCGGTCCTGCTGCGCTTTTTTCAGAGCAAGAGCCTCCGGGAGGTGGGAGAGGTGTTGGGCTTGAGCGAGAATGCCGCGCGAATGCGGGTCGAACGTGCGCTTGACAAGGTGCGTGCCCAACTTGCCCGCAAGGGTGTCACTTCCAGCACCGCCGCGCTGGGGGTGATGCTCGCCGGTCATGCGGTTGCCGCCGCGCCCGCTTCCCTGGCCGTGAGCATCCCGGCAGCGGCGCTCGCCGGAGCAGCGGTGGAAACTGGAACCACACTCACTCTGTTAAAACTTATGGCCATGACCAAAATCAAAACTGCAGTGATCAGCGCCGTGGTGGTCGCCGGTGTGGCGACCTCCCTCGTTTTGCAACAACAGGCGCAAGCACGATTGCGCGAGGTTGACGACTCTGCCCGGCAGCAAGCGGACCGGTTGGCGCAACTCAGCATCGACAACGAACGTCTTTCAAACCAGTTGGCCCAGGCAGCCGAATCTCCGCGCGAAGGCCAATTGGATAATCTTCAGAAACTGCGCGCCGAAGCCGCCAAATTGCGGGCGCAGACGAATGAAATGACCGCGTTGCTGGCGGAGAATCGCCGGCTGCGGACACCGCCGCCGACGGCGCAAGCACCACCCAAAACCCCGCTGCAAGCCAAGGAAGAACTCATGAACAAGATGAACTTCAGCAGACAAGTCGTGCTGGCGTTCATCATGCATGCCAATGATCATGAGGGCCAATTTCCCACGAACTTCGACCAGGCCATGCCTTATTTGGGCGGCGCGCACTTCGCCGACACGAACATTACCACTGACCAGTTTGATATTACGTACCAGGGCTCGTGGCAGGCCATCACGAACCCTGCGAGTGTCATCGTGCTCCGGGAGAAGCAGGCCAATCCGCCCAATTCTCCTGGCGGCAAGTGGAACAAGGCATACGGCTTTGCCGACGGCCACGTGGAAATACACGCGGAGGCCGACGGCAATTTTGATGCCTGGGAGCAGCAACACTTGAGTGGAGGACCAAAATGAATGAGGCCACAGCGGTGTTGCCAACCGGGATTTTGTCCGGCGGGGATAATCGTTTTTGCATCGCGTCATCCCCAATCCCTTTGGGATTCTCAGGCCGGTGCAGCGAAAACATTCACGAACCATGAAAGCTCTTAAGCCCTGGCTCATTGCTGCCGTCGTCTTTGCCAGCATTGTGACTCCATTTGTGGTTTGGCAGCGGGCGCAAGCTGGCTTGCGTGACAAAACCAACTCGCTTCAACAGCAGAGCCTTTTATTGACGGAGTTGTCCGATGAAAATCAGCGTTTGTCCAACCAGCTTGCGGAGGCGAAACGGACGTGGGCACTGACCACGGACCAAGAGAGCGAGTTGCTGAAACTCCGCGGTGAGATCGGACAGCTTCGCCGGGCGGCGACGGAGACCGAAAAACTTCGCACCGAGAACCAGAAACTGCTCGCCAAAACCGCCGCAGCAAACATGCCTTCCACCGCGAACGTCCAATCCACCGCGGATTATTGGGTCAAGGACCAACTCACTTACAGCGGTTTCGAAAGTCCTGAAGCGGCGTTGAAAACCGCCTTGTGGGCCGCCCGCACAGGCGATGTGCGCGCCATGTTCGAGACCATGACGCCGGAAGCGCGCGAGGCCATGGTAAGTGAATGGAAGAAGGACGGAAAGTCCGACGACGCTGCGGCGGCGGAACTCAAAGCCATGGGTGAATCGTTGGCGGCTCCTTCGAGCGCGTTCCGCCTGCTCGACGAGCAAATGAAATCATCCGACGAAATGGTCGCCAACGTTTCCTTCGAGGGCGAAGGCAAAGCGCGGAGATTTATCCTGCGGAAAGTCGGCAGCGAGTGGAAGATTGAACGCATGCTGTTCCCTGGAGAGAACTAGAAATTAATGACGAAGGACCGATACCAAATGTCTAACGGTTCTTGTTTGGGTCATTTGACATTGGATATTGGTCATTTTCCGCAGCTAATGCAGCTCCGCAAATTACCTCCTATTGAACCGGGGGAAATGCTAGACTAACGGGGCATGACTTTCCTGCCCATCGTTGAGCGTGAGCTACGAGTGGCGGCGCGGCGGCGTCACACTTACTCGACGCGCTTGGTGGTCGCGGCGGGAGCAATTCTCATCGGGGTCATCCTCTACCTTTCAAGTGTCGTCGATCCGGTGCTCGACTTCGGCCACACCGTGTTCTGGTCGCTGGCCTGGCTTTGCATTATTCATTGCGTGTTCGCCGGCCGCCGCTCCACCGCGGATTCGTTGAGCGTGGAAAAGCGGGAAGGCACGCTCGGCCTCCTTTTTCTCACCGACTTGAAAGGTTACGACGTCGTCGCCGGGAAGCTCGTGGCCAGTTCGCTCAATGGCTTCTATGGACTGCTGGCGGTTTTCCCGGTGCTGGCCGTGCCGTTGCTGATCGGCGGCATGACAAACGGCGAGTTCTGGCGGATGGTTCTGGTGCTGATCAGCACGTTCCTATTCTCTCTGGCCATCGGGATTTTTGTTTCCGCGCTCAGCCGGGACGCCCGCACGGCGATGGCGGGCAATCTGCTCCTGATGCTGGGATTGGCCGGGGTCGCGCCCGTTTGTGCAAGTATGGCGATGTTTTTGTTCTCCCGCCAGCCGGTGCCGGAATTATTCTTCTCGTGCCCATTCTATCCGTTCTATCTTTCCTCAGAAATCCATTACCGGGCCGAGGCGCGGCATTTTTGGTATTCGCTTGCCGAAATCCAGGGTTTTACCTGGTTGTTTATTATACTGGCGTGCTGCATCGCGCCCCGCTCGTGGCAGGAGCACACGGCCAAAAAACGATCGCTGGGAACGCGATGGCGCGAGTTCTGGCGCGCCTGGAGTTATGGCAACCCCGCAAAGAGCGGACCGTTCCGCAAGTGTTTGCTGGATGTAAACGCGTTCTACTGGCTCGCGGCTCGCGCCCGGCTCAAACCGCTGCATGTCTGGATGTTCGTGGCCGTGGCCGTGCCCGGTTGGTGGCTGGGCGGCTGGTACTTTGCCGGTTCGCTGTGGCTTGATGACACCAATCCGATGGTCACGGCATTTATCCTGAACATCGCGCTCAAACTCTGGCTCGCCGGCGAAGCTGGACAACAGCTAAGCCAGGACCGGAACACCGGCGCGCTCGAATTGATCCTTTCCACCCCCATGACCGTGCGTGACATCGTGCATGGGCAGTTCCTGGCGTTGCGCCGCCAATTTCTGAAACCGGTGCTGGCAGTGATGGCAATCGAACTGATGCTTATGACGTTTTCGCTAACGTTCAGAAGCGCTCCGCGAATCATTCTTATTTATCTGGCTGGCATCACGGTCTTAGCGGCGGACATGATTGCCCTGAGTTGGGTGGCAATGTCGGCGGCGCTCACCGCCAAAAACGCAAGCCGCGCCACGCTCCAGGCGGTCGTAAGTATCCTGGTTTTGCCGTTGATCCTATTCGGCTTGGTTGTCGCCATCGCGACCCTCTGGGCTTTTCTGGGGGCCGTCAATGACACGGAACCAGGTTGGACGTTCTTTGTTGGTTGGTGGTTCGGGTTGAGCCTGGTGGCCGATGTCGTGTTCAGTTTGAGAGCCCGGCGGCGGCTGCAAGAGGGTTTTCGTCGTTACGCTGCCGAGAACATGTCGGCGAAGCCAATTCCGCTTCCGGGCTGGTTTTCGTGGCGCAAGGCCCCTGCGGGTATCGATGAGACATGTGAACAAAAGGCAAAGCAAACTTCTCCCAAGCGAGCCCAGGCTCCTAAGCAATGGAGATGGAAACGCTGGGCAATCGGTGCGCTCGGGATTGTCCTGGTCGCTTGCGTACGTTACGAATGGCGGCGCCCACCGGTTCCGCCGCCGGCAATAGTAACACTGAGCCAAAGCAATGCGCCAATGCGGGTCTTTCCCAGTGAGGGCAGATTCTTCTTTATCCCGCCAGATGGTTCGCTTTGGCGTTGGGGCCAGGCGGGCGGCGCCGTCGCCCACCGCGTCAGCGTGCCGGAGCAGGTCGGGACCAATTACGACTGGGCAGAAGTGTCCGCTTGCATGGACCATTGTGTTGGATTGAAGAATAATGGAACGATTTGGGATTGGGGAACCCGGGAAAAGGGCCAGGTTATCATTGAGCCGCGACAAATTGATCCCAGTCGCGATTGGATTGCGGTCGCTGCCGGCGCTGCTCACGGGGCCGCGCTTAAAAAGGACGGCAGTCTTTGGACCTGGGGCCCGAATAACCAAAACCAGCTCGGCAATGGTCCCGGCCCGAACGAATTTAAACCGGTTCAGGTCGGCACCAACCTGGATTGGAAAGCCGTGCGCTGTAATTGGTGCTCCACTTTCGCCGTGCGAGCCGATGGCACGCTTTGGGCCTGGGGACAGGTTTGGTCATGGTCACCGGCTGGCGTAGCCATGGGCGGATGGACATTGCGTTTTCCAACGCAAGTTTGTGAGGACACCAATTGGGTTGGATTCGTCCCGAGCAGCCAGATCTGGGCCAGGACTCAGACCGGCACGGTATGGGAACCGCTGCATGGCAACCCTGGCCCACAAGCAAGCGTCGCGATGACCTGCCGCCGCATCGCTTCCAATCCGGCCAGCGATCATCCGGCATTTGCGATTCGCTTGGGAGCAAATCCGGTTGCCCAGCGATATGAAGTGCGCTCAAACGGAACGCTCTGGGCCACGGAGTGCGCACCTGATTTCGAGCCCGCCACCACTGCCGAAAGCTGGCGTCGAGTGGGCAAGCGCTCCGACTGGGTTTCCGTTTGGGGCGCCGGCACGGTTGTGGGGTTGACTTCGGATGGCACGCTCTGGATGTGGGGCAGCGACCTGGGACAGGAAGAGATTGCCGATTTTCATTCGCGGCTCGACACGCTTAGGGGTGCGGTTACCGGACGCCGCACGGGAAGCTCGGGGCAGACTTTCCCTCCCTATCAGGACGAGCCGCGGCCGTTGCTGCGGATTGTGCCCGGCGCGACAACCGCGCATTGACCAGCGGGAGCGCGGGCAGGAATGTCCACGTCCCTCGGCGCACTGATTGGGGCAGTACTCCAACACATCGAATTTGCCTGTCGTTTAATCGTCTGTTATGGGTGACTGGATACCTGACGCTTGAGACTCTCACTGATCAAGTCCCGTTCACGGTTCACGAGGATATTTCTCGTGGCGTTGACGATTAGTTTAATCCACCCCACCTTGCCCGGCGCGTCAGCCGACTCTCCAAAGGAAACGCGTCCCACGCATTGGGCTTTCAAAGCCCCGGCCAGGCCAACTCCACCGCAACCAAAAAACCAGCGGTGGATTCGTGATCCCATTGATAACTTCGTGCTGGCGCGTTTGGAGAAGGCAAAGCTTGCGCCCTCCGTCGAGGCTGACAAACCGACGCTGCTGCGCCGCCTGAGCCTGGACCTGATCGGGCTGCCGCCGACGATTGAAGAAGTGGATGCGTTCGTCTCTGACCGGAGCGTGAATGCGTACGAAAAGCAGGTCGAGCGGTTGCTCAAATCACCTCACTATGGCGAACGCTGGGGCCGAATCTGGCTGGACGCCGCGCGTTACGCGGATTCGGACGGCTTCGAAAAAGACAAGCCGCGCTTCATTTGGAACTACCGGGACTGGGTGGTGAATGCGTTCAATCGCGACCTGCCGTATGACCAGTTTGTCATCGAGCAACTGGCTGGTGACCTGCTTCCAAATCCGACGCAGGACCAGATTGTAGCGACGGGTTTTCTGCGCAATTCGATGCTGAATGAGGAAGGCGGCGTTGATCCCGAGCAATTCCGCATGGACGCCATGTTCGACCGCATGGACGCCATTGGCAAGAGCGTGTTGGGCCTGACGATTCAGTGCGCGCAATGTCATAACCACAAATTCGATCCGCTCACCCAGGTCGAATATTACCGGCTGCTGGCGTACCTCAACAACGATCACGAGGCCTCGATGGTCGCTTATACGCCGGAACAAAATCAGAAGCGCGCGGACCTGCTGCGCCAGATGCGCGATTTGGAGGAGGGACTGCGCCACACCACGCCAGATTGGGCGGCACGCATGGCGGCCTGGGAAGATTCAGTCAAAGACCATGGGCCCGAGTGGGAGCCGGTGGAGGTCCAGAATTCCTCTGGCGACAATGGCGAACGGTTCTACTATTTTTCCGATCATTCCGTCCGAGCCGCCAGTTACGCCCCGACGAAGTGGGTTGCGACCTTCAAGGGCACGAACCATCTGGCCTCCATCGGCGCGTTCCAACTTGAACAACTCACTGATCCCAACCTCCCTTGCAACGGCCCGGGCCGTTCCATCAAAGGAATGTCCGCTTTGACTGAGTTCAACGTTGAAGCCGTCGATTTGGCGAATCCGAAGAACAAGGTGGAAGTGAAATTCGTGAAGGCAACCGCTGATTTCGCGAACGCCGAAAAGCCACTGGAAGCGGAGTTCGATGACCACAGTGGCGCGAAACGCGTGTATGGACCAGTCGAATACGCCATCGATGGCAAGGACGAAACCGCCTGGGGCATCGATGCCGGCCCGGGGCGGCGCAACCAGCCGCGCAAGGCCGTGTTTGTCCCGGACAAGCCGCTGGTCTTCACGAACGGTGTGATTTTGACGTTTCGGCTCAAGCAAATGCACGGCGGGTCGAACTCCGATGACAACGAAAACCATAACCTTGGCCGCTTCCGCCTAAGTGTCACCAGCGCAACCAACGCTGTGGCGGACCCTGTCCCAGCGCGGGTGCGCGAAATCTTTGAGCTTCCACGCGAGCGGCGCAGTCCCGTGCAAGTGGCGGCGGTCTTCAGCTATTGGCGGACGACCGTTTCCGAATTCAAGGAAACGAACGACAAGATTGAAAAGCTCTGGCAGGAATGGCCGGAAGGCGCGCCCACGTTAGTCTTGAAGGCGCGCCGAGACTCCGGCGCAGGCGATGAAAGGCGCACGACCCACGTGCTCAATCGGGGCGACTGGCTCAAGCCGACGCAGGAAGTTCAGGCGGGCGTGCCGGCGTTCCTGCATTCGCTTCCGATCGATGCGGACAACAGCCGCTTGACGCTTGCGAAGTGGCTGGTGGATCGGAAATCACCGACTACGGCCCGTGTGTTTGTCAATCGTCTTTGGCAGGCGTATTTCGGCGTCGGTCTGGTCGAGACGCCCGAGGATTTTGGCTTGCGCGCGCCGGAACCATTGCATCCCGAATTGCTGGACTGGCTGGCGGTGGAGTTCATGGAGCCCGCAACGCTTGCGGCAGCAGAGCAGGGGAGGTCTGCCGCCTGGGACATCAAACACATCCATCGCCTCATTGTGAACAGCGCGACTTACCGGCAATCTTCGCGCGTCACACCGCAGCTTTACGAACTGGACCAGTATAACAGGCTCTTGGCCCGCGGCCCGCGGCTTCGCGTCGATGCCGAGATTGTGCGCGATTCCGCGCTGGCGGCTTCGGGTTTGCTCAATGAAGACATGGGAGGCCCGAGCGTCACGCCGCCGGCGCCGGCGTTTCTGTTCCTGCCGCCGGTCAGTTATGGGCCGAAAGTTTGGAACGAGGAAACGGGTCCGAATCGTTATCGCCGCGCCATCTATACTTTTCGTTTCCGCTCCGTGCCGTATCCCGTGCTGCAAACCTTCGATGCGCCAAACGGAGATTTTTCGTGCGTCCGCCGGTTGCGTTCGAACACGCCATTGCAGGCATTGGTATCCTTGAACGAAGTGATCTTCATGGAATGCGCGCAGGCGCTGGCCTTGCACGCGCTCGAACGATCCGGTGATGAACGTGAACGCATCACGTATGCATTCCGCCGATGTTTGGCGCGCGCGCCAGCGGAGAGTGAGTTAAACGAATTGATCCATCTTCTGCACAAAGAACGCACTCACATCAGCGAGGGGTGGGTTGATACCCCCGCGCTTGCCACTGGCAAAAGCGAACCCATCGCCAATCTGCCCAAAGACGCAACGCCGACAGAATTGGCCGCCTACACCATTGTGGCCAGAGTTTTGTTGAACCTCGATGAAACGATTACGAAAGAGTAGAGGAATGACCAATGACAAATGCCAGATGACCAAACAATGTCCAAATTTCGAGGCTCACTTGGATATGGGCGGTTGGGTATCATTTGGCCATGGGGCATTGGACATTGGTAATTTTAGCGTATGAACTGCCAATTCAATCAATACCGCCACCAACATCCCACCGCTCTTTCGCGCCGCTGGTTCATCAAGGAATGCGGCGTCGGCTTGGGCGCAATCGCGCTTCACAGCTTGCTCGGCGATTATGCCGTCGCGGCGCCTTCGACCGCCGCGCTGAACAACCCGCTTGCGCCGAAGCGACCACATTTTCCCCCCAAGGCCAAAAATGTCATCTACCTGTTCATGGCGGGCGCGCCGAGCCATTTGGAGTTGTTCGATTACAAGCCGCAGCTTGCGAAATTCAACGGCACGTTGCCCCCGCCCGAATTATTGCAAGGGTATCGCGCGGCGTTCATCAACCCGAACTCAAAGCTGCTCGGCCCAAAATTCAAGTTCGCCCGGCACGGCCAATGCGGGGCCGAACTCTCCGAATTGCTGCCGCACCTGGCGGAAGTGGTCGATGAGATCAGCATCGTCAAGTCGATGCAGACGGATGCCTTCAATCATGCGCCCGCGCAAATCCTCATGCACACCGGTTCGCAACAGTTTGGGCGGCCCAGCGTGGGCGCATGGACGCTTTATGGCTTGGGCAGCGAGTCGCGGGATCTGCCGGGCTTCGTGGTGTTCAGTTCCGGGGCCAAGGGACCGAGCGGCGGCGCTTCGAATTGGGGCTCCGGCTTCCTGCCTACTGTGTATAATGGCGTCATGTTCCGCAGCCAGGGCGATCCCATTCTTTATCTTTCCAATCCCAAAGGGGTCGATGACCAAATCCAGCGGGATACGCTGGACAGTGTCCGCGCGCTCAACCAGCAGCATCTCGACGCCGTCGGCGATCCCGAAATCGCCACCCGCATCAACTCATTCGAAATGGCGTATCGCATGCAAACCAGCGCGCCGGATTTGATGGATCTTTCCAAGGAACCGCAACACATCCTGGACATGTATGGCGTCGAACCCGGCAAACCTTCGTTCGCCATGAATTGCCTGCTGGCCCGGCGTTTGATCGAGCGTGGCGTCCGATTCGTCGAGCTTTTTCATGAATCCTGGGACCAGCACGGAAACCTGACGAAGGACATTGCCAAGAATTGTCAGAAGACCGATCGGCCCTCGGCCGCGCTGATCAAGGACTTGAAACAGCGCGGCCTGCTGGACGACACGCTGGTGATTTGGGGCGGCGAATTCGGCCGCACGCCCATGGTCCAGGGGGGCGACGATGGCCGCGACCACCATCCGAACTGCTTCACCATGTGGATGGCTGGTGGCGGTGTTAAACGTGGTTTCGTCATGGGCGAATCTGATGATTTCGGCTTCAACGCCACCACGGACAAGGTGCACGTCCACGATCTCAACGCCACCATCCTGCGACTGCTCGGTTTCGATCACGAGAAACTCACCTACCGTTTCCAGGGCCGGGATTTTCGCCTGACGGATGTGCATGGGAACGTGGTGGGGAAGCTGCTGGCGTGAGTTGGGCCGGCGAATAAGCCACGCAGTGGAACGCCCTTTTTCATTGGACGCTGGACATTCTCCTTCCCCCATAGGTTCTTACGACTGGCGCGCCGCCCATTAACTGGCACAATTGGCAACGTGACCAGTTCCACCGTTGAGTTCACACCCATCCGGGTGGCGATTGTCGAAGATGACGACGAAATCCGGGCCAATCTCACCCACCGCATTGGCGGCAACCCGGCTTTTCGGCTGGCCAGGAGCTTCCCCGATGCGGAATCAGCCGTGAGCGAGCTTCCGCGCCATGGCGTGGATGTCGTGCTGGTGGACATAAATCTGCCGGGCATGGACGGCGTGGAATGCGTGCGGCAATTGAAAAGCAGACTGCCGGAGGCGCAGTTCATCATGCTCACCGTTTACGAGGACAACAACCGGCTGTTCAAATCCCTCATGGCCGGCGCGAGTGGCTACCTGCTCAAGCGCACGCCGCCTGCGCGCTTGCTGGCGGCGATCAAGGAGGTCCACGCCGGCGGTTCGCCCATGACGCCGCAGATCGCGCGCCGGGTCGTGCAGCATTTCCGGCACGCGCCCACTGCGGATTCCGGTTTGGAAAGATTGACGCCCCGGGAATTTGAAGTTCTCGAGCAGCTTTCCAAGGGGCTGCGTTACAAGGAGATAGTGGATCAACTGGGCATCAGCGTGGGGACGCTGCACAGCTATATCCGCAAGGTCTATGAGAAATTGCACGTGCATTCGCGCACCGAGGCGGTGGTGAAGTATTTGAACCGATGACGGCGTCAGGGCCGAAGTCGGAGGATTCCCGGCAAGCCAGTGGTTTGGACGAGTGGCGATGCTTCCAAATACTACTTAATATTAATCGTGTTTCCAACGATTAGGATTAAGATTCACCGCGGAAATGGGGGCGAAAAAATAAGGCTCGCTGATACCCATATGAATATACGGTTTACAACCCACCCCACTTCTGCAATTCTTAACACGTGACCCGCAGAAAATAGCGAACAACCGCACCAACCATGCGTCTGCCTATGAACACCAGTGTTCCCTCAAACAGCCAACCAACCCCTATGTACCCACTCCGATCCCAATTCCGGAAGTATGCTCTTCTGGCTTCGGCCCTGGCGCTTGCGCTCGTCAGCGCAGCCCGCGCTGATTACAACCCCATCGTTATCACCACTAACAGTTACAATGCTGATATGGTGGTCGAGAAGGGGGCCAGCAATTTGGTCTTTAACAATTACGCCACGGCCACTTTTGACAACGGGACCAACAACACCGGTGACACCCTGTTTGAATATGGGTTCTATCTCGGCCAATCCAATGCCATCGCCGGCTACACTCCTGGACTTGGCCCCATTCCCAATGGCGGCGTTGGTGTGCCCCCGCATGGCTCGACCTTCAGTTCCCAGGACGGGAGCGGGCGTGTCTTCCAAATGCCGCCCGATTACACGCAGAACAATGCCGTGCTGGTCTATTCCGGGATTCCTTCGGCTACCATCACCATCAGCAGCAATGCCGGCCCCTTCCAAAATCTGACCTTCCTCAATACAGGCGGCGGCGGTCCCAACACGGTTACCGTCATTGTTAACCACGTGGGGGGTAACAGCGAAACCAACACTATTTCGATTGGCGACTGGTTCAGCGGCACCTCGGGCGTAGTGGCCGATTACCTGCATGCTCGCGTTAACATCGCAAACAACGGCAATGCCAACATCCAAAACATCAACTTTGGCAACAACACCAGCGCGCCCCGGCTCTATTACAATGACCTGGGTCTAAGCGACCAGACGGACCCGATTACGAGCATTACTTTCCAGAACAATGGCGGCAATCGCAACGCCATCTTCGCGATCAGTGGGTTCAACGGCGTAAGCTGGAGCCCGATAGGTATTTCCGGTTTCAACCGGGACATGATCGTCGAGGCAACCGCGCTTCACCAGGGCGACCTCATGAACCACACCTCGGTGACGATGGACAACGGCACCAACAACAATGGCAATACATTTTACGAAATTGGCTTCGATCATAATGCCACCGCCACGGGTATTCCCGCGCATGGGTCCACGCTCACGCTGGGCACCGCTTCTTATCTGATGCCGCCCGACTACACCACTAACTGCGTGATGTATATCGGATCACCCGGAATGGCGACCGGCACGCTGACCTTTAGCAACGCCGTTGCTTCTGCCACCGGCTTGTCAATCCTCTGCGCGGCTGGCAACGGCCCGGCCAACATCAATTATACCATCAACCATCAAAATGATGCTCCGGAAACGGGCTCGATTGGCGTTCAGGACTGGTTCACTACGGGCGCTGGGTTTTCCAATGCCGTCTATTCCACTGGTGGCCGCTTCCAAACCGATACGCTTGGCTTCAACAATATTAATAATGCCCGCCCCGCCAACAGCACCCCGACTCTTCACACGAACAACATTCCCGTGACCGATCCCGATCCAGTGGTCAGCGTGTCGTTCAGCTACGTTGGTGGTGGCCGCGCTTTTATTCTCGCCGTCAGCCCCACGACGGATGGGGTCACATTTACGGCGAATGGTGTTTCCGGATGGAATGCCGACGGGGTGGTTGAAGCCACTGCCATTTGGCCCAATCAAACCCTGGGTGCCGGCCCTGTGACCTTTATTGGCAGCGGCGTGACCACTGCCACGATGGATGGCGGTGTCGCGAACACGGGCAATACGTGGTTCGAACGCGGCTTGGACCGGGCATTCCCCAATTCGGGTTTGCCGCCGGCGGGTTCCACAATCACAAGCGTGGCCCAAGCCGACCATCACTACACGTTTGCCCCCAGTTATTCGGCCAAGAATGCCATCTTCATTGATCGCACCAATTTCCCAAGTGCCAGCATTGCCATCCAACCGCCCTACGTAACCTACTCCGCCTTCAGTTTCCTCAGCACCGCAGCCAACGGCGGGACGACGAATCAGATTATCCTTCAGCATTTGGATGGGACCAGCGAAACCAACGTCTTCGTATCGCTCGATTGGTTCAACAACACGCCGTTTGCGTTCAGTTCCGTAGGCCGCCTCAACGAGAGCATCGCTACTTTAAATTCCGACACCGGCGGCCCAAATCCCCGGCTCTATGAAGCGCAGTTCGCGCTGAACAACATTGGCAGCCCGGTGACCAACTTCATCGTCAGTTACCTGTCTTCCGTGAACGTGGCCAACTCGAACTCTGCGCGCGCGGCCATCTTCGCGGTCAGCGCACTCGCGGGTGCTGTGCCGCCAATCGTTGCCAACCCTTCACCCGCCACCTTCACCGGTTTGGAAGGCACCAACCTCGTGCTGCACTCCGGCGTTACTGGCGGGAGCACCAACGGGCTGGCTTATCAGTGGATTTATTCGCCGGATAACATCAATTGGAGCAGCCTCGCCAATGGTACCAACCTGACCATTGGCGGAAACTTCTTCGGGGTCACGACCACGAACCTGGTACTAACCAATTTGGTCTATACCGACAGCGGCTTCTACGCCATGGTAGGCCAAAATGTCGCCGGCACTGTGACCAGCGGTGTAGCGCAAATCACGCTCTTCTCCGGCCTGCCGGACGTGTGCACCCCGGGTGACCCAATCGTGGCCTACCAGCCTGCTGGTGGCAGCTCGCCTGCGGCTGAAACGGTGGACCATGCCATTGACGGCCTGGTCGGTGCTGACCCTGGAAAATATTTGAATTTTGGTGTTAACAACGGGCAGCCGTTCGTGGGTCCGGTCGGATTTATCACCACTCCATCCATTGGCAGCACTGTCATCTCGGCCGTCCGTCTCTTCACGGCTAACGACACCCAGGGGCGTGATCCGGCGGACGTGGAAATCGACGGCTCGAACGATGGCGGAGTGACCTTTACGCCCATCCTTCCGGACACTGCGCTGAACCTGCCGGCAGCACGCAACGCTCTCGCCTCAGCCCCGGCCAATCCGCTCACTCAGGCGTTCCAGGAACTCCATTTTTCGAATGCGGCAGGCTATACTACCTATCGCGTGGTGATCACCAATGTCGAGACTCCTGCCACTGTCAACAGCATGCAAATCGGCGAAATCCAGTTGCTCGGCGTTCTGAATCCGACTCCTCCTATCATCTCGGTGCAGCCGCCCGCCAGCATCGTGGTGTACACCAACACCTCCCCGAGCTTCACCATCTCGGCTCACGGATTCCCAAGCAACCTTACTTACCAATGGTATTTGAACGGCACGACTCCGATCCCTGGCGCCACCAGTGCCACCTTGCAACTGAGCCATGTGACGCTGGCCATGTCGGGAAACCAGTACAACTGTGTCGTCAGCAACTCGGTGGGCGGCACCCCCAGCACCAGCGCCACTCTTACGGTTACCAATCCGCCCAGTGGCTCTTACATCAACCAGATCCTTGCGGACAATCCGTCGTCCTACTTCCGGCTGGATGAGGGACCGGATGACGGCGCGGGTGATAACGGAGTCGTCGGTGTCGATTATGCCGGCGGACACAATGGTGTTTACACCAACGCCATCCTTGGCGAGGCTGGCTACAATAGTCATGACCCCGATACCGCCGTGTTCTTCGGCCAGTTCTCTCTCTCGCAGAGCTTCCTGGGCGCAATCAGTGGAGTTAACTTTGGCGCGTCCAGTAACCAGGACGGAGCGTTCTCGGTGGAATGCTGGGCCAACGGTTTCTCCGGGCTTTCTGCTGTCGGCCAGATTAATGGCGCGGGGGTGGTAGCCAAGGGTTACGGCGGCGGTGGTGAACAATTCGCCATCGATACGGGCGCCTCGGGCGGCAACGCATATCGCTTCTTCGTTCGCGATGCCAGCGGCGCCACTTATAACGCAGTTAGCGGCATCACCAACACGGCGGACGGCTTGTGGCATCACCTGGTCGGCGTTTGTGATGGCGCGCATTCCAACGTTCTTCTCTATATTGATGGCCAACTGGACGGCCGGGCAACTCTGTTGCCAGGCAAGGGCATCCTGAACACGTTCGCCGCGACCTCCTTCCCGGTTTCGATCGGCGCCCGCACCTCGGGCCAGGGAGTGCCTTACACGAACCAGTTCGTCGGAGAGATCGACGAAGTGGCGCTCTACAGTTATGCGCTGACTCCGTCCCAAATTGTGGCGCATTACGATGCGGCCCTGGTTCCTCCCATTATCACTACTTCGCCGGCCAGCCAGACGGTGTCCGCGGGATCAACTGTCACGCTGACCTCGGTTGAAATCGGGACACCTCCATTGAGCATTCAATGGTATGTTTCCACCGACGGCGGGTCGACGTTCAATGCGATTGGTGGCCAGACCAGTTCCAACCTCGTTCTGGTCAATGTTTCCGGGTCGCTCAATGGAAACCAGTACCAAGTCAGGGCGTCCAATCCATATGGCGGCCCGGTGAGCAGCGCAAACGCCACCTTGACCGTCATCAGCGGCCCGCCGCAGGTGCTGGTTGATCTCGCTTCCAACTACGTGGTTTATCCCGGCAGTCCGATCACCCTCACGGCGTCGGTGGACGGCTCGCTGCCGATTACTTACGGCTGGTGGCACAACGGTGCGCCGCTGAGCGATGGCGGGCATTATAGCGGCTCGCACTCCAATGCGTTGACCATCTCGGATGTCCTTATCGCCAACGGGGGCACCTATCAACTGTTCGCGACCAATTCGTTCGGCAACACCAACAGCATCCTTGCCAATCTGTCGCTCCTGCCCACGTCGGTTGGGTTCTTCACCAACGGCGCGAACTGGACCGGCAACCAGAGTGGAACGTTCACCGTCCCGATTTTCCCGGGCAGCAATGTGCTCGAGTTGACGGACTTCGGCGGCAGCGAAGGTCGCAGCGCGTTCTTCAACAGCCAGGTTTATATCGGCGGGTTCCAGGCCACCTATACCTACGCGCAGAATAATACAACTGCTGGCGCTGATGGTGTCGCTTTCGTGGTACAGGACGACCCGCGCGGGCCGGCGGCGATCGCTGGCGCCGGCGGCAACCTTGCCTACGCTGGCGCGGCCCCCGTTGGGATTATTCCCAGCGCGGCCATCGCGTACAACATCTATTCTGGAAACGGTGTTGGCGGCATTGGCGCGGAGTTCTGCCAGAATGGCGTTCTCGGCCCGGTCTTCCCCACGGGCGGGGTTAGTCTCAGCGCTGGCGACAACATTCTCACCACCGTCCGATACCTGAACGGTGTCCTGACCCTGACCATGACGGACACAAACCTGAGTGCGTCCTTCACGACGAATGTTCCGATCAACCTACCCGCACTTCTGGGCACGAACGTCGCCTACGTCGGGTTTACCGGCGCCGATGGCGGCTCGGTTGCGACTCAAACCATCTCGGACTTCGCGTTCACGCCTTTGGTGGCGGTCACCACGCAGGTCGCGGGCAACAGTCTGACGTTGACCTGGCCGGCTGGGACAGGCGGTTACGTCCTCCAGCAAAACTCGGTTGTGAACGGGACTTCGGCATGGTCCAACTCGCCAGCGGCCGTCACCCAGGTCAATGGGCAAAACCAGGTAACCGTGCCTCTCACATCAGCCGTGCAGTTCTACCGGTTGATACTGCCTGCCGGCCAATAATCACGACTGCCATTGAATCGATGTGCAAACCAGCCGGCCTCTCATAAGGCCGGCTGGTTCCTGGCAGCGAAAGTAGATGGTGTTCGATATGCTGGAAAAAGTTCTTGCAAAAGAGAACAGCTTGGTTTAATTTTCGGAAAATAAAAATAGCAGTAATGCGCGGGTTTTCATGTATATGACTGAAAAATCAAAACGCCTTCCAGGCAATGCTCACCGGCATGGCGGGGCGTTCCGTTTGGGTTTCACCTTGATTGAATTGCTTGTCGTCATCGCCATCATTGCCATTCTGGCCGCCATGCTGATCCCCGCGCTCAGCAAGGCCAAGTCGAAGGCGCAGGGCATTATCTGCTTGAATAATAACAAGCAGATTGCCACGGCTTTCAACTCCTACTCGGGTGATTTCTTTGAGTTGTATCCGCCCAACCCCGACAACGGCGCTGCGCAGGCTGGGTACAACTGGTGCATTGGCAGTGTCCAAGGCGGAATGCCATTTCCCAACAGTCCGCCTCTGGGTGGGCAAACTTTTTGTCCCGACATTGAGAGGGGCAATGTTGTTGATGCGACGACCCATTTCAACGGATGCCTGATCGTTCCCTATATCAGTAAGGACGGAGGTGTTTTTAAGTGCCCGGCCGACCCGCGTCATGGCACGTACCAGCCCTACCCGGGTGCGGGAAATTTTGGCATGATTGGGCAGGATGTTCCGGCCGCCCGCAGTTGCTCAATGAATCAAGGCGTGGGGACGGCGGACTATACTTACAGCACCAAGCCCGTTGCTCCAGTCAAGGGCCCGTGGTTGGCTGGTGGAAATACGCATGATAATCCCTGGGCGACGTTCGGTCGGACCACGGACTTCGCCAAAGGCGCCAGCCCGAGCACGATTTTCCTCACCGTGGATGAGAGCCCTTGGAGCATCAACGATGCGGGAATCGCAGTCAGCGCAGACCCGATGAGATGGGTCGATTATCCCGCCGCCTATCACAACCGGGGGGCCGGGTTTTCTTTCTGTGACGGACATGCCGAACTGCATCATTGGATAGGTGGTATGGTGAACATTTCGGGCCCTGCTGCTCAGCAGACGCCAGCCGGTACCCAGGATATTGCTGATTGGGTCTGGTTCGCCGACCACGCGACCATCAACATGGTCACCGGACGGCTCCCAAGCCCTCCGTGATAAATAGTTTCATTGCTTCATGAAGTCATCACGCCCGGTTATTTCGGCGCTCCTGCTCGTCCTCTTGGGACTGGCGGGTTGCGGCAAACCCAAGCCCACCAGTCTCCCGCCGGCTACTGCTAATGGCGCCACGCTTGATATGCAAGCGTTGGCGCAAGCCTTGGCCAGTTCGACATCGCCGGACGTCAAAGCCGCTTTTGGCGATTTTTACTCCCAGCTCCGCTATAGCCAGTACGGGCAGGCAAATGCGGACTTGGACAAGATCGCCGCTGACCCCAGCCTGACCGAGGCCCAGAAAAAGGCCGTTGCCGATGCCAAGGAACAGTTGAAGCAGATGGCAGCCGCGGCTGATCCTAATTCAAAGCCCGCTCAATAATCCTCAACTGGAAGCGAGCGGATTCAGCAAGCACCCAGGCTCCTCTCCATCGGGCAACCATTCACCCAGGTTTTCATTGCGGTAATGCGCTAACGCGCAGTTGTTAGTGGCGAGTGCTGAAACACCATTTTTGCGGCGGGGGAGCCCGTTGAAAAATCCCAAAACTTTCGCTTGACCTGTGGGGTGCAAATCCTAGTATGCGACCAAATTTGAGTCGTATGTGGGCGACACGAAGCTAATTCGACACAAGCTGCAACGCGCAGCCTGTGTCTTTTTGTTTTTTGGCGCCCGGGGGCTCAAGCATCTCAGGAGAAAACTATGGCCAGCGGTAAAGTCAAATGGTTCGACAACAAGAAGGGGTTCGGTTTCATCGCCCAGGAATCCGGAGCCGATGTCTTTGTCCATCACAGTTGCATCCTTGGTTCCGGCTTCAAGACGCTCAACGAAGGCGAAGAGGTCAGTTTTGAAGTGGTGAGCAGCGACAAAGGCCCCAAGGCGCAGAACGTCCAGCGCGTGTCACATTAATTAATCAGGCAGCCGCCTCTCAAACTTGTAGAAGCCTCCGGCTTGCTGCCGGGGGCTTTTTATTGGCCTGCATCGCCGTTTGCCCTTATCTTTGCAATGTGGATCGCCAGCGATTGAACCGACGGAGCATCGAGCTTCAGTCCAATGCCACTGGGAACAAACCCGCAGCCATGTCGTTTGAACCGGTAACCAGCCTCTATGTTCACGTGCCGTTTTGCGCGCACAAATGCGCCTACTGCGCGTTCTATTCCGAAGCTTCCAGCGGTGAGTTGATTCAACGCTACGTCCAGGCGCTGATCCGTGAATTCGAGCTCGTGGCGGCTGAATTGAAGCCGCGCACAATCTTTTTTGGCGGCGGCACTCCGTCGCTGCTTAACCTCCGCCAATGGAGCCAGATTCTTGAAACCATGGAGCGGTTGAATCTCACCGGCGCCGCGGAATGGACCGTCGAATGCAATCCCGCCACCGTGTCGCTGGACAAAGCCCGGTTGCTCCGCTCGCATGGGGTCAATCGCATTTCCATGGGTGTGCAATCGTTTGACGACGCCCTGCTGGACCGCCTCGGCCGCATCCATTCGCGTGAGATGGTGTTCAAGTCCTTCGACACACTGCGTGCGGCCGGGTTCGACAATATCAATCTCGACTTGATGTTCGCGATTCCCGGCCAAACGCCGGCGGTTTGGGGCCAGACGCTGGATGAAGCCCTGGCGTTGGGCAGTGAACATCTTTCCAGTTACGAGGTGATTTACGAAGACGACACACCGCTCTTCGCGCAACTCCAGGCCGGCGAGTTTGAGGTGGACGAAGAACTGGCTTGTGCCATGTACGAGGAATTGGTTCGGCGCGCGGAGGCCGCGGGGTTTCAACAATATGAGATCGCCAACTTCGCCCGCAACCAATTGGGCGGAAGTCCTCTGACAGCCGAGTCCCCCGGCATTCCCGCCCATGCCTGCAAACACAACATCAACTATTGGAGAGGCGGCTGTTATCACGGCCTGGGTCCCAGCGCGACTGGTTATGTGCGTGGTGTCCGCACGAAAAATTGGTCGAACACGCAGCTCTATTGCGAGCAACTGGAGAAGGGCAGGCGCGCAATCGAATCCACTGAAAAGCTGGGCGCGTTGGCGCGAGCCGGCGAAACCGCCGCGTTCGGCCTGCGCATGAACGCAGGCTGGCCGTTCGAACAGTTCCGGCGGGTTACTGGCCAGGATCTGCGCCACGAATGGCGGGGCGAAATGGACCGTTTGATCAAGCAAGGCTGGGCACGCGCGGACAGCGAAGGCTTCCAACTCACTCCCGCCGGTTTGCGCTTCGCCGACTCGGCAGCCGAATTGTTCCTGCGCTGACTTCATGGCAAAGTCAACCGACATCTGCGAGCTTGCCGGGCGCTTGATGCGCCGTCCCACCGCTCCTTACCACGAACAAGCCGTGCGTTCGGAGGTGGAACAAATCTGCGCGGAGAACCGCCTGCGGTTCGAGCGCGACGCGTTTGGAAACATTCTGGTCAGCTTGCAAACGGCGCCGGCCCAAAAGCCGTTCGTGCTCGCCGCACACCTGGATCATCCAGGCTTTGAGATCATTCGCTCTCTCGCTCCCGGCCGCTGGCTCGCCCGCTTTCTGGGCGGTGTGCCGGACATTTATTTCAGGAAGGGCGTTCCGCTGCGGCTGATGCCCGGGTCAATTCCCGCCCGGCTCGGGCGCAAGGTTGGAAACCAGCGCAATTTCGAAATTCATACCAATCGTCATCTTGAGCAGCGGCCCCGCTTCGCCGTTTGGGAACTGGAAGACTTCGCCCTGCGCCGTGGCCGGATTTACGCTCGCGTTTGCGATGATCTGGGCGGTGTGGCGGCCATTCTTGCCGTGCTGATCCGGCTCAAGCGGGAGCGCGCGCGGGTCCATGTCATCGGTGTCATTTCCCGCGCTGAAGAAGTTGGATTTCACGGCGCTCTGACCGTAGCCGCCTCCCGGAAACTGCCGAAGCACTCACTCGTGGTTTCGCTGGAGACCAGCCGCGAATTGCCCCCGGCCAAAATGGGGCGCGGCGTGATCATCCGCGTGGGCGATCGCACCTCGATTTTCGATGCGGCGGGTACGCGGTTCCTGACCGAGGTGGCCGCGCGGCAAGCGTTACACAAATCCTTTCAATTCCAGCGCGCGCTCATGTACGGCGGAACCTGCGAGGCGACCGCCTACCAGGAGTTTGGTTTCCAGACGGCGGCTGTTTGTGTGGCGCTGGGCAATTATCATAATTGCGGTCCCGGCAACCGCATCGCCGCTGAATACGTCAGCATCGAAGATCTCGGCAGCATGGTCGATCTCCTTGTGGCAGCGGCCAAAGCCATGCCGGACTACCGGCACCTCACCCGCAAACTGCCACAACGATTGCAAACCATGCTGGCGGAAGCCCGGCGGAAATTATCCAGGGATCACGATTCCTTAAGCACGTAACCCACGCCCCGCGCCGTGTGCAAAAGTTTGGGTTCGAAGCCGTCGTCAATCTTCTCCCGCAGGCGTTTGACGTAAACGTCCACGAGGTTCGTGCCGGGATCGAAGTCGTAGTCCCAAACTTTTTCGAGAATGGCCATGCGCCCGCAGATGCGGCCCGTCGAGCGCATGAGAAATTCCAACAGTCGATATTCGCGCGTGGTCAGTTCAAAAGTGGTGCCGCCGCGCCGCGCTTGCCGGGTCGTGGTGTCCAGCATCAAATCGGCCACGCGTAGAATCGTGGATTTGGGTTCGATGTTGCGCCGGCCGATCGAGCGCACTCGCGCGATCAGCTCTGCCAGCGCAAACGGCTTGGCCAGGTAATCATCCGCGCCCGCGTTCAAGCCTTCCACCTTTTCGTTCACCTGGCCCCGCGCCGAGAGGAGCAGGATCGGGGTATCATTACGGTGCTCGCGCAACTGTCGCAGCACGCTCAACCCGTCCCGTCCCGGCAGCATGATGTCCAGCACGATCGCGTCGAAGGGCGTCCGGCGGGCGAGTTCCAGCGCTTCCGCGCCGTCGTGCGATACATCCACGGCAAAACTCTCCGCTTGCAGCGCCTTGCGGATGAAGGAAGCCGTCTTCTTTTCGTCTTCGACTACGAGAACACGCATGGGTTTATGAGCCGCCCAGTCCAGTGAGCAAGGCAGGCACCTTCGCACTTTCCCCGGTGAAGCCGTTACGAACGATTGTCGAAGAAATCAGCCGGTGGAAGCAAGGCGCATTCACCGTTTGAATTTGGGCCAACTCGGAGAGCGGGTCAAGAACCCGTTGCGCCAACCCGGTGTTATCGCCACTCCGCCCTTTTACCAGCCGGAAGGCTGTGTTAGGCTAACACCCTGATGAATTTATCAACTTTGCCGGTTGAAACCAGCGATCCGATCAATGCCCGCATCCTGGCGGTTTCGGAAGACAAGATCCAGGGGTTTCAACGCGAGCCGCTGGCCGAGATCGCGCGATTGGCCGCCGTCCCGCTGACGACCGTAATCGATCGCATCCAGGCCATGCTTCGGGCCGGCACAATCCGCCGGGTGCGACAGACTCTCATGGCCACCAATCTCGCGCCGGGCGCGTTGGTGGCATGGCAAGTTCCAGCGGACCGGCTCGAGCCCGCGTTCGATTACCTGTTTCAAAAAGATCCGTTTTCAGGCCATGTCGTCATCCGCTCGACCGACGCCGCCACGCCGGGATCGAACTACAAACTGTGGACCACGCTTAAAGTGCCGCAAGGCTTTTCGATGCAGAAGCACGCGGAACACCTCCTGCGCCAGACCGGCGCGGAACATTTTCGCCTCATGCCCGCCAAACGATTGTTCGCGCTGGGTGTGGGGCATGTGCGCCGGCGCGGCATGACCATCGGCAGCCGGGCCGAAGTTCCGGCCGAAGTGATGGATGTGAACGTTGTTCAATTGAACGAGGTGGAATGGCGCGTGCTCGCCGCTCTGAAACGCGAGTTCGAGCCCGATGAAATCACCCCGCAACTCTGGCAGGGCCGCGCCGATGAAGCCGGGGTGCCGCTCGCGGTCTTTTACGAAGTGGCGGAGGAGTTGAACCGGCGCAAAGTGATCGGGCGCTTCTCGACTTTTCTGGAGCACGTCAAGCCGCTCGCGACCGGCGAGCGCGTCACCCGGTTCAACGCCCTGTTTCACTGGGCCGTTCCGACTGGTCGCGAGATCGAAGCCGGTCGTGAAGTGGGCCGCCATCATATTCTCACGCACGCGTATTGGCGCGAAGGCGGCCCCGAATTTCGCAACGTCAATATCATGGCCGTCGCGCACGGAACCGACAAGGAAGTCGTCCTGCAGCACAAAGCCGCCATCGACGAACATCTGCGGACCATCGGCATCCCGGTCAGTTACACCAACGTCTTCTGGGGCGGTCGCAGCGAAATCAAGCCCTCCGAAATTTCTCCATTCGCATACCAGGAATGGTGCCAGAGTGCCGGTCTCGATCCGGAAAGCATGCGAGGCTGAGAAACGGTCCATCCAGTGCAGCCTCGGAGCATGGAGTCCCGGCTTCAGCTGGCGAGACTGTCATCCGTTCGAGCACATCGAAATTTTCAAGGCTATCGTGTCTCCGCGTCCCCTGCGGCTCCAGTCGCTGCCCCCATTTCCTTCAGCATCTGGCTCGTTGAAACGTCCGACCACCCGTGTCCTTTGCCCGGGCCATAAACGATCCGTCCCTCGTACGGCGGTTTCGCGCGCGACAGAAAATCATCGAGCAAGTGCACTCCGTTGTTTAGAAAATAATTGTCGGCATCGCCCACCGAAATATGAAGCTTGCCGCGGAGCTTCGGCCCCAGCGTCGCCCAATTCTGCTCCATGACCATCCGCAGGTCGTATGGCTTCCATTGCTCCGCGACTACATGATTAATCACACCGGTTTGCGGGTTCCAGAGCGGTATCGGCAGGCCGTCCTTTCCACGCGGCCCGTAAGTGGCATTCCATGCGCACCATTGGCCGCCGGAGATGGTCCAACTATTCCCGCGGCCCAGCACGTTTTCAAGTTGCACTTCGCGCCGCATCGTCAACTTCACTTCGCCGGTGACGTCGCGTTCGCTGGGCCGTTCGAAACCGAATTTATTCACATACGCATTCTCGTCGGAATAAATGTTGACCAACTCGAACGCCCGGAAATCCACCCCGTCCGGGCACGAGGTCCACGTCCCATTGAAGAAGTCCGGGTAAAACACCTGCAGTGCCAGCGATGCCCAGCCGCCGGTGGACAGCCCGGAGAGCACTCGCGCCGTGGGCCGGCCGAGCCCGCGGAATTTCTGTTCCACATACGGAATCAACTCCTGCGTGATGGCGTCGCCGTAAGGCCCGTTGTTTGCTGAATTGACCTGATAGGCATCGCCCCAGGGGCCTGCGCCATCGAGTTGCAGCAGGATCATCCGTGGCGTCTCTGCTGAAAGCCATGTTTTGCGGAACCCGGACTTCTCAGCCATGAGGGAAAGCACCGCGGTGTAACGCGTGTTCAATCCGCCAATGCGCACCCACAACGGATACTTGCTCAATGAATCGCCCGCATAGCCGCGGGGCAGAACGATCCCGGCACGCAGGTAAATCGGACGCTGGTGAAACTCGCTGAGCAGCCGCGACTGAATTTTGACGAACTTCACCAGTTCGCTTTCCTCGGGCAATTGCTCCGGCGGAATTTGCGACGCCAACTCAAGCTGGATCGTCTTGCTGCGCGCCGGATCGAGATGAACCTTGCGTGCCTTGCTGTAAAGATTACCCGGGGCGGCGGGCGACCGCAGGTCGGTATTGCAGGTCAAGAGAGCTTGAATGAAATAATCGCTTGCCGGCAAATCCGAAAGATTCGTGATCGGGAACGCAAGCGCCCTGCCGTCCACCGTCAGCGATTTGCCCGATGACCAGTCGTCCGCATCGCGGCCTAGCAAAATTGGCGCGTCCAATCCGGTCCTGCCAATGGTCATTCGCGGTTCAGGATCTCCCTTTCTGCTCAACGCAATCAGAAGCCGTCCGGTCTGAGATGTCGAGACCAGGCCAGGCTTGATGGCCACCTCAAAGCGCAGGCCGTCTGCACTCTCGGCGCCTGCGAGGTTGGCTGCCCATACCAATAGTAGAACCTGGAACCAAGCTAATGATTCGGACACTCCTGTTTTTCTGAGAAGACGACCTGCCCCCGTCGCGTCGCGACGACTGAAACCGCTCCAGGTCGCCGGGCAAATGATCATACCTCCGCTTTCGGCATCCCAACGGCCACCGCCGGCGAAACATGCGAGAGTCGTTGCCAAACGAGTATTCCAGTGAGGAACGAAACAGCCGCGCAGATAAGATAGGGCAGGGGAGGACTTACGCTAAAGAGCAGCGCGGAAAACATCGGGCCGGCGATACGCGCAAGGCTTCCCGCACTCTGGGCCACTCCGATGGTGACGCCCTGCTCGTTGGGCGGAGTCAAATTCGAAATCATGCCGAAAACCGGCGGGCGGGTGAGGCTCGAACCGATGGCCAGAACCGCCAGCAAGACGAGGAGCAAAGGCCAGTTGTTGGCAAAGGGCATGGGGCCCAGGCTGAAGGCCACCAGAAACATGCTCACCGCAATCAGCTTCGATTCACCCATCATTTTTACCAGACGGCCGGTAAGGCCTCCCTGCACCAGGGCGCCGATCAAGCCCGCATAGATGAACAGGTTCGTTACCAGACGGACGCCCCGCGGACTCACCGGGTCAACCTGGAATTTCTGGAACACCAGCAGCGCGAGCGTCACTTCAAAGCACGTGAAGCAAAACGTTGCGAGGAAAAACACGGCGATCAGCAGACCGACCTTCGACCGTTTCATGGTATGGAGCCACTGATCCAAATGCGGGCGTTGTGCCACGTGCTCCGAACTCGGCTGCCAGCTCTCGGGAAGAATAAAGAATGCCAGCAGGAAATTCGCGGCGCACAGAGCGGCGGCCACCAAGCCGGGACCCGCCATGCCCAGAAGCTGCCGTGACTGGCTGGCGATCGCCGGACCGAATATGAATCCCAGGCCAAACGCCATTCCGATCAGGCCCATCTTTCGCGAGCGGTCCGCCGGCGGGGTGATGTCGGCAATATAGGCCTGCGCCACGGTAATGTTCGCGCCACAAAGGCCGGCAAAAGCCCGTGAAAAGAAGATGACC
The DNA here is from genome assembly GCA_021325145.1 of Verrucomicrobiota bacterium. GTDB lineage: Bacteria > Verrucomicrobiota > Verrucomicrobiia > Limisphaerales > Pedosphaeraceae > JAJPHR01. The sequence continues at coordinate 50,655 of JAJPHR010000025.1, read as the reverse complement.
GCCAGGGCTGCATTACCCTGCAAACTGGAGCCATAGGCGAACACAAGGTAGGAGATGGCCGCGCCGGCGGTGCTGAGCAACAGCACCGGGCGTCTGCCGATGCGATCCGACAGCCGGCCCAATATCGGGCCGAAAATGAATTGCATGAACGAGAACGCCGCCGCAATGGCGCCAAGCTCCCAGCCGGTCGCGTGGAAAATCTTCGCGTAAATCGGCAGCAGGGGTATCACCATGCCAAACCCAACCAGGTCGATGAAGACCGTCAGAAAAATGATTCCAACCGAAGGCTTTTTCATGCGGGATGGGTCTCCCGTGGCCTCGCAACATCAAACAGAAAACAAAATAACATGGGCAGAGTTTAAGTGCGAAACCCCGCTAGTCAAGCGACGCGAGCTTTCGGAACGCAGGCTGGGGCGCGCCTCGACCGGGTGGGACGTCTTCGTCCCCGCTGCTTGTTCCCCTGCGGGCTCGTGGGGATGAAAGCGCCCCTGGCCGCTCGAACTAATTTGGAGGTTTAATTTACTTTAATTTGGTTTAATTTGCCTTGGAGCCTGCTCGGTAGGGCGCGTCACTCCGTGCGCGCCGACGGCGGGCAGAGGACTGCCCGCCCTACCGGGACAGGTTCTTAATTCTGCCCGGGCCGGGGCGTCGGTTCCGGCCGTTCGTGCCCCGGTTGAGGCGCAGATTTATACAGCGTCCCGCCCTCCGGCCGTGCCAATCCTTTATTTCTTCAACCGGTAAAAGACCTTCCCGGCGATGCGGTTGGTCACTTCAAAAAACATCGCCGCAGGATTCGTCGGGGAACTCACGAGGACGGGCGTGCTGGCCAGGTTCAGCCATTGGTTGCTGCCGGACACCAGATTCGTGGTCGCCTGGGGCTGAAAGCCCGTATCGCTTCCTGGCCAGAAAATTATTACATTCGTGCCCGCCTGCTGTTGTATGCCCAGCTTTGGCCGTCCGCCGGTCGAAGTGACCGTAAAAGTATTGGTGCCGGCAACGGTCGCGCCGCCCGGGTCGTGGGAGGTGTCGTTGTCCGTCACCGTGACCTTGGCCAGGTAGAGGGCGGGAGCCGTGTACGTGTGCGCGCCAGTCACATTGAAATAGTTGAATGCCGCCGCATTCGTCGTGATCGTTCCGGCGCTCGACGAACCGTCTCCCCAATCGATGACCGCCGAAAACGAGCTTACCAGGGCATTGCTCACATCTGTGTCACTAAAATTCGCCACCACGTTGTTGAAGGCCGTTCCCGCCGCGAATTGATAATTGTTGACGGTCAGGGTCAGCGGGCTGTCGGAAACCTTGCCAACACTGTTGCCGTTGAATTCTGTAAACCAAATATTGCCGTCCGGACCCGTGGCCAAAAACGCCGGAAAAACGAAACCCGAGGGAACGACAAACTCGGCAAAGACCGCGTTCGTGTTCGTGCCATTTGGAACCACCCGGCCAATCTGTCCGACGCCCGATTCCGCAAACCAGAGGTTCCCATCCTTTCCCAAAGTGATGCCATACGGCGCGGAGTTGATCGACGGGGTGACGTACTCGATAATGCTGGCGCTGTTGGTGGCATTGACGGGAATGCGGCCAATGACGTTGGTCGCGTATTCGGTAAACCAAAGCGCGCTGTCCGGACCTGCCGTAATACCAAAGGGCTGGCTGTTTGAATTGGACAGTTGGAATTCAACGATTGTGTTGCTGCCCGGGACCTGCCCCAGGTTGAGCACGTTATGAACCATCTGAACATTCACCCGGGCGATCCGGCCCACCCCAATGCCGTTCTCCGTAAACCAGATGTTTCCATCCGGCCCATTCGCGAGGTTGGAGGGAAGGCTGAGGTTCGTCGAGGTCGCGATTTCCACAAAAAGATGCGAACTGTTGGTGATAAACTGGCCGGGGATAAATGTCGGGTAGTTTGTGATCGTCCCAATCCTGCCGGTGTAGCGTTCCGTGAACCACAAGTTGTTATCGGGACCGCGAATGATGCCCATGGGGTGATTCGTCGGCGTCGGGAGGGTGAACTCCCCGAGCATGGTTCCGTTCGTATTCATGCACCCAATCTTGTTGGCGTCATACTCCGTGAACCACAAGTTGTTATCGGCTCCCACGGTGATACCGAACGCCGAACTCACCGGGGTTGTAATCGGAAAATTCGTCACGGTCGTTCCCGTCGTCAGGCTGGCATTGGTGGTAATGCGGCCGATGTCATTGGCATAGCCTCCACTGATCCCGGAGAACTCCGCAAACCAAAGCCGGCCGTCCGGGCCTGAAACGATCGTTGTCGGCGTCGCAATGATCGGGCTGAGCGAGTATTCGGTTATGGATGTGGCCATGGAGTTGGCCGCGCAGACGGCGAAAAGCAAACCCGCGAGCGCCAGCTTGAGGCAGGCCCACGCGCGCGAAGTTTTCGCGTAAGCACCCCCGGCACCCGGTTTCATTTCGCGGCCGCTCTCCGCAGAGCCGGCTTTGTTCAAACCGTCAAAACTAAACATCAGCCGAGCTTAAACGGCCCCTTCTTGAGGGCAAGCGAATTGTGTCATCGCATTTCGAGTCCGAGGGCGTATTGTGGGGCGCGGGGGCAACTTGTCCCCGCATCATTCGGGCGTTTCAGAGCCACCGTTCAATCCTTTGGGGCCATGCTTATCAACCGGGCCGTCGCCGACTCCAATCCCGCCCGGGTCGCCGTGAGCGTTATCGCACCCGGCTCCCGGGTCGAGCGAATTGCCACCCGGTTGATGCCGCACTCGGTGTCCAGGAAAGGATTATTCACGGAACCGGGCTTGCCGCTGTTGTAACCGCCTCGCCAGATGGCCGGCCCTTCGAGCCGGAAATCGACCCGCGCCTCGTCGGTCGGACAACGCCAGCCCCCGGCATCCACGACTTCGACATCGAACAATGCCACATCCGCGCCGTCAGCTCGCAAGCCGCTTGGAGCGGTGTGCGCGGTCAATTTCAACGCTTTCGGCGTGCCAGCGGTTTGGATTTCGTGCTGCGCGACCGTTTCGCCATTTGATTTGCCGACGGCCTTGATCGTCCCGGCTTCGAACTGAATGGCTGGAAACGCAAATATGTATCCATTGGTGGGCATTGGGTTCGTGCCTTTGGATTTTCCATTCACGAACAATTCGACCGAATCGCAATGGTTCGCGGCCACGTAAATCGTTTTTACCGTGTTGCCTGGATAAGTCCAGTGCCCGATGATGTGAAGGTCCGGCACTTCGCTTTGCATCACGCGATAGAGGTAATACGCCTCTTTGGGCAGGCGCACGGAATCGACCTTGCCGCTCACCCGGCAAACCTCGCTGCTGTCCTGCCGTCCGTCCGCGTTGGAATCCGACCAGTAGATTGAGGCGTAGCCGGACCATTTTGAGCGCGCGGGATCGGCGTTGCAAATCCGGTTAATGAAGTAATCGTGGTAACGGGCCGCGGCGGCCAGGCAAAACGTTTCGGAATTCCAATGGTAAGTGTCATCCGGGCCGGGCTTGAATCCAAAATGGGGCGGCGAATAATCATCCCAAAACCGCCGCGCCGCCTCATCGCGAAAATCCTCCGTCTCGATCAGCGGCGCCCGGTCCCGGCGCTCGCCGCTATACGCGCGGAACTGGTTCGTGGGCCCTTGGAGTTTGTCGGTGCGCGGGTCCTGGCCAATCATCACGCCGAAATACTCGGCAATCGGCGTCGCCCCCGGATCATTCAAGGTCCGGCAGCCCATCGCGCGGCCTCCGTTCGGGTCCCACTGCTTGCGCAACTCAACCATCTGCCGCAGGTGTTCGGGCGTGACGCCGTTGTTGCCCGCTTCCCAGAACAGGATGCTCGGGCTGTTCCGAAAATAAACCATGGCCTCGCGCATCACTTCCATGCGCTGCTCCCATTGCCTGCCCGAAACGTCCTTTTCCTTGTCGCCCGCCGGGCAAATCTGGATTAAACCGAACTTATCACAGGCGGAGACATCCACGCGCTGGGGCGTGATGTGCATCCAGCGGATGTAGTTGGCGTGCGTGCTCCGAATCAGTTCCGCGTTGAAATCATGCATCCAGTCGGGATAGGCCTGTCCCAGTCCAGCCCAATCATCGCTCGAACGCTGCGCGTAACCGGTCAGGTAAACGAAATGTCCATTGAGCCACACCCCGCCCGTGCCTGCGCCGCCTTTGAATTCCGCCTTCCGGAAACCCGTGTGAACCTTGCAAACATCGACCACTTTCTCATTCACCGTCAGCACCGAATAAACATCGTAAAGTTGCGGATCGTTGATCTCCCAAAAATGGGCGTTGGCCAGCCGCCCCGCGGCCTTGATCACTTCCGTTTGCCCATTGACCAAATCCGAAGTATCGCCCGTCAGCGTCGCGCGCGTGATGCCGTCCGCGTCCACAATCACCGCCGACAAAGTAATGGACTGCGGCTCATCCGACTCATTTCGCACTTGCGCCTCCACCGTCACGTCGCAGGCCTTTTTGGCAAAATCGAAGTCCGACGCATAAACATAGATGCCCGAGGTCTTGAGGTTTTCATAGAGTGGCAGCGTTTGATAAACCTTGCCCGTCAGGTGCAGCCGAACGTTGTGGTTCAATCCGCCGTAATTCGGGTTGAACGCGCGTCCCATCCACTCGAATTCCACTCCGGTCGCCTCCTCCTTATAGTCATTGCTATTGTCCACCTTGACGGCAATGACATTCTCGGTGTCCCCGAAATTCACCAACCCGGTGAGATCCAGCCCCAGCGGAGTGATGCCGTTTTCATATTTCCCGGCGAACTTGCCGTTCACCCAGAAACGACCGGCTTGTTTCAATCCTTCGCATTCGAGAAAGACCTTTCCATCTTTGGCGCTGGCGGGGAGTTTGAAATGTTTGCGATACCAGGCAACCCCGGTGTATTGATGCCGCTCACCGCCGCTGTGGCTGATGATTTCGTCGTACGTGTCCGTGTCGTTATAAGTATGCGGCGTGCTCACGGCCACCCAATCCGAATCGTCGAACCCGGCCTGCTCTGCATTTGTCACTTCTTGCCGGATGAATTTCCAGCCGGGATTGAAATTAATGACCATCCGCGGCGAAACCGGCGGGGTGTACGGCACTTCGGCTCCGCCGGAGAGAGCACTCGACGCAAGGAACAAAACGGCCAAGATCGATCTCAGCATTCTCTTAATCCCAACCTCCTCCTCCGGCCTTGGGAGGGGATCGCTCCCAAACCAAAGCTGCATGCTCCGCCAATTTTCCATCCGCAGTTCGTTCTACTGATCTGCCGCCGAGTTGAGGATGTTGGTGCCAAAGGTCCACAAAACTGGCGTCACATGGCCATCGACAAAACCGACATCCGCCTTCTTGTTATGGCGGCACGTGAGGCGATTGCTGTTCGGCAGAAAGCGGCCATCGTCAATCACCGCAGTGTAACTTGGGTCCGGGTTGTCCGCTGGAGTCTGGGCGGCCACTTCTTCGGCGAGCAGGATTTTCGTGGAGCCATTGCGGACATTGCTCACCTTGAACGGCGCATTGGGCAGGGACGTCAACCCGTGCACATTTACGCCTCCGACCGCATCGTAACTGGTCATCGTGTAACTGCATGGATAAGGCGGGCTGGATTGGTTGCGCCAGGTATCGTTCCGGTCCAGCGGGCAACGGAACAAGTTGGTGGTCGCGCCGCCGCCAATGGTCACGAAGATTGGGCTCGCGCTCAGGGGGTAGGGAGCCTGATTGCGCCAGTAGATCCAGTCGTCAACCTGGAAACCGTAGGTGTTTCTGGACGCGCACCCGGGAAAGGTATCCGCGTTCTCGCCCAGGTAGAGCAGGGTGCCCAGGCTCAATTGTTTGAGGCCATTGATGCAGGTCGTTTGTTTGGCCTTTAACTGGGCCTTCGTCAACGCTGGCAGCAGCATCGCCGCCAGGATTGCAATGATCGTGATTACCACCAGCAGTTCGATGAGAGTGAATGCGCGGAAGCCAGAGGCGCGATTTCTGGGATGGGCCGGCCGGCCGGCAAGCCGGGGCGCCATGATTCTGGTGCAGGTGAACATGTCAGAAAATTACCCAATGGAGGGTGGTTTTGCCATCACTTATTTGGGTGACTTTCTTCGACGGAGTCGGAGCCGCCGGTTCCACCTTCCGCTAATTGACAGATTGACGCCATGCCGCCCGCGTACATAAACTCTCGTCGCTGAAGCCCGGATAATCTTATGCTAGCGAACAACCAGCCCGCCAATATTTCATCATTTCAACACGAGGATCGCGTGTTTCCGCCCCCCAAGGGGTTTGCCGCCCAGGCGCACATAAAGTCGATGGCCCAGTACCGCAAGCTGTACAATGAATCGGTGAACTCTCCCGAGAAGTTCTGGGGCAAACAAGCCAAGGAAGAATTGGTCTGGTTCAAGCCCTGGAAGAAGGTCCTGGAATGGAAGGCGCCATTCGCGAAATGGTTCGTGGGCGCGAAGTTGAATGTCAGTTATAACTGCCTGGATCGGCACCTGAACACCATCACGGCGAATAAAGCGGCCCTGATTTGGGAAGGCGAGCCCGCCGGCACCGGCGTTCTCGGCGAGGAGCGCACGCTCACCTATAAGCAGCTCCACCGCGAGGTTTGCCTTTTTGCGAATGTCCTCAAACGCAACGGGCTGAAAAAAGGCGATCGCGCCATCATCTATCTGCCCATGGTCCCGGAAGCGGCGATTGCCATGCTGGCCTGCGCTCGCATCGGCGTGGTCCATTCGGTCGTCTTTGGCGGTTTCAGCGCGCAATCGGTGGCTGACCGCATCCACGATTGCCAGGCGAAGCTGGTCATCACTGCGGACGGGGGATTTCGGCGCGGCGCAATCGTGCCCCTCAAGCAGAACGTGGACGATGCCTTGGGAATTCAGAATGCCAGCGGTGAAGTGCTGGCCAAAACCATTCAGAAAGTCATCGTGCTGCGTCGGGCCAACAACGGGATCCACATCCAGGAAGGCCGGGATGTCTGGTGGCATCGCGAGATGGACAACGTCAGTGCTGATTGCCCCGCGGAACCAATGGACAGCGAGGCTCCCTTGTTCATTCTCTACACGAGCGGTTCCACCGGCAAGCCCAAGGGCATTCTCCACACAACGGGCGGCTACCTGCTGGGCGCCAAGATGACGAGCAAGTACGTTTTCGATCTGCAAGCCATGGACACGTATTGGTGCACGGCGGACGTCGGCTGGGTCACCGGGCACAGTTACGTCGTTTATGGCCCGCTCGCCAATGGCGCCACGAGCCTGATGTACGAGGGCGCGCCGAATTTCCCCGAACCCGATCGTTTCTGGCGAATCGTCGAAAAATACGGCGTGACGATCCTTTACACCGCCCCAACCGCCATTCGCGCATTCATGAAATGGGGGACGGAGTGGCCCAGGAAACACAACCTGAGTTCATTGCGTTTGCTGGGAACTGTTGGTGAGCCGATCAATCCGGAGGCGTGGATTTGGTACCACGAAGTCATTGGCGGCAAACGGTGCCCGATCGTCGATACCTGGTGGCAAACGGAAACTGGCGGAATCATGATCACACCCTTGCCGGGGGCGACGCCCACCAAGCCCGGCACGGCAACGCTGCCCTTCTTCGGTGTGCTGCCGGAAGTCGTGGATGACCAGGGTAAAGCCGTTCCCAGGAACAGCGGCGGCAAACTGGTCATTCGCAAGCCGTGGCCAAGCATGTTGCGCGGCATCTGGGGCGACATGCAGCGATATCGCGACACTTACTGGAGCGAGGTGAAGGGCAGCTACTTCACCGGGGACGGTTGCCGCCAGGACAAGGACGGCTATTTTTGGATTGTCGGCCGCATCGACGACGTGTTGAACGTGGCCGGGCACCGCATCGGGACGGCCGAAGTGGAGAGCGCGCTTGTCAGCAACCACAAGGTGGCCGAAGCGGCGGTCGTGGGCCGTCCGGACGACTTGAAAGGCCAGGCGCTGGTCGCGTTTGTGACCGTGAAAGGCGGCGTGACCGCCGACCAAAAATTGCGCGACGAACTCCGCAACCACGTCGCCAAGGAAATCGGCCCGGTGGCCAAACCCGACGATATCCGTTTCGCCGAAGCGCTGCCCAAGACCCGTTCAGGGAAGATCATGCGGCGTTTGCTCAAGCAGATCGCCTCCGGTGGCGAGATCAAGGGCGACACTACCACGCTGGAGGATTTGAGCGTCCTGGCGCGCTTGAGCAGCAGCGAGGAATAACTTGAGAATGATCAATGGCCAATGACCAAGGCCCAAAGAAAAACCCATGCCCAAGCGGATATTTCCGAGCATGATGGCGCTACAGCCAAAGGAGCGCGGCATTCATGCCGCTGCAACGTCCTTGCCAGCACGAGACACCCGGGTTTCCTTTTCCTGCTCGGACTCGCACTCTCATTTGGAGTGGCTTGTATTGGGCGCACTGCGGAGGTGGAAACCTTGAAACCCACGGATGCACAAATCGCCGAGGTCAGGCAGATCCTGCGGGAAACGCCTTTGATCGACGGGCACAACGATGTGCCGTGGCAATACCGCAAGCGCGCCAACGACGACCTGAATGGCATCGATCTCGCCGGTGACACGCGCAAGCTGAAGCCTCCAATGGCTACGGACATTCCCCGCTTGCGCGCCGGCGGTGTGGGTGGTCAATTCTGGTCGGTATATGTTCCGTCCACCTTGATTGGGTCAGTCGCTGTCCGGGCTGTCCTGGAGCAGATCGATGTCGTCCATCAAATGATGGCGCGCTACCCGGAAACTTTTGAACTGGCCCTCACTGCGGCGGACGTTGAACGCATCCATCGCGCGGGGAAGATTGCTTCTCTTATCGGCATGGAAGGCGGCCACTCGATCGACAATTCGCTGGCCATTTTGCGGACGACCTACGCGCTCGGCGCTCGTTACATGACTCTCACGCACATCAGGAATGTGGATTGGGCGGATTCCGCCAACGATGAGCCCAAACACCACGGCTTGACTCCGTTCGGCGAAGATGTTGTCCGTGAAATGAACCGTCTCGGCATGCTGGTGGATCTCTCGCACGTCTCCGCGGAAACCATGCGCGCCGCAATTAAAGTAAGCCAGGCGCCGGTCATCTTCTCACACTCATCCGCGCGGGCATTGTGCGACGATCCCCGCGATGTTCCGGACGACGTGCTCAAGATGGTCCAGGCCAATGGCGGCATTGTCATGGCAACCTTCCTGCCACAGTACCTGACGGAACGCGCGCGGGCGCACGCGGCATTGCATAAAGCGGAACGGGACAGGCTGGAGAAACTTTATCCCGACGCACCTGAAAAGGTGAAAGCGGCCATGGAGAACTGGGACGTGGCGAATCCTTTGCCGCATGCAGCCGCGCTCAACGATGTGGCGGACCACATCGACCACATCCGCAAAGTGGCTGGGATTGATCACGTCGGAGTCGGCGGCGACTACGATGGTTTTGAAGGTCCGCCCGACGGCTTGGAAGATGTTTCCTGCTACCCTGCGCTGCTGGCGGAATTGATGCGGCGTGGTTACACGCGCGAGGATATCAAAAAAGTGGCCGGACTGAACATTTTGCGAGTGATGCGCCAGGCTGAAGAAACGGCGGCACGACTTCAGACGCAGGGGCAAAAATAGAGGGGTAGCACGGGCGACCCGCCCGTGCCGTAGGGCCGCTGGCCGTACGGAAGCCCACGAGCATTCACGCCTGCCTTCAGTGCCCGCTCTCCGTTCCGGTCGGCGGGTCGCCGCCCATGGGCAGGCAAGTCTCAATCCTCGTCGGTATTTCTGCCACTGCGGGAGGAGAGCAGCAATCCGAAAAGCAGACCGACGCCCAAAGCAATACCCACTGCCTGCCAGGGGTTCTCACGAATGGCTTGATCCGTCGCCCGGGCACAGGACGCCGCTCGTTCCTTGCTCGTTTCCCAAAACTCGCCCAGGCGGTTTTGGATTTCCTCGCTGGTCTCGTGGAAGTTCTCGAGAGTATTCTGCGCCGTATCCTCCAAGTGTTCGGCTTGTGATTTAGTGTCCATAACAGTTGTTTTTGATATTCTGTTGCAAAGCGCGCCCGCTGACACCAGAACAAAACGCACTTTCCCCGTTCCCGCCATGGGGTATTGGCTCTAATCGGGAAAATCAGCAGATTTGAGCCGGCCGCGTCCTGTGGCGCCCAGGCGGATGCGCTCGTTTTAGGCTGGTTGGCTGGTTTTTTTGTTGGTTTTTTCTCTTGCGCCGGGCCGAATGAGCAGTAAAATGACCGGCTCTAGTGGATAATGGGATAAAATTTTGAACTCTGAACTTTGCAGGAAAGCATTGGAGAAGGTTGGCAACCCCAACGTTCTGATAAACCTGGTATCGCGCCGTGTCCGGCAGCTCAATTCCGGTGGCGGCTCCAGCAGCCGGCCACTGATTGCCGATACAGCCAACATGGGCGCTGCCGATATCGCCCTGGCCGAGATCATTGAAGAAAAGGTCGGCTGGGAAATGCCGGAAATGGCCGATGTCGAAAAGGCCACCGGGCATACCAAGAAGCGGAAGAAGCATTAGTTCCCAACGCGGGACGGGGTGCCCGCCTCCCGCCTTCACACGCCAGGTCGCGCTGGAGCTTTCAGGCCTTGGTGGACGCCCTCCTGCGGCATACCGTTCTTGCCGGCCGCATGAGTCGGGCGCTATCTTCCACCCGTTAACATTTATGACTTTGAGTTACCAACGGCCTTCCATCCAGCATGCTTTGACCTTGGACCTTGGACTTTCGGCTTCCTTTTCTCGCGATGGCAATGGCTGATATTCTGACTAATTCCAAGGCGCGGCATGATTATCATATCCTCGAAACATTTGAGGCGGGGATCGTTCTACATGGCACGGAGGTGAAATCGTTGCGGGCTGGCAAGGGGCAGATCGCGGATGCGTTTGCGCGGGTCGAAAAGGATGAGGTCTTTTTGTACAACGCCCACATTGAGGAATACACCTTCGGGAACCGCCAGAATCACCAGCCCAAGGCCCCCAGAAAGCTGTTATTGCACAAGGCTGAGATTCGCAAACTGTTCGGTCTGAGCTCAGTAAAAGGGAACGCGCTGTTCCCGCTGTCGTTTTATTGGAAAAATGGCCGCGTGAAGGTCGCCCTTGCTGTCGGCAAGGGCAAAGTGCAGTTCGACAAGCGCGAAGACTTAAAGAAGCGCGATTCCGAACGCGAAGTCAAACGCGCCACGATGAAGCGCATGAAGGGAAAGTAACTTTTGGGACGTGGAAGCGTCTGAGGCGCTCTACGCCTTTGCCGCCCCTGCGCCCTTGGCTTCCGGCTTCTGCCATTTGCGCTTTGGCGCCTTCACGACCAGGCCCTTTTTGATCGCATTGGCGGTGACGCGAATATAGCGGACTTCGCCATTGACGACCGCCTTGACGCGTTGGAGGTTCGGCATGAAACGCCGCTTGGTAATCGCGGTGATGTGCGTGCCGATGCCGCCCTTTTTCTTGGCTTTGCCGCTGCGCCAGATGTGGCTGCCCTTCATCGGACCCGTGCCTGTTAATTCACAAAATTTTGCCATAAAGCTGTTCCCTTTCAAGGGAACGAGGAAAATAACAAAGAAACGCCTCGTTGCAAGCAGAAAAAATGGAAAATAGTGCTGCCCTCCGTGAAGTGAGGTGGCAATCCCGAAAGCATCCGGGGGACACTGTCCCGGCAACAAACAGGCGCGGCTGCCCCAAAACCCTTGCTTTGCCCATCCAGCGGGCGAATATCCTATCTTTCAGAACCACTGGTCCAGGAATCCGCGCGTCGGCGGATGAATTTGAAGCAAAGGTCCAAAGTCGCGAAGATGCAAATCACCGGACGTAAGATCAATTTCGGCGTTCGCGCGTCGTTGGCGATTACGCTGTGCCTGTTTGTGTTTCCCCTTCGCGCCGCCCCCGTCAAGATTTCCCGGAAACCGGTCAATTTCAGCCGCGAGATTCTCCCGATTCTTTCAGACAATTGTTACCAATGTCACGGACCGGATGAACAGGCGCGCAAGGCAAAGCTCAGGTTCGACACGAAGGAAGGCGCGTTCCGGGTCAAGGATGGCATGGCGGTGATCGTTCCCGGGAAGAGTGCCGAGAGCGAATTGGTGCGCCGGATCAGCAGCACCGATCCCGAGGAAATAATGCCGCCCCCCAAGTCGAATCGCAAACTGACGGCGGAACAGATCGAGCTCCTCAAACGCTGGGTGGACGAGGGCGCGAAATGGAGCCGGCACTGGGCGCTCGAACCGCGCGGCCGGCCGGCCATGCCGGCCACGCAACAGAAAAACTGGGCGCGCAATGGCATCGATCAATTCATTCTGGCCCGTTTGGAAGAGGAGGGGCTGAAGCCCTCGAAGGAAGCGCGTCGCGAAACTTTGCTACGTCGAGTGACGCTCGACTTGACCGGCCTGCCACCGACGCTGGCGGAGATCGACGCCTTTCTCGCGGACAAATCGCCGGGCGCTTACGAGACGGTGGTGGATCGTTTGCTGGCCTCGCCGCGTTATGGAGAGCGCATGGCCGTCGATTGGCTCGACCTCGCCCGTTATGCCGATACGCATGGTTACCAGATGGATCGCTTTCGTCCGATGTGGCCGTGGCGCGATTGGGTGATCAAGGCCTTCAATCAAAACCTGCCTTACGATCAGTTCATCACCTGGCAACTCGCCGGTGATCTGTTGCCGAACCCGACCAGTGAGCAACGGCTGGCCACGGCTTTCAACCGGCTCCACATGCAGAACGAAGAAGGCGGCATTGTTGAAGAGGAATACCGGGTCGCCTACGTGGTGGACCGCGTGGACACGTTCGGGACCGCGTTTCTAGGGCTGACTTTTGAATGCTCGCGCTGCCATGATCACAAGTTCGACCCCATCACGCAACGCGACTTCTATTCGCTCTTCGCGTTCTTTCAGAACATCGATGAATCCGGCCAGACCAGTTATTTCACCGGCGCAATGCCGGTGCCAACACTGTTGCTTTCAGATGCTGCGACGGACGCCCAGCTCGCCGAACTCCACCGCAAAATCAGCGAAAAAGAATCGCAACTCAAGGACTTGCGGACGCAGGCGCAAGCCGGCTTTGAATCATGGCTGGCCAATAAGCCCGCCAAGCCCGCGATCCCCGGGCTAATCGGTTCCTTTGCCTTCGACGAGATCGTTTCCAATCATGTCGCCAATGCGATTGATTCTTCCAAATCCGCCCTCGCCATGGAGAACCCGCGGCTTGTGCCCGGTAAGAACGGCCAATGTGTCGAGCTAAGCGGTGAAAATGGTTTTACCTTTCCGGGACTTGGCCACTTTACCCGCAGAGATCCGTTCTCGCTGGCCCTCTGGCTGCAAACGCCGTCCCACGCGCCCCGCTTCGTCGTGGTGCATCACAGCAAGGCACCCATTGATGCCGCGAGCCGCGGCTACGAGTTGCTGCTGGAGGATGGCCGCGTCGCATTCGGATTGCACCACACGTGGCCGGCGAATTCGCTGAAAGTAATTACCCGGCAACCCGTGCCGACCAATGAATGGGTTCATGTGACTGCAACCTACGACAGTTCCAGCCGCGCCGAGGGCGTGCACATTTACATTAATGGTGAGTCGGTGCCGTTGGAAATCGTCCGCGACGGATTATTCAAAGACATCACCTACGACGGTGGTGAACCCGATCTCGCGATTGGATTTCGTTTTCGTGACAATGGGTTCAAGGACGGCAAAGTTGATGACTTTCGCATTTTCAATCGCCAGCTAACCGCGCTTGAAGTTGCGGAACTGGCCAATCGCGCGGATTTCACCGAAGCTTGGAACAGCCCGCCGGAACGCCTGAATGCCGCGCAACGAGAAGGTCTGCTGGATTATTATGTCGCCAACATTTTTTCGCCCGCTCTCGAACTCGGGGGTGACCTCCACAAACTCCGCGAGGAACAAAGCAAGTTGGTCAATTCCATTCCCGAGGCGATGGTGATGCAGGAGACACCGCAACCGCGCCGGGCATTCATCCTCAAACGCGGTGCCTATGACGCGCCGGGCGACGAGGTCTTTGCCAACACGCCCGCCACGCTGCCGCCGTTTCCCATCGGCGAGCCGACCAATCGCCTCGGCCTGGCGCGCTGGTTGCTCGCGCCCGACAATCCCTTGACAGCCAGAGTGATCGTAAATCGCGCCTGGCAGATGATGTTTGGCCGCGGCATTGTGGAAACCAGTGACAATTTCGGGCGTCAGGGCGCTTTTCCCACGCATCCTGAGTTGCTCGATTGGCTGGCGAACGAATTCGTGAACAACGGCTGGGACATGAAACACCTGCTCAAGCTCATGGCCATGTCTGCCACGTACCGGCAATCCTCGCGCGCCAGTCCCGAGTTGCTCACGCGCGATCCGGGCAACGAATTGTTCGCGCGCGCATCCGCTCGGCGGCTCACCGCCGAAATGTTGCGCGACCAGGCTCTGGCTGTCAGCGGGTTGCTCGTCGAAAAGCTCGGTGGCCCAAGTGTGAAACCGTATCAACCGGAAGGGCTCTGGGAGGAAAAAGCGATGGGCGCGCCAAAGTATGACCAAGGCAAAGGCGAGGACCTCTATCGCCGTAGCCTCTATACGTTTTGGAAGCGCACAGTCCCGCCTCCCGCGATGATTGCGTTCGATGCGAGCGAACGCAATGTCTGCACCGTGCGACGCCAGACCACGAGCACGCCGCTACAGGCGCTGACTTTGCTCAACGACCCGCAAATCGTGGAAGCGTCCCGCCAACTTGGCGAGCGAATGCTCAAACACGGCGGTAAAAACCTTGAAGACGAGGTTACCTGGGTTTTCCGTGTCGCGACTGGACGCCGCCCGAGCGCGAGGGAAACGAAAGTACTCAAGGAACTTTTCGAGGAACAGCGCGCGCTTTATGAACGCGATGATCAGGCCGCGGCGAAGCTGCTGGCCGTCGGCGAGAGCAAACGTGATCCGTCCATCCAGTACGCGGATCTTGCCGCCGCAACGATTCTGAGCGAGGCTGTGCTAAACCACGATGAAGCGGTGATGCGACGATGAACTGCGCGCACGTCAACTTCGAAATGAACCGCCGGGATTTCTTCGGGCGCTTTGCGCTGGGTCTTGGCGGGGCCGCTTTGTTCGGGCTGATGCGAGGCGACGCGTCCGGCGCGGTTCCCGCCGCGGCCAATCCATTCAAAGGGATTCTGGATTCACCGCACTTCGCTCCCAGAGCCAAGCGCATCATCTATTTGTTCATGAGCGGCGGCCCGTCGCAGATGGACCTTTTCGATTACAAGCCGCTGCTCAACAAAATGAACGGGCAGGACTTGCCCGCCAGCGTGCGCATGGGTCAGCGGTTGACCGGCATGTCAGCCAACCAAGCCACGCTGCCGATCGCCGGCTCGATCTTCAAATTCGCTCAACACGGCCAAAGCGGCGCGTGGATCAGCGAGTTGATGCCGTGGACAGCGAAAATGGCGGACGAACTTTGCTTCGTCAAATCGCTCCACACCGAAGCCATTAACCATGATCCGGCAATCACATTTTTCCAGACCGGTTCGCAATTGGCTGGCCGCCCGTCGATGGGCGCCTGGCTTAGCTACGGCCTAGGCAGCGCCAATCAGAACCTGCCCGCGTTCGTCGTGCTGATTTCGAAGGACCGCATCGATCAGCCCTTGTACGCCCGACTTTGGGGCAACGGTTTCCTGCCAAGCATTCATCAAGGCGTGCAATTCCGGTCGGGCAGGGACCCCGTGCTCTATCTGGCGAATCCCGACGGGGTCTCCGGCGCGAGCCGGCGCAAGATGCTGGATCGTCTGGCGGAATTGCATGCGCTGCAATTCCAGGACCTCGGCGATCCGGAAATCAACTCACGCGTGGCCCAATACGAAATGGCCTATCGCATGCAAACTTCCGTGCCGGACGTCATGGATATTTCGCAGGAGCCCGAAAGCGTCTTCGAACTTTACGGGCCGGAGGCGAAGAACCCCGGCACCTTCGCGGCGAACTGCCTCCTCGCGCGCCGGCTTGCAGAGCGCGACGTGCGCTTCATCCAACTCTATCATCCCGGCTGGGACCACCATGGCAATCTGCCCAACGCCATCCGCAAAGAGAGCAAGGACGTGGACCAGGCCGGTTACGCGCTCATTACCGATCTCAAGCAACGGGGTTTGCTGGACGACACGTTGGTGGTTTGGGGCGGCGAGTTTGGCCGGACCAATTATTCCCAAGGCAAATTGACCGCGACGGATTATGGCCGCGACCATCACCCGCGCTGCTTCACCGCCTGGCTTGCCGGAGGCGGCATCAAACCCGGCCTGACTTTTGGCGCCACTGATGATTACGGCTACAACGTCGTCCAGGACCCGGTACACGTGCACGATCTCCAGGCGACCATCCTCAATCAACTCGGCATTGACCACGAGAAACTCACCTACAAATTCCAAGGCCGCCATTACCGCTTGACTGATGTGCACGGGCGCGTTGTGCGGGAAATACTGGCGTAGGAGAGCAGAGAGCAGACTGTGCGGCGCAGCGATTCCGTTTGCGCTGGCTGCAACCGCTGAAACGAACCCGTGGCCACTGGCCCGACAGTACCGGTGGGTCGCCCGTACTACCCGGAGGCTATGAGATATGCGGCGAAATCCTGCAATGACATTATTGCTATTAACGCTACTATGGATGTGCGGACGCGTCAGTGAGGCCCGGCAGAAGCCTCGCTCAACCGGTCGCTTTGAATTTGATTATGTGGAAGCGAATTTTGCAGCGGCGCGGGCTGCGACAGATTCCGGAGCTTGGTGAAGGAGCCACTTTCCTTCGAAAATGGGGGTTTATCGGCATTCTGATTGGCATCGCCGCTGGCCTTGGCGCTCTGGCGCTGACGTGGTTGATCAACTTCATCACGCATTTTTTGCTCGGATCGATCGTTGGCTACACGCCGCCGCTTCCCGGCGGAGAAGGGGGCACGGGGCAATATTCCTTTCACATGAGCCGACCTCTGTTGCTTCCGTTGATCACGGGAGCAACGGGTCTGATTGGCGGGTGGTTGACTTGGAAATTTGCGCCTCAAACCGCAGGCATCGGCACAAACGCCGCGATTCGAGCATTTCATAACAACGAAAAGGTCAAATTCCAAACCTCAATCTTCAAGCTGATCACCTCCGCCATCACCATTGGCGGCGGTCTGACTTCGGGGCGGGAAGGACCGATCGCCCAGATCGGGGCCGCCGCCGGCGCCAGCATTGCCGACGCGCTGAAACTAACCGCGCGTGAGCGCAATATCGCGCTCGCCGCCGGTTTGGGTGCTGGTATCGCCGCGATTTTCAAAGCTCCGCTGGCGGGCGCGATCATTGCCGCCGAGATTTTTTACACGGAGGACTTCGAGGTGGAAGCGCTCGTGCCCGGGTTGGTGGCTGCCGTAATCGGTTACACGATTTCCGGAGCCGCCACTGGATTTGAGCCGGTGTTCGCCACTCCATCGCAGGCAACGGAGTTCTCCAACCCGTTGTCCCTGGTTCTGTTTGCGCTCCTGGGAGTTGGCTGCGCACTGTTGGCAAGGTTCTTGTTCGCTGTTTATTTCCGCATTGAACATTTTTTCAAGCAATTTCCATTGTGGCTTTCCGCCGGCATCGGCGGCTTCTGCACCGGCATGGTTGGCCTCGCGATTCCGCCGGTTCTCGGCACCGGCTACGGCTGGGCGCAATTTGCCATTTCACAGAATGTCGAGGTATTGCCGCCTCTGCTCATGTTTCTAGCCGCATTGGCCGAAATCCTGGGAGCGTCCCTGACGTTGGGCTCGGGCAATTCCGGCGGCATCTTTGGTCCGAGCGTGGTTACCGGCGGGATGTTTGGTGGTGCCTTCGGCTATGGTGCAGCTTATTTCTTCCCGTCCCTAGTGCCGCATCCCGGCACGTACGCGATCGTTGGCATGATCGCTTTCTTTGCCGCCGCCGCCAAAGCGCCGATTTCGACGATCATCATGATCTCCGAGATGACGGGAGGCTACGGTCTGCTGGCCCCGGCCATGTTTGCCGTCGTCACCGCATTCATTCTTTCGGGAAAACGAACCATTTTCCCGGCCCAGGTCAGTACCCGTCTTGACTCGCCTTTCCATGCCGACGAGTTCGAGCCGATTGTGCTCCGGCGCGTCGAAACCGCCGATGTCATGATCCACTTCCCGGTCTATGTCAAAGCCGACGCGCCCGTGGGCGAGGCCATGGGTTTGATGGGGGATTACGGCTTGGCCAGCTTGCCAGTGGTGGAACAAAACAAGCTATCTGGGCGGATAACGCTGCTGGCCATCCATCGGATACAGGAGGAAAAACGCCAGGCCATGCCGGTCAACCAAGTGATGTCCCACGGATGTTCCGTGGCCTATCCAGACGAAGACCTGTTCACCATTCTCAAGCGGTTTGCGGCCAACGACGTCGGCAACCTGCCAGTGGTAACGCACGAAAACCCAGAGTGTCCCGTCGGGCTGATCACACGGTCGGGCCTCTGGGAAGCGATAGAAACGGCCCGGGAACAGCGTAGCGCAGAGCACAAAAAAGCTTTGGTTTGAGCAGGGTCGTCACCGATTCGGGATCTTTCACCAAGGTGGGGCAAACTCAGTTCTACGTGCCGCCCGCGATACTGAGGCATTGCCTGATTTGCTCCAGTTCAGCCTTGGGATGATACCGGATAGCCTGCTGTGCATTTCGCACATGGCCCGGCGCGCCAATCTGGCCCTTTACTAAAGTCACACTGATTAGTGTTACTAAATGCAACTTCGCGCCGGCATTCATGTCTCGCACAATCCTCGAACGCTTTCAGCGGAGCATGGTGGTTGCACCGCTCTCTCGGGCTCAGGCCATTCCGAATTCGGATTGATCCGCCAGGTCCACGCGCGCTTCCGAGCGCAGCCCCCCAACGTGACCACAGCCACTTCAATATGAAACTCGCCTCTTTGCTGATCACTGCGAGCCTGATGGTTACGAGCACAGTGTGCCACGCGCAGGCACAGCCTTCACGCGAGGTTCAACTACCTCCAGTGACGCCGCCGCCGGAAAGTTTTTACCAAAAGGTCCGGTCCGGCGATCAGGATTCAGCCCGGAAATTTTATAAAAAATACATCGATGTCAATGGCATGGCGGTTGTGGCTTCGGCTGAAGTCGCCGATGAAGCCCTTCAACGCACCTACTACCTCGTCACTCACTTGCTCGTGGCCCGGCCAGACATTCTCCAAGCCATGGTCACCAACGGCACCCGCCTGATCATCATCGGCAAGGACCAAGTTTATACCGACATGCCTGAATACCGAAACTCACGTAATCCGGAGTATCAGAACGAGCGCGTCCGGGGGACCGGCGGTCTGGCGGTGACCAGCTTCGGCGAGGAGAACCTGCTGAACCTGCCGATCGACCGCTATGACGACGAAAGCATTGGCGTGCATGAATTCTGCCATACCATCGACGCCGCGCTTTCGCGGATCGATCCCGATTGGCGCGGCCGGTTGCGCCAAACTTTCCAGCATGCCGTCAACCAGGGACTTTGGAAAAACACCTATGCCGGTTCCAACCCGGCGGAATACTGGGCCGAAACGGTCACGATGTATTTCGGCTGCGAACGTCCGAACAACTGGAATCACGGTCCCATTTACACGCGCGAACAACTTAAAATGTATGATCCCGAGGTGTATGCCTTGATCAAGAAGACCTTCAACCTGACGCCTGCGCAGGATTGGCATTACCAACCTTTGCGTGTCCAACCCAGCGTTATCTCGCCCCCGGCCAAGTTTAATTTTGCTCCCTACTACACCAAGTTCACTTACGCGCGCGAATTCCCGGTGCTCGGTTCGTCCAAAGTCAGCGACGCCGCGCTGCTCAAGGCAAACGACACCATCCGTAAAATGTTCGCCTACCGCCACGACATTCTCAAAGCCATGATCGCCGATGGCGCTCGTCTGGTCGTTTTGGGCCGGGATGAGAAACTCAGTGAGTTGCCGGAGATGAGCGGCATGAAGGACTCCGTGGAATTCGATGAGGTGCGTTTCCTCGAATACACACCGCAACTCAAGCTCATGGTTGTGCCGGAGGAAAATGTTCTCGGTCTGGCGAAGGAACCATTCTCGGGTGAATGCATGGTGGTGCACCTTTTCGCCAAAGGCCTTTATCAAGTCACCGGCTTGCGTCCCGTGGATACCAATTGGAATAATCGCGGCTTTGCCGTCCAGCAATACGAAATGCGCGTCAAACGTCTCGATATCGAGTTCGATCAGCGATTGCAAAAAATCTTCGAGGCTGCCGCGGGCCGGGGTTGCTGGAAAGGCACGCCGGCCGCACGCGACCGTGTCGAGTACTGGGCCGCGGGTGTTGATGCTTACTTCGATGCCGCCGGCGAGGGCTGTTCGCCCAATGACGCCGACCGGCCGATCACCACACGCGAAGCCCTCAAAAGCTATGACCCCGACCTCTACGCGCTCGTGGACGAAACCATGGCGTACAAAAGCCACGTGGATTGGCGTTACACACCATTCCGACCATAATCGGCAGCGAAGCAAAGGCGCAGGGCCGTTTTTGACGAGTGGATTTTCAGCATGGACTGGCGCAACGAGACCGACTTGAATTGAAAATCAGTTTGCTCGAGAACCGGTTTCGCCGGGCGGCGGTGATTCACGTCTCAAAGCCGTTTTGGTCAAAGTTAGCGACTGTTATTCGTACTGCTTATGCGCAACACAATTGGCAGGAGACAAAAGAAGCTCGCAGTGCTCACGATGCTACTTGGCGTTTGGACCGGATTAGTGATGGCACAGTCGTCCAGCAGCCGTCCGCAGGAAAACAGCATGTCCAAACCAGCCTCGGGAATGGAGCCAAGCGCCGGAAATAGCACCGCGTCCCCCCAGCAG
Organism: Verrucomicrobiota bacterium; assembly: GCA_021325145.1. Classification (GTDB taxonomy): domain Bacteria; phylum Verrucomicrobiota; class Verrucomicrobiia; order Limisphaerales; family Pedosphaeraceae; genus JAJPHR01. The sequence continues at coordinate 29,891 of JAJPHR010000025.1, read as the reverse complement.
CGGCGGGGCGGTTTCGGAGCGCCGGAACAGGGCGTTTATAAATCCCGACTCACACCGCATTGGTTTCAAAGCGACACGCGGTTCTGGTACACCAACGATCTGCGGGGCGGCTCGCGGGAATTCGTTCTAGTGGATGCGGAAAAAGGGACACGCGCGCCCGCGTTCGATCATCAGAAACTCGCCGTCGCGCTGTCCAAGTCTGCGGGCCAGGAATTCAAGGCTGACCGGCTGCCATTGTCCGATCTCGAGTTCACTGAAGATGGGCGGGCCATCCAATTCAAGGCCGCCGACAAAACTTGGAAATGCGATTTAGGCTCTTACGAATGCACCGTCGCGGAAGGCAAGGCTTCCGCCAGTGTGCCTATGCCTGGATCACAGACCTCAAAGCAGTTGGCCTCGACCGATACCGCGGAGCACGGCGATGCCTCGCCCTTCATCCAAGCGGATGAAACGTCCACCGTGGAGGACAGTCTCCGGTTGTCTCCGCAAGCCCAGGCGGACCAGGCTGCTCCAGGCCGTCAACAGGGTGGGGGACGCCGGGGAGAAGCCGGGCGCGAGGTGCGTTCACCGGACGAACAGTGGACGGCGTTTGTCCGCGACCACAATGTTTTCGTGCGCTCCAAAGCCGACAGTCAGGAATATCAACTGAGCGAAGATGGCAAGGAAGGCAACTCCTACGGCCGGCTGGAGTGGTCGCCGAATTCGCAATCGTTGGTGGGCTGGCGTATTGAACCGGGCGACCGCAAGGAAGTCTATTTGATCCAATCCTCCCCGTCCGGCGGCGGGCGGGCGGTGATGCGGGCGCGACCATACGCCCAGGCGGGCGACAAGTTCACCCGGTACGAAGTTAACGTATTTGACCCGGCCAATCGCAAGCAGCGCAAACCCGAAATGGATCGTTATGAGCACGAGTACGAGACGCCACGCCTTCGCTGGAGCCTGGACCGGCGCCATTTTGCCTACGAGCAGGAAGACCGCGGCCATCAGCGCCTGCGGGTGATTGAAGTGGATTGCGATACGGGTGCCGTCCGCACTCTCGTGGATGAAAAGACCAAAACATTCATTTGGACGGCTCACACGGAAAACCTGAACGTCAACCTGATAAACTGGCTGGAAAAAACCGACGAGATGATTTACGTCTCCGAGATGGACGGCTGGCGGCATTTTTACCTCGTGGATGAGAAGGAGGGAAAAATCAAAAACCAGATCACCAAAGGCGAGTGGGTTGTGCGCGGGCTCGATAAGATCGATGAGGACAAGCGGCAAATCTGGTTTCGCGCTGGCGGGGTGAACGCGGATCAGGACCCGTATTTCATCCATTATTATCGCATCAATTTTGACGGCAGCGGCCTGGTGGCGCTGACGCAGGGAGACGGCAACCACACGGTTCAATATTCGCCCGACCGGAGATTTATAATCGACACCTACAGTCGCGTGGACGCGCCGCCGGTTCACGAGTTACGCCGCACTTCGGATGGGAGCTTGGTGTGCGAGTTGGAACGGGCTGACATTTCTGAACTGAAGGAAAGCGGCTGGGAGCCGCCGGAAGTATTTGTCGCCAAGGGGCGCGATGGCAAGACCGACATCTGGGGCGTCATCAATCGCCCGCGCAAGCTTGATCCGTCCAGGAAATATCCCATCCTCGAAAGCATCTACTCGGGGCCGCAGGGTGCTTACGTCCCAAAATCCTTCAGCGGCAGCCGGCGAACCAACTCGCTTCTGGAAGCAGGTTTTGTGCTGGTCCAAATGGATGGCATGGGTACCGCGTTTCGCTCCAAGGCATTTCATGACATTTGCTGGCATAACCTCAAGGATGCCGGTTTTCTCGATCGAATTCTGTGGATCAAGGCGGCGGCGGCCAAGTATCCATACATGGATCTTACCCGCGTGGGCATCTACGGTACGTCTGCCGGCGGCCAGAACGCCGCCGCGGCCGTCCTCTTCCATCCCGAATTTTACAAAGCCGCCGTCGCCAACTCCGGTTGCCATGACAACCGTCTCGACAAGGCCTCTTGGAATGAGCAATGGATGGGTTGTTATTCGGATGTTTGGAGTAATGCGGCGGACAACTGGTATTCGCAGTGCTCGAACATCGACAACGCTGCGAAACTCAAGGGCAAACTCATGTTGATCGTCGGCGAGCTGGATGACAACGTTCCGCCGGAATCGACTTTTCGGTTCGTCGATGCGCTCACCAAAGCGCGCAAGGACTTCGAGCTCGTGGTGGTTCCCGGGGCGAACCATGGCGCTGCCAGCCCCATCACTCAGCGGCGTCTGCAGGATTTCTTCGTCCACAACCTGCTCGGACAAGAACCGCCCAACCGAAATGCCGGCGATTCGGGAGGCTAAAGCCATGCGCTGCATAACATATGGAGTCCCGCGGTTATTTCAAGTTGCGCCCTTAGAATGAAAGCGCGGTTGAAACTCGCTCTTATGCTCTCTGCGACACTTTTGAATTCCTGCCGAACAGCCGAACGCGCTCCGTTCTCGTCCTTGCTCCACAATCCCGATGCACCGGAGTTGAACCAACGCGCGCCGGAGCGGTTTGATGTGCGCCTGGAAACCAGCCGGGGCGACCTGGTGATCGAAGTCCACCGCGATTGGGCGCCGCGTGGCGCGGATCGTTTTTATAATCTTGTTCGCGCCGGGTATTACGATGGTGGCCGCTTCTTTCGGGTAATCCGGGGACGCTGGGCTCAATTCGGCATCAACGGTGATCCAAAGATATCGAGCCTGTGGCGCGAGCGGACCTTTCCGGACGACCCACGCGTTGAATCCAATTTGCGTGGGACCATCGCCTTCGCTTTTGCCGTTCCCAATGGACGCGCGACGCAGGTGTTCATCAATTTACGCGACAATTCGGCCACGCATGATCCCGAATCGTTCGCGCCGTTTGGCCGGGTGATCGCAGGAATGGAAATTGCGGACGCTTTGAATGCGGAATACGGCGAGTCGAGCGGCGGCGGCATTCGGGGCGGCAAACAAGCGCCATTGTTTGAGCTGGGCAATGCCTGGTTGGACCGCCATTTTCCACGGCTTGATTACATCAAGCGGGCGACAGTCACCGACCGCGCCGCGCAAAAAGGAACCGGGCGCGGAATTCGTCGTGCCTGTTCCTGCTTGCCTTTTGGGAAAGTTTCGCGCCAGATCATGGCCGTGAACCACTAACCAAACCTACAGGTCAGCAACTCACAACTCGATAAACAAAGGACACCACATGAAAAGAAACATATTGCTAGGCGCACTTGCTCTATTGGCCGGTTCGCTGTTTGCGGCGGACTCAAGTCCCAAGGATGACGTGCTCGCCGCGGCCAAAAAGCTGGCGGCAACCGACAATTACAGTTGGAAAGCGAAGATCGATCTTGGTCCCAACTCGCAATTCACCCCCGGACCCACGGAAGGCAAGACTGAAAAAGACGGCTTTACCTGGCTTTCAGTAACTTTCAACGACAATACCACCGAGGGGATTGCAAAGGCCGGCAAGGTCGCCGTCAAAACTGACGAAGGCTGGAAATCCGGTGACGAAGCTGGCGGAGGAGGGGGTGGTGGATTCAATGCGGCGGGATTTATGGCGCGCCGCATGCAAAATCTCAAGGCCCCCGCCGCTGAAGTCGAAGACCTCGTTTCCAAAGCCCAGGAAATCAAAAAAGACGGCGATACTTACAGCGGCGACCTTACCGAAGAAGGCGCGAAGTCTCTGGCGACGATGGGCTTTGGACGGCGCGGCGGTCCTGGCCCAGCCAACGCGAAAGGTTCCGTGAAGTTCTGGCTCAAGGATGGCGCGCTCTCCAAGTATGAGTCGAAGGTTTCCGGCAAACGAAAAAACCAGGACGGTGAGGATGTCGAATTCGAACGTACCACCACGGTGGAGATCAAGGATGTCGGCGCCACCAAACTGGCCGTGCCGGACGAGGCCAAAAAGAAACTATCGTGACCATCACGTTGCGCGACCGGAGATCGCCATTTCGGCGATCTTCGCGCGCAACATGCTCCGGCATTCCTTCGCTTGCAAAACCTGATCGCCATTGCAGATCGCCAGCGGCTTTTCCGGGGACTCCCGTCGTGGTTGCTCGGGTTTTGTGTGGCATGTATAGGTTCCGCAAGCGCTTTCGCTGATTCCACGATTCGATTTGGAGATTCGCCGGCTGAGTTGGTTGTCAGCCAAATCAGCGATCACACATTGCGCATTGAGCTAAAACCGCTTGATTCGCAAGGGCAGCCACAAACGGGCGCGCCGTCCGGTGTGCTCGTCCCGTTTTCCAGCGAGGAAAAGTTCCGCGCGCGCGAACTCACCAAGGAAAAGCAACTCCGAGCCGGCAAATTTCGAGTGGCCATCCGTCCGCAACCATTCACCATCTTGATCCGGCGAGCTGATGGAACGTTGGTGCAGGAACTGAGCCTGGATCGAACTGACGGGACAAACCAATTGAGCTTTCACATTGGAGGTCCGGTGCTGGGTCTGGGGGAAGGAGAGCAGCAGTTTGACCGGCGGGGCCATTTTTACCGCATGAAAAATGGCCAGCTCTCGCCGCTGCTCGCCACGCATGGCGCAACCATTCCCGTCCCATTTTTGATCGGCACCGAAGGCTGGGCGCTGTTCATTCCCCGACCCCTGGGTGAAATCAATTTGCGCGAGGAAAGCCGGGGCCATTTTCTGCCGGCCCAGGACACGGCAGGCCGCGAGCCACTGGACTGTTTTGTGATCGACGCGCCGGAACCAGCGAATGCGCTGGCGGAATTCATCCGGCTAACGGGCCATCCTATCATGCCACCCAAATGGGTTATGGGTTACATTCAATCGCATCGCACGCTGGCCGGGCCCGAAGAACCGCTGCAAATCGCCCGGGAGTTTCGCGACAAGAAGCTTCCGTGCGACGCTGTGATTTACCTGGGCACCGGCTACTGCACCAACGGCTGGAACACGGGCCACGGTTCACTCGAATTCAATCCCAACGCGTTCAACCATCCGGCGGAGCAGGTTCAGGGCCTGCACGATCTCAACTTCAAAGTTGTTCTTCACATAAATCATGCCCCCAGAAATCTCTTTGGCGCTTCCATTACCGAGAATTCCGATTCGCCGCTGCACATCCATAACTATTGGGCGCGGCATCGCGCTGATTTCGCGCTCGGGGTGGACGGTTGGTGGCCCGATGACGGGGACGAGCTGCCCATCGAAGCGCGGCTGGCGCGGCATCTCTGCTATTACGAAGGCCCGCTGTCAGATCGTCCGAACGCGCGGCCCTGGAGTCTGCATCGCAACGGCTACGCGGGCGTGGCGCGTTACGGCGGCTGGATTTGGTCTGGCGATGTGCTATCGCGTTGGGCCACGCTGGCGGCGCACGTGCCGGTGGGGGTGAACTATTCGCTGAGCGTGACGCCGTTCTGGGGAACGGACATCGGCGGGTTTGTTCCGACGCGCGAATTGACCGGGGAACTTTACGCGCGCTGGTTTCAATTTGCGGCCTTCAACCCGCTGTTCCGTTCGCATGGTCGCACGTGGCACCTCCGCCTGCCTTGGGGGTGGAACACCGGCGAAACCGGACCGATTGAGTCCAACGATGTGACTGACCGCGCCGAACTGCACAATGCGGAGGTCGAGTCGATCTGCCGGAAGTACCTCGAGCTGCGTTATCGACTTTTGCCCTATAATTATACGCTGATGCGCGAGGCGTGCGACACCGGGCTGCCACCGATGCGTGCCTTATGGCTGCATTATCCGGACGACCCGGAGGCGGTAAAGCTGGGGGACGAATATCTTTGGGGCCGTGATTTGTTGGTTGCGCCTGTGGTGGAGAAGGGCGCGACTTTGCGTCGGATATACTTGCCTGCGGGAAAGTGGACTGATTGGTGGACAGGTGAAACCATCCCGGGCAAACGCTGGATCGAGCGCCCGGTGGATCTGGCGACGATGCCCATTTATGCGCGCGCCGGGTCGATCATTCCGCTGGACCCGGTGCGACAGTTCACCGGGCAGACGGTATCTGAGCCGACAACGCTGCAGATTCATCCGGGCGCGGACGGCACATTCACACTTTACGAGGACGATGGTCAAAGCCTGGGTTATCGCGATGGCTCGGACTCGAAGCTGGACTGGATTCGTTTCCGGTGGAACGATGCGGCCCGGCGCCTGACAATTGAGCCCGATTCGCGAATGAAGAAACAGCTTGGGAATATGCGGATATTTACAGTGAAGGTGGAGGGCGGAGGGGCGTCGAAGCAAGTCGAATTCCACGGGAAGCGCGTGGAAGTGAGTTTGTGAGCGAGCGACTTCAAAAGGTTGAGAAAAAACGGATCAGGCATTTGAAAGTAGTTGCCTTCATGCTGGCGGTTGCGGCTATTGTGAGCGGCATGACCGCTTCCGCCCAGACCAGTCAGAACCAAAAGCTGGAAGCCTTCTTCAAGCAGTACTTGGATGAACATTTTCACCAGCGACCACTGGAAGCCACGCGCCTGGGCGATCACCGGTTCGACAGCCGGCTCGACGATATTTCGCGACCGGCGCGAGCCAGTTGGCTGGCACATGCGCGCAAAACGCTCAAGGAACTTCCCGCGCAAGTGGACTACGCGCAATTGTCGCGGGACGGGCAGATTGATTTCGAGATTTTTCGCCATCATCTGGAAACCACCATCTGGCTGACCGAGAACACGCACCCGTTCGAAGAGGACCCGCGAACGTATGGCGGTTACATTAACGATGGAGTTTATCTTCTGCTCACCCAATCCACGCAGCCGAAGGAAACCAACCTCGCCAACTGCATTTCGCGCATGGCGGAAATCCCACGCATCATCGCTGTCGCCAAAGCGACATTGACCCACCCGCCCAAACCGGTTTTGGAAACTGCCATCCGCCAGAATCGCGGCTCAATTTCGTTCTATGAAAAGGAGATTTTCACGCTCGCCGGTGAGACGCCGCAATTGGAAAAGCTGAAAGCGGCCGCCACTTCGGTCGTGGGCGAACTGAAGGAGTATCAGCAATTTCTCGAAGGCGAATTGATGTTGCGTGCCGACGGGGATTGGCGGCTGGGCGCTAAAAGATTCGGACGCAAGCTGGAACTGGAATTGGACGCCGGCATGACCGCCGGGCAGGTGTATCAAGATGCCCAGCAGGAATTCGCGCGTGTTCAAGGCGAGCTGTATGTGGTCTCGCGGCAACTCTGGGGCAAATATTTTCCGCGGGCAGCTCTGCCGCCGGACGATGCGGCAGGGCGGCGGACGATGATCACCAAGGTTATCGGATCGGTGAACCGTGAGCATGGCCAGGCAGTCGAGTTGGTGCGGGATGCGCGCACGGCGGTCGAACAGGCCAGGGCATTCATTGCCCGGCGTGATTATCTGCGATTGCCGGAGCCTGATCGTTGCCAGGTGATCGAAATGCCCGAATTTCGGCGCGGCAATTCGGCGGCCTACCTGGAAAGCGCGCCGCCGCTCGATCCTGAGGCGGCGAGTTATTACGCCGTCAGTCCGCCGCCGTCCGATTGGAGCGCGGCGCAAGTGGAAAGTTTCCTCGAGGAATACAATCACCACATGTTGCAAATCCTCACGATTCATGAAGGTTATCCCGGCCATTACGTGCAACTCGAATACGCCGCTCGATGTCCTTCACTGATTCGGCGCGTGTTCCAATCCGGCCCGTTCGTCGAGGGTTGGGCGGTGTACGGCGAGCAAACGATGCTCAACGAAGGTTACGGTGACGGTGACTTGCGGTTGCGCTTGATGCAGCTCAAATTCTATCTGCGCGCCGTGGCCAACGCGATGCTCGACCACCAGATGCATTGCACCAAAATGACCGACGAAGAAGCCATGAAATTTCTGGTCGAAGACGCCTTCCAATCCGAAGGCGAAGCGCGTCTCAAGATCATTCGTGCCAAACAAAGCTCGGCGCAATTGAGCACGTACTTTGTGGGCCGCATGGCGTTGTACCGGCTGCGGCAGCAAGTCGAGCGCGAGCTCGGCGACCGATTTGATCTCGGTCGCTTTCACGAGGCAATGCTGGCGCCGGGCTCGGTGCCGGTGAAGTATTTGCCGGAACTGGTTCGCGCGCGGCTCCCCCAACCGCACTGACTACATTATGACGAAACCGACCTACGCGACTGCGCCCTTAAAGACCGACAAAATGCCGCCCGGCATCGGGTTCATTGTGGGCAATGAAGCCGCCGAACGGTTCAGTTACTATGGCATGAATTCCATTCTGGTGGTGTTTATGACCGGGTATCTGCTGAACGCGCAAGGCCAACCGGACCACATGAGCGACATCAAAGCCGAAGAGTGGTATCACACGTTTGTTTCGTTTGTCTATTTCCTGCCGGTGCTGGGGGCATTCCTCGCGGATGCGGTTCTGGGTAAGTACCTGGTTATTCTGTCGCTTTCCATTGTTTATTGTTTCGGCCACTTCGCCCTCGCGATCAACGATACACGCCTCGGGCTTCTCCTCGGTTTGAGTTTGATCGCTCTGGGCGCGGGCGGAATCAAACCATGCGTCAGCGCGAATGTGGGCGACCAGTTCGGCGAGTCGAACAAGCATCTGCTGGCCAAAGTGTTTAGCTGGTTCTATTTCTCCATCAACCTCGGCTCGGCGTTTTCGACGATTGTCGTGCCGGAATTGCTGAAACGGGTGGGACCGCGAGTCGCTTTCGGTGTGCCGGGTATCGCGATGCTCATCGCCACTGTGGTCTTTTGGCTGGGGCGCCGGCGCTTCGTCCACATCCCGCCGGCCGGCCTGGGCAATTATGCGAAACAATTCCTCCAGCCGGAAACCCTCAAGTCGCTGGGGAACCTCCTGATTCTGGTCCCGTTCGCCGCCATGTTTTGGGCTTTATGGCAGCAGAACTTTTCCTCCTGGGTGCTTCAGGCGAATAAAATGGACCGCCATGTTTTCGGGTACGAATTGCTGCCGGCAGAAATCCAGACGGTGAATCCCGTGTTCGTGCTTCTAATGCTGCCGTTGACCTCGTACGTGCTTTATCCGGCGCTGGAAAAAATCTTTCGCGTCACGCCATTGCGGAAATTTGGGATGGGCTTATTTGCAGTCATCGCGGCGTTTTTAATTGTGGGCTGGATTCAAACGCGCCTCGATGCGGGCCAACGACCGCATATCATGTGGCAAGTATTCGCATTTCTTTTCCTGACGCTGGGCGAAGTGATGGTGTCCGTGACACACTTGGAATTCGCCTACACTCAAGCGCCGAAGGCAATGAAATCGCTGGTGATGTGCACTTATCTCGGCTCGGTCGCGCTGGGCAATGTCTTTACCGCCGGGGTAAATCATTTCATTCAAAATCCGGACGGGACACTGAAACTGACGGGGGCGGCATATTTTTTCTTCTTCGTCAAAGTCATGCTGGCTACCGCCATTTTGTATCTCATCGTCAGCCCGTTTTACCGGGGGCGGACCTATATTCAGGACGATGCCGGTTTGGAACCAGCGTAAGATGATGATGGGCACGGAAGCGGCGAGCCTCTAGTGAACGAATCGCGGGCTGGAAGCACGAACGGCCGGCTCCCATTCCCAATCACGGTGCCTGAATGCTTCTTCGCGCCGTGCGCGTGGAACTTAAACATGCACGTGTGCATTGCGTGCATTGGAATGGCGCGTACGCGAGGCTAGGATTCACGGAAATCTGCATTATAACGTGAAAGATCCGCATTGGAAATTCCTCCAGGTTTTCGGTCGCGCCTTCTTTGGATTGATGATTGTCGCCTTCGCCATCGCAACTCAGGCGCAAGTCACGTTCACGGACAATTTCAACTCGAACCTCAATTATCTCACCAACGGCGTGGCCGGCACGATATGGGACGGGGTTTATTTCGGCGCGGGGGAATTCAACAACACGGGCGTGGGCGGCGGCGGGTTGGGCGCGACTCTCCAGTGCGACGCCAATATCTCAGCGGCCAGCACCTTGACGTTGCAAACCACCGGCACCGCCTGGGAGAACGCAGACGATGACGGCTTCTTCCTCTTCAAAGTGGTAAGCGGAGATTTCTCGGCCAGCGTGCATATCGTTACTCCGTTCAACAATGCCGGTTACAACACCGCCGGCTTGCAGGCACGCGCGTTTTCGGCCGGTGGCGATCCGTTCAACGGGAGCGAAAACTTTGTTTCCTGGACCCGGTTCGATGAGTTCAACTTTCCCAACTACCTTCGCAACGAAGTTAACGGTGGAGTGCAACAGATCAATCCCGGCGGCTACCCTAACACGGACTACTGGCTGAGGCTGGACCGGGTGGGAAATGTTTTTCGGTTCTTCCAACGGACCAATAACACCACCGATCCATGGCATGTGGTGAGTTTTCCAGCGCCGGTCAACGGAACAAATGTGACCCGAACGGATCTCGCCGGGCAACCGGTGCAAGTGGGGATCATGCACGCGACGTTCAACGGGCAACTCGGCGTCCAGTTCACCTCGTTCAGCCTCACAGAGTCAAATGCCGGTCCCTTCGCGGCGGCGCCCCAGCCCGCGACCGGCCTTGTCGTAACCACGAATGGGAGCGGCAACTTGAACGTGTCCTGGACGCCAGGATCCGGAAGCGCTGGCAGCCTGGTAGCAGTATGGACAGGGACAAATCGCCTCGTGAAGGAAGTGCCGGTCAATGGGACTACTTACACGAACAACGCCGGCTATGGGCTCGGCAGCACGCTGCCGGGACTTGGGTATTACGTGGTTTACGCGGGGTCTGGCACGCAGGTGACCGTGACCAACCTCACCTTTAATAACACCTACAATGTGGCTGTCTTCTCCTATGCAGGTTCGGGCGCTTCCATTGCCTATAATCATAAGCCGCCCGTTACGAGCCTCACTATTTCGCCGAACCAGGTCGTTGCCCAGGAAACGGTGACGCCGCCGAACGTGACGATCTCGTTCAGTGCCAATCCGGGCAAGTGGTATTGGCTGCAGAGTTCGGATTCGCTCAGCCCGGCGAATTGGCAGAATGTCCTTCCCGGCCCGGTGCTGGCCAACAGCGTGGGCATGGTGATTGCGCATCCCGGAGGCGCCGGTGCTCAACAACGATTCTATCGCTTGCAACAACTGGATCCTGAGCTCGCGCTTAAAATCAACTCCGGCGCCGTCACCAGCCTCCAACGAAGCGGGGACGCTTTCCCTACTGAATACATTGCCGGTGGCTCCCGCCTGGGCGACGTCATCCTGCGGTATCGCCAGACCGGCACCAACTGGCTGACGTCGCAAACTGTTTCAAAGAGCGGCATCGCTTCGGTAACCTACTCAACCAGCCCGGATGGCACTCAATCCAAAGCTGACTACCAAATTACCAGCGGATTGTCAGGCGGTCCGCTCATCCTCGAAGTGGTTTTCACCTTCCAGCAGGATGCCACGCTGTGGACGTTGAATGTGACGAACCTGTCCGGCCAACCCGTCGAAATTGGCGATTTGGCACTGCCATTGCCGCTCAACTCGACGTTCTCGGGCGTGACTTCCAGCGCCATGAAACACAGTTTCATTTCCGGTTATGGTTCCTTCATCTTTTGGATGCGCCCGAACAGTGTTGGGCCTTATCTGCTGATGACGCCGTTCGACAACACGAAACTGGAATACTGGGACAAGCTTAGCGGCGAGGCGGGGGATGGCTACGAAACGTTCATCCACTCCAAAGCGGCGGGCGCGATCGCGGCGGCTACTTACCCGGCAGTGACCACACGGGGCGGTTCCTGGCGTCAGCCCAGTACCAGCCTGACACTGGCTGCGGGTGGTTCGCAATCCTATGGCTTCAAGTTTCAATGGGCCAACGATTACAGCGGCATCCGCAACGCGCTCGTGAACGAAGGCAAGATTGACGTTCACATCGTTCCTGGCATGACGGTCCCGACGAATCTGTTCGCGGAAATCGCCCTGAACACCACACAGACGATTACAGCGGTCCAGGCTGAGTTCCCATTGGCGACCACCATTCAATCGCTGGGCACCTCTAGTGTCGGGACAAACACCTACCAACTGTATCAAGTTCAGTTTTCCCAATTAGGCGAGAACAAGCTGACGATCCAATACGGGAATGGCCGGTACATGTACCTGGAATTCTTTGTCACCGAGCCGCTCGAAGCTTTGATCAATAAACGCGCCGCCTTCCTGGTCAGCCATCAAGTCATAACTAACACGTGGTACAGCGGACTGTTCTGCGACTTGAACATGAACGATGGCATTCTCGTTACCCCCGACAACCACGACACGCTTGGCAACAGTTTTCAGGTTTATGAAATTGCCAGCGACGATGCAGGCGAGTCTCGCCCGGCGTATCTGGGCGAGAAGGAGGCGGTATTTCCTGTCCAAAGCGAGGTGTCGGCGCTGGATTACTACATCACCAACTTCGTCTGGGGCGGCTTGCAGCGAACCACGAACGAAACCGCATCTTACGGAGTTTATGGTGTTCCCGACTGGCACAATCTTCGCACCAATAATAACCTGAGCATCGGGCGCGGCTACGACTACCCGCACATCTTCGTGATGTATTACGGGATGTATCGCGTGGCGAAATATCATCCCGAGATCATAACGGCGCTGAGCGCGCAGGAATATCTTCAACGAGCCTGGGGTACCGCGATGGCCTTGTGGAGTTTCGGCGGCGGCCAGGCGACGCAAGTCGGACTCATGAACGAAGTGGTCATTCCGGATATCATTGACGCTTTGCAGGCCGAAGGCATGACAAACCAGGCCGCCGGACTGCGAGCCCATTGGGAAACGAAGGTTAATTATTATGTAACCGGGCAGGCGGATTTGTTCGCCTCGGAATATGCGTTTGACTCCACGGGTTTCGAATCACAGGAAGCTTACGCCAAGTATGCGGCGTTGCATGCGGGGAGTGACCCGGCAATGGGTTCCACGAACCTCGCTCTTTTTCTCCAGCAGGTGCAGCAGTACATGACCACTCAGATCACCGCCAATATCTTCGATCGCGGCTGGCTGGAGACGGCCTACTATTACTATGGCAGCGACTATCGTGGTGACATGGGCGACGACTACGTGGTGACCTACATGTCGCAGGAAGGCGGTTGGGGATTGTTGGACTACGCTCTTAATTTTGCCACCAACGCGACCGACTACCTTCGCCTGGGTTATGCGTCTTATCTCAACGGCTGGTCCACGATGAACAGCGGGCCGCCGCCGAATTACGGTTACTGGTATCCTGGGGCGGCCTATGATGGCGGCTGCGGCGGCGGTTTCGAACCATCGCCCTATAATACCACCTGGCTGGGCGGCCAGCCCATGCACCGCGGAGCCTGGTATTATTCTGCGGAAGAGAACCTGGGCTTTTGTGGCGCAGTGCGATCCGCCGCCACCATTCTCGCAGACGATCCGATCTTTGGACGGTTTTGTTATGGGGGCACGTGGCAGCAGACGACGAATCTGCAAATCGTCCCTCTTGACGGCGTGCGCCGGCGCTTCCATGCCATGCTAAATAATGGCGCGCTGCATCTGGTAATTGACACGGATCGCTTCGCACTCGGGCTGCCGATTGGACTTGCGACAAACCTCTCACAAGCAACCTTTTCACTGGAAACCGGCAATGCCGCCGCACACACAGCCAGGTTGCACCTCACCTCTTCGACCACGGCAACCTACACCGTCAGCAACGGTTCGGGAATCATTGCCACACCCAATCTGCAAGCGGGAGTGGAATCGACAGTCGATCTCCCCATTGCCGCCAACACTTCGATTGCCACGTTCACCGTGGCCAGGTAGAATTAGCCATGCCATCCAGTCAAAAAAGGAAACCTATTATGCAACGTTGCTTCTCGCCCGTTTCTGCGTTCACCCTGCTTTTGAGCGCGGTTTGCCTGACGCCGCTTTCCGCGTTTACTCAGAACCCGGCCAGCATCAATCTTGCGGTGGTGGCCGTACCTTCCAGTTCGTACACTTCCGGCGACACGACTGTGACCGCATTGAATGACGGTTACACTCCGCGCAGTTCGCGTGATGCGCGCCGCGGTTCGTATGGCAATTGGCCGCGCACCGGTACGGAATGGGTCCAATACGAATGGCCCCAGCCCGTCAGCACGAAGCAAATCGAAGTTTATTGGTGGATGGATGGGCAGGGGGTCGGCGCGCCCAAGGCGTGCCGATTGCTCTACTGGGACGGCAGCGCATTCACTCCGGTCGCCAACGCCGCGGGCCTCGGTGTGGCCGCAGACAAATTCAACTCCACCACATTCGACGAGATTACCACGCCCAAACTTCGGTTGGAGATAGAATCGGATGGCACACTCTCGACCGGCATTTTGGAATGGAGAGTCCTTGACTCGGGAAAGTCGCCAGAATTTCCCCCGCGCGTAACCGCGGGCATTGACCGTGACGTGGTGCTCGGGGCCAAAACCTACCTGTCCGGTTCGGTAAAGTCGCTCAAAGCGGACAGCAAAGCCGCGCAGGTCAGTTGGAGCAAAGCCAGCGGCCCGGGTGAGGTGAAGTTTGAGGATGAGCAAGCCATCACCACAACTGCCACCTTCTCTGCTCCCGGCGAATACGAGCTGAAGCTGACCGCGGGAGCGGGGAAGTTGAGTTCGTCGTCCAAGTTGAAGGTCAAGGTGACGCTGCCACCGCCTGCTGATCGCCTCGACGTCGTTTACACCAAGCGCTACCGAATTGACAGCCCCTTGTGGAATGCGCGGGCGAAGTCGCTGATCGTGAATTGGATTCCCCATTGCATTGAGCAGATCGAGCGCACCAACCTGACGCAAGGGCAGGGCGGAATCGACAATTTTATCGAAGCAGCGAAAGCCTTGCGCGGCGAGCCGCACGCCGGCCACAAAGGTTATGTGTTTGCGAACGCGTGGGTACATCAGACCGTCGAGTCCATATGCATCGCCTTGATGGTCGATCCCAAAGGCGATCCGGAAATCACCGCCGCCCAGCAAAGAATGAAGGCGACCCTCGACGATTGGATTCCGCAGATTCTCGCGGCCCAGGAACCGGACGGCTATTTGCAAACGGCGTGGACGTTGCGCAACACCAACCGCTGGCATGAGCGCTGGTCACCGGAAGGCCGCGGCAATCATGAAGGCTACACCGCCGGTTACTTCATCGAGTCGGCCATCAACCATTACACGCTTACCGAAGGCAGGGACAAACGCCTTTATAATGCCGCAAAGAAACTGGCCGATTGCTGGGTGGCGAACCTTGGTCCGGGCAAAAAGGACTGGTACGACGGCCATCAGGAGATGGAGCAGGCGCTGGTTCGGTTCGGCCGTTTCGTGAATGACATGGAAGGCGGCGGCCATGGGGATGCTTACATCCAACTCGCGAAATTTCTCCTGGACAACCGGCGCAACGGCAGTGAATACGATCAAAGCCACGTGCCGGTGCAGCAACAGTACGAGGCAGTCGGGCATGCCGTGCGCGCGGCTTATTGCTACTCAGGCATGGCCGATGTGGCGGCGGAAACCCACGACGTCGATTATGAAAGTGCGGTCATGTCACTGTGGGACAATCTCGTAAACAAAAAATACTACGTCACCGGCGGCATTGGCAGCGGAGAAACCTCGGAAGGTTTTGGGCCCAACTACTCGCTGCGCAACAACGCCTACTGCGAATCGTGCTCCAGTTGCGGGCTGATTTTCTTCCAATACAAAATGAATCTCGCATATCACGACGCCAAGTACGCCGATTTGTACGAGGAGACCATGTATAATGCGCTGCTGGGCGCGACGGATCTCGACGGCAAAACATTTTACTACGACAATCCGTTGGTCGGCGGCCGGCGCACATCATGGCATGCGTGCCCCTGTTGCGTGGGAAACATCCCGCGAACGCTGCTCATGATCCCGACCTGGACTTATGTCAAAGGCGACGACGGAATTTACGTGAACCTGTTCATCGGCAGCACGATTAACGTGGAGAAAGTTGCCGGCACGGATGTGCAAATGGTTCAAAAAACCGATTACCCATGGAACGGGGACGTTTCGATCACCGTAAACCCAAAGAAATCGAAGCAGTTCACCGTTCATGTCCGCGTGCCGAACCGCACCACCAGCGATCTCTATCGACCGACTCCCGAGGTCAGCGGCCTCAAATCGTTTTCGCTAAATGGCAAGTCCTGCGACATCAAAATCGAGAATGGTTATGCGACGATCACTCGCGTTTGGAAGGCCGGCGACAAGATTGACCTGTCACTGCCCATGGAAGTGCAGCGCGTGAAAGCAGACGAACACATCGCAGCGGATCGCGGCTCGGTGGCATTGCGCTACGGCCCGCTCATCTATAATGTCGAACAAGCCGACCAACCCGCGATCAACCAGCCCATCGGCTCCGCGCCGTTGGTTCCAGAATGGCGCGGCGATCTTTTGGGTGGTGTGATGACCATCAAGGGCCAATGGGCGGATGGCAGCCCGCTCGTGGCCATTCCCAACTATGCCCGGAACAATCGGAACTCGACCGCGCCGCGCAACGAAGCCGCTGCCGGCAATGCGGCAATAGATTATTCCGGTGGCGCCAGCGTCGGAACGACCGGAGCAGGCGCCGCAGCCACGAACGCCGCACGCAGCACAATGGCGCAAGCTCCCGGAACGCGAGCCAGATTTGGCGCGGCTTCGGCGGTTTGGATCAAGGACCAGCAATAGCTGCTACGGAAACACAGTGCGGTAGAAGGCGCGGTCGCTGGGCGGGGTTGGATCAAGGCAAATGCCAGCGCCCTCAGCATCCGCAGTAATCACGCTTAATGGCATCCACGGCCCTGAAGGAGCGGAAGCCCTCTGAACCATATAAATAAAGCCGGGCGTTCCGGCCATCTTCAGCTGCAGGCATCTACCGGGCGAAGGCGTCAACAATGCGATGTGATGGCTGGGAGCCGTTCCAAACTCGAACGCGCCGATGTCGTCGGCTGTCCCAAACGGCCGGGGAGCGCCGCGCTGGTCAAAGAACGGAGCCGAATTTGCGGGGCCAGCATCGATGGCCGGACTCCCCAACAGCAACGCATGCGTCAACGTCGGTCCTCCGTTGTTCTGCAATGGCCCCAGCAGAGGATCAACACCATATTGATTGCCGCCGAATTCTCCTTCCAGGGCGCACCCGTTGGTGTTTCCAATCAAGTTGTAGCCCTGTGAGCTCAGAATGCCGGAAAAATCCACGCCATTGTTGGCAATGATACTGTCCTGTATATAGACCTTGCCGGCGGCATTTTCGATACCCATGGCGCTCGCCGCCGTGTTTGAGACCACTGTGCAATCCACGAGAAAGGCCAGCGCGTTGGTTTGGTTCAGGATGCCCCCACCGTGCGAAGGAAAAGCCGCTTCTTGAGACCGGCTGGCATTTCCGCTCACAGTGCAGTTGGTCATGTTCAATAGATTGAAATTTTCAATGCCTCCGCCCCCCTCATAGGCGGGAAGGTCAATTAAGCAGTTGTTTCCGCTTATAGTGCAGTTCACCAGAGTCAAAGTTTGAAGATTTCTAATGCCTCCGCCGCCTAATCCCGAGCCGCAACCGTTTCCACTGATCGTGCAGTTGAAGCATGAAGCGGTTGCGTTCGCGGAACGTGCGAAATACAAGCCCCCGCCTCCGCCTTGGAAACTGCTGTTGTGCACGATGGTGGTGTTTGTCATGGCCAAGCTGCTCGTGCTTAGGATTCCTCCGCCGATGTAGCTCGCTGCATTGTTGGAGATAACGCAGCCTACCAGCGTTAATTGGCCGCCATTATGGTAGATTGCGCCTGCATCACCTTGATTATCCGTACCGCAGGAGGCAATGACGCACTGGGTTAGCAGTGTGGTACCGCCCTGCGTAAAAAGCCCGCCTCCATTCTCGCCAACGCAGAACTCGCAAGTGCAACCTTTCATGGTCAATTGGCCTGCGTTATAAATACCGCCTCCATAAACTCCCGAAGGGACGTTCTTTGCCCCACAATGAGTTATCAGGCAACTGTCCATTTCCAGGCTGCCGGAATTGTAAATGGCCCCGCCCGATGTACCGTCGCCAAAGCAATTGCGCAAAAGACAGCCCTGCAACTTCAGCGATCCAAAGTTTCTGATGCCCGAGGCCTTGTCATTAACAGGCGCTGGCGGCCCGATGTATCGAGCCGAGCCGTCCGCGATGGCCAGGTTTGCCATCGTATTGCTCGTGCCTGCCTGCATTGTGAAAGCTACATAGGCGTTGCTGGCGCTGATCGTGAGCGCATTGGTCCCGGGGCCGAGGAGGTTTACACTGGTGGTAATGGTGGGTAAATTTGTGCCCAGCGTGATCGTGCCAGTTACACCGGTGAGATCAATAGTTCCTCCTCCTCCCGCATTCGCATCGAGGATGGCCTGGCGTAAAGAGCCCGGCCCGGAGTCGGTATTATTGCTGACAACAAATGTGGCGGCGTGCAGACCGGAGGCCCACATTGTAACGGCAGTTAGAACTGCCCGAGTTGTTCCCAAGGTTCGCTTCATGATTTGCACTTTACTGCCTTTTATCCAGTTGATCTCATGGTTCGAATAATTACAACTATAATCGGTACGGGCGCCGCACCAGTAATACTACGGAGAGTGAGTGGTTCCGTTTCTTGCAACAGATGAGCCGACTCGGACAATGCTGAAAGTTTTCCCATGCCGGTCCGCGCTTATCGGCAGATCAACGCTTGTTTCTTCTTTCCCTTTCAAGGTCAGTTTCCCAAGCTCGCGGTTCCCATCGTGCATTACAAATTCGCCCGCGGGTCCGGATAATCGGAGTTTGGTGACATGTGGCGTGGGATTGTCGGTTTCCAATTGAAAGCGCAGTTCGGAAAGATCCTCTTTCAGGATGATCGGCTGCGCGCCCGCAAAACGATCACTGTCCAAAGTGACGTGCAGTTTGCCGCCGTTCAGCATCGCATGAAACCGCCGGCGCAAGCCGTCCTTGGGAATGACTTCGATCTTGCCCGATCGTTTCGTCCATTCTCCCCCAAAGCAGAATCGCCCGAATATGGGATCGTCGGCCAGCACGGTTGCGGCCGTGCGCAACGCGCCGCAGTATCCCAGGTCAATTTCAGAAGCGTAGTACCATGAGCCGCGGTGATGCGGCTGACCAAGCCATGTCTGGCCGTAAGGCGCGGGCTCGAAGCCGCCGCCCGCGCCGCCGTCATTGGCCAGGCCGGGATACCAGTAACCATAATTAGACTGGGGCGTGCCTGTGTTCATCAACGCCCAGGCGCTGAGATACGACGCATAGCCGAGGCGAAGGTAAGGAGCCGCGTTCGTGGCGAAATTCAGCGCGTAATCGAGCACGCTCCAGCCGCCCATTTGTGACATGTAGGTCAGCACGTAGGCGTTGCCCGCACCACCGCGATAATCGCTGCCGAGATAGTAATAGGCTGGCTCCAGCCAGCCGCGACAAAATATGTTGGCGGCGATCTGAGTTTCCATGAACTGCTCCGCGTTTTCGCGCGAGATGCCCGACTTGGTTTGGCCCGGTCTGTCCGCGTGCTGGATCGCGTATTTCGCCAGTGCGTGAGTGGATTCGAAGCCGGTGGAATCAAACGCGTACTCGGACCGAAACAAATCCTCCCCGTTGTTTATGAAGTGCGCCACCTTTCGCTCCCAAAATCCGCGCAGTTTGTCCGCCTCGTCATTCATGCCATTGGTTTGAAGTTCATCAATGAGGTTCACGATCACCACCTCGTTGTAGAAGCCCGTTCCATAGGGAGACCAGCCGTCCCAAACTTCGTGCGGCACCGTAAAAAATGCCTCTGCGGTGCCATAGGCGCGCCGCAAATACTCCTGTGCGGTCAATGCGGTTTTGATTTCCGGATGGTGTTTTGCCAGGCGATACATGGCAAAATACATTTGAATGACATGTGGGTAGTCGTATTCCCGCCAAATATGCAACTGCCCCTTCCGGCCTGGATCGCTGCTGTCGCGGTTTGCCTTCCAGTCGGGTATGCCGTAAATGGCATACGAATATTTCTCATCCGTGGTGCGTTGTAATCCGCCCCAAACAAAATGCTGGATGTAATAATCCAGCGCCTCGACTTCGCCTTGCACGGGATATTCCGCGTTTTTGGCCGCGAGAAAGGCCGGCTTGCCCAATCCGGGATCATCGCAGGTCACGGCATAAACCCGGCTGCGCGGGATGGGGGCATAATTGTCCGGGCTGAGCAGCGTCTGGTTTTCCATGTTCCAATCGGTAATAAGCCCGTCATACCATTTGGCCGGATCGCGATGCTGTGAACGGGCAAGAAAGGCCCCGCGCTTTTTGATCAGGGTTTCGAGCGGTTCGGTGGAGAAGAACTCCAGGTACATCTGCTGGTTGTCTCCATAATGAACAGTCAAGCGGTTCTCGCCGAGTTTTCGGAACCTCACCTTGAACAACTGCGCGTCACCTTTTGCGCCCAGGGATTCAATGCGAGTCGCTTCTGGAAACTCGGCTTCAACCGATTTGACCCGGCGCTTCGTCCGCAACGCAAATTCCGCGAACAAGTCGCTGGGGACGGTCATTCCGGGAACGACTTGGACGTCGATTCCGCTTTCGTCCACAAGGAGTTGGCGAACCGAGTTGTAGTTCTCCGCCCAAAGAAATTTGAATCCATACGATTGTGCGTCACCGGGCTGCCCTTTGGGAGCAAGGGTCAAACTGGTATTGGGCTGACGCCATCGTGTTCCATGCTCCTTGGCCACAGCGCTTGCAGCGGCGGAGTGGATGAAAATCCGATAACCGCCTTCTCGTGAACTTTCCCAGTATTCGAGGTGCGTATGCTCCATCGGCAGCATCACCAAAAACGGCGCGGCGCTGTCGGAGCGAAGCCAAAACAGGAACGAACCGTCACCGGAAATAAAGCTGTGCTTGAGTAATACCTTGCCATTGCTCCCGGATATGCGGCTGATCGCCAAAGGCAGTGCCAGGTCGCCGATTTCCAGTGGCTGCATCGTTTCATTCTGGAGAGTCAGCGTCCAAAGCAACCTATCCGCCTGCCTGATGAATTGAGTCTTCAAGCGCAACTCCGCGGCGCTGCCGTTTGTGATTTGGTAAACTCCCTCCTGTTGATCGCCATTTGGGCTCGCATAAAAAGTTCCCGCATTCGGCAGCGTGGCCGTATTAACGGAATTCCAATCAGCCGCGCCTTGGCGATATTTGAGAATCACGTCTCCCAGCCGTCGTCCGGCGGCGATGAATTCAGTCCGATTGGAGTCGCCGGTTTGTCTGAGGCTTTCAATCATGCCGGCGTTGAACTTGACCTCGAATTGCGAGGCAAAGCCGGCTGGCTTCTCCTGTGAAAGGAGCATCGCCGCAGTTCCAAAAAATAAAAGCTCTCCCATTACGGCTTTTTTCATGGATAAGCGCGAAAATAGCATGAACGAGTCGGTAGCATGAACCCATCGGGTTGTCGCGCAAAAGTTCTCCATCCACCAGCGAAATTCAGGGTTCAGGAGCGCATTCAAAACGCATGCGAACTCAAAATAATGCTGTGCATACGCTTGTTTTCTCTGTTCCATTCCACGGAGATTGGATCCCTGGGGCGGATGATATAGGATAGCCGCGGGTGCATTTCAAATATGCGCTCGCCGGACGGACGTGGCTAGAATTTTGACTCCACGCCGTGAAACAACATGCTGACATCTATGTTTGCAAAACTGATACGCAATTTGCCACCGATCCAATTTGACCGATCTGCTCGCCTGCTTGCCGCCGCTTGCGTGGGATTTTTTGCGACAGCAGAGGCTGCGCAGCCGGCGGACGCGCTTCGCCCAATCACAAACTCCATTCCGTTCACCGCCCGGCCGCTGCCGTTGTCGGATGTGCGGTTGACGGGCGGACCACTGAAACACGCACAAGATCTCGATGCGGATTACTTGCTCAAGCTCGAACCCGACCGCATGCTCTTTTATCTGCGTCGTCGCGCGGGGCTGGAACCAAAAGCCCAGCAAGGTTACGGCGGATGGGATGGCGAGGGCCGCCAACTCACCGGGCACATCGCCGGGCATTATCTCTCGGCGGTGAGTTACATGTGGGCGGCGACCGGCGATCCGAGGTTCAAGGAGCGTGCGGACTATCTCGTCAAGGAACTCAAGGAAGTCCAGGACAAGCAAGGCGACGGCTACATCGGCGGGCTGATGGCGAACGCTCCGCGAAACCGCGAAAGCACGAACACTCCGGCATCCCCGCCAGGAAACCGGGAGTTGGTTGACGGCAAGATTCGCTTCAACGATCTCGGCCGTGGCGTGATTCAATCCGGCGGCTTCGATTTAAATGGAATGTGGTCGCCCTGGTATGTGCAGCACAAACTGTTTGCCGGCCTGCGCGATGCTTATCGCCTGACCGGCAATCAAACGGCGCTCGAGGTTGAGATCAGGTTCGCAGAATGGGCTGATGGAATTCTTTCCAAACTCGACGAGGCCCAGATTCAGAAGATGCTCAACACCGAATTTGGCGGGATGAACGAAGTCATGGCTGACCTGTATGCTGACACTGGTGACCGGCGTTGGCTGAAGGCTTGCGACTATTTCGAGCACAAGGCCATTGTCGAGCCGCTCGCGCGGCATGAGGACATCCTGGCCGGAAAGCACGGGAACACCCAGGTGCCAAAACTCTTGGGCGAACTGAAACGGTATGTTTACACCGGCAATGAAACCAGCGGTTCGGCCGCCCGCTTTTTCTGGGACCAGGTGGTTTCGCATCACAGTTTCGCCACCGGCGGCCACGGCCACGACGAATACTTCGGCCCGCCGGACAAGCTGAACAACGTCGTGGATGGCCGCACCGACGAAAGCTGTAACGTCTATAATATGCTCAAAATGACGCGAACTTTGTTCGCGCTCGAACCTGATATCAAGTACGCGGAGTTTCAGGAGCGCGCGCTGTTCAACCACGTGCTCGGCTCCATCGATCCCGAGGACGGACGGACCTGCTACATGGTGCCGGTTGGACGCGGAGTCACGCACGAATACCAGGAAATGTTCCGGAGCTTCACCTGTTGCGTCGGCACCGGCATGGAAAACCACGCGCTGCACGGCGACGGAATTTATTTCGAGTCCGACGACAAGTTTTGGGTGAACCTTTACACTCCTTCGGTCGCGGAATGGAAGGCCGCCGGCATGAAATTGGAAACGCAAACGACCTTTCCCGATGGCGAATCGGCGAACGTGAAACTTTCCCTCAAGTCCAAAAAGGCATTCACCCTGGCGCTGCGCCGGCCATCGTGGGCGGGCGAAGGGTTTTCCGTCACCATCAATGGCAAGCCGGTGAAGGATGTGCCGCCGCCGGGTTCGTATCTCCAGCTCAAGCGGACCTGGAAGAACGGCGACGTGGTGGCGCTGGCCCTCCCCAAAACGTTGCGCGAAGAACCGCTGCCGGATAATCCGCGCCGGGTCGCGCTGCTGTGGGGACCGCTCGTGCTGGCCGGAGATTTGGGGCCGGAAGAGCGGCGTCGCGGGGGCAATCGCTCGGCTAGGACGGACACGACCCCGGTGTTTGTAGCTGCAACGGGAAATGTTGCCAGCTGGCTGAAACCGGTTTCGGACAATCCCGGCAGTTTTCGCAGCGACGGCGTCGGGCGTGACAAGGACGTCGATTTCACCCCTTTCTACCGCCTCCATCGCCGCACGTATGCGGTGTATTGGGATCTGTTTACCCCCGAGGAGTGGGCGAAGAAAGCGGCCGACCTCGCCGCGGAAAACGAAAAGCAGCACCAACTCGAACTCGCCACCGTGGCGTTTGCCCAGCCTGGTGAAATGCAACCGGAACGCGACTTCAACCAACAAGGCGAGGACAGCGAGCCGGATCGCATCATGGGCCGCGCGGCGCGGCGCGGTTCGAAATGGTTTTCTTTCGACCTGCCCGTGGAATCGGGTCATCCCATGGGCCTCGTCGTCACCTATTACAGCGACGAATGGCGCAAGCGAACGTTTGAAATCCTGGTGGACGGGCACCGTGTCGCCGAGCAAACTGTGGAGAAGGACGGTTCCGCGCCGCATTTTTTTGACGCCCATTACGCGCTTCCCGAAGATCTGGTGAAGGACAAACAAAAAGTGACGATCCGCTTCCAGGCCACGAACGGAAATGAAATTGCGGCGGTGTTCGGATTGCGAATGATTCGCGCCGATGCGAAGCGGTGATTTCAATCATCATTTTGTTATGTACCCCCCCCTTTTACCCCCTTGGACCCGTGACAGCGTGACAACCCAATAAAGACGGGCCAATTCCGAAACGCCACCCGTGACACGACCCGTGACAACCCGTGACCACCCGTGACAACTCCTGACCACCCGTGACGCCGTCGCAGTTCTTCCTCCATTCCGCACTCCAAGCTCCTCATTTCATTTATAACCCGTCCCAGCGTCCCAAACCCGATAAACATCGGCGATTTTTCACCTTCAACTCGTCCCACTCGTCCCAAACCGTTTCTGCAGGCACAAACCGATTAATGCATTTTCGACATTCCAGTCACCGTGGCGGGGTTTCGGGGGGAATACCCGCACTTCGGCGCCAACTCACGCCACACCCGGTCGTTGCGCAGATCGAACCGTGCCATGTTATTATTACGCAGGCCACCGGCCAAATCTTTCAAAATTTTTGAAACAAATTGGTAACGGCTCATTTTTTCAGGCGAAACGGAAAATGAAATCGCGATGGCTTTAACCCGGTGGCGATCCGGAAAATCAACCGTCCTTGCCGTGGAAAAACCCGCTATCCCGGGCTTTTTGCATTTCTCCGCGCCTGGTTTCCGAGGCATTACCGCTGCTACTTTCTCCCATGACCTGTTTAAGAGTATTAAATTAAGTAAACTAAGAAATGGCGTGGATTTCTAATATGAGCCGGTGGATTTGGGGCATGGGTGCGAGCCGGGCCGGATGATAACGTTTGAACATGCCGCACGCGACTAGCCCCGAATTGCTCATTGATTTTGGGAGAATGAGCAGCACTGCTGTGCGGATGCGCCAGAGCCGTCGAAGCCGTTTTTCAATAATTGTTACGATTTGGCAAAAAACCAACCTAAAAACCAAACCAACATACATCTATGAATAAAGTCCAACGGAAAGGCATTGCGTGGTTGCCGTTCGTGTTCGCCTTGGTACTGGCCGCCGCGAGCCGGGCAGACACCATTGTCAATAATTTCGGCAATTCCGCCGATTACGTGGCCAATGGCATCATTGGCGAAACGCTTTGGGATGGGGTATTCCTGAATATTGGCGATGTTCCCAACGGGGCTCCGACGGTCGCACCGGGCGGAGCAACCACGATCGCAAACTCGACTACGATTCCTGGCTATCTGGGCGTCAGGTCCCAGCGCAATGGCTGGTCGGGGGCGAACGACGATGGCTTTTTCATCTACAAAGTGGTGCGGGGAGACTTCGACGTTTCCGTGCAGAATTATCCGGCCAATCTGAATGGTGGCGTAACCTTCGACAACGGAGCCAACAACTTCGCCGGCCTGATGGTGCGCGCCTACAACACGAACAATTCTGGCGCGGCGTATAGCACCACCGGCACCAACGCCGCGGAGAATTTCGTGCTGCTTTGGCGGTTCAACGAATTCGCGTTGGACGGGGAGATTAGAATTTCTACTAATGGCGCGAACATCGAGCGCACATACCCCGGCAGCGCCGCTGGCACAGACACCACCACCACGCGGTATTTGCGAATCAACCGCACGGGCAATGCCCTGACTTTCTTCATGAAAACGAACCAGTCAGACGCCTGGTTTCAGATCACGAATGGGTTGCCTACGAGTGGTCCTTCGGCGGGTGCGCTGACGCGGGCGGATTGGGCCGGCGTGGCACTGCAGGTGGGTATCGCGCAGGCGGATTTCGTAGGGGCGACACATGATGCCGTATTCACGGATTTCGAGCTTGCGGGCACGAACGTGGTTGCGTCGCCCGGCCTGCCGGCCGCGCCAAGCAACTTGGTGACCACGGCCACAAACACGGGCGGTTCCCTTACCTTCTCATGGCAGCTTGGGAATCCCGGCGACAGCAGCCTCGTGGTTATGCGGCAGGGCAACACCATCCAGCACAACCCCGTCAATGGCATTGTTTATCCAGCCGACGCAAGCTTCGGCGACCCCAACACGCAGTTGGGCGGCAGCTCGCAGTATGTGGTTTATAACGGCACGGGCACCAGCGCGACGGTGACCAACCTGGGAGGAAACAATCTTACTTACACCGTGGCGGTTTATGAATACACCAACCCCGCCGCGCCCGTCTATAACACCGCCAGCCCGGCCACTAACTTCTCCACCGGTCCGGGCGTTGTCACCGGGGTCATTGCCTTGATGAACTCGACCAATATCCCTGTAAATGGGGCGGCCCTGGGCATTTGTCTTGCGACTTTCAGCAGCGGCACGGGAACGGTCAACGAGTCCCAGGCGGCCACCTGGAGTTCGAGCGATCCTACGATTGCGAACTTCAACAACAACGTCCTGATGGGTGTTGCCGTGGGCTCGGTGACGGTCACCGCCTCCTTCGGAGGTTTTACCGCGACGACGAACGTTTCGGTGCACAACCCGATCTTTAAGGATAACTTTACGAACACGCAGGACTACGTGGCCAATGGATTGCAGGGCTCGCCCTATGATGGGTTGTACTTGAATTTCGGCGACGTTCCGGGCACGCAGAACGGGCCCAGCGGCGTGAAGGGAGTCACCAGCCATCTGGATGCCAATATCACCACCAACGGCTTTCTCAACGTTGAATCGGCTGGCAGCTCCTGGGCGACAACGGGCGCCAACGGCCCCTTCCTGTTTAAATATGTGACCGGCGATTTCGAGGCCAGCGTCCATGTGAACAACATGAATGTCATCAACAACAATGACGCGGGGCTCATGGCGCGGCTTTACAACAACAGCGGTCTTACCAACCAGGGCGCCTTCGGCGGCGTCAGCGGTGAGACGCACATAAACTGGGTCAAGGTCCAGAACGGATTGCCGGCCGTGCGGCAGACAGTGGATGGCGGGAATACCACGGTTGTAAATGGGGTTGCCGCAGCCGATGGCTGGCTGCTGATGCAGCGGGTCAACTCGACCAATTTCTACTTCTATGAATCGTCAAACCCCACCAACGGGGGTGCCACCTGGAGTTTTGTGACCAATCTCGTTCTGGTGGAGGCCGCGAACAACGCTCCCATGCAGGTGGGCCTGGAACAGGAAATGAGAACGGCGTCAGACGGCTTCGCGCAGTTTGACACGCTGATGATTGACGGCCCGGGCATCGTCAGCCCCACCGGGGTGCAGCCTCCCGCCGCTGCTTCCGGTTTGAACGTCGTGCTCAATAATGATCTGAGCATGACCATCACCTACACGGTTCCGCTGGTCAGCGGGAATCCGGCAGAAAGCGAAGTGATCATGCGCGACGGCGGCCCGATCACTGCCCAGCCCTACTTTGGTTTCCTCAGTGGCGGGACGGGAACATACAACTATGGCGCTGGAACTGATCTGGGGAATGGAAATTTCCTGGTCTATCGTTCCGCCAACCCGGGGGCGAGCACCAACGTAAGCGTAACGGTGGGCAATTTGACGCCTGGGGATACTTATTACGTGGCAGCTTACACGTTCGTTGGCAGCAGTACGACGAAGGTTTTCAATGAAGTGTTGCCACCATCCGGGGCCGCCGCAAATTTAGGAGATGGCGTGCTCTTGAGCATCACCGTGCCGACTCCTCCGTCCATTCCGCTCGGCGGGATCGGACAGCTCCAGGTCATCGGAAATTATTCAGGCGGAGCGAGCAAAAATGTCAGCGCGTTCGCCAACATCAGCATCGCCAATACCAATGTCATCCAAACCGCCAGCGGCGTGTTAACCGGAATGACCAATGGTTCCAGTTCGCTCACCGTGATCTATAAAGGTTACACCAACACGGTGACGGCCACGGTCCGCAATCCGGTTTTTACGGATAATTTCAGCGTTGCCCAGGACTATCTGAACAACGGTGTCGGGGGGACGCCCTATGACGGGCTTTACAACCCCAATCCAGTTTCAGGGGTTGGAATTCCTGAATCAACCTATCTGCCGCTTGCCGGATCGGGCGCAACCGTGGCGGATGCCAACATCACCACCAACAATATGCTGACCATCATGTGCGCGGGAGATGGCTGGGAAAATGGCGCTTCGGGCGGCTTCTTCCTCTTCAAATACGTCCCGGGCGATTTCCAGGTCGCGACTCATATCAATACCCTTCAGGTTTCCGGCTTCAATCAGCCGGGGCTTTTGGCCCGCGCCTATACGACTGGCACGAATGGGATCGATGTCGGGTCGCCGTTCGGCACCGGGGACACGGAAAGCTGGGTTTCGTTGACGCGCTTCGATGAGTTTGGCATCGGCACTTACGCGCGGCAAAATCTGAATGGTGTTGTTACTCAAAGCACACAGCCGGACCAGGGCGATGGGAGTTTCTGGTTGCTTATTGTTCGAAGCGGTGGAACCACCTTCAGCTTCTACAAACGGACGACCAATACCGTTCCCTGGCGCGCCATTCCGCTTGGAACCACCTACACGATTCCGCAATTTGCGAACATCCCGATGCAAGTTGGCATCATGTCAGGGGCGTGGGACGGTACCAGCGGCAATCCGCTGTTGGTATCTTACGACTCGTACATGCTTGATTATATTAGCGCACCGACGCCACAAGTCAGCGTTTCCGGAGGCAGCATCGTCGTAAGCTGGCCGGCGGATCCCCATTTGACCTTGCAGTCAACGACTTCGCTCAGTCCATCGAATTGGCAGCCGGTCGGTGCCACACCGACACTCGGAGTCAACGGGTATAGCGTCACGCTGCCCATCGCCGGTCGGCAGTTCTTCCGGTTGAAACAATGACCTTAACACTCAGGGATTTGGGTTCAGGTTGGCAAACGCAGAGCAATGGGGTCGGAAGCGTATTCCGGCCCCATTGATTGATCGATTGAAAGTAAAAAGATGTATCACCCATATTTGAAAACGAACTTCAAGCGGGCGTTTACGCTCATCGAACTATTGGTCGTCATTGCCATCATCGCCATCCTGGCGGCCATGCTCCTGCCAGCGCTGGCCAAGGCGAAGGAAAAGGCCATACGCACGCAGTGTCTGAACAACCAAAAGCAACTCCTCATCGCCCTGCTGGGATACGCTTATGATAACGGAGACAAATTTCCGACGGCACAGGCCGGTTATTGGATATGGGATTTGGACGGGAAGGCGGCGGATGCGATACTGGCGGCCAGCACCCCGGCTTTCGAGAAGGCCTGTTACGACCCCGGCACGCGAATTCGTTTCGACGATGCAGATAATCTGGCGTTATGGAATTTGTCTGGCGGCAGCTTTCGCGTGCTGGGCTATGCCTTGACGCTTCCGAACTCGCCCGCTTTGCTCCCCACCAATGTCAACCGAACCATCCAGACGGAACCGATACAATTCGGGCCCATTTTGATGCCGGCGCCGGCAAATGCATCGAGGGTGCTGGTCGCGGATGCCACCATTTCTCACACGGATGAGCATGATCCCACTCACAAGTTCGACTCGAGCTACCACTGGACCGATGTCATAGGTTCCTACTCCAAACATCATCTGTCCCCTCACATGAAGAACACAGTCCCCGTTGGTGGGAACGTTGGGATGTTGGATGGTCACGCCGAGTGGCGTAAAATGGACCAGATGACTGTCAGGGGCTACGGCGGCGTGGGTGGCGCGCAGGACAACGGTACTTGTCCCACGTTCTGGTGGTAAGAGGACAAGCAAACCATTGAACGAGTGGTTTCCACATCCTCGCTCAAGTTTGACCACAAGGGGCAACCTGAACCCGCCCCCTTTCGGCGCCACGAGCAATCCGGGATGATTCAAGGAACTCCCGCGTTTTGACCCAAAACTTTCAGCCCGCGGAATTCCGGCTCTTCCCCGCTTCGGTTTGCTTTTTGAGCCGCATTGAAGCTCCGATCCGCAAAAAGGAATGTTTTATTCGCGTCCGACCGAATTTGTTATCGCCAAGGTGAAAGCCGTCTTTTACGATAAGAAAGCTGCATGAACCAAAGTCCGACAGGGTTGGT
>JAJPHR010000027.1 GCA_021325145.1 Verrucomicrobiota bacterium | reverse complement strand
TTCGCGAGGCGCTCGACGGCGATGAAATTTTCACGGACATCAGGCGCAGATTTGGAATGTCTTGAAAGTCTTTGGTATTGGTGGTCAGGCGGGTGAACTTCCGCTGCGCCGCCTGCGCAGCCGGGAAAGGACAGGATGACAGGATGGAAGCGTTGCTTTTTCATCCTGTCATCCTGTCCCTTCCCGTTACTTTTTCGCGAGCCGCTCGACGGCGATGGCGATGCGGCGCAGGTAGCCGAGGATCAGGAGCGGCTTTTCAGGCCTGGGAATGAATCGGGTTTGTTGCCCTGGGCCTGCACCACGCTCCGACCCCGGGCCATCACATTGCAGGTTCAGCCTTGGAACCTGTCCCGGTAGGGCGGGCAAGTCCTCTGCCCGCCGTCGGCGCGCACGGAGTGACCGTCCTTCGCTCGGAAGCTACGGCTCGGCTAGCGCGCCATACCGAGATAGGCTCTTAAATGTGACCATGATTTGGCCAATGCTCAAAGAATGCCAAAGCTCCACCATCGGGGGATAAAATGAGGGACAAGGGTTTTGGAGTCGCTGTTTGTCACGGGTCGGCCGAAATTGTCACGGGTCGTGTCACGGGTGGCAATTCATAAAAGGCCCGTCTTTGTTGGGTTGTCACGCTGTCACGGGTCCAAGGGGGGAAGCAGGGGTGAGGCATGAATTACTGAATCAGTGAAGGGGGCAGGAAAGCCGCCGGATGTGCCGGGATGCAAAACAAGGTAAAACAAAGCAGAACAAACCTGTTTTGCTCCAGACTCTTAGCCGGAAGGTGTCAAGGGGCTTGTCTCAGGCTGGCTTTACGGTTCCGGCGCCTGCGCGCGGCAGGTCCGCATCTTTTCCGCGTCCAAGATGGCCTGCATTCGCCGCAAATCCTCCGCGATGGTGGTGCTGATGATGAGATAATCAAAATTCTTCCATTGCGCGATTTCCTGGCGCGCCACGCCCAGGCGCTTTTGAATCACGGCGGGCGAGTCGGTGCCGCGCTTTTCCAATCGCTGACGAAGGATTTCGAGCGTGGGCGGGGTGAGAAAAACCTGGAGGAGCGCCTGCTTCAATTTGGGGTCGGTTTCGGCCTGCGCGCGGATGGTTGCGGCTCCCTGGACATCCACGTTCAGGAGCACGTCCTTGCCCTGGCGCAGTTTGCCCAGGACTTCCGACTTGAGTGTGCCGTAGCTGTCGCCAAAGACGGTGGCGTGCTCCAGAAAGTTGCCCGCCTGCACCCGTTTCAGGAAGGAGCCCGCGTCCAGGAAATAATAATCCACGCCATCCTTTTCGCCCGGGCGTGGCGCGCGCGTGGTGCAGGTGACCGCGCGGGTCATCGAGTTGCTGGCGGCGAGCAATTCCTTAACGAGCGTCGTCTTGCCGCCGCCCGAAGGAGCGGAGATGACGATCAGCAGAGGATTGGGATTGGGATTCGTTTCGGCCATTATTCCACGTTCTGCGCCTGTTCCCGGAACTTTTCCAGTTCGGCTTTCAACGTCACCACGGCGCGGGAGATGCGGCTGTCGTTGGCCTTGGAACCGACGGTGTTGATCTCGCGGTTCATTTCCTGCGCGAGAAAGTCGAGCGTGCGGCCGACCGGTTCGCGGGAGCCGAGGCAGTCGTCGAACTGTTGAAAATGGCTTTGCAACCGGGTCAATTCCTCGGTGATGTCCGAGCGGTCGGCGAAATAGACGATTTCCTTGATCAACCGCTCGTCGTCCGCGACGGGCGCTTCCAGTCCGGCGGTCTTGAGGCGCTGCAGGAGTTGTTCGCGGTAGCGTTTCTGAACTTGAGGCGCGTGCTTTTGAATCTCTGCGGAGGATTTGCGCATGATCGCGACGCGGGTGGACAGGTCGCGCGCGAGGTGAGCGCCTTCGCGTTCGCGCATCTTGAGCAGCGTGCCCAGGGCCTGGGCCAGCGCCTTCTCCACGGCGGGCCAAAAATCCTCGGCGTCGGCCAGCTCCTCGTCCGTTTCAAATACTCCCGGCGCGCGGGCCAGCAAATCCAGCGTGATCGGTCCGGCCAGTTTGAGTTCCTTCGCCAGGCGGTTCAATTCGCGCACATACGCCCGGGCCAGCGGCGCGTTGAGGCGTACGCGGGCGGACGTCTGGCCTTCAGCCGCGTGCAGAGTGACCCGCGCGGTCAGCCGCCCGCGCGCGATCGAGCGATTGATGACATCTCGAATCTGGGCTTCGAGCACCTCCAGTTCACGGGGCAGCGCCACCGAGATTTCGCTCTGCTTGCGGTTTACCGAGCTGAGCTCAACGGTGATTTTGAAGCCGTGCTGGGAGCATTCGCCGCGCCCATAACCCGTCATCGATTTCATGCGGGTCAGACTATGGGGAAAGTTTTACGGGCAGGCGAACCTTTTTTGGCAAAGCAAAATTGACAGGGCCCGATAGCTGACCTCACGACATAAGGCGATTGCAATTTTACATCGCCGGCATCTGGATGCCCAGCTTGTCCGCCGCCTGCGCCACGTCCTTGTCACCGCGCCCGGAGAGATTCACGATAATGAGGGTGTCCTTGCTCATCTGCGGAGCACGCTCAATGACTTCGGCAATCGCGTGGGCCGATTCGAGCGCGGGAATAATGCCTTCGAGCCGTGCCAACTTCAGAAACGCTTGCAGGGCCTTGTCGTCGGTGGCGTAGGTGTATTCGACGCGGCTTTGGTCGCGCAGCCAGGCGTGTTCGGGGCCAACGGCCGCATAATCCAAACCCGCGGAGACGCTGTGAGTGAGCTGAATTTGCCCGTTTTCATCCTGGAGGACGTACGAGCGCGTTCCCTGCAAGACTCCGAGTGAGCCGCCTTGAAAGCGCGCCGCGTGTTTCTCCGGTTCGATGCCCAAGCCGCCCGCTTCCACGCCCACCATTTTGACCGATTCGTCTTCGAGGAAAGGATAAAACAGTCCGATGGCATTGGAACCGCCGCCGACGCAGGCGATGAGCAAATC
Organism: Verrucomicrobiota bacterium; assembly: GCA_021325145.1. GTDB lineage: Bacteria > Verrucomicrobiota > Verrucomicrobiia > Limisphaerales > Pedosphaeraceae > JAJPHR01. Next base: position 29,947 of record JAJPHR010000027.1, on the reverse strand, counting down.
GGGCAACCGCTCTTCCTGTTCAAGAATCTGACGGCGCGCTTCGTCGCCGATGACACGCTGGAAATTGCGCACCATCACCGGATACGGATGCGCCCCGTAAGCCGTGCCGAGGATATAGTGTGTGCTGCGAACATTGGTGACCCAATCACGCATGGCTTCGTTCACCGCTTCCTTCAACGTTTTTTGGCCGGCAGTAACGGGCACGACCTCGGCACCCAGCATTTTCATCCGAAACACATTCAGAGCCTGCCGTTCGCAATCCACCTGGCCCATGTAAATCACGCATTTCAGCCCGAACATCGCGCTGACCGTGGCAGTGGCGACGCCATGCTGGCCCGCGCCCGTTTCGGCGATGATGCGCGTCTTGCCCATACGTTTGGCCAGCAGAATCTGGCCCATGGCATTGTTGATCTTGTGCGCGCCCGTGTGCAGCAGGTCCTCGCGCTTGAGATAAATCTTTGCGCCGCCCAAGTCCCGTGTCAGGCGCTCGGCGAAATAAAGAGGGGTTGGCCGCCCGCAAAACTCCCGCAGGTAATATTGCAGTTCCCGCTGAAATTCCGGGTCCTGCTGGGCTCGAAAATATTCCGCCTCCAACTCCTGCAACGGATGCATCAGGGTTTCCGGCACAAAACGGCCCCCATAGGGGCCAAAATGCCCCTGAACGTCCGGCACACTCGAACTGGCAATCACGCTCATGGCGGCAACATAGCAGTTGGCGGCTGAATCGGCGAGCGTTTTCAATGGCAACGTCGCGCTTTGCTTTCTCAGCGGCTTGTCTATCAAAGAGCGGACAAGACGAGCCGGTGGGGTAGCTGCTACGATGCCTCCGGTTTGACCAACCGTATTCAATGACAACCAACCTGCCTGCTTATGCACACCAATAAAATTCAACGATCCAGGGTTGCGCGGCTCCCGGCTTGCGCTGCGGCTGCGGCAATGCTCGTAACACTCGCTTTTAGCGCCCGGGCTGATTACCACTCCGAGGTGCTTCGCGATGGGCCGCTGGCCTACTATCGTTTAAACGATACGACGCTGCCCGACGTCGCCACCAACGGCGGCAGTCTCGGCGCAAGCGGCAATGGCCTCTACATTGGCGCCACGCATCGTGTGCCGGGTGCGTTGGTGGCGAGTCCGAATGCCGCCGCTGCTTACGATGGCACCGGAGTCAGGACCATTGTGCCTTACAATCCCGCCTTGAACCCGCCCGCTTCGCACCCTTTCACGGTGGAAGGCTGGGTTCTGCCAACCATCGATGGCTTGGGCAACGCCCAGGCTCCGCTCTGGAACCGCCACTCGCAAGGCAATCGCCAGGGCTGGGCGTTCTTCCAACGCTCCTCCGGCACCGGGTTCAACTTCCGCATGTATAACCAAAACGGCAGTTCGCAGTCGGTTGACATCACCGGCGGACCTTATACGGTGGGACAGTGGACGCATTTGGCGGCCGTGTGGAACGGCACGACGGCAACGCTCTACGTGAACGGCGCCCCAGCCGGTTCACAGACGGCGGGTTATGTGGCCAACACCGACAATCCATTCTCAATTGGCGCTTATGGAGGCGACAATCCGGGCGATAACCCTTTCACGGGTTCGATCGACGAAGTGGCTTTTTACACCAACGCTCTAAGCGCCGTGCAGATCGCGAACCACTACAGCAACGGTACCAACGCGGCACCCGCAACGCCCTACAGTTCAGTGGTGCTGGGCGATGGAGCGATTGAATACCTGCGGCTGGACGAGGCGAGTCCGGCAGTCGATACGGCGGTGAACAGCGGCAGCTTGGGCGCAGCCACAGATGGGCTGCACTTTCCCGGCGCCCGTCACCGGGCAGCGGGAGCAATCATAGGCGACCCCGACACCGCGATGACGTATAGCGCCATTGATACCAATTCGGACGATGGCGGAGTGCCCACGGTTATTCCTTACAATGCAGCCTTGAATCCCAACGGTTCGTTCACGATCGAGGCCTGGCTGCGGCCGACCGAAGAAGGCGCCGGCAACGCTCAGTGTCCGCTCTTTAATTGCGAGGCCAGCACTGAAAACTATGGCTGGGACTTTTATCAACGGGCATCCGCCGCGGGGTCTGGCCAGAAGGGTTGGGAGTTTTACATGAACAACGCCAGCGGTGGCAGGGTGGGGGATGCCGTGGGCGGCACCTACACCGTGGGCCAATGGTGCCATTTGGTGGCGGTTTATAATGCGGTCGCCGCCACTGCCACGCTTTATGTAAATGGGGCGCAGGTGGCGCAGTCCACGGGTGTCAGCGGGTATGTGCCGAATCCTTCCTTCCCGATGTCTATCGGCGGCTATTCAGACGCTTCGCAGAATCCGTTCGTGGGCGACATTGACGAATTTGCCTTTTACACAAACGCATTATCGTCCACCAGGATTCTCGCGCATTATCAGAATGGAATCAATTCCTCACGGGGTGTTTCCTATAGTTCGCTCGTCCTTTCGGATGGCCCGGCGGAATACCTGCGATTGGACGAGCCCGCCAAAAACATAGTCGCGAATTCCGGCAGCGCCGGAGCCGTGCTCAACGCCACCTATGTGAACACGACAAATATCCTGGCCGGCCCGCAGCCGCCGGCATTTGCGGGTTTTGAACCCACCAATCTCGGCACCTATTTCAACGGCCTAAACAGCTATATCGAACTCGAAAACCCCGCGGTGTTGAATTTCTCCGGCGCCATTACGCTTGAGGCCTGGATTCGTCCGGACGCTCTCCCCGGTTCGTTCGGAGACATTATCGCACACGGAGTTAATGATACGGGCAACGCGGAAATGATGATGCGTCTGGACGGCAATGATTCGTATGAAGTCGGCTCCTGGGATGGAATCAGTGGGCATGGCACCTCGGCCAGCGCGCCGGCGGGGGACGTCGGCAACGGCAACTGGGTGCATCTGGTGGGAACTTACGACGGCTCGAATTGGAATCTTTATCGCAATGGTGTGCTGGCCGCCTCTGCGGCTGACGGCACGGGCTCGCTGCCAGTCAACAACGCCAATTGGGCCATCGGCGCGCGCGGCCGGTGGAAAAACGGCCCCGGCTTCCCAACCAGCGGCCAGGACCGCCAGTTCACCGGCGGTATCGATGAAGTGGCCATTTACAACTACGCGCTGAGCAGCAATCGGGTTGCGGTGCATTATTCGGCAGGCCTTGCCGGCACTAGTCCGCTGGCCATCGTTTCCTCGGGCACGACCGGGACGCTCACATGGTCGATGGGAACGTTGCAGGAAGCTATTAATGTCACCGGGCCATATACTGATGTCCTCGGGGCCGTTTCGCCTTACACCCCGCCGGCTGGTCCAACCAAAAAATTCTATCGGCTGAAGTTTTGATCGCATGCCGGGAGCCAAATCAGGTATCAAGCGAGGCCGGTGCAAGCCGGCCTCGCTGCGTGCCGGGAGTCCTGGTGAGAAGGAGATCATGATTCCAGGTTCCTTTCCTCGGGAGTTGGGAACTCGACATAGTTAGCCGCCACTGCAATATAAGCATTCATGAAATCCGCCTTATCTCTCTGCCTTGCATTAGTGACATGTTTCTCAGCGCTCGCCGATGCCGGCGGCCAACAGCCGCCGGGACAAACCGATTCCCGCATGGACTGGTGGCGCGACGCGCGCTTCGGGATGTTCATCCATTGGGGGCTTTATTCCCAGGCGGCTGGTGAATGGAACGGGAAACCTACGTCCGGCGCGGGCGAGTGGATGATGAACGACATGCAAATCCCGCTCTCTCAATACGCCAAACTTGAACCCCAGTTCAACCCGGTAAAATTCGACGCGCACGAATGGGTGCGGATCGCCAAGGATGCCGGCATGAAATACATTGTGATCACCTCCAAGCATCACGAAGGATTTGGCATGTACCGTTCCTCGCTCACGGATTGGTGTCTTAAATCAACGCCCTTCGAGCGCGACCCGTTGAAGGAGCTTGCCGCCGCCTGCGAGGAGCAAGGGATGAAGCTTGGCTTCTATCATTCGATCATGGATTGGCATCATCCCGATTATGCCCCGCGCAAATCGTGGAACGACATCGCCACTGCGCCGCCGGATTTCGATCGTTATGTTGCTTACATGAAAGGGCAACTTAAAGAGTTGCTCACCGGCTATGGTCCAGTGGCTGTGCTATGGTTCGATGGCCAGTGGGAGAATACGTGGACTTACGAACGCGGCGCTGATCTGTACGAATATGTGCGCGGCCTGCAGCCGAACATCATCATCAACGATCGCGTCGGCACCGGACAACCGCGCCAACCCGGCCAGCGCCGCTACGGCGATTATACCACTCCCGAGCAAACGATTCCAGCCAACGGCCTGGGTGCGGGCGTGGATTGGGAAACCTGCATGACTTTGAATAACACCTGGGGATTCAAGAAAAGTGATCACGACTGGAAATCAACAACGACGCTGGTGCGCAACCTGATCGATTGTGCGAGCAAAGGCGGCAACTACCTGCTGAACGTCGGTCCAACCGGTGAAGGAGTGATTCCTGAAGCGTCGGTTGAGCGGTTGAAGGAAGTCGGCCGCTGGCTGAAGGCGAATGGGGAGGGGATTTACGGCACGACGGCCAGCCCGTTCAGCCGGCCGCTGGCTTGGGGGCGTTGCACGAAGAAAGCCGGCGCGGACACGACCACGCTCTATCTGCACGTTTTTGATTGGCCGGCGGATGGCGAGCTTCTGGTCCCCGGGTTGCAGAACGAGGCGAAATCAGCCAGCCTGCTAGCCGACCCTCAAAAAGCGCTCAAGACTGAGCATCGCGAAAATGGCCTCGCCATTACTCTGCCCAGGTCAGCTCCGGATGCGATTGCTTCAACCATCGCGCTGCGCATCCAGGGGCCGCCCATGGTCGAACCCATGACTATCATGCAAAGTAGCGGTGGAATGGTCGCACTTCCCGCCAGCGAGGCGCGCCTGCATGGCGGGACGCTGCAATATGAATCGGGCGGACAACTGGACAACATCGGTTATTGGACGACTCCCGACGATTGGGCCGACTGGGAATTCAAGCTCGCGAAACCCGGAAAATTCAAGGTGTCAGGCGAGATCGCGTCCCTGGCCAGCGGTTCCTTTGAAGTCTTCGCCAGCGGTCAGACTCTGCGCTGCACCGCGCCCAATACCGGCAGCTACACCGCATTCACTCGCGTTAACTTGGGTGTGATGGAACTGGCCGTCCCGGGCAAGACCATGCTCTCGGTCCATCCCGTCAAGGACGGCTGGCAGCCGATGAATCTGAAGGCGATTCGGTTGGAACCGGTTGTTACGGACAACTGAATGTGGCGGCGGGGATGCGGCGTTTAAGTCCGGGGGAGAAGATAGTAAACGCCGAACCATTGCCGTTCATCCGTCCAGCGGCCCGCAATGGCAAAACCAGCGCGCGCTGCCAATTCACGGAGGCCGTTCGGGCTGTATTTGTACGAGTATTCGGTCCGGATTGACTCGGCGCGGTTGAATCTTATCTCCCGCCCATCGACCCGAACCGCCTGGCTCTGCCGGCTGACCAGGTGCATTTCAACCCGGCCGGCGCGTTCGTTGTAGAAGGCGCGATGCCGGAAATGGGGAAGACTGAAATCCGCCGCCAATTCCCGGTTCGCGCGCGCAAGGATGTTCAAGTTAAACTGTGCGGTGATGCCGCGAGAATCGTTGTAGGCAAGATGCAGCAGTTCGGGATCCTTCTTCAAATCGACTCCAATCAAAAACGCCGCATCCGTTCCGCACATCCGAGCGACGCGCCGGAGCAACGTTGCCGCCTCCCTGGGTTCAAAGTTGCCAATGGTTGAGCCGGGGAAGAAGACCGTGGTGCGGCCTTGAGTCGTGCCGGAATCAAGCAGAGTAAAATTGGCGGTAAAATCAGCGCAAACGGGCAGCACCTCGAGGCCGGGGTAGTCGCGAGTCAGGCGGGCGGAAGACTCCAGCAGTTGAGTTCGCGCGACATCGACGGGGACGTATCTTGAGGGGTGTTCCAGATGATCGAGCAGCAGGCGCGTCTTCATTCCACTGCCACTGCCCAGTTCCACGAGATGGCATGCCGGGCCCAGCAAGGACGCGATTTCCTGAATGTTTTGACGCAGGATCGCGATTTCGGTGCGGGTTGGGTAATACTCGTCCAACTCGCAAATGGACTCAAAGAGCCGCGCCCCGGTTTCGTCGTAAAGGTATTTGCATGGCAAGCTCTTCTCTGGTTGGGAAAGTCCATGCAAGACGTCGCGGCGGAACGTGTCTCCGCTCAGGGTTGAATCGCACCACTCTCTTTCGGTGAAGAAGCTCATTGGAACTATTTGGCCAGCCGGATGCCGGTGAATTGCCAGCGCGCCTCCGGAGGGAAGAAGTTTCGATAACTGCGGCGGGCATGGGACCTGGACGTGGCGCAGGAAGCGCCGCGCAAAACATACTGATTACACATGAACTTCCCGTTGTATTCGCCCAGTGCTCCCGCGGCGGTCTGATATCCGGGATATGGTGAATAGGCGCTTTGCGTCCACTGCCAAACCTCTCCGAACATTTGTTGCAAATGGCCGCGGGACGGCGTTTGAGCCGGGGGAGCAGGATGAAAATAACCGGCATCGGCAAAACGGCCCTCCACGGGCACGCCGTCCGCGGCCGCTTCCCACTCGGCTTCGGTGGGCAGGCGGGCGCCGGCCCAGCGCGCATAAGCATCCGCTTCAAAGTAACTGACATGGCAGACCGGTTCGTCCCATTCCATTTCCCGCATGCCGCCCAAAGTCATCAACCACCATTTCCCATCCCGATTCTCCCAATACAACGGCGCGGTCCAGCCTTTCTCGCTTGCGGAATTCCAGCCGAGGGAAAGCCAAAACTCCGCTCGCTGGTAGCCGCCTGCTTCCATAAAGGCCAGGTACTCGCGATTGGTCACCAGGCCTGAAGCGAGCGCGAAGGACTGAAGCAAGACTTCGTGCCGGGGGCATTCGTTGTCGAAGTAGAACCCTGTTCCCTGGTGACCAATCGAATGAATGCCTCCCGGATAAATTCTCCACCCGAGATCGCCGGCCGGCGCGGCGTTCGGAAGCTTTTGTTTGCGGAACGCTGGACGCAGGGGATTCATCCAAAACAGATGCTTCAAATCCGTCAGCATCAGTTCCTGGTGCTGCTGTTCGTGGTTGAGGCCAAGAATGATCAAAGGCATCACGGCGTTGAGTTTTCGCTCATCGGCAGTGTCCAGCAATTGGAACATCAGCAAGTCCACATGCTCGCGATAAGCAAAGGTTTCCTTGACCGTCGGGCGTGAGATCAAGCCGCGTTGCGGTCGCGCGTGCATCCGGCCCGCCGCGTTGTAGTAAGAATTGAAAAGGAACGCATAGTTGGGATTCAAAGCCCGAAGGCCGTGCACATGCGGTTTCAGAACGAACGTTTCAAAAAACCAACTCGTGTGCGCCAGATGCCACTTGGTGGGACTCATTTCCGGCATCGTCTGGATCACATAATCCTCGGGCACCAGGGATTCACAGAGCGCTTCTGAAAACCGGCGCACGGTCTGGTATCGTTCCAGCAGTTGCTTTTTCGCGGGGACGCCGGCTGATTTGAGATCGCGGGCTTCCAGGGACTCCGGGGTTACTTCCTTTTTGTTCACTTCGCCGCTGGTGATCATCGACTCCTCTCCTACAAGCTATTCGTACTCGTGGCCGGGTCAAGAACCGACGCGTAAGGTCTTAACCCCTGCGTTGGGTTCGTAAGGTACCCAACGCCTCAGCACCGCGGGCGTTCCGGCCATTGCGCTGTTTTGGACTTGACCGGACGCTTTGAACACGCCCCGACAGAATTTGACCCGGTCTTAATATCTTTGCAAAGTCGCGCCTTTGAGGCTTAGGATTACAGTCGGCATTAAGGCTTGAATTGAGACGAAGCGAGAATGAGCGCGACGCGAAATATTGTATTGGGTGTGACCGGTTCCATAGCGGCCTACAAGGCGGCGGAGTTGACCAGTCAGTTGGCGAAGCAGGGCTGCGCCGTCCGGGTGGTGATGACTGCGGACTCGCTTCGGTTTATCACGCCGCTGGCCTTCAAGACGCTCTCACGGCAGCCGGTGGTCACGGATTTGTACGACGAGGAGGAAGGTTGGAAACCCACGCATATCAAGCTGGCGGATGAAGCCGACCTATTGTTGATTGCGCCGGCCACGGCCAATGTTTTGGCCAAGCTGGCCCACGGTTTGGCTGATGACGCCCTGACCTGCATTGCGCTGGCGCTGAATCCCAAGGCGAGGATATTGCTCGCGCCCGCTATGAACGGGAAGATGTGGCTGCATCCCGCCACGCAACAGAACGCCGCCACGCTCAAGTCCCGCGGGGCGGAATTTATCGGTCCGGAGGAAGGGCTGCTTTCCTGCGGCTACGAGGGACTGGGCCGCTTATGGCCGGTCGAGGCGGTGGCCCGGCGCGCGCTGGAATTGGTCACGTGAGTATTCGATCATTCTCCATCGCCATCACATGAACATCACCTCCTGGCAACGGCTGAAATGGGCGTGGTCGCGTGTGCTGGCGATGCCGGAGACGGAGCCGGCGGCGCAGGCGGCGCGCATCCTGGCCGTGCAACGAAACATTGTGCTGCCGGCGCGCTTTGCGGTTACGGTGGTTGTTTTCTATTACCTCTTTTACGCGCATTGGCTGGATCAGCCGGTGGCGGCGGTGCCGCGCGAGGTGGTGCTGGAAACGCTGCAACGGTTTTTTATTTTTTACATTCTGGTTACCGTCGTTGCGGCAACGTTGTTGATTCTGCGGCGGTTCCCGACGACCTTGGTCAAATGGGTGGTCTTTGCCGTTGGCCTGCTGGACGGGTTGTTGTTCGCCGGGTTGACGGTTGAAACCGGCGGTTTTGAAAGCACGTTGTTCTGGGTGTTCCCGGGGTTGATCATTATCAACGCGTTGAGCATCCCGCTGGCGACGCCGCAAATCGTGCTGAACCTGTCCCTCAGCGTCTTCTACCTCAGCGCCGGGCTGCTCAATGCCAGACTCAACGACAGCGACCTGCAACTGCCCCCGTCGGTTTATACCCGGCCGGGCTCGCCCAGCTTCACGGCTGAGGACATCAAGGATCCCGAGTCGTTTGCCTTGAAGCTCAAGCAACAGGCCGATCCGCTCTCGCGGTTTCTTTGGGAACAGGCCTCCGAGCCCACGCACCAGGCAGTGCTTGGTTTTTCCACCAATAATGCCGCCACCAACGGTTTGCAAACCGCCTTCATGGACGAGCTTAACCGCATCATGCACAGCGGCTTCATTTACCGCCCGGACCGTTTTGCGGGCGTCAAACTTTCGCCCGAAGCCAAAGCGATGCTGAATGAGAATCTTTCGGTGGAACGGACCGTGCGGGCGAATCGTTTGTTGCTTGAGGAAGCCTATCCGCAGGAGCTCGCCAAGAGCCGTCACGGGCGACCGCAACAGCTCGGGTTCATGCGTTACACCAATCCGTTGACCACCACCACCGTGGAGCCGGACACTGGCAGCGAACCGTTCCTGCTGCGTCTGATCATTCTTTGGCTTTTGACCTCCTCTTGTTATGGCGTCCAACTTCTGGCCTTTCGCGACCGTGAAGCGCAGCGCGAGGCGCTCGAGGCCGCAGCGCGCAACAGCGAGCTCAAAGCTGCTGGACGCCTGGCCGCGGAGATTGCGCACCAGTTGAAAAACCCGCTCGGCATCATCAACAACGCCGTCTTTTCGCTCGAACGCGGCCTCAAGGCGGGCAAGCGCGACTTCGGCCAGCAGCTTCAAATCATCCGTGAGGAAATCGAGCGCTCGGACGGGATCATCACGCAGTTGATGGGCTACGCGCAGTTAAGCGAAGGCCGCGTGGAGAAGTTGAGCGTGCCCGACGAGGTGGATCGCGCCATCGCCGAGGTTTTCCCGCGCGCTGCCAACTATGCCACACAAATTCACAAGGAATTTGGCGCCAACCTCCCGGCGCTGGTCATGCAGCGCATCCATCTTTCCGCCGTGTTAGTGAACCTGCTTCAAAACGCGCGCGAAGCTTTGAGCGGGCGCGGCAACATTACCATCTCCGCCCAGGCGCATGGCGGCAGCGGGGTGGAGATCGTCATTGCCGACGATGGCCCTGGAATTGCTCCGGACAAGTTGAGTCGCGTATTCGACGCGTATTTCACCAGCAAGGCCCGCGGAACGGGTCTTGGCCTGCCCATCGTCAAGCACAACGTCGAACTTTACGGCGGCACGGTAAACGTCGAATCCAAGCTTGGAAAAGGCGCCCGCTTCATTCTATTGTTTCCGTCACGAACCTTTGTAACATGATTCTGATGAACTGGAACCGGCACGCATGAGCGCCGCTTTGCCATCCGTGCTCGTCGTGGATGACGAGAAGAACATGCGCCTGTCGCTTAAGACGGTGCTGACCGACGAGGGCTACGGCGTGACGGCGGTGGAATCGGCCGAGGAAGCCCTGGCCGTTCTGGCGCAGGAAGACTTTCTGCTCGTCATCACCGACGCCCGGTTGGGAGGTATGAGCGGCTACGAATTGATTGGCAAGGTCCACACGCGCTGGCCGGATTTGCCAATCCTGATGATCACGGCGTACGCCACCCCCAAGCTTGCGGTCGAGGCCATCAAAGCCGGGGCGTTCGATTATCTGGCCAAACCCTTCGCGCCCGAGGAATTGCTGCACGCGGTGTCCCGTTGCGCCGAGCGGCATCGCCTGCTGCACCAGAATGCCGCCTTGCGCGCCCAGGCGAACGAAACCTACCAAATCGAGCAAATTGTCGGCGATTCTCCCGGCATACGCGAACTACGGCAGATGATCCAGACGGTCGCACCCACGGATGCGCGCGTGCTCGTGCTGGGCGAAAGCGGCACCGGCAAGGAATTGGTCGCCGGCTCGTTGCATTGCCTCAGCACCCGCCGCAACGCCAGTTATGTGCGCATCAACTGCGCCGCGATTCCGGAAACGCTGCTCGAAAGCGAACTGTTCGGCCATGAGAAAGGCGCGTTCACCGGCGCCCTCAAGCAAAAGGCCGGGCGGGTCGAAGAGGCCGATGGCGGTTCCATTTTCCTGGACGAGATTGCCGACATGAGCCGGCCGTTGCAGGCCAAGCTGCTGCGTTTTCTCGAGGACGGCACTTTCACCCGCGTGGGCGGCACGCAAGAGTTGCGCGTGAACGTGCGGTTGATCGCGGCGACCAACCGCGACATCATTGAAGCCATCCGCGAGAATGATTTTCGCGAGGACCTTTTCCATCGGTTGAACGTGGTTCAATTTCGCCTCCCGCCATTGCGCGAACGCGGCCCGGATGTGCTCATGCTGGCGGACCACTTTTTGCGGCACTTCAGCCAGATCATGAAGCGTCCCGCCAAGCGTTTTTCCCGCGCGGCCCAGCAAAAGTTGCTTTCGCATCACTGGCCCGGGAACGTCCGGGAACTGCGCAATGTCATCGAACGCGGATTGATCCTTGAAACCAGCGACGAAATTCAACCCGCGAGTCTGCCGGATTTTCAGCTTGAAACTGGCCTGCGCAAGGCCACCGGTCCGCGGGCCATCGGCAACGAATCACTCGACGAAATGATGGCCAACTTCGAGCGGGAGCTGGTCACCAGCGTGCTGGAGCAAAACCACTTCAGCCTGACCCGCACCGCTGAGCGCCTGAAAATCAGCCGCCATGCCTTGCGTTATCGCATGCAGCGGCTCAACATCAACACGGGAAGCGAAACCGACGAAGAACCGCCCGCCCTTGGAAAGGAGGCGGCATCGTGAGTGGCGTTTCCTTTGACGTGTGGATGGCACAAATTGATCTTAAGTTGTCCGGATCAGTCCGCGAAGGGTTGTACATTTTCGGCGCGTTGGTTCTCGTGACGGTGCCGATCGTCATTTGGGCCGCGTTTTACCGCAAGAAACCGCGGCGGCGCGTTTACCGGCATCATCACCGGAGCCATCACCACGATCACAACAGCGCGGAAACACCTCCCTTAACAACATCCGGATCTTCCGCCGAATCTGCGCCATTGATCCGGAAACGCAAGGGATGGCGCCGGTCGAGACATCGCGAACGTCCGATGAATCCGACCCTGGCCCAGACCCGCGGCCTGCCGCCGGTGCGGAATGAATCAACGCCGCCAGCCGGGCTTTGATGCCGCATGCAAGATAGCCGGACCATCACGCGGAATAGCGCTTCCAACCTTGCCCTGGCGTTTGTGCTCCTGCCTCGCGCCAAACGCGATGGCATGTCCGCCCTGTATGCGTTTTGCCGCGAGGTCGATGACGTGGCCGATGATGAATCCGTTCCCGTCGAGGATCGTCGCGCGCAACTCACCGCCTGGCGCGAGGACATCCGGCGCGCTTGCGCGGGCGAAACCCCGCAATTCGAAGTCAATCGCGAACTGCAAACGTTCATCCGTCGACATCACCTGCCTTTCAACTTGTTTGACGAACTCCTCAAAGGCGTGGAGATGGACCTCGACATCAAGCGTTATGCCGACTACGAGGAATTGGAAAAGTATTGTTACCGCGTGGCCTCGGTGGTGGGTTTGTTGAGCATCGAGATTTTTGGATACCAGGACCCTGCGTGCCGCGAGTACGCCGTCCATCTCGGGAAGGCGCTCCAGTTGACGAACATCCTGCGCGACGTGCGATCCGATGCCGAGCGCGGGCGAATCTATCTGCCGCTGTCCGAATTGGATCGCTTTCGAGTGTCGCCCGAGGAAATTCTGCGCTTCGAATACTCCTCGCGGTTCCATGCCCTGGCCGGGAGCGTGGCGGAACGCGCGCGCCATTTTTATCGGCTGGCCCGCGTCACTCTCCCGAAAGTGGACCGCCGGGCCATGGTTGCCGCCGAGTTGATGGGTTCGGTTTACTGGAAGTTGCTGCGCAAACTGGAAAGCCGGCAGTTCGATGTCCTGGGCCCAACCCCGACGCGTCTCAACAAAGGCCAGAAACTTCTGCTGATTCTCCGCACCGGCTTGCGCGTCGCTTCAGGCGCGTTGACGCCCAACTATGGCACGCCCTGAACTGGCGCGGCGCCTGATTGTCAATGCGGATGACTTTGGCCGTTCCCCGGCCATCAACCAGGCAGTCATTCGCGCGCATGCCGAAGGCATCCTCACCACCGCCAGCCTCATGATGAATGAGCCCGCGACGGCCGAGGCCGTCGCGCTCGCCCGTGAGCATCCCAGGCTGGGCGTTGGCCTCCATCTCTCGCTGCTTTGCGGAAGCTCAGCTTTGCCCGCCAGCCAAATTCCGGGCCTCGTCAATGATCGCGGTGAATTCTCCGATCGTCCGGTCGCCGTGGGTTTCAAATACTTTGTCCGGCACAATTTGCGGGCACAATTGCGGAAGGAAATCCGCGCGCAGCTGGAACGATTCCGCGCCACCGGCCTGACCCTTGATCATGTCAACGGCCACTTGCACTTGCATCTGCACCCGACCGTCTTCCCCATCCTGATGGCCGAAACCGCGGAGTTTGGCATCCGGCGCATGCGCCTCACGCGCGATCCGTTTTGGCTGAACGCGCGGCTGGCATCAGGGCGATGGCTCTATCGCACCAGCCACGCTTTCATCTATCGCTGCCTCTCCGCGCGCGCGCGACCCAGCTTGCAGCGCCAGGGCATTCGCCACACCCAACGTGTTTTTGGCCTGCTGCAAAACGCGCTCGTCGATGAGGCTTACGTTCTCCGCCTGTTGCCCGAACTGCCGGCGGGCGATTCGGAGCTTTACTCCCATCCTTCTCTCGACGAATTTAAGCACGAGTTCGACGCCTTGATCAGTCCGCGCGTGAAAGACCTTGTCCAGCGGCGGAGCATCGAACTGATTCGCTACCAGGATCTATAATGGCCAAACTGTTGATCATTCTATTGATCGGCCTCGTGTTCGAGGCGGTGGGAGTGGTGTATCTCAACCAGGGACTCCGGCAGGTCGGCGAAGTCCAAAAAATCAGCGTCTCAGAAGTGTTGCGCGTGCTCAAAAGCGGCGTCACCAACCCCAGGATCCTGCTGGGCGTTTTGTTCGAGGCGATTTTCTTCGGCACGCTGCTGGTGTTGATGTCCAAGGGCGCGGAAGTCAGTTTCATCTGGCCGCTGACCGCGCTTGGGTTCGTCTTCACCACGCTCGCCGCCAGGTTCATCTTGAACGAGCAAATCCCGCTCATTCGCTGGGGCGGTGTCGCCCTCATCATGGCGGGCGCCGCCCTCATCACCTACAGCGAGAAACAGGAGGAGCACAAACCCGCCCCGCCACCCGACACCGTGCGCCCCTCGCCATGAAGCAGCACAAAGGACTCCTTCAGATTTCCAAGGTTTAGTGTTTGGTGCTTGGAGTTTCTCTGGAGCTTGGTGCTTGGTAGTTGGTATTTATATTATACCCCCTGCTTCCCCCCCTTGGACCCGTGACAGCGTGACAACGCAACAAAGACGGGCCTTTTATGAATCGCCACCCGTGACACGACCCGTGACAATTTCGGCCGACCCGTGACAAACAGCGACTCCAAAACCCTTGTCCCTCACTTTGCCGTCCACTTTGTCTCCCCCGATGGTGGAGCTTTGGCATTCTTTGAGCATTGGCCATTGGTCATTTGTTCCATGCCCATGGTTTTCTACCCCGCTGGAATCCCATGCGCCGCGCAAGCCCTTAGGTACCAGCAAGAAGCAATGCAACTCCATTCCGCATACCCGTCCCACGCGCATGCTTTATCGTTAACATCTCCTGGACAATTGGCTGGATCTCCCGAAACAAGTTCTGATGGAGCGCCTCCCCTGCATTGCGGAGCGACCGTATGATGGCACTCGTGGGAGAAACCCACTCGTCGTGGGTTTGTTCTCGTCTCTCGCCCTTTCAATGGTCGCCCCGTGCTTAAATTCCTGCAATATGCTCGACACGGAGATGATCGATAAATTTTTTCACTCTTTTGTCACTTTTTTGAAAGATCGGTGCCTTTCGTTACGAATATATAGGAGTTGGTTATGCTCGCGCTCCAACGCCACGACTTTGAAAGATGGGCGAAAGTGACCCCGCCAGCCTGTTATAGCATCAAGCGGCTGCGCAAAGACTTCAAGCAAGTGTCCCGACGACAATTGTATCGCCTGATCCATCACTTTTTTGATTTGACACCGCAGAAGTGGCTGGACGAGAGACGCATGGCGCTTGCTGCTGAAGCGCTTCTCAAGTACGGCTCCATAAAAATCGCCTCCGCCTTCCTGGGCTACAAACAGCCCACCCATTTCACACGCGTGTTCAAACGTGCCTTTGGCGTGTGCCCCAAGGCCGTTCTTCGCCGCCACAGAGCGCCTGAGACTCGGACAGTTCAACCTAGGACCTGAGAAGACGCCAAAATGGCACTCACAGATAGCATTTGGCACTCACAGATAGCTGTTCGAACTTCCTCCCGGCGGCGTTCTAGTCTACAATGGTAGCCGTCTTGAATAGGCAAGAGCGCCAGCAATCAGATACTGCCCCTGCCTTTTCACTTACGGTTATGTGCGGAAAGATCTCAGTCACACCTCGCTTATGAAATACCCTGTTCAAACACCGCTTCTCCTGCTCGCCGCGATCACTTTGTTCACGCCGGTTGGAACCATAACCGCCGCCCAGGACCTCCCCGCCAAAATCAGCGGTGCGGCATTATTCTATCAAAACCTCGCCTGGGTTGGCTCCCAGCCACCCGCGGACGCCGAGAACGCCGCCCTCTGGGCCGAGGTCGAGAGCGTGCGCACCAACGGGGTTGCCCGCGCATTGCCGGCCTTGGAACAGTTTATCGCGGATCATCCTGACTCGCCCTGGGTTCCCTCGCTACGCGCCAATCTGGCCCGGTACTATCGCGAGCACGGCCTTTACACGCGGGCGCTCGGCCATTGGGAAGCCGCTTGGGGCGCCACCAGGACCGCTACTGAAGGTCCGGCCAAAAACGTAGCCGACTTCACCTTCGCCTATTGGACGAGCCTGCTGGCCAGTTTGGGGAGGATGGATACCTTGAAAACTCTTTTTCAGGAAACTCATGACCGCGTTTTCGACGGCGGGCCATTGCAACAAGTCGTTAATACCACCAAGGAAGCGTACCGCACGATGTTGACCCAGCCGGGCATCTGCTTTAAGTGCGGAACCTACGCCCTCGACAACGTAGCCAAAGTGTTGAAAGGCCCCAAGTTCCGATCCAAGGAAATCTCCGACCTGCCTTCACCTGCGTGCGGATTCTCAATGAGCACACTGGTTGAGCTTGCGGACAAAACAGGGCTTGGCTTGGTGCCGGCGGATTGGGGGCAGGACAAAACCTTGGTTGTGCCGTCGGTCATCCATTGGAAGGAGAACCACTATGCGGCAATCATTGAAGCCAAAGCTGGTTCATACCGCGTCCTGGACCCGACCTTCGGCAAGGCCCGCTGGTTGAGTGAAACGGAAATTGAGGAGGAAGCGTCCGGACAGTTTTTAGTGCCCCGAGACAAACTGCCAGCCCGATGGAAATTGCTGGCTGCTGCGGATACCGACAAGATCTTTGGCCGGGGCCACTCCTCCAATATAGACGACGGTTCGGATAGCTGCGGGAATGGAAGTGGTGGAAGTGGCGGCGGTAGTTCAGGGAGCGGTAGCAGCCCAACAACGGGGTCCAATGCGCCGACTGGAGCCACAGCCCGGGCCGCATCAACGCAATGCCCTGTTTGCAGTGGTGGTCCAGGTGGTCCAGGTGGTCCAGGTGGTCCAGGCGGACCCAACCCAAATCCTTGTACAAACTGTCAGCCTGCAGGCATGCCATACTGGGCTGTCTCTGAACCGTACATCACTGTTTGGTTGTACGACGAACCGCTCGGCTACCAACCGGCTATAGGCGAGCGCATTTCCTTCAGACTCGCCTACAAACAAAGAGAGACACGCGCAACCAACAGCGTTTTCAGCTTGGGAAAAATGTGGGACTGTTCCTGGATCAGCTACGTCACCGATGACCAGGTTTCACCCGATGGGACCACTGGCCTTTCGGCCACTATGATTTTGCCCGGGGGTGGCGAACGCACCTACATACCTGACAACAGCACCAAGGAATATTACAGCCATACCATCCTCCAGCGCAATATCAATGTCTCAACCAACCTGACGGGGTTTGTGGTTTCGTACGTCAATGGAGCCAAAGACTACTATGGCTTCGTGCCCAGCACGGTCACGCTGATGGGGGTCAAGCTGGCCTTCCTGACCGCCAAGGCTGACCCCTTTGGCCATACGAACTGGTTTGTTTATCAGGAAACCAACAGCACAGTTCTGCTGCGATACGTAATCGATACCGACGGGCGCACCAACTCTGTTTCTTACGGCAACAGTAGTTTCCCTTTGCAGATCACCAGTGTGCAAGACGCTTTTGGGCGGACATGCAATTTGAGCTACGATGGCACAGGCATGCTCACGAATGTAACCGACGTGGCCAGTTTAAGCAGTTCGTTCAAGTACGATTCGCAAGGCTGGGTTACAAATCTTATCACGCCGTATGGCGCCACAACGTTTTCGTACACCACCAACAGCTTGGGGACTGGAACTAACGAATTCTCTGACCCCCCCGGAGGCGGTGATTACTACAATATCCGCACGGCTAAAGTTGTTGACCCCGTCGGCGGCACCAATCTGTACTTGCTGCGTCAGGACGCGCTTTTTCTATATGACACAACCAATGGCGCGTACGACATCAACTTCTTGAACAACTCGTATCCCACTAATATCGCTCCTTCCTACCCCGACGTACCCACAACGACGCTTGATAACGCTCTATTGGAATATCGGGATAGCTTCCATTGGGGGCCGCGTCAGGCCACCACCCTGCCGGCGGATCTCAACACTTTGCAAATCGCTGATTTCCTCAAAGCGCGCATGCGGCATTGGTTGCACGGTCAGAATGAGACCGAAAGCGCAAATTGGGTCACGCAGACCCTGGACATGGAACAGGACCCCAGCCCGGATGACGGAATAACTCCCGGCCAGACCACTTGGTACGATTATGATGGCAAGGATGAAACATTTTTTGCGGGCACGGATTCGCAACCTTCGCTCATCGCCCGCGTCCTGCCTGACGGCACCACCTGGTTCCGCTGGTTCCAGCGTGACGATTGGGGGCGGCCCACCAATATCATGGAAACCTATTCAACAGGTTACGGTGCCACGCCCCTTACCCGCAGCAACATTTTTGTCTATGACCCGGTGAGCAACATCGACCTGGTCCAGGTGATCGGTCCTCAGGGCGAAATCCTCGCGGGCTACGGCTATGATGCCCACCACAATGTCATCAGCATGACCAACGCCGTCGGCGAAGTCACCTCCTACACCATCGACACTGCCGGCCGATTGACCAGCATTCATACCCCGGCGGGCCTGACGACCACCAATATCTATTTCGCCAGCGGCCAGTACACTAATTACTTGCAGCAGACCATTGACATTCAAATCAATCGGACCAACACCTACCTGTATGCTAACGATCTGGTCTATATTCACACCAACGAATTGGGCCTGATCACGACCAATGTGTACGACAATCTCCAGCGCCTCACGAACACCTCGGACTCCCGTGGTGCCATCTCATACCTTTACAACAAACTCGATCTCGTCAAGGTCACCGACCGGATGGGATTCACGAACACGTTCGGTTATGACGCAAACCGCCGAATGATCGCCGCCACCAACGCGCTCGGAAATCGAACCCTTTATAGCTATTGCGCCTGCGGCTCGCTCGATTACATCGAAGATGCCACGAGCACAAACTTCACCCACTTTTACTACAACAACGCCGGCTGGCTCACGAATACGACGTACGCGGATGGCACTACCGTCACATACAATTGCGACCTCATGGGCCGGGTGACGAACACCGTGGACAGCGCCGGTCACAGCGTAACCAACTGGTTCAACAACCAGGGTCTGCAATACGCCGTCAGCAACGCGTTTGGGCAGGAGTTGGCCATTGGCTTCGATATCGAGGCTCGCGTCGCCACGAACACGGACGCCAACGGCGTCACTGTGACCACGACGTTCGACAACTTGCGCCGTCCGCTCACTCGCACCTATCCGGATACCGGAGTCGAACAGTTCTTCTACGGCCCCGCCGGACTGGTCGCGTACACCAACCAGCTCAACGAAGTCACCTTGTACGGTTACGATGCCGCCCGGCGAAAAACCGTCGAGACGAACGCAAACCTTGAAGTCATCCATTACACCTATGACGCCGCCAGCGACCTGCTGACCCTCACCGATGGCAAAAGCCAGCAAACCTCCTGGAATTACGATACTTACGGCCGGGTAACGAATAAAGTCGATGCCACCAGCACGGCCATTCTCGCCTACAAATACGACGCCGACAACCGCTTGACTAATCGCTGGAGCATCGCCAAGGGGAATACCGGCTACGGATATGATGCGGCGGGCAACCTCCTCACCGTCACGTATCCCGTCTCGCCCTTGGTCACCTTTGCATACGACGTTTTAAACCGCGTCACGAACATGCTGGACGCGGTAGGAACCACGCGCTACACTTACACTGCTGTGAGCCAATTATTGAGCGAAGACGGCCCGTGGAGCAATGATACGATCACGTACGGCTACACCGCCATGCAGCGCACCAGCCTCTCCTTGCAGCAGCCTGTCAGCTCATGGACGAACGGTTTCGCTTACGACAACGCCAAACGCCTCACCAGCGTCACTTCACCCGCCGGTGCGTTTGCTTACTATTACGATGCGGTTCGCTCCACGCTCCCCGCGGAAATCACGCTGCCCAACACCAGCTACATCACCAACGTGTACGACGGCAACGCGCGCCTGCTGACGACCACGCTTAAGAATTCTGCCGGTGCGACCCTGGACGCCGCTCAATACGGTTACAACGCGGGCAACCAGCGCACCAGCTTCACCAACGCGGCGGGCACGCGAGTGGCCTATAGCTACGACTCGATTGGGCAGTTGATGGGGGCGCAGAGTTCCGTGAGTTCCGAGAACCGGACCTACTTCTACGACGCGGCCTGGAACCTCATTCACGTGAAGAGCAACGGCGTAAACACGTTTTTCAACGTGAACAGCCTCAACGAGTTGACCAACGTGGGCACCACGAACATTTCTTATGACAGCAACGGTAACTTGACCAACCAGACCACCGGCGCCCTTTCCACCACCAACCTCTACGACGATGAGAACCGCCTGATTTGGGTGTCCACGACGAACGCCACCGAGGCGGTCCTCACCACCTTCGCGTATGATGGCCTGAGCCGGATGCGCGAGCAATTGCAATGGACCAATTCACTCGGCGGTGCGAGCAACACCTGGATCCTGGTCGGCGGGACGGCTTACGTCTATGATGGCAACCGCGTCATCCAGGAACGCGACCTCAACAACAATCCCACCGTCAGTTACACCCGCGGCAACGACCTTTCCGGCACCCTCGAAGGCGCAGGGGGCATCGGCGGCTTGCTAGCCCGCTCGGACGGCTATTCCTCCGGCTTCTTCTCCGACCACAACTTCTATCATGCGGACGGCAACGGCAATATCACTTACCTGGTCAACGGCAGCCAGACTCTCGCCGCCAGCTACCGCTACGACCCATTCGGCAATCTGACTGCTTCCAGCGGCAGCCTTGCCACCTCGAACACTTACCGGTTCAGCAGCAAAGAACTCATCACAAGTGCCGGTTTGTATTATTACCTTTATCGTTTTTATGATCCCGGCTTGCAAAGGTGGCTAAATAGGGATCCCATCCAAGAACTTGGCAGCCTAAACTTATTCAGCTATGTGAGCAATGATCCATTGGATCGCAGTGATCCGGATGGACGCATTAGTTTCCCTCCAAATCCGATTATTGCAACTAAGCCATGTACGCAGTCGCAATGGATTAAAGCTAACAGAAAGTGTAAGAAGAATAATAACTGGTGGTATACTGTCGGCACGTGCGTCTCAGTTAAACTTTCTGTTCCTTTGTCATGCGGCGTTCCGGAATTCGGACAGGCAAACATTTGGATTCTCATTTTTACATGCAGCAATACCGCACCACCGGATTTTCATCCGCCCCTTCCGGATCCGGGCCCTCCCTTGCCGCCTATTGGTTAGTCTTATCAGCCTGCAACTTGGCTACTTGTAAATACTGCTCATATGTTAGATCCACAAAAGAAGCAAAGTAATCGTGGACATCTGATCTCTAATGGATGCAAGAATTTGGGGAATTCTTGGAAATCAGAGTCAATTGAGCTTAAGGTGCGAGTTAATGGCCTAATTCGAGCGGAAAAGGTTGATTTGCGCGATCAGAATGGAAGGAGACTCGGGATTGTTTCCTTAAGGCAAGCTCTAGCTCAGGCAAACCAACATGCGGTGGACCTCGTAGAGACCGACAGGACTGCAACACCTCCCGTCTGCCTAATCATCGATTACGGTAAGTTCCGATTTCTAACCCGTAACGGCCGAATCGCGAAAAAGTGGCTCAAGAAGGCCGCCCGCGAATAGTAAAGGGGTCGCCCATTAGGGCGGGTGTCAACAGGTAAAAAAGTTTCCGTTCCCAATTCTTTTTTGTTGGGTTGACTCTCTGCTGCCCGAATCGGCTTTGTAAACCCTACTCGAACCTGCCTGCCTCGCCATAGCTTCTGAGCAACGGCGGGTCATTTCATCTGCTGATTCCGGACGCTAATCGCTAATCAGCAGCCGACGTTCTAAAGACAGCAAGCCGAAATGATCAGGGGGTTCCTACGCTCAGCGCTCCACATAGCACTTCCGCCAACTGCCTCGCCGCTGCCGCCGTTTGCTTCTGGAACCGCATCAGCGCCGGAATCTTCCGGGGCGAAGTTGCCACGGTCCATGCCAGCCGGCCATAATCGATTCGCTGATCCGGCGTCATCAGCGCGTTGAAATCCAGCGGCAGATTTTCATTGGCCGCGTCGGAAATCACCCGCACCGTGGCGCTTGGGATTTGCTGCTCCCGGCAGAGCGCGCGGATCACTCCCGATTCCATTTCCACCGCATCCGCTCCCGTGGATTCCCACAAAGCCGCCTTTTCCGCCGCCGACACTGCCACACGCTCCGCGCAGTGAAACCGTCCGGCAATTCCTCCCGCCCGCGATAACCGCTCGATCAATCCCGTCTCAGGGTCAGCCTGGAACACCACCTGTCCGGCCCTCAATTCCGGATTCAATCCCCCCGCAAAACCCGCCGTAATGACCATGCCAGGCCGCTTCTCCGCGATGGCCTTTCGCAGTCCTGCCTCCGCGTTGGCCCTTCCCATCCCCGTGATCGTGATCGCCAATCGACCATCGCCCGACGTCGGCGCGGCAAAGTATTTGGCCTCCTCCTTGACGGCAAAGCAAACCACGACTGCCAGATTTGACCTTTTTTGATCATCAGAAATTCCACGCATCGTCCTTCCATGCTTGCAGAAAACCACCGCTCACGGAAGGCCCATCCTTGACCCGGTCCAGTTGCCACTTCAAGCGCGGCAGAGTAATGTCCTCCAGGCAAGCAATCGATCCATGCCGAGTCGCTCGTTGAGAGATAAAGTCCTGCATCTTCTGTATGTCGTCGGGATTTGGTTCAAAGGCATCGATGGGATTCTTGAAGTGATCGGCGGGGCCCTTCTGCTGTTGGTCAGTCAAGCAGCTCTGAGCGGGTTCGTAGCTGCTCTCACCCAACATGAACTGGCGGAAGATTCAAGTGACTGGGTTGCTGTCCATTTGCGACGGGCAGTGGGCCATTTGTCCAGCAACACCAAAATCTTCAGCAGCATCTATCTGCTTGGCCATGGGGCGATTAAGGTTTTTCTGGTTTGGGGCGGATTGTTGCGGCGCAAGCTATGGGCATTTCCCACGGCCCTCGCCCTCATTGGAGCTTTCATCTGCTATCAAACCTTCAGGATCCTTCATCACTTTTCCTTCGGGTTGATGCTGTTGACGGCGATCGATATTATGGTCTGGCTGTTGATCTGGCGCGAATACCGGATGGTGAAAGCATCCTCCCCACACTGAACTTCGGGTGAGGACTGCCCATCCTGACAGCAAACTGGCGGGGCACACACTTCCGTGCGCGCCGTGCGCCTACCTGACGAACAATTAGTGTGTTCGTGTTGCCGGGTTCTCCGTCTGCCGCTTCTTCAACTCAGCGGCTCCGCTTGTTACGCGACTCCGTTCGCGCCGTGGAACCAGAATGTCTCCCGGCGGCTCGATTCATTTCCCGGCTGATTTCCTCCTCGGTCGCCTCGGCTACAGCCCGCGCCGGAGCCTCGACGATGGTCATCCCGCCGCCTTCGTTCCAGGGGCCCCGGGCATCTACATCGCCGTTCTCGCCTGGTTCGGTGGAGTCGTTGAAGTATTGGTTTACAATGTCCGGGCTGGGCGGAATCTCGCCAATCTGCAACGGGTCCTTGCCCATGCTCTCCAAGGCGGCCATGAAGGCTTTCATGTGGGTGATTTCGCGTGTCATCAGGAACTGGAGCGCATCCTTGGAACCGGCGTCGTCACAAAAATCAATCAATCGTTCATACACGATCTTGGCGCGCGCTTCCGCCGCGATGTTGCTCCGCAAATCAACATCCAACTCGCCGGTGATCTTCAAATAATCCGCCGTCCAAGGATTGCCCATGGAATTGAACAAACCCACCCCGCCGCCGCCAGCAATGGCGATGAGCGGATCGGCTTCCGCCGCCGAGCGTTTCTGTTTCATCGGTTTGAGATGCATGCGGGCCAGCGTCCCAACCACTTCCAGGTGGCTCAGTTCCTCGGTGCCGATGTCCATGAGCAGATCCTTGCGGGCGGCATCCTCGCAGTTCAATCCCTGAATCGAATATTGCATCGCGGCGGCCAACTCGCCGTTGGCCCCGCCGAATTGCTCCAGCACCATGTTGCCGAAGCGTGGATCGGGACGATCGACGTGGACGGTGTACATCAGTTTCTTAATGTGGTGATACATAATGTCTCCTTGGATCGGGTCGGTTCGACTCTGCGCGGTGCTTCAGACGAAAGCTCAATCGCGAGTCCGCCCGCATGCTTGTTTTTCGCGCGGCCATTTTGTGGGAGACAGGTTAGGTTCACGTCCGATGGTTGACCATCGGGTGATGGCCTACCCGGAGCGCCGGTGACCATGGCGGCTCGCTTGGGTTCATCGCCCCAGTAAGCGCTTTGCGAAAAATCGGCGGGCTCGACCTCGCGTTGCGGCAAGTCCTCTGTCCGTCGTCGGCGCGCACGGAGTGATGCGCCCCACCCGGATGGGCGCTAAACACGTGCGCCTACTTGATCCCGGCCAGTCGTTCTTTCCAAATTTGATAAAGCAGCACCGTCGCCTGCACATCGCGCAAGCAATACTCCGCGATCTCCCGGTAGCGACCGGCGGCAATGAGATCGTTGATGTCCATGCCGGTGACCCCGTGGCTTTTCGGAGATTCGATGCCGAAGGCTTTGCAATAAAAATCCAAATTGAAACGGCGGGCGGCGCCTTCACGACCGCTGACGTTGTAGAACGTCAATTGTTCCGCCAGGTCGCAATGGGGTTCGGTGGCAAACCGATAGCCCAGCCAATTCTTGCGCGTGACCGGAACATTCAACAACGCGGACCGCAAATACAGAAATGGCACGTCGAAGCCCCGCCCGTTGAACGTCACGACGGCATCGTAATGTTGGGCCACGTCCCAAAACGCGGTGAGCAACTCGACCTCATCCGGACACGGCACGAACTCGACCGGCCCGGCCTCCGCGGCGTCCGGTTCATAATCCTCGGCGGTAAAGAGCACCTGCCCGCGGGCCGTGTCGGAGTTGAGCATGGCGATGCAAACCACCTGCGCCGTGAAAGGCCAGAGATTGAACTGCCGCTGGATTTCAGCGTGCTTGGTGTCACGCTCGGGCCCCTCGGGGAGCTTCTGCGCCTCACGAAAAAGATATTCCTGCTGGGTCTCGTCAAAATTCTCCAGCGGCAAAGCGGTGGTTTCGATATCAAAAACGAGGGTGGCCATTTTGCCTGATGAGGAAGAATTGGGAATGCGAGAGGGTAAAAAATACCAGTCTCGAAAATCCAGACAAGCTGTGGCAGCCGATGTGAGGAGGCTCTGATCTTTCTTTCGAAAGGCTTAGAGCCTCCTCACGCCGGCTGCCACGATTTGTGGGCGCAACCTTGATCATGCCCCAAATTTATCGAACATCTTTGCATTGGCCTGCATCAATCGCACAAGATACTTCGCCTCGAAAATCCCCAGCGAACCCGTGTTGGCGCCGGTCTCGGTGAAGCGCTGCAGCTTGTCCCAACCGGACAGCGGCGAGGTCAGGAGGACGGGCTGCGGATGCCACGAATGGCCTTTGACGGGGCAGGGCGTCGAATGATCGCCGGTGATCGCGAGAACTTCCGGCCGCTTCTTGAGCAGGATCGGCAGCGCGACGTCGAGTTCCTCGATGGCCTTTTTCTTGGCCTCAAAGTTGCCGTCCTCGCCGTACATGTCCGTATATTTGTAGTGAATGAAAAAGTAATCGTAGTGGTCGTACTCGGTGAGGTAACGCTCGAATTGCTCCGCGATGGTTTGCGGCCCCTCCAGCTTGGCCATCCCGACCAATTGCGCCAGCCCCTTGTACATCGGATAAACCGCGATGCACGCCGGCTTGAGTTGGTAACGTTCCTCGAAACTCGGAATATCCGGCTGATGCGCGATGCCCCGCATGAGAAAACCATTGGCGGGTTTGCGCTTGGCAATCAGCGGCAGCGCGGCTTTGTAAAAGTCCTTGATCAACTGCGCGGCTTTCCCGGCTTTGGCCGATTTCTTGTTCACCGGCGCAACCGTCGGAATCGGCGCGCCTTCGTGATGCGGGTCAGCATCGGTGAGCGGGCCTTCCAATCCGCTTCCGCGAAACACCACCACGAACCGATGTCCCTTGCCGGCCTTGATGATGACTTCGGTGGTCCCGAGCTTGCGAATTTTGCTGCTGAGCACCGCGCATAATTCCTCGCAAACTTTCGTGTCGATGCGCCCGGCGCGACGATCCGTCACGATGCCCTTGTCATCGAGCGTGCAAAAGTTCGCGCGCGCGGCCACGTCACCGGCCTTGAGATCGATGCCGAGGCCGAGGGCTTCGATGACGCCGCGGCCCACTTGAAATTCCAGGGGATCGTAACCGAACAAGGCGAGATGCCCCGGCCCGCTGCCAGGCGTGATGCCGGGCGCGACGGGCAGCATGCGGCCTTGGGCGGCATTGCCGGCGAGCGCGTCAAGATTGGGCGTCCTGGCGGCTTCGAGCGGCGTCAGGTAACCTTGTTCCTTCGTCGCGAGGTCGCCCAGACCATCCAGCACCAGCAACACAATTTTGGTCTTGGTCTTGAGTGTTAGTTCAGAATAAAGAGTGTCGAGATTCATATATCAATCCACCGGATTGTGCGAGCAAGCCGCCACCACCGTCAACGCGATTGTGCCCCCCTCGTTGGCAAAGGAACGATGAAAGGTGAATGCCACGTTGGCTGCTGCAATTCTTGAATTTGGCTCGAATGATCGGCTTAAAAGTGTTTCAAGCTTGTTTTTGGCCGTTCTTTGGTTAAATGTCACCGCGTCACTGGGTCCATGAATAAGACACTTGTCATCGTGCCAACCTATAACGAGCGGGACAATCTTCCCACGCTCGCCGACCGGTTATTGAAGCTCCCGGTCCCCGTTGACTTGCTCGTGGTCGATGATAATTCGCCGGATGGCACCGGCAAATTGGCCGATGAACTCGCCGGCAAGCATCCCTCCATCCACGTGCTGCATCGCGCTAAAAAAGAGGGTTTGGGCCGCGCTTATTGCGCCGGGTTTGCCTGGGCGCTGGAAAAGGGATACGACTTCATCATGGAGATGGATGGCGACTTTTCCCACAACCCCGATGACATTCCCAAGTTCCTGGAGGCCATTCGCGACGCGGACCTGGTCCTCGGCTCGCGTTACTGCAACGGCATTCGCGTCATCAATTGGCCCTTGCGCCGTCTAATGCTCAGCAAGAGCGCCGCCGAATACGTCCGCATCATCACCGGCATGCCGTTCACCGATCCTACCGGCGGCTACAAATGCTTCCGTCGCGGCGCCTTGGGATCCATTGACCTCAATGGGGTGCGTTCCAACGGCTACAGTTTTCAGATCGAGATGACGCACAAGATATGGCGGCAAGGCATGCGCGTGGCCGAAGTGCCCATCATCTTTACCGACCGATTTCGCGGCACCTCAAAAATGTCCGGCCACATTGTCCGTGAAGCCCTGTTCATGGTCTGGCGTCTCCTTTTCCAAAATGGCTTGCGGCGCCGGCCCGGCAAAAAGCCGACCGAAAGCAAATCGCTGGATAAAAAAACAAGCATATGATTTCAATGATCGTCGGAACCAATCGTCCAGGCAGCAATACCCGCAAAATCGCTGCGCACGTCGAGGAAGTCTATAAAGCCCTTGGAGTTCCCTTGCACGTCATCGATCTCGCCCAACTGCCCCCGGAGATCTTTTCGCCCAGCTCCTACGCCGAAAAACCCAAATCCTTCCTGCCCTTCTCCGCGGCCGTCCTCAATTCGACGGGCCTGATTGTCGTGACGCCGGAGTACAACGGCGGCATCCCCGGCATTTTAAAGTATTTCATCGACATGTTGAAATTCCCGGAAAGCTTTGAGCAGCGTCCCGTCTGTTTCGTCGGGCTTGCCGCCGGCATTTGGGGCGCCTTGCGGCCAGTCGAGCAGCTCCAGCAGATTTTTGGTTACCGCAACGCCTACATCTACCCCGAGCGGGTCTTCATTTCCCAAATCGGCAGCCTCATCGACGCCAATGGCCGTCTGACCAAGCCGGAGATTTTGGAGCGCCTGAAATCCCAGGCCGAGGGCTTCATCAACTTCGTCGAACATCTGAAGAAGACGAACTTGCGCAAAACGAGCTGAGCCGGAAGCTCCAGTTTGGATAGGGCTTCGCCGAATGATTGCGAACAAGCAATCGTGCCAGGCACCAGGGGACGGCTGCTAAACCTGTATTTGACCGTCCGCCAATTCCACAACCTTGGGCGCCCGGGCGGCAACGCGGGCATCATGCGTGGCGATGATCAGTGTCGTCTGGTGCTCGGAGCGCAGGGAACAGAGTAGATCGATGATTTCGTCGCCGGTGTGGGAGTCGAGGTTGCCGGTGGGTTCGTCAGCCAGGATGAGTCCCGGGGAGTTGATGAGGGCGCGGGCAATGGCCACGCGTTGCTGTTCGCCGCCGGAGAGTTCGCTTGGCCGGTGCTCGACGCGATCTTTGAGTCCGACGCGCGCCAGCAAATCGCGCCCGCGGGCCTCGGCGTCGCCGGCGGAAGTGCGCGCGATGCGGGCGGGCAGGCAGACATTTTCGAGCGCATCCAATTCCGGGAGCAAATGGTAGGCTTGGAAAATGAAACCAACTTTGAGGTTGCGAAGTTGGGCCAGCGCGGTGGCGGAGAGGGAGGTGAGGTTTTTTCCATCAAACCAGATTTCACCGGCGGTGGGCGTGTCCAGCCCGCCCAACAGATGAAGCAGCGTACTTTTGCCGGCCCCGGATGCTCCGCGGAGCGCGAGAAAATCGCCGCGAGCAACCGCCAGGCTGACACCCCGCAGCACTTCCAGCGAGCGTGCGGCCAATTCGTAGCGCTTGTGGAGTTGCCGGGCATCCACGAGCGGACCGGCCGATGGGCTGGAGGCTGGTTCCGGCTGCGGCGGCTTCGTCAATTGAGGGGTTTCATTCATGCCGAAGCGCTTCCACGGGTTTGAGGCGGCTCGCGTTCCAGGCGGGAAAAGCAGCGGCCAAAAGGCAGATGAGCAGCGAACCCCCACAAATGACCGCGATATCGCCGGGCACAATCAATGCCGGTAATTCTGAGAATTCATAGACGGAGGCAGGAAACAGTTCTATGCCGGTCAAGTGGCGCATGAGGTGCAGGAAAGGGTTCCGATAGAAAACGGCGAGCATTCCCAGCCCGGTGCCGACCAGCACGCCCAGGATGCTGACGAACAGACTTTGGCTCATGAAGATCCACATAATCCCACGCGCGCTGGCGCCGAGCGCCTTGAGCACGCCGATTTCCCGCGTCTTGAGCACTACAAACGTGATGAGCGTGCACGTGATGCCGAAGGCGGCGACGATGACGATGAAGAAAAGGATGTAGAACATGACATTCTTTTCCACCAGCACGGCCAGCATGGCGGTGTTCTCTTCGTTCCAGGTGGTAATGTGGTACTTCGAACCCAGCGCGGCCCTCAATTGATTCCGCACGGCGTCCGCCTCGTACGGGTTCTTGAGCATGACCATGGCGCCATGCACCGTGTCGCCGAGATTGTAGAGTTCCTGGAAATTATCGAGCGACGTCACCATGATCGAGGTGTTGTAATCCCAATAACCGGCGTCAAAAACCCCGCGCACTTCATAATCAGCCGGCAGATAGGCCACTTGATTGGTTCGGTTGGGATGCTCGACCATGTTCTGCATTTTCTCCAGGTCCTGCTCGCTATAGACGGCCATGCGGTCCCCAATTTGCAGCCCGTAGTTGTGGGCGAAATCGACGCCGACCAGCACGCCGCGCCCGCTCAGATCAGAGTTGCCTTCCACTATATTCGAAGTAAACAGGCTCGACTTGGTTTCCATCTGCGGATCGATGCCGCGCAAGTACGGAGCCGCGATGACCGGCTGCCCCTCGCCGGGTTTGGGCTCGGTTTTGATCATGACCTGGCCCTGGGCGAAAGGGGTGACACTCCTGACCGCCGGGTAGGCGTCCACCGTGCGCTTGACCTGCGCGAAGTTGTCGAGCAGCTCCTGCTTCCCGGTCGCTGGGTCGATCTGGGTGATCTGCACATGCGCGCTGAACCCGAGAATCTTGTCCCGCAACTGGCTGTCGAACCCGCTCATCACGCTGATGACAATAATGAGTACGGCGACGCCCAAAGTGACGCCCAGAACCGAGATCAAAGTGATGATCGAGACAAACGTCCGTTTGGGCCGCAGATACCTCAACGCAAGCAACAATTCAAAAGGCAAACGCGACACGCGAGAAAGTTAATGGCCGGTGAAGGGGCTGTCAACGCGGGTGAACGCCCCGAC
>JAJPHR010000098.1 GCA_021325145.1 Verrucomicrobiota bacterium | reverse complement strand
TGGATCGCTGCCCTCAGCCGCACTGAGGCTTTACGCAAGGCGGGCGTATTGGCCAAGGAGTTTTGGCTGAAGGCTTTTTTGCCAAAAATTTCCTAAACTCACTTAGTTAGCCACCAGGCGGCTGCTTTTTGCTGATAAACATTCCCGAGTGCACTGGCCGTGCCTCCGGCGGATGGAGCATTCGTCCGTTTAGATGTTTTGGCTGCAACCATTGGGTTACTATTTTGCGATGGCGCTCTTAACGGGCCGGTTACTAGTATTGTAGTATTCAGATAGTTGTCCATCACAACCATTGACATTTTCTCCCCGAAGCGAGCCAGCCATCACGGCAACTGGTAGATTGAGTGGTGGAGTTATGGAGTCGAGAAGTGTGCATAGGGCGCCAGAAGCGCAATCGGCTGATTTAGCTTCCGTGCTTGTCACCAGTACTGGTGACAAGACAGAAACCGGGTCCTGGCGTAATCTCTCTTTGTTGTTGGTGCGCTTTGTTCTCAAGTGTGCCGTGTGAAAAGGCCGGACCTGTTGTCCGGCCCTTCTTTTTGTACCGGTTCAGATTTCAGGTTCCCGTCGGCCCGGATCCCAGGCGCACCGCGCCTCTTTCGGTGGGCTGCTTTGAAATAGTCCGTTACCCGAAATTCTCTCGCAGAGGCGCAGAGAACGCAGAGAGTGGGAAATTATTTCCGGGCTTCCCCTCTGCGCACTCCGCGTCTCTGCGTGAGCTTTGAGCTTCGGCACGAACCGGGTCTGGTACGGAAGGATTAAGATTGGGAGGGGACTGCCTTCGGGTAGTGGGCTGCTTTGAAATAGTCCGTTACCCGAAATTCTCTCGCAGAGGCGCAGAGGACGCAGAGAATGGAGAATTATTTCCGGGCTTCCCGTCTCTGCGCTCTCTGCGTCTCTGCGTGAGCTTTTGAGCTTCGGCACGAACCGGGTCTGGTACGGAAGGATTAAGATTGGGAGGGGGCCGCCTTTGGGTAGTGGGCTGCTTTGAAATAGTCCGTTACCCGAAATTCTCCCGCAGAGGCGCAGAGGACGCAGAGGACGCAGAGCATGAGGATTATTTTCGGGCTTCCCCTCTCTGCGCACTCCGCGTCTCTGCGAGAGCTTTGAGCTTCGGCACGAACCGGGTCTGTTACGGAAGGATTAAGATTGGGAGGGAAGCCACCTTCGGGTAGTGGGTTGCTTTGAAATAGTCCGTTACCCGAAATTCTCTCGCAGAGGCGCAGAGGACGCAGAGAATGGAGAATTATTACGGGCTTCCCTCTCTGCGCCCTCTGCGTCTCTGCGTGAGGTTTGGGAGCTCCAAAGCCGGAGGAGACAAGACCGAGGACGACGACGAGGACGAGCACGCCGGGGCACTGATTTTGCGCACAAATATGTTGACCGCGCTGGTGGGTGGCTTTATAACCATCATCGACAGAACAGTTTACGTTTAGCAGCACAGCAATCAAATCTCGGTTCCTCACCTATTAGTTGTGCTGGCGGGAATTTCCGACCCTGTATATTGTGGTTTTTCGCTTTACTAAACCGGCTGAGATATGGTTTCTTTTTAAACAATTAGCATGTACCTTAAGAATTTAACGGTATTCGGGTTCAAGTCCTTCGCCAACAAGACCGCCTTGAACTTCCTGCCCGGTGTCACCGCCATCGTGGGCCCCAATGGTTGTGGTAAGTCGAACGTCTCCGACGCTATCCGTTGGGTACTCGGCGAGCAATCGGCCAAGGCCTTGCGCGGCGGCGAGATGGCGGACGTCATCTTCAATGGCACCGATGGGCGCAAACCGCTCGGCATGGCCGAGGTTTCCCTGACCATCGGCGGAGTGGACGAGGATCATCTTCAGGCGGCAGGCGTCGAGGTGGCGTATAACGAGGTCACCATCACCCGCCGTGTGTTTCGCGACGGTGGCAGCGAATACTTCATCAACAAGACGCCCTGCCGCCTGAAGGATGTCCAGCAATTGTTCATGGGCACCGGGGTGGGCCGGACGAGTTACAGCATCATGGCCCAGGGCAACATCACCCAGATTCTTTCGAGCAAGCCGGAAGATCGCCGGATGATTTTCGAGGAAGCCGCGGGCATCACCAAATTCAAGGCCCAGAAAAAAGAATCTCTTCGCAAGCTGGAATATACCGAGCAAAACCTGCTGCGCGTGGCCGACCTGATTCGCGAGGTGAAGCGGCAGATCGGTTCGTTGCAACGCCAGGCCGGCAAGGCGCGCCGTTACAAGCAACTGATGATGGAGTTGCAGCATCTCGACACCCAGCTCGCGCGCCACCAGTTCGACGTGTTGCAAGCCGAGATCATCGAGCGGCAAACGCAGGCGGAACAATTGCGCGTGGAGATCGAAGACATTTCCGGGCGCGTGTTGCGCTCCGAGGACGAAATCACGCAATTGCGCGAACAGCTTTCGACGTTGGAACATCAAATCAGCGAAATGCAGCAGCGCGGGCTGGAGTTGAAGGGCCAGATTGATCGCCAGGAAGGCCGGATTCAGTTCAACGAGGAACGGTTGCGCGAACTCGGCACACAGAACACCAAGGCCCTCGCGGACATTTCGCAAGCCGAGGAACGCCATCTTGCAGCCGGGCAGGAAGTGGCTGCGCTCACCGAACGGCTCGCAACTTCGCAGGCCGCGCTCGCCCAGCACCGCCAGGCGCTGGAGGCGAAGCAGCAAGCGCTGCGGGGCGTCGAGGATGAAATGCGCCGGTTGCAGGAGGCGCAGCGGCAGGCGCAATCGGACGCTTTTGCCCAGGCGCAGCACCTCACGCGCGCGCGCAACGAGATCAATGCGCTCGACTTGCAGAAGCAGGGCAACGTGGTGCGGCTGGAAAAACTTTCGGCCGAGAAGATTCAATTGGAAGAGGAGCGCGGCCAGCTTGAAAACCGCCTGCGCGAATTCGCGGCCAACGTCGAGGCCGAAAAGCTGAACGTCCAAAACCAGCGCGGCACGGTCGAGGAACGCCAGCGGCGCTTGCGGGAGATTCAGCAGGAACTCACGCAACTGACGCAGGAACTCGACGCGCATTTGCAGCAGCAGGCCGAAAAGCGCTCGCGCCTGAACGTGCTGGAGCAATTGCAGGCCGAGCACGAAGGTTTCAGCGCGGGCACCCTCGCCGCCTTGAAAAACGCGGAGCAAGTCCTGGGTTCGCTGGCCGACAAAATCAATGTTCCGGACCAGCATATCACCGCCGTGGAAACCGCCCTCGGCCATCATTTGCAATTGGTCATCACGGAACAACCGGAGGCGGCGCACCAAATTCTCGCGGACCTTAGCTCGAACAAAAAAGGACGCGCCAGCATTGCCTCGCTCGCCCTCGGCAACGGCGATGCTCCCGCCGGCGCCGCGTTGAACGGATACGCCAGCATTCTCGGCGTGATTCAGGCGGAGGCTTCCGTCCAGCCGCTTTTGAATCGTCTGCTGGGCCAGACGCTGGTCGTGCCGGATTTGAATGCCGCCACCGGCGCGTGGCGCGAAAGCAACGGCGCGTTTGATTTTGTCACCTTGTCCGGCGAAATGCTCAGCCGCCACGGCGTTTACACCGGCGGCTCCGCCAACGGCTCCGGCAAGGCGCCCGGCTCCATTCTCGGCCGCAAGAACCAGATCGCCGAGTTGCAGGCGCAATTATCCCAGGCGCAGGAACAAGTGAACGAACTGAGCCGGCGCAAGGGCGGTTTGTTGAGCGAACAGACGGGCTTGCAGGCCGGCTTGCAACAGGCGCAAACGGAATTGCGCGTGCAGGAAGTGGCCATCGCGACGCATCAGGGCGAATTCAACGCGCTGCAAAATTCCCAAAAGCTGCTGCACCAGAAAATCGACACGGTCGTTTACGAAATTCAAAGCCTCGCGGCGCAGGAGCAGGAAGGTTCACAGAAGCGTTCGGCCCTCGCGCAGCAAATGAGCGAATTGGAAACACGCGAGCAGGCTTTGCAACAGGCGACGGCTGAAATTACCGCCGCGCTGGAGGAGCTGCGCCAGCAACGGGACCGCGCGACCACGGCCCTGACCGAGACCAAAGTCGGGCTCGCCTCGGAAGAACAGATTTGCGCGTCGCTCGGGCAGCAGCAACGGGCCCTGGAGCAACGCGTCCGGGAATTGGCCCAGCTCATCGAGCAACGCCGTTCGGAAATCGCCTCCTTCCTGAACCGCAAAACGCAGGCGGAATCGGAAATGCAGGATTCCCGCCGCCAGATCGATTCACTCCAACTCGATCGCGAACAGGTAAACATCCAGGTGGCGGAATTGCTGAGCCAGAAATCGGGCCAGGAAAGCGATATTGAAACGCGCGAAGAGGATTTGCGCGAACGCCGCCGCCGGCTTGCCGAATGCCAGCAGCAACGCGGCGCGCTGGAGGTCGATCTGGCGCAAAAGAACATGTCCGTGCAGAACCTGCGCGAGCGCGTGCAGCAGAAATACCATCTCAACCTCGACGACATCCGCAGCGAATGTATCACCATCACCTACGCGGACGAGGGACCGGCCAAGGTCCACACATTGACGCCGGAGGAAATGGCGACCAGCGGCGGGGCCACGGATTGGAACGCGGTCACGGAACAAGTCGCCACGCTCCAGAAACGCATCGACGAAATGGGGCCGGTGAATTTGGTCGCCATCGAGGAATACGAGGAAACCGAGCAGCGCCATACGTTCCTGACTTCGCAGCACGACGATCTGGTCAATGCCAGGACCCAGTTGCTTGAAGTCATCAACCGGATCAACCTCCAGACCCGCCAGATGTTCACGGAAACCTTCGAGAAAATCCGCGACAATTTTCGCGCCATGTTCACGGAAGTTTTTGGCGGCGGCAAAGCCGATCTGATTCTGGTGGGCGAAGGCGATGCGCTGGAAAGCGGCATCGACATCGTCGCCCGCCCGCCCGGCAAGCAGTTGCAAACCATCTCGCTCTTGTCCGGCGGCGAGCAGACGATGACCGCGGTGGCGCTGTTGTTCTCCATTTACCAGGTCAAACCCAGCCCGTTCTGCGTGCTGGACGAGTTGGACGCGCCGCTGGACGAATCCAACATCAACCGGTTCATCCGCGTCCTGCAGCGGTTCCTGTCGCATTCCCAATTCATCATCATCACCCACAACAAGCGCACCATCGGCATGGCCGACGTGCTTTACGGCGTGACGATGGAGGAACACGGCATCAGCAAGATCGTCAGCGTCAAATTCCACAAAGCCGACGAAGCCGTCTCCGACCACCGCCCGACGCCGCTGGTGCCGCCCGCCGCCAACGACCCGCAAGTCGAGAAGGCCGAAGATACTCCGCACAAGCGCGACGATACGATGGACATTGCGATGGCGAAGTAGCGTTGGGAAAACCCCAAGTTCCAACCGCCAGGCACCAGGGCAGCACCAAGTCTGAAGAGGTTTGGTTCTCCTTGGCTTTGTTCGCGACCAAAGCCGTCGCACAACTTCTCGACCGAAAGAATGCGCTGGGACTAGCCGGCAGACTCGGCGACACGCCGCTGCAACTCTTTTTCGAAGAAGTTTAAATGCGTGGGATCACAACGGGCTCGCGGCACCAGGAAGAAGGCGAAACGTCCAGTGTAAATGTAAAGGTAGCAAGGACCCGAGATGATTTTGTAAATCCCCGCCCATTTGTGCAAGCCCCGGTTTACCTCCGTGCTTTCAACCAGGCCCTCATCGGTGATTTCAAGCACATGGGCGCCAAGCACGCCGCGGTCCCGCTTTTGAGGCAGGAGCATCAGGCCCGCCACCACTGCCTGAATGGCAAGAAAGCCTAAAGCATATGAACCAGCGGTAAAGCCCGATACAAACACAGCCGTCAACGGCGACAGGTTCATATTCCGCAGCGACAGAAACTGAGTCAACAGAATGAATCCAAACGGGACGATAACAAGACCCGCCATCACCCGGTTGCGCAGAAAAATCGTGAACCAGGTGGAAAAGAGATCAATGCGCCGGACTTCGTAACTCAGGGTCATCGCCGGCACGGACGCCGGAATTGGCGGAGGCTTTGGATCCATGTCGTCAAAGAAAAAGGTGCACGGTTGATTGTTAATCAAGGGGCAAAAAAAACCAAGCGCATTCGAAAATCCCGAACTCGTACCGAATCCAGGCTTTCTCACGTTCGTTGCCATTCTTTGGGGGCTACACCCCATGGTGGGGAGGAGTGAAGAGCTTAATTTAGACGAAGGAAAGCGGTATAACCGGAAACGCAGGGTTCGAACCTGGCCATGCTGTTTCCGCACCAACGAGTCAAGACAATGAATGGATTGGATCCCAGTTTTGCATCGGTGAACGCGATTGCGCGCGAAGTGCGCCTCGTGAGTCCGCAGCGTCCTGACCCTCTCGGTTCGCACGAATTGGATTGGGAATATGAAGGCCGGTATCTCGAATTGGAGCGGCGGCTTTTTGATCAGGCCGGGCACAATAGTGTGCAGCGCGCGCGGCGGATTCGCAACGGTTCGCGACCAGTGCGTAAAGCCGAACGCGATGACAGTGAAACGCCCTGGCCCTTGGCGGCCCAGGTGCTTTCGCAACTTCCAGCCCACGAGCAGAATTACCGTTACCGCTATCCGAGAACCGGGAGCCAGCAAGCTCAACAACTTTAAACCAGAGACTAATCTATGAAATCCGGAGTTAAAACAGAAGCCTTGGGGGTGACAGCCGCCCTCGTCACCTTGCTATCAATCATGCCGCTTCATGCCGCGCAAACAACCACGGCAGACGAGTCGCAAAGCATGGGCCGCATGCAGCATCAGCTCAAAGCGGAGCGCGCCGACGAAATCATCGGCAAGCCGATCCTGAATCCGCAGGGCCAGCGCGCCGGCAAGCTGGATAATCTGGTGGTTGACCTCGAATCAGGGCGGGTTCTGTATGCCATTGTTACGCTCGGCGGAGCGATTACCGGCGAGACGATTCTCGTTCCCCCCGGCATTCTGACCACCGCAAGCAACAGCACGAATTTGGTTTTGAATGCGGACAATTCGAGCCTGACCAACGCCCCGCGCTGGTCGAAGGCCGAGAGGGCCAACATGGGCAACATCAGCTTCGTGAACCAAATTTATCAACACTTCGGCGTGAAGCCCTCCTGGAACGGCAGCGCGACGCCGTCGGGCAAGGATACCTTTGGCGCTGTGGAAGAAGCTCGCGCCTTGATGGGATCAGCCGTCAAGACCAGTGCCAACACGAATTTCGGCACGATCAAGGATTTGGTCGTGGACGTGCCCAACGCCTGGCTCCTGTATGTTGTTTTATCGCCCAAGGGCGAACTCGGAAGACATGGCGAACTTTATCCGCTGCCGCCCGCGGCGATTACGAAGGAGCCGGACGGAAAGACGCTGATGACCACCGTGGATGAATCCAAACTCCAGGGAGCGCCGCACTTTAGCAAGGATAGTTGGCCCAACTTGTCCGACCCGTCCTACGCCCAGCAGGTTTACCAGTCCTACGGGAAGCAAGCCTCTTTCCTCGGCGGAATGCTTTCGCCCACCGGCAGGTGAAGGAACTGAAAGTTGAGAATCGGGGATAGGAGCGGGCAAAAAGGTGGAGACCGCATATCAACTTAAGCAGCCTAACCGGCTGCTTAAGTGAATTAATCGAGCCAGGGGAAGCTTTCCATTCCATGCGCCGGAGCAACCTCTTGGCAACCCTTCATAACCGCTCCCTTCTGTTTCCAATCCCCCCGAACAAGGAACTCCATGGGCAAGGACCAAAATGCGGAAGTAATTGTGGTTGGGGGTGGCATCGCGGGACTTTCGGCGGCCATTTACCTGGGACGGGCGGAACGCGACGTGCTTGTGTTGGACTCGGGCAGATCGATGGCGCGCTGGGAACCGGACGTGGAGAATTATCCAGGTTTTCCCGAAGGGATCGCGGGCGGGGAGTTGGTCCAACGGATGCGGGAACAGGCGCGAAGGTTCGGCGCGCGGATTGTGGAGGATGAGATTGTCCGAACAGGGAGAAAGCTGGGTCGCTTCATCCTGCACAGCCAGGCGCACCGTTACGTGGCGGTCCGCGTATTGCTGGCCACGGGCATCTTTCATTTGCCACCGCAGATTGAGGGAGTGACCGAGTGCCTGGGGCATAGCATGTTTTTTTGCAAGGACTGCGACGGTTACCGCGTTCGGGGGAAAAGCGTCGCTGTCTTTGGCTGGACGAATGACACGGTGGAAACAGCGCTGGCCTTGTTGTTTTACTCGGCCACAGTGGCGATTTTGACCCACGGCCGAAAGCCGTGCTGGGATCGGCAACACGACTCCTGGCTGAAGGAATACAACATCCCGGTTTACAAGGAGCCCATCGTGGCGGTGGGCCGGGAGGGGTGCCAGGTGCGCTCACTCAAGCTGCCGAAGGGAGCGGAACTGGAGGTGGACGCGCTCTTTACCATGCGTGGTGACGTTTATCTGAACAAACTCGCCCGGGGATTCGGGGCCAGTGTGGATGAGGAAGGCCAGGTGGTGGTTGATCTTCGCATGCGCACGACAGTCAAAGGATTATACGCGGCTGGTTGCGTGACGCCGGCAAACTGTCAGATGATCATCGCCGCGGGCCAGGGCGCCACGGCGGCGCAGACCATCAACCGGGATTTGTTCGAGGCAAGCCTGGAGACGCATTCCCTGCGCCGATTTCGCGGCGCTCAATTGCAGGAACTGAGCCAAACCGGCACGTCGCAGGACCGCAAAGCGATTTATGGAAAGCATCGAAAAAACCATCGAAGTGGACGCGCCCGTAAGCGAGGTTTACAATCAGTGGACGCGGTTTGAAGAGTTCCCGGAATTCATGGAAGGTGTTGAGGAGGTGCGCCAATTGGACAACCGGCATTTGCATTGGGTCGCAGACGTCGGCGGGAAGAAAAAGGAATGGGATGCGGAGATCTACGAACAAATCCCGGACCATCGGGTCGCCTGGCGCAGCACGAGTGGCACGCGCAACGCGGGCGTGGTCGATTTTCTGCCCAAGAACGGCAATCATACCCGCGTAACGCTGCGCATGGATTATGAACCGGAAGGCGCGTTGGAACGTTTTGGGGATGCGCTCGAAATCGTGTCGCGCCGGGTTGAAGGTGATTTGGAGAGGTTCAAGGAGTTTGTCCAATCGCGCGAGCCATAAAGCGAGCGGCGAAGACGACGAGGAATAAACATCAAATCCCAAAACCCAAGCTCCAATTGGCGCCGGAGGCGGGTGAACGCAGCACCTGCTCGACCACAGTTGGCAAGCCCGACGACTCGCCTTGGGCACTTTCACCCATTGGTTGGAGCAAAGCCGCGAAGGAAGTTACTGGTGCATGGCGGTAACAAATGCAAAAAAGACCCATGTGAATCCCGTGTATGCGGGGTACATGGCTGATCCGTTTGTTTGGAAAGTCAACGACACCTACTATGCCATCGGCACGGGGTCGGCGGATGCGGGTGGCCAGGCGCTGGGCAAGGCGTTTACGGTGCTGCAGTCTCCGGATTTTTATGACTGGCAATTCGCCGCGAATGCGCTGCTGCGGCCTGATCCGGCGCTCGGCAACAACTTCTGGGCGCCCGAGGTCGCTTATCACGATGGTCGATTCTACCTGTATTACTCGGTTGGGCACGGCGACAAGCAGCATCAGTTGCGCGTCGCTGCCAGCAACAGTCCGCAAGGGCCGTATCGGGACCTGGGCGTGACATTGGTTGATCCGACGAAGTGTCCGTTTGCCATCGATGCCCATCCGTTTCAGGACGTGGATGAGCAATGGTATCTGTTTTACGCGCGCGATTTCCTCGACTTGGCCGGTGGTCGCGCCGGGACGGCGTTGATGGTCGCGCCGCTGGAGCGGATGACGCGTCTGGCCGGCGAGGGAACCGTGGTGTTGCGCGCGCAGTCGGATTGGCAGCGGTTTCAGCGAAACCGCTCGATGTACGGAAAGGTTTGGGATTGGCACACGCTGGAAGGCCCGTTTGTGCGGAGGCACGCGGGACGATACTACTGCTTCTACAGCGGCGGACGATGGGAATCGGAGAATTACGGGGTTGATTACGGCGTGGCAAACCATGTCCTGGGCTCCTATTCGGATGCCGGGAATGAGGCCGGGCCTCGCGTCCTGCGCACGATACCCGGGAAGGTCGTTGGGCCAGGACACAATTCAATCATCACCGGCCCTGACGGAGAGACGGAATACATTGTCTATCATGCGTGGGACGCGGGCATGACCATGCGGCAGATGTGCATTGATCGGTTGGTGTGGACGCCGGAGGGGCCAAGGGTGGGATAGGCAAACGCAAACACCCGGCACCTGCAGGCACACTCAGAATTTCAGACCGGGACGCCTTATGATTTGAGCCTGGTGTTTGAACATTTTCTGGTGTTTGGTTTTTTTGGTGTTTTTCTTGTCTTGCCATGAAAGACGAACTTTCCGAATCTTTCGTCCGGACAATCGTCTATGGCAAAAAAAGCGCTCATCACCGGGATTACAGGGCAGGACGGATCGTACCTGGCGGAGTTTCTGCTGGCCAAGGGCTACGAGGTGCACGGCCTCATCCGCCGCGCCAGCACATTTAACACCGGCCGGTTGGAGGCCATCTATGCCGATCCGCACGCGGGGAATCGGCGGCTGTTCCTGCACTATGGGGACTTGAGCGACGCCAGCGCGATGGCGCGGCTCGTCAGCAAAATTCAGCCGGAGGAGATTTACAATCTCGCGGCCCAGAGCCATGTGCGGGTCAGTTTCGACAGCCCGGAATACACCTGCGACATCACGGCGATCGGCACGGTGCGGTTGTTGGAAGCCATTCGCGAAACCGGAATAAAGCCGCGGTTTTACCAGGCGTCGTCAAGCGAAATGTACGGGTTGGTGCAGGAAGTGCCGCAGACGGAAAAGACGCCATTCTATCCGCGAAGCCCGTATGGATGCGCGAAGGTTTTTTCGTATTGGATGACGGTGAATTACCGGGAGTCCTACGGGTTGCACGCCAGCAACGGCATTTTGTTCAACCACGAATCGCCGCGGCGCGGCGAGACGTTCGTGACGCGCAAGATCACACGCGCGGTGGCGCACATCAAGGCCGGGTTGCAGCGCAAACTTTTTCTGGGAAACCTGGATGCGAAACGGGACTGGGGCTACGCGAAGGAGTATGTGGAAGCGATGTGGCTGATGCTCCAGCAGGACCAGCCGGATGATTATGTGATCGCAACCA
This sequence comes from Verrucomicrobiota bacterium, assembly GCA_021325145.1. Taxonomy (GTDB): domain Bacteria; phylum Verrucomicrobiota; class Verrucomicrobiia; order Limisphaerales; family Pedosphaeraceae; genus JAJPHR01. The sequence goes on along the minus strand of JAJPHR010000098.1, from coordinate 12,950 downwards.
ACGAGACGCATTCGGTGCGGGAATTTTTAGAGCTGGCGTTCGGGCACGCCGGGCTCGACTGGAAAAAACATGTCGAGATCGATCCGCGTTACTATCGTCCGGCCGAGGTGGAGTTATTGATTGGCGACTACAGCAAGGCGCGAAAGAAACTCGGCTGGGAACCGCGCACCAAGTTCGCGGACCTCGCCCGGTTGATGGTGGATGCGGACATCGAGTTGTTGCGGCGTCATCGGGAAGGCGAGATACAAGTGGCGGGATGAGGCGGGGAAAAACACCAGGCTTCAAAACCAAACACCAAATGATTGAAATGAATTTGGATTTTGGATTTTTGATTTGCGATTTGAGGTGATCGGAACGCCTCGAGACTAAACCTTTGAACGATCCGGCTCTCGAACCGCAACGTGAAAGGATGGCCGCAGCTGGCGGCGCGAGCGACGATTTTGGTCTTTGGTTTACACCGGCGCGGTTTGGCGTGTTGCTGGCGGCGTTCATCATCGCGGCCTTTCCCGCGGTCATCTTCGGCAATCAATCCTTCGTGGGACGGGATTTCGGCGTGTTCAGTTATCCGGTGGCGTATTTCCATCGGGCGTGTTTTTGGCGCGGGGAATTGCCGTTGTGGAACCCCTTCAATGATTGCGGCACCCCGTTTCTCGCGCAGTTTAATACCATCGCATTGTATCCGCTTTCGCTGATCTACCTGCTGCTGCCTTTGGATTGGTCGCTGAGCTTTTTCTCGCTGCTGCATCTTTGGATTGCGGGCATGGGCATGTACGTTTTGTGCCAGCGCTGGACCGGGAGCCGTTTTGGAGCCGCGGTTGCGGGGCTGGCGTTTGCGTTCAACGGCCTGTCACTCAATCTCCTGATGTGGCCCAGTCACATCGCGACATACAGTTGGATGCCGTGGGTGTTGTGGAGCGGGGAGCACGGCTGGCAAAAAGGTGGACGATGGCTGGTCGGCGCGGTGGGGTTCGGGGTGTTGCAGATGCTGAGCGGGGGGCCGGAAACCATCCTGATGACCTGGCTGGTTTTGTTTGCGCTCGCGGGCGGGCAATGGCTTCGAAATGAATGCCCTCGAATGTTGTCGATGGGCAGGTTCGTCACCATGGTTGCCCTGGTGGCGGCGGTCAGCGCGGCTGAACTGCTGCCATTTCTCGACCTGGTTGCGCATTCCGAACGGAACCAGAGTTATTCCACTCAAGATTGGTCGATGCCGGGCCTGGGCTGGGGCAATTTCCTGGTGCCGCTGTTGGGCTGCAGCCTGACCCGCCGGGGCATTTACTTTCAGGACAACCAATACTGGACTTCCTCTTACTACGTGGGGATTGGCATTGTGCTGCTGGCGCTGGTTGCCGTCTGGCGAGTTCGCTGGTGGCGAGTCAGACTGTTGGCGGCGATTACATTCCTGAGTTTGCTGCTGGCGGTGGGCCAGAAGGGCGTGGCTCTTCACACCCTCAAGCTCATTTTTCCTCAGTTGGGCGTCATGGCGCATCCGATTAAGTTCGTGTTTCTGGCGGTTCTGGCGCTGCCGCTGCTGGCGGGCTTTGCCGTGAGCGAACTCCAGCAAATGATTGGGAGTCTTGATCTGCGTCGAGGGCAACGGCTCGTGGTCGGTGTGGGAGCCGCTACGGGAGTCATGATCGTGGCCTTGATTGTCTGGGCGCGATTTCACCCGCAAGATGGCGAGGTCTGGAAGGTGACACTCCAAAACGGGTTGGGCCGGCTCGGAATTCTGGCTCTGACCCTGGGAGGTTTTTGGGTGCTGACGGTGACGAGTGGAAAAAGGCGTGTCGGCTCGTGCTTTCTGATTCTCATCCTCATGTGGGCCGATATTGAAACTCACATGCCGCCGCAAAACCCAACGGCGAACCGCAGCGTTTTGCGTCCGCACTTGTTGCAGCTCTCGCCGCAGCCGGCGTTGGGGGTTTCGCGGGCTTTCGTTCCGCTGAACGTCATGAATAATTTCAACCAGGGCACCACCGGGGATCTGGGACAGGATTTGCTGCTGTATCGCCGCGGGTTGTACCTCGACGCCAACCTGCTGGACGAGATCCCGACGCTTTCGGGCTTTTATTCCCTGAGCTGGCACACCCAGAAGATGATCCAGCGTTTGCTGCTCTCGGGCGGAAAACAAGGGCCGGTTGGGCTGCTCGATTTTCTGGGCGTTTCCCAGAGGACGTCGCCTGCCGACTTTTTCGAATTCGTGGCCCGAACCAATTACATGCCCATGATTACGGCCGGCCAACGGCCGGTTTTTCTGGACGTATCGAATACCTGGGATGGATTGATCAGTCCTGAATTCCGGCCGCGCGAGGTGGTCTACCTGCCGGAAGAAAGCCGCGGATTGATCACGGTTTCCACGAACACCCAGGCGCGGATTCTGTCGCAACGCATCGGTTACACCCGGGTGGAGGTGGAGGTGGAGGCGAAGGAACCTTCGCTGCTCGTGGTGGCGCAAATGTATCATCCGGGCTGGCACGCGCGGATTGGGAAGAGCGAACTGCCTTTCGTGCGGGCCAATTACTCGTACCAGGCCTGTCAGGTGCCAGCCGGGCGAAATATGGTCTTCCTTGAGTATAAGGATCGGTGGTTCGAGCGAGGGTTGCTGATATCGGGGGTAAGTGTTTGCTTTTGCGGGATTTTGCTTTGGCGGAGCCGCAAAGAGCCATCCGTAATGAATCAGGCCTGATTGCCCTATGCGTCTGATACCGGGTTTGCGATGGCTCGCAATAGACCAAAATGTCCTTTAATATTTAAGTCATGAGTAGCGAAGCCAAGGCCGTCATTGAGGAATTCAACCGCTTGTCGCGCCTCGATCAATTGGCCGTCTATGAAGCGATTGCCCGCAAGGTAACGCCGGCGGATTATGGGCCATTGTCAGACGAAGACCTGACGACAATCGCCGCTCAGACATTTGCGTTGCTGGACGAAGAGGAGGACCGTGCCCGCCCACGGTGAAGTCTGGCTGGTGGACTTGGGCATGGCCCAGAAGACTCGCCCTGCGCTCGTTCTCAATCGCCCGTATCGCGATGCCGACCGCGCGTTAATCAGTGTGATTCCGCACACCACCAGTTTGCGCGGTTCCGAAATTGGGCTCAGTGTTCCTTTTCTTCAACCTGGAGCGTTTCTGGTCCAGAACCCGATTACGATTCCGGCTGTGAAAGCTGAGCGGTTCCTGGGCCGCTTGACGACCCAACAATTGGCGCAGGTGGAAGCAGGCGTCCGCAATTGGCTCGGTCTTTAGTTGAAAGACGAACGCCAGCGGAGGCGGTGATGAGGTCATGCGACAAAGGCATTTGAACAAGCTCCACAACCATGTTCAGCCCTCGCTCGCCCGTGTTTGCTCGGCTTGCCAGAGTCTGACCTTGGCGATACGCTCCGCGAGATGGACAATAAAGGGCAAAGACTGAAGGAGACCGGCGCTGAAAAGACCGGTTTAGGAATCTTGCGCCGGTTCGTAACGTGTGCGGCGCTGGCAGCGGTATGCTTCACGCTCACCCTTGATGACGCGCGCGCAGATGGCGCAACAAACTTGCCCAGCGACACGCCGAAGACTTTCCAGTCCAGGACGAACGAGTTCGACTACGTGAAGCGCGAGGAAATGGTGCCGATGCGCGACGGCGTCAAGCTGAAGACGTTCATTCTCATACCGAAGGGCGCCACCCGGGCGCCGATGCTGTTGACGCGCACGCCGTATAATTCGTCGGGGCGGGTGTCGCGCTCTGAAAGTCCGCATCTGGCGGCCGTGGTGCCGCAAATGGACGACACGGCAGTTGCGGCAGGCTACATCATTGTCTTTCAGGATGTGCGCGGCAAATATGGGTCGGAGGGAGATTATGTGATGACGCGGCCGCTCAAGGGGCCGCTGAATCCCACTGAAGTCGATCATGCCACGGATACTTACGACACCGTCGATTGGCTGGTAAAGCACGTGCCTGAATCCAACGGGCGGGTGGGGACGATTGGCGGGTCGTACGATGGCTACACGACGGTCATGTCCACGGTGCATCCGCATCCGGCGCTGAAGGTGGCGGTGCCCTTCTCGCCGATGGTGGACGGCTGGATCGGGGACGACTGGTTCCACAATGGCGCGTTTCGGCAGGACGGCTCTCTTGATTACATCTATAATCAGGAGGCAACGCACAAGGGCGATGAAAAGTGGTGGTCGGGCAATCGCGACACCTACGACGAGTTCCTGAGAGCCGGTTCGGTGGGGGCCATGGCGGCATCGCGCGGGCTGGAGCAACTTGGTTTCTGGCGCGCCATTGCGGAGCACACTGCCTACGACCATTTCTGGCAGGACCAGGCGGTGGATAAACTGCTGGCGAAGGAGCCGCTGGTGGTGCCGACGATGATTGTCTCCGGTTTATTTGATCAGGAGGATATTTACGGCGGCCCCGCCCTCTACAAAGCTCTGGCGGGCAAGGATCCGAAGGGCGAGAAGGTGCATTTGGTCCTCGGGCCGTGGAACCACGGCCAGGGGCGGCGCGAGGGACGCGGCATTGGCGAGATTCAGTTCGAGGGCGACACGGCAACCTGGTTCCGACGGACGGTGATGCAGCCCTTTCTCGATCATTACCTGAAGGACGCGCCGAATCCGGACACGCCGCGGGTGCTGGTTTACGAAACGGGCGCGGACGAGTGGCATCGCTACGACGCGTGGCCGCGCGCCTGCGCCGAAGGATGTCCGGATCGAGGGAGCAATCTGTTTCTCCTGTCCGGTGGCCGGCTTGGGTTCGAACAGCCCGGCGTGTCGAAGAATGAATTCGACGAATATGTTTCCGACCCGGCCAAGCCGGTTCCGTATCGGCAGCGGCCCACGCTGCCCGCCTACGCGCCGGACTCGACCTGGGGCGAATGGCTGGTGGATGATCAACGCCATGCCGCCTGTCGTCCGGACGTTTTAGTTTATGAGACCGAACCTCTCAAAGAGCCGCTCCGTGTGGCCGGCGAGCCGATCGCCCGGTTCTTTGCGTCTACGAGTGGAAGCGATGCCGACTGGGTGGTGAAGATCATCGACGTCTGGCCCGATGAAGTTCCCAACCACCCGAAACTCGGCGGCTATCAGCAGATGCTCTCGGCCGACATCTTGCGGGGGCGATATTGGCATGACCCGGCAAACCCGCAGCCGATCGAGCCCGGCAAGGTTTTGCCTTATCGGCTTAGGTTGCCCAATGTGTGCCACCGGTTTCTGCCGGGGCACCGGATCATGGTGCAGATCCAGTCGAGTTGGTTCCCGCTGTACGACCGGAACCCGCAGACGTACGTGCCGAACATTATGTTCGCGAAGCCTGAGAGTTACGTGAAGGCTACCCAGCGCATCTGGCATACGCCGCAGAACGCGAGTTTGATTGAGCTGCCGGTGATTGCCGGGGATGCGAAGTGAGGATGCCCACCAGTGCTTGCACAACAGGCGAGCACGCCGAATTCATCCGCCGCATGAATCTTAGCCCATTGCCGGACGTCCATAGTTTCCTGTAATCACTGCCATCAGCAACATGTTCAAAATGTATCGAATAAAGTCAGCAGGCCGAATCGTGCTTATATCTGCCAAATTGCTCCTGTGTGTGGTTGCCTTATTGCCTTCCATGGCTCGCGCACAGCACAAGTTGAGCGAATCCCCGGCGGTTCAACCGGCCGTTGCCGCTGCCTCCGATGAGGGTCAATTGGCGCTGAAACGCTTCCAAGCCGCTCCTGGCTTGAAGGTGGATTTGTGGGCGGCAGAACCGATGCTGGCAAATCCCGTCGCCTTCTGCTTCGACGAGAAAGGGCGTGCTTACATCTGTGAAACCTTCCGGTTGAAAGCCGGGGTGGATGATATCCGCGGAATGATGGATTGGCTCGATGAAGAACTCGCGGCGCGAACGGTGGATGATCGGCTGCTGGAGATGAAGCGACGCCTGGGAGGGAATTTTGCGGCCTACTCGGAACACAGTGAGCGAATTCGTTTGCTCGAAGATCGCAGCGGACAGGGGAAGGCTGATCATGCCACGGTGTTCGCGGAGCATTTCAATGATCCGCTGGATGGAATTGGAGCCGGCGTGTTGGCGCACCATGGGAATGTGTGGTACGCCAACATCCCCAACCTCTGGCTGTTGCGTGACACCAATGCGGACGGGGTTGCGGATGTTCGCAAGTCGCTTCATTACGGTTTCGGAGTGCGGGTGGGTTTTCTGGGACACGACCTGCATGGCCTTCATTTTGGGCCCGACGGAAAGATTTACTTCAGCATCGGGGATCGCGGATCGAATGTGCGGGTTGCGGATGGCAGGATGGTTGGGGAGCCGGACTGCGGTTGCGTATTCCGTTGCGACCCGGATGGTTCGAACCTCGAGGTGTTCGCGTACGGCTTGCGCAATCCCCAGGACCTCGTCTTCGACCAATATGGAAATCTGTTTACCGGCGATAACAACTCGGACAGCGGGGACGCGGCGCGTTGGGTGTACGTGGTCGAGGGCAGTGACAATGGCTGGCGGGTGGGTTACCAGTTCATGGGCGATCCATACTCCCGCGGTCCGTTCAACGCCGAACGGTTGTGGTACCCCGCCTTTAGCGGACAAGCAGCCTATATCGTTCCACCGGTCGCAAATATCGCGGATGGTCCGTCGGGCGTCGCTTACTTCCCGGGAACCGGGCTGCCTGCGGCTTTCAAGGAACATTTCTTCCTGGTCGATTTCCGGGGGGGACCGGCCAACAGCGGCATTCACACTTTTACCGTGCAGCCCAAAGGAGCGGGTTTCGAATTGGTGAACCGGGACCATTTCCTCTGGAACATACTCGCGACGGATGCAAAGTTCGGCGTCGATGGTGGTTTGTACGTGAGCGACTGGGTCGAGGGTTGGGATTTGACGGGCAAAGGCCGCCTGTACCGAGTGCATGATGCCAGCCTGGATGCGGACCCCGTGGTGCTGGAGACGAAACGACTCCTGGCGGAAGGAATGGCCCAGCGGTCCTTAAGCGACCTGGCGAAGTTGCTCCAACATCCGGACATGCGGGTGCGTCAGGAAGCGCAATTTGAATTGGCGGACCGGGACGTGGCCGCGGCGGCGACGCTGATCTCGGTGGCGCGGAAGAATGCGAACCAACTGGCGCGCATCCACGGAATCTGGGGCCTTGGTCAACTTAGTGCGCGACATCCGGAAGCGGCGTTGCCGGCGCAGTTGGCTGCGGGAATGGATCTGCTGGTGCAACTGTTGTCTGATTCGGACGCGGAAGTGCGCGCCCAGGCTGCCAGGGTCCTCGGTGACCGGCGCTATCCCAAGTCCTACGCCGGCTTGATCGGTTTGCTGACGGATGCCAGCGCGCGAGTCCGATTTTTCGCCGCGATGAGCGTGGGCAAATTCGGCCGGACGGAGGCCTTGCCGGAGTTGTACGCCTTGCTGAAACGAAATGCCGATGAAGATCCGTATCTGCGGCACGCGGCGGTGATGGGGTTGACCCGCATAGCGGATGTGGATGGCTTGCTCGCGGCGTCGCACGATGAATCTTCGGCGGTGCGGATGGGCGTCCTGCTCGCGTTGCGCCGGCTCCAGCGGCCTGAGATTGCCATGTTCCTGCACGACAGCAATCCGACACTGGTGCTGGAGGCGGCACGGGCCATCAACGATGAGCCGATCAACGGGGCGCTCAAGGAACTGGCCGCATTGATCGACAGTCCGGCGCTGAATCGATTCATCGGTGGCGAACCCATTCTGCTGGGCAACGCGCCAAAAGAGGACGCGGAAAAGCTCGGGCTGGAGGCGTTGCTGCGACGGGTGTTGAACGCCAATTTCCACTTTGGCAGCCCTGAAACCGCCCAGGCGCTGGCCGCGTTCGCCGCGCGCGCCGACGCGCCAGCAAACATGCGGAGCGAAGCTCTCGCGGAACTCGCCGATTGGTCGCACCCGTCCGGCATCGATCGCGTGATCGGACTGTGGCGGCCGTTGACGACCGTGCGCCACGGTCAGACTGCGGCTGAAGCGCTGAGCCCCAAACTCTCCGAGGTCCTGCAAAGCGCACCCGAGGAGGTGCGCGTGGCAGCTTTGCAGGCGGTCAGCCGCCTCGCGATCACCAGCGTGAATCCGCTGCTCTCGCAGTTAGTGGCCGATACCAAGCTGCCCGTGAAAGTGCGGGCGGAAGCCCTGGCCGCGATTGCCGCGCTGAACCTGCCGACGCTCGAGGCCGCCCTGGACATTGCTCGGAGCGACGTCAATGAAGAGTTGCGCAAAGTGGCCACGTCTTTGAGCGCCAAGCTCCGCACATCGGACCCAGTTGTTCGCCTCGCAGCCGTTCTTGCCAATGGAACGGTGGGCGAACAGCAAACGGCTTTGGCGACCCTTGGCACATTACCGGGCGCTTCGGCGGATGAATTGATTGGCCAATGGCTGGACCGATTGCTGGCCGGCAAGGTGCCCCAGGAACTTCAACTCGACGTGCTGGAAGCGGCGAATAAACGCGCCGCCGACCCGATTAAACAGAAGCTCGCGAGGTATGAGTCGGGCCGTTCGAAGGACGATCCTTTGGCTGGCTACCAGGAGACTCTCTTTGGAGGCGTGGCCGGCGACGGCAAACAAGTTTTTTTCGAGAAGCCGCAGGCGCAATGCGTTCGCTGTCATAAAATCAAAGGGCAGGGCGGCGAGGTGGGGCCGGACTTGAGCAAGATTGGCGCGCAGAAAGACCGCCATTATCTGTTGGAGTCCATTGTGCTTCCAAACAAACAAATTGCGCCGGGCTTCGACAGCATCACGGTGTTCATGAACGACGGTGAAAGTTATGCGGGCGTCCTGAAAAGCGAGACGCCCACCGAAGTGGTGATTGCCTCGGCGGAGAATGGGGTTTTGAAATTGAAGAAGGCGGACATAAAAAGCCGTCGCGCGGCTCTTTCGCCGATGCCCGAAGGATTGGGCCAAATGCTTTCGAAGCAGGATTTGCGAAACCTCGTGGAGTTTTTAAGCACGCTGAAGTGAGGGGGGACTTTTGCCCTTCCGCCCGTCGTGGCGCAGGCGTAGTATCAATCATCAATCTGGCGACCATGCGGTAACATTTGTAATGACGGGGAAACGCTTACGTTCGATTTCAGCCTGCCGCGCGGCAAGTCCACGGTTTGCGTTGTGTCTTTGGCTGGGGGCGATGTGGTTGCTGGCAGCTACTTCGTTGCGAGCGGATCTGGTGCTCACCAACTACACCGCCTCCCGGCCACTGCAGGTCATGTCTGTGGGCGACTCGATCACAGATGATTGCGCTCTCAACGGCGCCTGGCGAATCTACCTGCAGCCGCTCCTGCAGACCAACGGCTACGTGTTCACCAATGTGGGCCGGTGGATTTCCTCCAGCACTCCGGCCTTCACACAAACCCATCACGAAGGCATTTGTGGAGCGGTCATCGGTTTCCCGGGCATGTTCGCCTTTCATGGCTACACAGCGACGTTGAACTTCGCGCTGAAGACAGTGTCGGACGCCCTGACGAACACCACGCCCGATTTGTTCCTGATTGATTTGGGTGTCAACGACATGGGCTACGGGCGCAACCCCAATCTGGTGGCGACGAACCACCTGTCCGCGCTCCTGGACTTGATGTTCACCAAGGCGCCGTCTGCCCAGATTATTGTCGGCAAGCCGACCAGCATCACCCGGGCGTCGATCGGTTCGCCGGCCTATTCCACCTATGGCACGAACATGCCGATCTTTTGTGCCGCCGTGCAGTCGCTGGTTAACGCCCGCCGCGCCCGGGGACAGAATGTTTTTGTGGCCGACCTTTTTTCCGCAGTGGACCCCTCGAGCATGCTTCAGAGCGATGGCACGCATCCGAACCCCGCCGGTTTTAACGCGATGGCAAAGGAATGGATGTTCCGCATCGCCGCCATGACGGTCCGGACCGACCAGGTAGTCACTCCTTTCATCGGCGCGGGTTCCGCGTGGAAATACTCCGACCAGGGACTGGACCTGGGCGCCAACTGGATCCAGCCGCAGTATGACGATTCCGCCTGGGCGCAGGGCCCCGCCCGTCTCGGTTACACCGCGCCCGGGATCGGCACCACCGTTGGTTTCGGCACCAATTCGGCCAGCAAGTACATCACCACATATTTCCGGAAGACATTTGTCGTGCCAGCCCACGTGCTTTACACCAACCTCAACCTCAGGCTCAATCGCGCGGATGGCGCGGTCGTGTGGCTCAACGGGCAGGAGCTGATGCGGGTGCTCCTGCCAGCGGGACCCGTTTCCTTTCAGACGCATGCGACCGCCGCCGTGAGCGGCGACCTCTTGAATACGTACTACCCGACGAACCTCCCGGTTCCACTTCCATTCCTTTCCGTGGGCACAAACGTCCTGGCCGTGGAAATCCATAAATTCTCGGCCAGCCAGCCGACTCTAAGTTTCGATTTGGAATTATTTGGGCTCGGAGCATTTGCGCCCGGGCTCACCGCCTCGCTCCAGGGAACGGACTTCACCGTGCGCTGGCCGGCGACCAATAATGCGGGTTACATCCTGGTATCCGGCACCAACCCGGCGCGGACTGACACGTGGACCCCGCTCGGTGGGCCCTACCTCCTCAACGGTGGCGCGTACGAGTACCGTGAACCGGTGAACCCATCCCAGCCCGCAAACTTCTATGCCCTTGATTACGTCGGTTTGCCGGCCACCGGTCCGACGCTGGCCTGCGTTCCAGGTTCCAATGCCTTCGTGTTGTCCTGGCCGGCAGCCTTCGCCGGGTTCACCCTCGAAAGCTGCTCAGGTCTCCCACCCGCCGGCACCTGGCACACCGTGTCCGGGCCTTATCCACTGAGCAACGGCTGGATCGGAGTATCGGTTCCAGCAAACAGCAACTTGCAGCAGTTCTTTCGTCTCCAAAAGCCGGTGCCATGACCGACCTTGCGACGGCGCTTCATCTTCATCTTTCGGATTGCGGAATGGGAGTGTTGTCGAAGTATAAGGCGCTTTGGAAAACCGAATCGTGCGAGCCTCGATACTCGCGGTGTGGCTTCGCTGCCGAAATTGATCGCGGTCCAAGAACCTGTCCCCGTAGGGATGGCAGTTCTCTGCCTGCCGTCGGCGCGCACGGAGTGACGCGCCCTGCCGAGATGGCTCTAAGGCAGCGGTATGTCCTTCAAGTCAAACGTGACGTGGGTGAATTTTCTGTCCGAGATGACTTTTACCACCAGTTTCATTGAGTCATCCAACGCTTTCGCCAGGCCGAGCGATTTCTGCACCGGTCCGCCGTTCAGTGACCAACTCGAGATGCCGGTCGAAATGTTTTTGCCAGTGCCGTCCACGATTTCAACCGACGCGAGCGCACTGTCATCCCCCGTGCACTGCAGGCTGATTGAACGGATATTGTCATTGGAAGGCACCTCAATCGTGACACCGACTGGAGAACCGTTCGGCAGGGGGACTTCCCTTTTTCCGGCGCGTTTCAAGCCTGCGAGTTCCACGGTGTTGGTCTTTCCGCCGTCGGACAGATCCAGCGAACCGCGAAGGCGCACAATCCTGGCCGCCGCCCGGGCAGGCACCGCCAGCTCGATGTCCATTTGGGGTTTCACGCTTTCCGGCGTCTGGTGAAACTTTGAATTCCGGAAGAAAGCGTTCGCATAGTCCCTGAATTTTGATGGATCGTGGAAGCTGTCGTGGTGAGGCATGAGGCTGGCTCCAAGGCTGTCCGTGGCTTCCTCGAGCTTCACATGGCCGTACTGCGTGGCGGACTCCGCTTCCGGCCCCTCCAGTGCAAGGGTCAATTTCAGAGAAGCAGGCGTTCGACTGATTTTATCGTCCTTGAAAATCAAAGCACGAACCTCCTCGATGCGCTGCGGCGTGAGTTCCACGGCCGCCTGGGCAATTCCTTGCAAGCAGAGAAGGACGGCGACGATGTAACCGGCTTGGAACCGCAGGATGTTCCACAACGCACAAAGGTCGGTTCCCGGGGTCAATTTTTTTTTGCTTCGTTTACCCATTTTCGGCAAAAAAGCAAGGCGTGTGCCAAGATCCGGATCGGCGCTGAAAACGCAGCGCGGGCCTGCGGTATCGCAGATTTCCGGCTCTCCGGTCTGCGGGTTATTGATCGCGCAACATGCGCAACCCGAAATGGACCGCAGATTACGCAGACCACGCAGACGGGAAGTAATCGCAGAGAAGCATTTTTTTACCGCGAAATACGTGAAATACGCGAACGAGACGATGCGTTTGAATCACGCGTTGGGGGAGGGATGGTTTTTGACAGAAGAACGCAAAGTTAACGAAGGAGGGACTTTTTTAACCACGGGTTCCCTGTTCGGTTGGACTGCTCATGGACACTGAACGGTTCGATTATTCACGCGTCATTAATGAATGCGCCTGGGGCCTGCGGCGGCGCGCACAGGAGTGCGCGCCCTACAGGCAACACGGTGGTAGGGCGGGCAGTCCTCTGCACGCCGTCCCCCGAAACGATTTAGGGCGTTCCAAATATTAAATCCCTTGGAATTTTCAGCGCATTTGAATTCTTGAAATCTGTGTCCATCGGCGTTCGTTCGTGGTTGAAACTCCTTGCACCTCCGCGTCCTTGCATCTTGCGTTGAAACGGGGTTGGGAGCGGGGCGGAACGGGTTGGTCACCAGAATGGTTATAAAGGAATATTCAGAATTAATTTTCATGCTCCGGTCGGGTGTACTTTACTTGGCGGTGTCGGTTCCGTCCGCGCTCAAAAGCAGCTTCGGCGCGACAAGGGAGGATGAATTTTGCCCGGCTGGGCCGGGGGCCTGACGAAGGGCTCCGGGACAGGCCGGGAAGGTTCTTTGACAACTATGAAGTGCTCGATGCCGGATGCATCCGGGACGCATTCCGGCCTGGGCGGTCCGAAAGCGGCGCTGCACGCCACGCTCCCGGACCTCGCGGAGTTCGTTGCGGCTGCACTTGGCACGGGTCGGGGCTGAATGTCACGGGTCGTGTCACGGGTGGCGTTTGAGAAAAGGCCCGTCTTTATTGAGTTGTCACGGTGTCACGGGTCC
>JAJPHR010000061.1 GCA_021325145.1 Verrucomicrobiota bacterium | reverse complement strand
TGACGATTGGCATCCGTGTGGGCAACTTTCGAGTTCAGACATGAACAAGCCAGGGCTTTATCCGTTGATGAAATGGGTCGTCGGGCTTGCGCTCGGGTTTTATTTTCGGCGCATCGAGCGGTTTCATCCGGAGCGGGTTCCCCTCCATGGTCCGGTGCTCTTCACTTCCAATCATCCCAACTCGCTTACCGATTCGTTTCTCGTGGGCGCAGCAGTTCCGCGCAAGGTCAATTTTGTCGGGACCGTGCAGCTATTCCGCTTCGCCCCTTTGAAGTGGTTGCTTGGCAGTTGCGGCGTAATCCCAATCAACCGATTGAAGGACGATCCCAGGGCCATGCGTTCGGTGGCCGATACCTTCGAAGCCTGCTATCGCGTGCTCGAACGCGGCGAAGCCATCGGCATCTTCCCCGAAGGCATCACGCACGATGATCCCCAGCTCAAAACCGTCAAGACCGGCGCGGCCCGCATGGCCCTCGAATTGGAGCATCGGCACGCAGGCAAACTCGGCCTCCAGATCGTTCCCGTCGGCTTGAACCTTTCGGCCAAGGAACGCTACCGGAGCGAAGTCCTGGTTAATTTTGGCCAGCCGATTCGGGCCTCGGATTTTTTGCCGGGTTACCCGGAACGCAAGAAAGAGTGCATCGCCGAGTTGAACTCGCGCATCGAGCAAAGCATTCAGGCGTTGATTTTGCATTTGCCGCACCTGGAGCAGGCGCGCGTGGTGGCAGCGGTCAAGCGGCTCTACCTGGACCGCCTGTTAGTGGGCGGACAGATGGCCTCCGAGCCTGTCTTGCCGGCGGCGGAGGAGTTGCGATTGACGCAAGCCATCGCAGCCGCGGTGGAGGATATTTACCAAACTCAACCGCAACGTGCGGCGGCATTCGTCCAGGCGCTTGATCGATATGAGGGCTGGCTTCGGCGCTTCAATTTGTCTGATGAATCCCTCGCGCGCGCGCCACAAAAACGCCTCCTCGCGCGGCTCGGTTTAGGTTGGACCGCCCTGGCATTGCTGTGCGCGCCGGTCGCTGTGTATGGCTGGGTTCATCGCCTCCCACCGTTTCTGGTCGTGCGTTGGGCGGTTAACCGCTTTGCCAACGTTCGGATGCACAAGGCCCAGACCTCAACAGCCGCAATCATCGCCGGCCTCGTAAGTTTTAGCTTCTTCTATGGCTCGTATGTGCTGATCTTTCATCATTTCTTCGGCTGGCCGGCGAGTCTTTGGTATGGACTTTCCCTGCCGGTGGCGGGATTGATTGCCCACTTTTATGTGCGCCGGCTCCGGCAGCTTGCCGGGCGGGTCCGGGACACTTTCGTTCTCCTGCGAGCGCCGGCTGCAGCGCGGCGGCTGCGATTGATGCGGGCAAAGTTGATCACGGAAATTGAGGCTGCGCGCCCGGGGCTGCGGCCACGGTGAGCATATGAAGATGGCTCAACGCTGCCGGTTAAACTGCACGTTCGTAAAAGCCTTTGCCTTCCTTTTTCTTTTGGTTGCAAATGCCGCTCGCGCCCAGGTCTCCGATGTAAAGAGCGACCAAACGATCGTTTTCTTCCCGGCCCTTGGTCATCGCGCGCCGGATACGAACGGCTGGGAGTTGGAAATTCGGGGTTGTGTTTACGAGCTCAAAAAGCGCGGACTCGAATTGGCGGTGTTGCGGGAGGCGTTTGGGGTTGAGCATGTAAAAATGAGTTCGGCTGAACTGGCGACCTTCAAAGACCGGGCCAGGCTTTTCCTGGTGGACAACAAAGGCGGACGCAGAATCAGCCTGCGTATCGGCGACAGAATCTGTTCCATGGAAAAATCCCGCGCCAATGGCCATTTCAGCGGGACCGTGCGTCTTACGGATGAGGAGGCAAGGCGACTGCGGAACGTTCAAGCCGGCGGCCGGATCGAATTTCAAACGCGCACCAGGGATGGGCGCGTTTTTACCGGGTTCGCGGAAATGTTGGACGACAAGGGCGTGTCCGTGATCTCGGACATCGACGATACCATCAAAATTACCGAGGTGTTGCGCCGGCACGAAATGCTGCGCCACACATTCCTGGAACCGTTCAAGCCGGTGCCGGGCATGGCGGACGTTTACCAATCCTGGGCGGAAAAACCCGGCACGTTGTTTCATTATGTCTCCGCCAGTCCGTGGCAGCTCTACCTGCCGCTCGCCGAGTTCGTCCACTCGAATGGATTTCCCGAGGGTGTCTTCGAGTTAAAAACCTTCCGGCTCAAAGACCGGAGTTTCATGAGCCTGTTCGAGTCGCCGGAAACCTACAAATTGCAAACCATCGAACCGTTGCTTAAGGAATTTCCGAACCGCCGCTTTGTGCTCGTGGGTGATTCCGGCGAGCGCGACCCGGAAGCGTATTCCGCGCTCGCCCGGAAATATCCCCGCCAGGTGACGCACATTTTTATCCGCAATGTCACCAACGAAGGACCCGATGCTCCAAGGTTTCAGAAGGATTTCAAAAGCTTGCCGCCGGGGCTCTGGACGGTCTTCGAAGATCCGGCTCAGATCCGCGGGGAAATTACCCGTGAATGAGCAACTGGATGTTCTCGGGCAGATTCTTGGCGACGGTGGTGACGATATTGCCCTTTAGCAGCGCGGCAAGCGTCTGGCGGTGCGGAGCGCCAAGGATAAGGAAGTCAATGCCCAGCGTGGCGGAGAGATCGAGAATGGACATCGCGGGATTGTCGCTCACGGAGTAAAGCGGGATGACCTGGACACTGTTCTCGCGGCCCAATTCCAACATCCCGTACATGATCTCGGCGGCCGCGCGGTCGTCCTGCCAGCGAAAGCGCTCCAGGGCATCGACCGGACCGGGCAGAGCGACGGCGAGTTCCTTCACGTAAAGCACGTAAAGAGGGCCTTTGCGCATGCGGGCTTCTTCAAGAGCAAAACGGAGCACCGGCGTGATGCCGCGCGCAGCGACGAGAATGGATTGATCGCCGCTGATGTTGATGCGAATGCTTTCCCATTGTTCCGGCCGGACGGCGGCGGCGAGTTCCTTCTTCAAGGTGACCGTTTGGAGACCCGCGCGTTTCATTGACCAGGCGCGCAGAAAAAACCCGATGCCCACAACGCAGACGGCAAAAAATAAGGCCGCGGGTTTGGTCTTGGCGATGGTGACTTCCACGGCAAAGAGAATCAGGAACGTAATCCCCATGACCAACCGCTCATGCCAGGCCAGCCCGAGCTTTCGATTATACCAACAGGAACCAAGATTGACCGCAATGGCGCCCACGACACCGATGGCATACATGTCCGCGAGTGAATCGAGGTTCTCAGTGAGAACTGTCAGGATTAGGGGCAGCGTGAGAGCTATAAGCAGCGGCGCCCAGGGGACCCCATGAGAGTTCAAGCGTGTGAATGGCCGGGGCATCTCCCCGTCGCGCGCGAGCATGTAGAGGAGTCCGATCATCGCGCTGGTGGCCGTGTTCACCGCGCTGAGAAGCAACAGGCCGACCACGATTCCGATTCCGACACCCAGGGTCTTTCCGAAATGTTCCGCCGTCCACCCGTGCCAATTACCCGCCAGGTTGCTCCACGTCAAAGCGCCGTAATGTTCGCCCAGGTAGTTGAGCATGTCCTCGTGGCGGGCGGTGATCGTCTGGCTCAAATCCGGCGGAAGCGACAGCATGGCCCAGCCGAGCAACGCGGTGCCCAATACAACTTCGATGGCGACCGGCATAATTGCCTTGCGCGCGGTCCGGCCGACCATGGGCTTGTCGATGTTTGAGCCGACATCCAGCTTCAGCACTCCCGTGAGGTTTGCAATGGCTTCAACGCCGCTCAAGGCGAGGATGACACTGACGAAGGCCACCCAGTTTGTTTTGGAGAAAAGCCGGCTGGTGTGGTTGAGATGGGTGAAGGTCAGGTGCGGCAAACTCATGCCGATGATTAGCAGCACGACGACCACCATTGGAATCGCCAGGGAAACCGCCAGGCTCCCGCTATGTTTCGGGCCGAAATAGTTGATGAATCCCATCAGCAAAATGACGCCAATCGTGGCGACCCGGACGTAATCCGGCGGGACCCGAAGATAGGTCATGGCATCCCAGGCGCTTAATGCCGCGGTGACGATAAAATCCGCCAGCAGAAGCAAAGACCCGAGCACCGCCAACACGCGGCTTTGGTCGCGCGCCGCGGAATAAACTCCGCCTCCGTCCGGAAAATGTTTGCAAACAATGATGTAGTTGTAGCCCACCAGGCCCGTGAAAGCGCAAACCGCGAGAATGATGGGAAAGGAGGAGAATTGAGCCGCCACGAAGGCGAAGCCAATGACGTAAGCCTTGCTGGTGCCCCAGTCGCCGTAGAGGAAAGCCGCCGCGCGAGCCCAGCCTACGTTGCGAGGACGGTGGACACCGGAGCCGCTCATCGCGCAGCCGCCTGGCACAAGCCGGAAGCGGCAGAACTCAAGCAACCCCGGGCCGAACTGTCAAACGCTTGCCGTCGCACACTCAACGCGCCCCGATTCTGCCGCGAACTCCGCTGCGCGTCAATTTAACTTTGTTGCGACGCCATTAAATAAACTGACCGGCCGATTCAAAACCTGCACAACATGCTTCTGTTTCGTACACATCGTGGTAAATAAATGGCGCCTTGGGCACACGGGCGGCGCGCACGGGAGTGCGCGCCCTACCTTGGCCGAGTGGAAGCGCGGGCAATCCCCTGCCTGCTGTCACACGAGACTTTTAAATGGCTCCGTTCATGGGCAGGCCAATCCTTCTGAAAGAGATTGGAGCCTCCTCACGCCGGCTGCGGCGAGTTCTTGAGGCAATCCTCAGTTGCGTCCGCGGTGCTGATTTGAATTGCGGAAGTCTTCTGGCGACGGCTGAATATGGCCGCGCCGTGTCCTTAAACATTCTCTTCATTAAATGGAAATCGATGGGCGATGTGGTGTTCACTCTCCCCGCCATCGGGATGCTGCGCGCCAATTTTCCGGACGCAAAAATTACGTACTTTACTTTAGTGGAATACGAGCCGATTGCGGCGGCGTTTTCCCAGGTGGATGAAGTATTGGCGCTCGATCGCGGAATTTACAAACGCAAGAACTTCGTGGCCATGGGACGAACCACCAGGGAATTGCTTCGACGGCTGCGACGGGGACACTTCTCCATGGTGATCGATTCCCAATGTTATACCGAAACGGCGGCTTTGGCGTGGTTCACGCGCGCTCCGCAGCGTTGGGGCTTTCAACTTGGGCGCCGACTGCGGCGCTGGGCTTACACGCATTCATTGCCGCGGCCCGATGATTATCATCCGGTGGATGCGAACCTGAAGCTCCTGGCTCAGTTTGGCCTGAAGCCGGTTTTTGCGGACAATGAAATTAGGCTGCCGGCGAAAAGCCGCGAAGACGCTTGCGCCTTCCTGGCCCAACATGGCTTGGGTGCCGCCGGTAAAACCGTGTTTATCCAGCCGTTCACGAGCGCGTGGCACAAAAATTGGCCGTTGGAAAACTTCCTCGCTGTCGCCGACGATTGCCGGTCGAAGGGCGTGCGCGTTATTTTTGGCGGTGGCCCCAAGGAAAGAGAATTGTTGCAGCCGGCAATCGCTGCCGGGTTTCCCGTTTGCGCCGGGCTCCCGCTGGTGACTGTCGCGGGAATAGTGAACCAGGCCACCTTGGTGCTGGGCGGGGATACGGGCTTGCTCCATCTGGCCGCGGCCATGGGCAGGCACGTGCTGATGCTCTTCAAGCCTTATGGCCCGGGCAGCACCGGCCCATACGGGCATCCGGATTGGATCATCCCGCCGCCGGAGGGGGGGCGCGTGCAGGATATTCCCATCAAGGGAGTGACCGAGGCGATTGACCGTGTAATGCTGGCGCAATGAATTGGATTGTGGCCACGCTGGTTTCGGCGCTGTTCCTGGGATGCTATGACCTTTGCATCAAGCACTCGGTGCGCGGAAACGCCGTTCTGCCCGTGCTGTTCCTGAGCAACTCATGCAGCGCGGCGGTGTGGCTCGTGCTGCTCGGGTTGCAAGCAGTCCATCCGGGCATGCTGCCGGTCTCGATGGCGGTGCCGCCGCTGAGCGCGTTCCAGCACGGCCAGCTGATTCTCAAGTCGCTGCTGGTTTCCGCCTCGTGGGTCTGCTCCTATTTTGCGGTAAAGCACCTGCCCGTTTCCATCGCTTCGCCCATTCGCGCGACCGGTCCGGTTTGGACTTTCCTCGGGGCGCTCGCCATTTTGGCCGAACATCCCACGCTGCTCGAATTGCTTGGCATGGCCGTCACTCTCGGTTCCTTCTTTCTGCTCTCGTTGGCGGGCAGGGGCGAAGGAGTCCATTTTCATCGCGACAAATGGATTGGCTGGCTCATGGCTGGAACAATCCTCGCGGGGCTGAGCGGCGTGTATGATAAATTCCTGCTGGGACGCTGCGGGTTCACGGCTTCGACGGTGCAGGCGTGGTTTGCCATTTACATGGCGGTTTTGTTCCTGCCCCTCGCCGCGGGCTGGAAATGGCGCTGGTGGAACCGGAATGAATTCGAGTGGCGCTGGAGCATTCCGCTCCTCTCCGCCTCGCTGCTGCTCGCGGACTTTTTGTATTTCAGCGCGCTGCACGATCCCGGCGCGCTGGTGTCGCTCGTCTCAAGCCTGCGCCGCGGCGGCACGCTGGTGGCGTTTATGGGCGGCGTGTTCCTGTTTGGCGAACGCAGCAGCCGGCAAAAATTGCTGGCCGTGTTGGGAATTCTGGCGGGCATGTTGTTGACGTTGGTGGGCTGAAATCAACGCGGAACTTGGTTCATGGGTGGCCAGAAATGGGAGTGGAAGGAAATGGTCGGAGCGACAGGATTTGAACCTGCGACGTCTTGGTCCCAAACCAAGTGCTCTAGCCAGGCTGAGCTACGCTCCGATGAATGCGCAGCTAATAATCTCCAATAATGGCGGAAATGCAATGGTTAAATTATGGAAGTTCGAGGCGGACTGAATTCCGAGTTTTGCGTCAGTCAATCTCCGCGATCGAGCAACTCTCGTTGCGTTTTTAGGATTTGATCGAAATGCTCCTCGAGCGGCGCGTTGGAACCCCGGCAGCCGGCCACCACCTTCTCCGCCCAATCCAGATACTCGCGTTTCCGGCGCAACGGCCAGTCCACGGGTTGAGTTGTAATGTCGATGATATTGGAAATCTTGTCGGCAATCTTGATCTGCTTTGCGCGCGTGGACAAATGCGGGGCGTGTTCAATTTGTCGTTGCTTGCGCTGCGGGCTGGGCAGGCTCTTGTCGTCCGTCACTTCCTGGACCAGCGCCAGCACCGCCGGGCCAAAGTGTTTGTCCAGCTCCTCCGCAGTGGTGGACGTGTCCTCGAGCACGTCGTGGAGCAGGGCGGCTTGCAGGGTGGTGACATCCGTCACTCGTCCGACCCGCGCCAACAGTTCGGCGACCGCAATCGGATGATTGATGAACGGCGTCGCGTTATCCTTGCGGCGCTGATTCCGGTGCCTGTCGGCGGCGAAGCTCAACACGGCGAGGAGGGCTGACGGACTCGGGATTTCGGTCTCTTGTGGCAAGCTGGTTCCTTCCATGGACCGGTCTTAATCTAATTTTGAGGTTTAATTTACTTTAATTTGGTTTAATTGGCCTTAATTTTCCCCTGTGCGGCCTGATTCCGCCTTCGCGCGCCGCACTCCCGGGCTGCGACCGGGACGATGCGCTCGCTCGCGAATGCCTTCGGAGCCCGGACTGGCGTCGCGGTGAGCGGCGCCATCGAACTTGGGGTTGTTGGTTCCTGGTTCTTCTCTGGCCTTGAATTTTGGTTTTCGGCCTGCTCCGCCGTGATGATCAAGCGGGAGCTTCTGAGCGCCGGAACTTCGGGCTCCGGGCTTTGGCCTTCATTACCCTTCCATTCTGCATCCACCCAGGGAATCTGTCAACAGGTATATTAAGATTAGTTTAGAACCCGGCGGCCGGTTTCGCCGCCGAAGGGAGCTTTGCCGTGCGCAGCCTTATTGTTCCAAAATCCGGTAGAAGCGGGCCGGATGATTCGCCGCCGGCCCGTCTTGCAGGAGCAACGCGCCGTTGGTGTAAACCAGCGCGCCGGGCAGGAGAGTCCATTCCACGAGGTTCGTGCTTGCCAGGACTTCGAAATGGGCCAGGTCGCCGGGGGTAAGCGATCCGCCGAAACTGTCCTGCAAGGCCACGCTTAAAGTGCCGTCGGCGCCGGCCGCGGGTGGGAGCAGACGCACGGGTCCGCCCACGTCGAGTTGCGCGGCCAGCGAATTGGTTGCGCCCAGCGCGTTGGAGACGGACAGCGAGTAAAGGCCGCGTGAATTGCGATTTACGCCGGGGAGCGTCAGGGTTTGGCTGGTCGCGCCGGGGAGACTGGCGTTATTGAAGAACCACTGGTAACCGAGCGCAGGCTGGCCGACAGAGAGGCCCGCAAGCGTGACGTTTGTGCCGGAAGCCGCGTGACGGTTGAAAGGTTGCGCGGTGACGACCGGCGAGCGGTCGTTCAGGAGTGCCAGTGAACTCCCGCCCCCCGCAGAGATGGCTATAGCGCTGTCCAGCATTCCGGGCACGTTCAACTGTCCGAAACTATTGTTTCCCCAGCCAACCATTGTGCCGTCCGATTTCAAAGCGATGCTGTGGAAGAAGCCTTGCGCTCCGCCACCCGCGCTGATGGCGACGACGTTGCTCAATCCGGCCGGTGGCGCCGCACCAGCCGGCTGCGGGGTCGCACCCCATCCCACCACGGTGCCGTCCGCCTGCAAGGCCAGGCTCTGGCTGTAGCCGGCGGCGATGGCAACGACGTTCGTGGTCGAGGGAATCTTCCCGATGCCACCCCAACCGACCATGGTGCCATCGTTTCGCAAGGCGAGGCTTTGAATTGACCCGGCGGCGACGGCCACCACGTTGCTCAGGCCAGCCGGAACAGTCGCCTGGCTGGTGGAGTTCAATCCCCAGGCGACGACTGTGCCGTTCGAACGCAACGCCAGCACATGACTGGCTCCCGCTGAAATGGCAACGACGTTGCTCAAACCGGCGGGCACATTGGTTTGGCCGACGCTGCCTGCGCCCCAGGCCACGACGGTGCCGTCGGCCTTGAGGGCGACGCTGAAGCTACTTCCGCCGGCGACGGCCACCACGTTGCTCAAACCGGGTGGGACATTGGTTACACCGTTTGCCGTGGTGCCCCACGCGGCCACGGTGCCGTCCGGTTTGATCGCGAGCGCATGAAAGTAGCCCGATGCAACCGCCGTCACCGTGCCGAGATCCACCGGCGCATTGCTCAAGGCCGGGCCGGTGCCCCACGCGGCCACGCGGCTGAAAGTGATTTGCGCCACGCTGCTCGTGACCGCGCCGAACGAATTGCTCGCGATCAATTGATAAGCGCCGCCGTGCTGCGGCAACGTGCGGTCAATGACCAGGTAATTCGTGCCGCCAGGGCCGGGCAGGCCGTTTTGGAGCCATTGGAACGTGAGCGGGCCGGAGCCGATGACGGACGTGCTCACCGAGAACGGGCTGCCGTAATACGCGTATCCGCCCGCCGGCTGCGACATCAGGACGGGCGGGCTGTCCACGATAATTACGGGAACGAAAACGGATTGGGCGACACCGAGCGCGTTACTGACGACGAGTTGGTAATTGCCGGCGTCACCGGACTGCGCCGATGGCACGACGAGCGTTTGATTGGTCGCATTGGCCAGGGCGCTGCCGTCCTTGAACCATTGAAAGCTCAGGGGCGCATTACCGACGGCTGTCGCTGGCAACACGAGGTCGCGTCCGCTGTAGAACGTCCCCCCAACCGGCGGGTGGAGCAGGAGCGGGCGCCCGTCGTTCAGGAGGGCCAGCGCGTGGCTGCTCCCGGCGGCGATGGCCACGGCATTAGAGACACCGGCGGGGACATTCGTCACGCCGGACGGGGACGACGATCCCCAAGCAATGACCATTCCATTCGAACGCAAGCCCAGCCCAAAGGTCTGGGACGCTTCGAAGCCACCCGCCTCCACCGCCACGATACCCTGCAATCCGGCGGGGACATTCGTTCCCGGTCCGGACCCCCACGCAGTCACCAAGCCATTGGTGTCAACCGCCAGGTCAAAACCTGTCGAGGACGGTGAGGCGGAAATCCCGGCCACACCTTTCAAGCCTGTGGGCACCGCCGGGTTCCTGATGCCGCCCCAACTGACCACGGTTCCGTCAGCGCGGAGGGCCATGGTCTGCAAAGCGCCGCCATCAATCCTGGTCACGGGAAACAGTCCGGCCGGAATGTTGGTCTGTGCGTCGGTCGCTGTGCCACCCCAGACCACTACCGTGCCATCGGAGCGCAGTGCCGCGCTATGTGAGGTTCCGGCGGCCACCGCCACCACGTTGCTCAAATTGGTGGGCACATTCGTCTGGCCCGCGTTATTCAAACCCCACGCGAAAACCGTCCCGTTCGAGCGCAAGACGAGCGCGTGATTGTCGCCCGCCGCAATCCCCACAATGCCTGAAAGATTCGCCGGGAAATTGGTAACCGAAACGTTGATGCCCCATTCCACGATGGTCCCATCAACGCGCAACGCCAGGCTGTAACTCGAGCCGGCGGCGATTGCGACGACGTTACTGACCCCGGCGGGGGGGAAGGTCGGGGCGGGAGGACCTGCCGAAATGGAGGGAGGCCAGGCCGCCACTGGCCCGATCGTCAACTGTGCCACGCTGCTGGTGACAGCACCGACCAGATTGGTCGCCAGGATTTGATAATTGCCAAATTGACCGGCAGCCAGATTGGTGATGGAGAGTGTCAGGCTCGTGGCGTTGGTGAGAGGCGAGCCGTTGAACAGCCATTGATAGCCAAATGGCGCGCTGCCCGTGACGGTGGCGTTGAAAGAAATCGGGAAGCCCAGCGGCACGGACGCTCCGGCTGGCTGCCTGGTGAAGGACGGTGGGTTCAAAACGCTCAGAGTGGCGACTATGCTGGTGGTGCTGCCGAAGAGGTTGGTCACCACCACACTGTAACCGCCGGAGTCGCCTGTCACCGAGTTGGAAATCGTGAGGCTGTTGGTCGCCGTGCCGAAACGATGTCCATTATCTGTAATGGGCGCGCCGTTGAACAACCATTGCCAGGCCAAAGGCGCACTGCCGTCGGCCGAAACGGTGAACTGCGGGCTGACGCCGACAGCATTAGTCTGACCAACCGGCGCTTGCGTGATTATGGGCGGAGCCCCAACGGAAACCGCGGCCACCATGCTTGTGGCCGAGCCGACCAGATTGGTCAGCAGGACGAAGTAGCTGCCGCTATCACCCGGTTGCGCGTTCGCAATGGTCAGAACATTGCCGTTGGCGCCGTTGACATGGCCGTTGTTGGTGAGTGGAGCGCCATTGAAAAACCATTGGTAAGCAGGCGCGGGGACGCCCGTGCCCGTCGTCTGCAGCACCAGGGTGCTGCCGTTGGTGGCGATGAGACCGGCCGGATTCTGCCAAACCGACGGGGCCAGGGTGTTGGTGGTAAATTGCGCAAGCTGCAGCCCGGACAGTTCCGCGTAACCAAACACGCCGGTGTGCATGGTGACGACCAGCGGCGTGGAAGCATCGGGAACGATCACGTTTCGAAACGCGGCATACTGCACTCCTTCCTGCCACACCGGGGGGTTGGCCACCGGGTTTTCGAAAGAGGTTTTCGTCCCGTAATCCGTGGCACCCACCGTGACCTGGCCCTTGCCGTCGGAACTGTAGAGATAAACATCATAGCTGCCGGGCGGAAGGTTGGTGAGCGTATAGGTGCTGCTGCCAGAGATCGTGGAGAGATCGTACCCGGCATACATCGCATCGGCGGAGCCGTTGCTCAATCCCGAGTATGGCGTGTTCGAGATCAGCAGGCTGACCTGCGTGCCACTGCCATCAGCCAGCTTCAAGTTGGGCGTGGATCCATTGAGCGGCCAGTCATCCGAGTTCCAAAAGTCCGAACTGGTCTGGCCGATTGCGGCAAAACCGGTCTCGGAGGAAGTAACGGCATAACCCAAATCCATGTTGAGCAAGGTGGCAGCGGTGGTGATGACGGCCAGCGTTGCGTTCGAGCTAATGGCAAATCCCGCGCTGTTGCTTACGGCCACGGAATATTGGCCGGCCTGGAAACCTTGCGCGGGATTGATGGCCAGGGCGTTGGTCGTGGCCCCGGCAATCGGAGTTGCGTTCAAGTACCATTGATAAGTCAACGGCGTGGTCCCGGTCGCCGCCACGCTGAAAGCGGTCGCCTGGCCGATGAGAACGGTCTGCGGCTGCGGTTGCTGCGTGATGGTCGGCGGCGTCAGCACGGTGAGCGTGGCCGCGCTGCTCGTCACTGTACCCAGTGAATTGCTCACCACCACCGTGTAATCGGCGGCGGCCCCGGATTGGACATTGGTCAGTGTCAGGCTCGTATTGGTGGCGCCTGCGATTGGCACACCGTTGGATTGCCATTGATAACTCAACGAGCCAAAGCCCGTGGCCACGACTGTGAACACCACGTTCGTGCCGGCGATGACCGTTTGGCCCTGCGGCTCCGTCGTGATGTCCGGCCCCTTGCATTTGCCCGCGCTGCCCGCCGCGTAAATCGCGGAGATTTCGTTGGAGGTAAGGGCGCGATTGTAAAGCGACACTTCATCCAGGCTGCCCTTGAGCTTATGGTCCCAGAAGGACTGGCCCGAAGTGCCGAAGTAGAGCGGGAAATTACCATAGTCCTGCGGGAAGGCCACGTTGGTCTGCCGTTCCATCACGCCGTTGACGTAAAGCTGGATGAAGTTCGAGCCGCGCGTTGCCGCGACATGGTACCACGCGCCGGTGCTCACCGTGGTTGCGGAATGGATTTCGATTTCCAGCCCAGCTGCGGAAGCCACCATGAACCGGAACACATCCACGCCGCCGACGCGCGTCTTGCTCAAATCGTAGCCTTCAAAATTGCCGCTGCGGCTGTTTTGTTTGAAGACGATGTATTGGTCGCCCGCGGGCGAGCCGCCTGAACCGGCGGAGTCCAGCGAGCTGAATCGCACCCATGCTTCGACCGTGAGATTGGTGGGCTGCAACAACGGCCCGTTGGTGATTTGAACAAAGCCGTTCGTGCCGTCAAAATTGAAAGCGGAACCGACGAAGCCCGGAGTGTTGGCGGTCGCGCCGCCCTGGAGCGCGCCCTGGTTGGTGCCCGCGATGTTGGTGGCGCTGCCGTCGCCCGGCCACCACCCGACCAGGTTCGCCGGTGCTGGAAAACAGCCCGCGTTCGCACCGAAGCAAAAAACGATCGAGAGGAGCAGGATGAGCACGTACTCTGGGCTGAAGCGCTTAACGCACAGAACCAGACCCTCGATAAACCGTATGCAGCTAAACTTCCCTCGAGCAAAACTCATAGCTTGGGTCATATTTATTACCCAAAGTCTCGGAAGTTGTCGAGCAATTTGGCGGCATGAATCTAATTTTCTGTGCAACCCGGAAGTTATCCGTATTAAACCGGAACCATGCAGTCGGAAACCATGGATGGACAGGAATTAAAAGGGAGGTGCATGGGTCGGATTGGAATCACGTCCTATTCAGTGGAGTTGTGCTGGCCACCAAAGGTCTGCATTCGGCGCTCTTCTATTAGTGTTTATTCGTGTCCATTCGTGGTTCAACTGCAATGTTCCTTCCTGAATGGTCAAAGCTTTCCGCTCTACATTACCTGCTTGCTCCCGGCGCGACGAAACTGCATGATTTCCGGCCCGCTGGGTCTGGGTAGGCGGGCGGAACAGAGTTTGAGTATGAAGAGCAAGCCGATTTTACGTTTTGGGTTGCCGAAGGGCAGTCTCCAGGAAGCCACCATCGAAAAGATGGCCAAGGCCGGATTCAATATCCAGGTCAGCAGCCGTTCGTACATTCCTTACGTGGATGATGAGGAACTGCAAATCCGCCTGATCCGCGCGCAGGAAATCAGCCGTTACGTCGAGCATGGCTACCTGGATTGCGGCATCACCGGTCACGATTGGATTCAGGAGAACGATTCGAAAGTGCATGAAGTGGGGGAGTTCCAGTTCAGCAAAGCGACGCGCCAGCCGGCTCGCTGGGTGCTCGCGGTGCCGGAGACTTCCCCGATCCGGTCGGTAAAGGACTTGAAAGGCAAACGCATCGCCACCGAGGTCGTCAACCTGACGAAAAAATACCTGCGCAAGAACGGAGTCAAGGCCGAGGTGGAGTTCTCGTGGGGCGCGACTGAGTTCAAAGCGCACGAACTCGTGGACGCGATCGTGGAGTTGACTGAAACCGGATCATCGTTGCGCGCGAACAAGCTGCGCATTGTGGACACCCTGCTTTCCTCGACGCCGCGGTTGATCGCCAATCACGCTGCCTGGAAGGAAAAATGGAAGCGGCAGAAGATCGAGAAACTGGCGTTGTTGCTCAAAGGGGCGCTGGAAGCCGAGGCGAAGGTCGGCTTGAAAATGAACATCGCCCAGGGTAACCTGACAAAGTTGTTGCAAAGTCTGCCCGCTCTGCGTAACCCAACCATATCCAATCTCAGCCAGCAGGGCTGGGTGGCGGTGGAAACCATCATCGACGAGCATGTCGTGCGCGAATTGATTCCGCAGTTGAAAGCCGCGGGCGCCGAAGGCATCATTGAATATCCGTTGAACAAAGTAGTTTACTAAGTCTGCCAACAACTTATATGGGATCACTGAAGAAACGTCGGAAATCGAAGATCAACAAACACAAACGCCGCAAGCAGTTGCGCGCCAATCGCCACAAGAAGCGCACCTGGCAGAAGTAGTCGCCGCGTTTGGCGCTATTTGGCCGCCGCCAGCGACGGTTCGGATGTTTCTGAAGCAGTCCTTCGTCGTTCTCGGTGAGGGCGGCGAGCATTCCGCAATAAAGCCCATCCGGTGGGGCGCGTCATTTCGTGCCCGCCCTGCCAGGATGGGTTCCAAGCTTGATTGCCAGCCCTCCACGCTGTATTCTACCGCATGCGGTTTTTTCGTGCTCTGAGATGGTTTATACTGCCACTGGCCCTGAGCGTGCTGTTTTTGGCCGGGTGCGCTGCTTCGCCTCACGTGCGGATACCTCTTTCGGGTTCGCAAGCGTCCAAGGCGCGCCCCGAATCTTCCGAAGTTGATCCCAAGGCGGTTGAAGCCCATGCGCACTATACCTTGGGCACGATGTATGAAGTCGATGAGCAACCGGATCTGGCGCTGGAAGAATTCTCGAAAGCGGCCCTGGCCGATCCATCCAATGAGCAGTTGGTGATGGATTTGTCCGCTCGGTATCTCCGGCGGAAGGAGCCGGAAAAGGCGCTCGACGTATTACTGCGGGCGACCGAATTGCCCGAGGCTTCAGGCGAAGAATTCGCACAGCTCGGGCTGGTTCAATCGCGGCTCGGGAAGGAAAAGGAAGCGATTGACGCCAGCGAAACCGCGATCAAACGCGCGCCGATGTCCTTGTCGGGCTATCGGAATCTTTTCCTGATCCATCTGCAAAAAGGCCGAATCTCACAGGCATTGGCGGCCCTGGACCGGGCGGCCCGGCAACCGGGCACATCACCTGAGTTTCTCGTGGCCGTGGCCGAGTTCTACTCCAGCCTCGAGCGCCAGGCGCCTTCGCAGAAGGACGCAACGACCGCTGGCGCTCTGGCAGTCCTGCGACGCGCGGCCAGGAGCAACCCAACCAATCCGCAGCTTCAGTTGCGGCTGGCGGACAGCTTGAACGCAAGCGGCGACTCGACGAATGCGATCCAGGTTTACATCCAATTGCTGGATCGTTACGGGGAATTGCCGGCCTTGCGCGAGGAAGTGCGGGCGAAGTTGGCGGACCTCTATTTGCGCGGCAATCAAGGCGAGAAGGCGAAGGAGCAGCTTCAAGCCATGCTCCGGGATGATCCAGCCAATGCGACTGCATATTACTTTCTGGGCGCGCTGGCTTACGACGCAAAAAATCTTCCCGAGGCGGAGGACAATTTTCGGAAGTCCTTGCTTTTGAAGGATGATTCCGCGGCGGTGTATTACGAACTGGCCGAGGTCCAGATCAACCTGGACCACGCGAAGGCCGCGTTGCAAACCCTCGAACAGGCGCGCAAGAAATTCCAGGAGAACTTCATGGGCGAATTTCTGACGGCGCTCGCCTACAGCCGGGAGAAGGATTATACGAACGCGGTGAACCATTTCACCGCGGCCGAATTGCAGGCGCGGGCGGCTAGTCCGCCGCGGCCGTTGGACAAGTTCTTTTACTTTCAAGTGGGCGCGGCGCATGAACGCAAGGGCGATCTTGACCAGGCGGAGAAATATTTCGAAAAGGCGCTGCAACTCGAGCCCGAGTATCCGGAGGCGTTGAACTATCTCGGATACATGCTCGCTGAGCACGGCCTGAAGCTCGATCATGCGCGCGACATGATCGAGAAGGCGGTCAAGCTTGCGCCCACGAATGCGGCCTATCTGGACAGTCTCGGCTGGGTGCTCTACAAACTGGACGAGCCGGGCGACGCGCTCTCGCAGGAGTTGAAGGCGGTGGAGCTTTCCGAAGAGCCGGATGCGACCTTGTTCGATCACCTGGGCGATATCTATGCCGCCCTCAAGCAGTCCGAGAAGGCGCGGGAAGCGTGGAAGAAGTCGCTGGCGGTTGAACCCAATGAAGAAATTCGCAAGAAGCTCGAATCGAAACCGGGCGCGGCGGAACCAGGCAGCCCGGCGAAAACCAGCGGGTTGAAGCAGTGAGACTTGTTGAGGGCAAATCGTCCCTCGGAATCTGTGTCGTAGGGCTGGCAGTCGTCGGCGCGCATGGAAACGCGCCCTGCCCGAATAGGTTCTTTGGCGGATCGGGGACGAAAGCAATTTGAGCAGCGGCTGAACCTAAACTAACCACGGATGGCGCACCGTTTTAAGAAACATTACACCCGGGATGAGGCGCGCGCGCTGCTTCCCGTCCTCCGCGAATGGCTGGAGCGATTGGAAGCGTCACGGCTGGAACTCCAACAGAACGAACGGCGCCTGGCGGGATCACATCCCGCCGGCCACGATGTGGGCGGCGAACTCGTCAACAAATCGATGCGGCTGCTGGTGGACATCAAGGATTTGCTCCGAAAATTCCAGGACCGCGAGATCCTGATCAAAGACCTGCCGCGTGGGCTCATCGATTTCCCCGCGCTCATCGGCGGCAAGGAGGTTTTTCTCTGCTGGGAAAAGGACGAGGAAGACATCGAATTCTGGCATGACATCGACAGCGGCTACGCGGGGCGGGAACGGCTCTGATTGGCAGGGGTCAGTAATACAAAAACGAGGACCCTTTACGGTGAACTAACCGCAAACGTTGCCGATGCCACATGGCGACCTTTGTTTCCGATGACCCGGGCTAGTGGTGATGCTTCTCCAGCCATCGCGTGGCTGAAGCAAGCGGGTCCGCCTCGCGATGGAACCTTCTTCCGACATGTTCTCCCAACGCCCGGGCGGCGTGACGGCGAACCTGGTCCGGCAGGCTGGTGTCTCGAATCTTATCGGCCAAAACGGAAACCGCCTTCTGCTTTTGCTGTTTCAAAAACAACGGGAACACTTCCTGCGCATGTTCATACCGTTGAGCCGGCGTGAGCGGCGTCTCGGCGAGCAACCTTGCGGGATGAAAGAGCCCCTTGACCTCTTCCCAAACCCTCGACCAGGCCGACACAGCCACAGGCACCTCCTCATCCACCTGCGCTTTCAAATAGTCCGCCAGATAACTCAAGGCAATGTGATGCGCATTCATCACGTTGGCGGCCTCTTCTTCCACCTCCGGATCGGGTGGCTGGAGTTGCGCGTTGGTGATCTGAATCCAGGCCGGAGTATCCTGCCGCGGCGCGCCCGTGGTGCGAATGTTGGGGGCAATCGTTTTCGCTTCGGCCGTGCGCTGGCCGAGATAGGCCAACCCCCACTTGTCGCAAAGATATTTTAACAGGCTCGTGTGGTCGAATTGTGTGTCCACCAATCCGGCGTCCACCCACGGAGAAACCAGCAGCGCCGGCACGCGCACTCCCAGGCGATCAAAAGGGTAGCCGGTACTTTGGCTGATCTCATCCGGAAAAACCGCCTTGGGCGGCGAAACGTGATCATAAAAACCGCCATGTTCGTCATAGAAAACGACCAACAAAGTCGATCTCCACAATTCCTGGTTGGCCCGCAAGGCATTATAGACATCCGCAATCAGCTTTTCCGCTTTCATGATGTCGTGCGGCGGATGGTCGTCGTTTTCGTCCGTCCCGTTGTAATCAGGTTCGATCAGGCAAAACGCGGGGAAGTCGTCCGGCAAGCCCCGGGCATCCTTGTAAAAGTGGTCGATCGAAAAGTAACGCATGGCATTTTCCGGCTCGCGTTGATGCCGCAAAACCCAGGTTTGGGGAATGTCGTGAAAATAGACCTTCCAATGAATTCCCTTGCCGGACAGGCGGTCAAAAATCGTGTCCTGGTTCTGCTCGAAGAACCCGTCCAGGTCTGATTTATGCGCTCCGTCTTCGGGCATGTCATGTTTTCCGGACGAGGTCCCTGTCAGGGCAAAAAAGCGATTGGGCCACGTTGGTCCGGGCAACGACGAAAACCAGTGGTCGCAAACGGCAAAATTCTCCGCGAGCGTGTGGAGCGCCGGCAGGAAGCCCCGCGGATAATAGCCCATGATGCAAGGGCTCAGTTGCAACGCCTCCGTGCGAGGTTCGTGTGAGGCGATAAAATTCTTAACAAACCCGGAATTGCAATCCTCAAGCTGCGCTTTCACATGCACGACCTCGTGGTGCGGGTCGAGTTGCATCTGGCGCTCCGTGGTCGGCTTTTGGAAAACCGGATTCCCGCTGTCGTCCGGGTTGGAGCGCGGCGGTTTGGCGGCATCAATGCCGTCCAGTTTCGGGTATTTTTCCTGAAAACAACCCAGCATCTGGTCGAACGAATGGTTTTCCAGGATTAAAAGCACGACATGTTGTATCGGGTCGGCGGATGGCGATGGCATAGGCGTTCAGGTTCCTTCGTTGGACGCGCGGTATCCGGCGAGCCGGGCCACGTTCGCCTTTATACTGTGCCGAATTCATCCCGCGGCAAGCCCAAAAATTCATGGGCACGCAGATTTGAGCCGGCGAGTATTTTCCACCTCAAAGGATGTAACGAATCGCTTTGATCAAGGCCGCCACGATGCCGATGAATCCCGCGCCCAGGGCGAAAATGCTGATGATGCCTCCCCGGATGCTGGGCGACATGGACAGCGCGACGCCGATGATGCCAAATAGGATGGCCACGATGGCCAGAACAAATCCCCATATGGCCCCGGTGCTGAAGCTTGCAAAGGCGGCGATGATCGCGATGATCGATGGGATGCTGAAATGTGCCTTTGATGTAACCGTTTGATCCATGAAAAAATCTGCTTCCCAATCAGGGTGCCCGCCACTCCCTTATTCACCCCGGTAAAGGGGGCGCCAATCAGGGTGCAGACGTTGCGTACTGCCCACTGCTCCTGGCAACCGCCCTCAATCGTGTAGCGCCAGGCGTTCCATAATGGCTTGGTACCGCAAACGTTCACTTTCCGGCCACTGATCAACGCTTCCCGGGCCATTGGCATCTGCTCGTCCTCCATTCGATCCTGACGGCACCGATCCCTGCGGCTTTCCAGGCCGTGCCGGCGGCCTGCCGGTGGGCGGCAGCGCACTGGGGGGGTGCAGATTTATCACCACGTCTTTAATCGTGCCATTGAACTCGAATGGAGACTCGTATTCATCCGATACGGGTGAACCGGTGTCGCGACCGATGTCGAAGGTTTCGTCGGCGGAATAACGACCGGCAATGGTCTTGTCCACACGTCCCTGGGCGACAGTTTGGTCGTTCACGAAGAGGGTGACCGTGCCGCCTTTGGCCAGGCCACCGCCATCGTATTTGAATTCGACGCGAATGGTGGCGGGACCTGGGGGAATGTTTTGATTGGAGGCAATCTTGTACCGGTTCTGCGTGAACCAGTTGTATTCATAGGCTGGCCGGTTGTCCTTGATGTAAAGGGTATAACCGCCGACAACGCCGCCTGCGGCCACCAGCACGCCCTCGGCCATATTGGTGGTGATGACAACTCTAGCGGTGATTGAGTGTGATTTGTTCTTTACGTTGGGAGACGAACTCTCCGGGATGCGAAACGCACCCGGAAGATAGGTGAACTCAGTCCGCCCGGCGATGAGGCTGGGACGCAAGCTGGGATCTAATCGTCCGGTGGTGCGGTCGTCGAGAGGCAGGACCTGGTATTTTTCGGCCTCCTTCCAAAAGAGGTCCTGGAGTTGCGCCAAACGTAGCGGCTCCCGTTTGGCGAAGTCATTCGCCTCGCTGAAATCATGCTCAATGTTGTAGAGCTCCCAGACGTCCTGGTCGAACGGGGGCGGAACTTCGTTGCCCCAAGGCAGCTTGTGGAAGGTGGCCGCCACCCAGCCTTCATTATACATCGCGCGATTCCCGAGCATCTCGAAATATTGCCTGAGACGGTGTTCCGGAGCGTTCGCATCATCGAAACTGTAAACCATGCTGATCCCTTCAATGGGCTTTTGTTGCACGCCATTGACCTCGGTGGGCTGGGGAATGTGGGCGGCTTCAAGGATGGTCGGAGCGAGATCGATGCAATGATAAAACTGCGCGCGAATCCCGCCGGTGTCCTTGATGCGTTTGGGCCAGGAGATGACGAGCGGGTTGCGGGTGCCGCCAAAGTGGGAAGCGACCTGCTTGCCCCATTGGAAGGGAGTGTTCATGGCCCAGGCCCAGCCGACGGGGAAATGGTTGTAGCTCTTGGGTCCGCCGATCTCGTCCAGGTGTTTCATAATGAAACCGGCATCCTCCTGTTGACCATTGAGAGAGCACATTTCATTGAAGCATCCGGCGAGCGTGCCTTCCATGGAAGCGCCATTGTCGCCAATTACCCACATGACCAGCGTGTTGTCGGTCTGTCCGGTCCGATCCAGTGCGTCCAAAATACGGCCGACCTCAAAGTCGGTTTGGGCGGTGAAGGCGGCGAAGGCTTCCATCAACCGGGCAGCGACGCGCTTGCTGTCCGCGCTGAACGAATCGTACGCCGGGATCTCCTTGGGCCGCGGGGTGAGCTTGGTGTCGGGCGGGATGAGGCCCAGCTTGAGCTGGCGCTGGAAGGTTTCCTCGCGATATTTGTCCCAACCCTGATCGAACTGGCCATTGAACTTTGCGATCCAATCCTTCGGCACATGATGCGGCGCGTGGGTTGCTCCCGGCGCGTAATAAATAAAGAACGGCCGATCCGGCGTGACCGATTTTTGATGATCGATGAATTCGATGCACTTGTCCGCCAGCGCGTCGTTCAAGGTGTATTCGCCCTCGCGTCCTTTGGGGACTTCCATCTCGACGGGCCGCGTGTCCTCGTAAAGCGCGGGCTGCCATTGGTTGGCCTCGCCCCCGTTGAAACCAAAGAAGTGGTCAAATCCCTGCATGGTCGGCCAGCGGTCGAACGGGCCGGAGACACTGGTTTCCCAGTCGGGCGTGTTGTGGTTCTTGCCGAAGAAGGCGGTGCTGTAGCCGTGCTGCCGGAGAATTTCGGAAACCATCGCGCAACTCCTGGGAATCTGCCCGGTGTAGCCGGGGAAACCCGTGCCAAGTTCCGTGATCACGCCGGTGGCCGCGGAATGATGATTGCGGCCCGTGAGAATGGCCGCGCGCGTGGGCGAGCACAACGCGGCCGTGTGGAAGCGGGTATAACGCAAGCCGCTTTTGGCCAGGCGGTCGAGACTGGGCGTCGGAATCTGGCCGCCAAACGTGCCCCACTGCCCGAAACCGCAGTCGTCGATCATCACCAGCAGGACGTTGGGCGCGCCCTCGGGCGCGGTGATGATCGGGATTTTCTCCGGCTTGGAGTCCTTGTAGGTGCGTCCGATGACGCCTTTGAACGGCGGCTCAGGTTGCGGCAGGATCGTCTGGGCCGGCGTGGTGAACCATGCGCCCAACCCCAGGCCAAGTGCGGTCAGCAGAATACGAGTCTTGTTCTTCATTTGCTGTACTTGGGTTTTCCTCCGGCCGGGTCCTCTGTCCAGGAGCAGGTTGTTCACTCGCGCCCTCGCGCGAAAAATGTGACGCTCGCGATTCTCCAAAATGTGACCTCCGGGTGCGAGTGGGTGTTGACCCCAACTTTGGCGGCGGAAACTTCCGAGCGAAGGCGGAAGCGCAGCGTCGGGCGGCGGAACGAATAGCCAGAATCGCAGGCCCCGGTCAGCGTTGGGCAGTAGCCTTCACGGCAGAGCTGTGACAAAGATTAGCCGGAGGTTGAGCGCCAGCGACACCTCCGGATCGCCCGGCAGGAACTCCCGGCCCTGGAAGGTGTGCCAGAATGACGCTCCCGGCCACTTGGCTACATAAATGGTTCTTCGCCGGTTTCGGCGGAGTTCCTGATCCTGGATGGCTGTTGAGTTCCCCTTCACGGCGGAGCCGTGACAGAAGGTAGCCGGGCGGTTGAGCGCTAGCGACACCCCCGGATAGCTGTCCAAGCTTCCAGCACCCCGGAGGGTGTGCCAGAAGCACCCCGCGTAACGGCTCGTATGGACGCTTATTCCACCGAAAACAGCGAAGGGCCACTAAAACCTGCACAACCCACTATCCGACAGCCGCTTAGGCCGTTTTTGGCCTCGGAATTGACTTCCCCGCGCCGAAAAAAAGAGGTTTAATTTGGTTTAATTTACTTTAATTCGCCTTAATTTCTCGCCTCGCAGGTTTAATTCCCCGCTATGCACGGAGCGTTCCTAATGCGCCAAAATGTCTCAGTTCTGACGTTGGCCCGGCGCCGCAGCTTCTGAGATAACGGGACCCTGGCTTGCGAGACTTTGGACTCATTTTGATTGTCAAAGAACCATACCCGCTCTCAACGGAGCGGGGGTAAAATCTGCTGCCGCCAAGCTCCCCAACGCCCATTTGGGCCTTGGTCATTTGTCATTGGATCTTCCGGCGCTTCGCGCCGGCCCTCCCATCCGTCACCAACACCGCCAACTAAAGCACGTCCACCTCACCCGCGCAAGTAATTTCTGAAGATTTCTTTCAGCTCTCTCAATCGTGGCGTGGTCCACGGCCCCGCTAAACCCGCGCTCCGCGCCTGCGGGGCCAAGCGTGGCGAGCCGGTTAGTCAAGCAGCCGTTGGGCAGGAGAATACCGCGCCTCAATTACGGCAAACTGCTCCCTATCGCCAGGGGCTCGGGCGTCCCAGAATGGGCCGACAAATATTTAACGAGTCAACCCTATGTTAATTTCAATATGTCGGGCTGCGGGAATGGGACGCGCGCTGTGCTTCGTCGCATCGGTGGCATTCATTTCAACCTCCGTTTCGGCACAGGTGAATTCCTGGATAAATCCAGCCAGCGGCAACTGGGAACAGGCGTCGAACTGGTCATTGGGTGTTCCGCCCGGCAGTTCGCAGTCGGTGATGATCACGAACACGGGTTGGAAAGCGGTGGCCATCCAGCTATCCACCGCATCCAATTTTCCCCAAGCACTGGCCGTGAATTCCGTCACGATTACGTCGCCAACGAACAGCTTCAACACGCTGCTCCTGAACTTCGCCGGAACCGGCTCGCCGCTCGTGATCGGCGTGGACTCGAACACCCCGGGAAGTCTGGTCATTGGCGATTCCAATTCAGCCGTGGTGATGTTTTCGTCCGGGCTGACTGTGAACAATGCATTAGGGACCAATAACTCGCATTTAGGCGAATTCGAGGTGGACGGCACCTTCAATGAAAGCGAGGGTTCCCAAGTGACGGCCGGATTTCTGGAGGTCGGCGGATCCGGCACTTACAGTATCACCAACAGTTTGCTCTCGGCGCCAGGCGAATTCATTTTCGGGCACTTCAACCAGCAGGGAGGAACGAATGTCGGCGCCGTCATTTTTACAGACGGTGGAGATTACGATTTGTTCGATGGAATGTTGAACGGAAGCGTGGAGATGGACGAACCGTACGCCGGTGTTTTCCGCCAATGGGGTGGCACCAACATCAGCAGTCTGGGTTTGAGAGGCCCGGGTGTGTACCAACTCTCCGGCGGTCTCCTGGTTCCAGGCGACCTTGAGGTGGGACCTTCGGAACTTTCCCCATCTTCTTTTGGGGCCGGAGCAGTTGTGCAAACCGGCGGCGCCAATAACGCCGGGAACATCACCATGGGCGTCGGCAGCTACGCTCTCCAAGGTGGGGTGCTGACGGCTTCGAACCTGGCCTTGCCGACAGTTTCATCGCGATTGGGATCCTTTGGCAGCAGCTTTGACCAGAGCGGCGGTTATTTCCGCAGCGGTGGCATCTCCATGAATGGCGTGTTCGATACGAGACTCGGGCTCCAAACTGCGACTTACGGGCTCAGCGGCGGCGAGTTGGAAACTCCAACCATCAACATGACGATGGGCCTCGTTAATCAAACCGGAGGAACCAACAGCGCCGGAGTGGTGACTCTCGACTCGGTGTCAAGTTATGTGCTGAACGGTGGGCTTCTTATCGTGAGCAATCTCACGCAAAATGGGCAAACCGCCTTTTCCCTCGTCGGCTCCATCCAGCAATCGGGTGGCACGAACGAAGTCCTGGGCCTGCTGTTCGTCGGCGGCAACTCGAGCTATAACTTTACCAATGGGCTCTTGATTGCGGACAATATCCACGTGACCGGACAGGCCATCTTCCTGCATGCCGGTGGCTCGTTCGGCGGGCTCGACAACGTCCTTCTCGCGGGTGGCGGCTGGGTGGAGCAGACGGCGGGCGAGCAATTAGGCCAATTACAACTCGGATCAGGCACGAATTCGTCCGTGAACCTCCCGTCCGGCTCGTGCGTGCTTCGATTCGCGGACAGCAGCGGCGTTCCCTGGGCCGGCGACGGACGCTTGACGATTCAGAATTGGTCGGGATCGCTTACCGGCGGCGGCTCGCAGCAGCTCTTCTTCGGGACGAGCGCCTCTGGATTGACCTCGCAGCAACTTGGCCGGATGCAATTCAGCAATCCGGCGGGGTTGCCAAATGGAACGTATTCCGCTCGGATTCTCTCCGATGGCGAAGTCGTCCCGGGTCACGCGATCTCAAATTCGGGAGTGGTGAATTCCTGGATAAATCCAGCCAGCGGCAACTGGGATGACGCGTCATCCTGGTCTCTGGGTGTTCTGCCCGACAGTTCGCAATCGGTCCTGATCACGAATTCCGGTTGGAAGGCTGTCGCCATCAATCCCTCCACGCCAATCAGTTTTCCCGGCTCCATGACCGTGAACAACCTGACGATTCAGGGCGCCACGAACACCGAGAATACTCTCCTCCTGAATTTCTTCGGCACCACAGTCCCGCTGACGGTCTTGAACGGGCTGACGTTGCGGGACGGCGCGCAGATTCTGAATTTCAATTCTGGCCTCGAGGTTCAGGGCGGCACGATCACCGTCACGAATTCGCAAATCAATCAGGACGGCGGCTTTGTTGGCACAATGGGCGCGCCGATGTATCTCCAAAACGCCATGTATAACCTGACGAACGGCCTTTTCGAAGGGGGCCAGGTGGTGATTGGCCAGTTTTACTCAGGCCGTTTCAACCAGTACGACGGCACGGCGCTCATCACGAATTTAGCTTTTGGCCTCAGCGCAGGGGGCGGTGCCAGCGGCGGCGGCACGTATGCGTTGTACGGCGGGAACCTCAGCCTTCCCGGTGGATTGACGCTTTTGGGCGAGGATAACTCGACATCGTCCTATCTTCAGGCGGGCGGGACAAATCGGACCACGCAGGTGTCCATCGAGCCCGGCCTTTTCGGCATCAGCCCGAGCTTCACGTTAAACGGTGGTTTGCTCGCGGACAATAACGTGTCGATTGACGCGGATGACTTTGGCGGCGTCACTCTCAATCAGAATGGCGGAACACACGTCATCACCAATGCGCTGAACCTTATCGGCGGCGCATTCAGTCCAAATGAACCTCACCCGGCTGTGTACCAACTGAACGGTGGAACACTGTCCGCCGGCTCCATGAACATGGACGCCACTTCCGGAGACGCCGCACTCAACCAATCCAACGGAATCGCACTAGTGGCCGAGATTCAGGCGCACGCCAGCGGTAGCCAGACGTACTTCACCACCGCGGTGAACTTGTCCGGTGGCACGTTGACCTGTTCGAATCTGTCCGTCACGGACGGCGGCAGCATCCTCCAGACCGGCGGCGTATTGACCGTCGGCAATTCGCTTGCTTTCGGCGGCTTTATCGAGCCGGGACCGAAGATTTACAGCAACTACAAGCTGCTTGGTGGAATGCTGACCGTCAGTAACATCAATGTGGGCGGTGTCTGGATGATTGGCGACTCCAGTACGAATCGCATCAGCAATC
Organism: Verrucomicrobiota bacterium; assembly: GCA_021325145.1. Classification (GTDB taxonomy): domain Bacteria; phylum Verrucomicrobiota; class Verrucomicrobiia; order Limisphaerales; family Pedosphaeraceae; genus JAJPHR01. The sequence continues at coordinate 171,589 of JAJPHR010000061.1, read as the reverse complement.
CCGGAACTTGCAGCCTTTCGCACACGCTGGTGATCAGCAATGCCGTCGAACAGCTCGGGCGTTTTATCCTCGCGAGCAACGCGCTCATCGATCTGGCTGGCAGCGCCAGCCGGCTGAGCTTCGCGAACAGCAGCGGCGAGAGTTGGACCGGCGGCGCATTGCTGGTGGTATCCAACTGGAATGGAAATCTTTCTGGCGGCGGCGCGGAGCAGTTGAAGTTCGGAACAAATCAGTCAGGGTTGACGCCTGCGGAATTGAGCCAGATTCAGTTCAATTATTCATCGAATCTTTATTCGGCGAAAATCCTCAGCACCGGTGAAGTGGTTCCGGATCATGTGATCTTGCCGAGCGTTGTTTTTGCGCGGCAGGGAAACAATCTGATACTGACCTGGCCGCCGGGATGGTCGCTGCAAACCGCGACGAATGTCCTTGGTTCTTACATCGATATTTTGGGCGCAACCTCCCCGTACACCAATAATATGACCCTCGAGCCGCAGCGGTTCTTCCGAGTGCGGCAGTGATGGGAGCGCGTGGCGAATTTTTTGCCTTTATCCACCGTCGCGATTAAATCCGCTCGAAATCAATAAACCCCTTGTCCATATCCACCGAGACCAGCCGCACTCGCGCCTTGTCGCCCACGTCCACGCCGCGCGCGTTGCGGACGATCATGCCTTCCGCGGGCAGTTTGAGCAGACGCACGTAGGTGCCTTTGGGCGAAGCGCCGGTGATGATGCCGTCAAAGACCTCGCCAAGGCGCTGCCGCAGCAAATCGCAGGCGGCGATTTTCCGCATCAACCGCTCCACTTTGCGGGCGGCGTCTTCGCGCTCGGTGCAGTGCGCGGCGATTCGCGTCAATTCCGGCTCCGGATAAGGAGTGGCGGTCCCGGCGGCGACGGCTTTCAATAGCCGTTGCGTCACCAGATCGGCGAACCGGCGGTTGGGCGCGGTGGAGTGAGTATAGTCATTCACCGCCAGGCCAAAGTGCCCCACGTGTTCCTGGCCGGCCAGTTCCACGATGTACTCGCCGGGCCCGAGCAACTTCACGACGGCCAGTGACAAATCCGGGAAATGTTCCGGATCAGCCTGCCGCTGGCGATCGAGAAAATCCGCCAGCGCCTTGGGATCGGGCGTGTCGGGCAGGCGCGCGCCCTTTTGCGCGGCGATCGCCTGGATGCGGTCCCAGCGCTTGGGTGTCCGCACCACGCGCCGGAGTGAAAGCGTTCCATGGTCCTTGAGATGTAGCGCCATGGCCACGTTCGCCGCGACCATGAAGCTCTCGATGATGTGGGTCGCCGCATTCTGGCGCGAAATGACGAGGTCCTTCACCTGGCCGTTCTCCACGACAGGAGTCGCTTCGACCGAACTGAACGCCAACACGCCGTGGGCCTTGCGAAGCCCGCGCAACCGCTCGGACGCCTCGCGTTGCAAACGGATTTGCGCCTCCATTCCGGGCACGCTCGCGATGGCCGGAGGAATCGCTCCCCGGCCTTCCAGCCACGCGCCGACGCTCTCGTAGGCCAGTTTGGCCTGGTTGCGAGTCAAAGCGGGATAGACCTCGTGGCAACTCACCTCGCCGGAATCTTGGATGTGCAACTCGATTACCAATGCCGTGCGGTCGCAATTGTTTAAGAGCGAGGTCCGGTCGGTCGAAAGCTCCGCCGGCAACATTGGGAAAATGGAGATGCCCGTATAGACGGTCGTGGAGTTGGCGGCCGCGTGGCGATCGATCGCGGAATCCTTGGCCACCATCGCATCCACATCCGCGATCCCAATGAGCAGCCGCAACGTGCCGTCCGCGGTTTGCTCCACGTATTCAATTTGGTCGAGATCGCGCGATTCCTTGTTGTCGATGGAAGACCACAGCAGCGCGCGCAAATCGCGTGGTGGGTCCACAGGTTTTGGTGGCGCGCTGGCGGTTGCCTGAAGTTCGCGATTGATCTCGGGCGGGAAGTCCGGCTGGAATCCGGCCTCGATCATCGCCTGTCGCGCCCGCGTTTTAAGATCGACCTGTGGGTTAATCATGAGCTCATTGTGGTTTGGCGGGAGACGGGCTGGCAATTGGAAACTTTGGCTCCTAGGTATGGAGTCCCGGCTTTAGCCGGCGGAGCTATCGCATGGTCGAGCACGTTGGAAGTTTTTAACATCATGGTTCCGTTGCCCCTGCCGCCTCAGGGCGGGACTCCATGCGCGTGCATCCGCTTGGACGCGTAGCGGCTCATCCGCCAAATTCGCCCTTTTCCATTTCATTTTCCCTTTGGCACCGGTACAAAATCCTCCATGCGAAAGATGCCTGCCGTCACGCCAGCCGCGAGCCCGAGCCCCTCTCCGCGACTGCGGCAATATTTGTACTTCACCGCGGCGACCACCGGCATGGTCATTATGGTCGTGGAAATCCTGGGCGCGAAAATGCTCGCTCCTTACGTCGGCACTTCCCATTTCGTCTGGACGGCCCAGATCGCCGTCACGCTGGTGGCGCTGGCGGCGGGCTACTACGCGGGCGGATGGCTCGTGGATCGGGCGCAAAACCTGGGCCGGCTATATGGCGCAATCCTCGTGGCGGCGGTGTATCTTTGCGTCACCGTCGTGTTGGTCAAGCCAGTTGCCTTTTGGTGCCTCGATTTTCGGCTGGCGCTCGGCTCGCTGCTGGCTTCGGCCATTCTTTTTTTCATCCCGCTGGCCCTGCTGGCCATGGTGGGACCATTTTTCGTGCGCATGCTCACTTCCGCCGTCAGCAATGTCGGAAACAATGTTGGCCGCCTCACGGCCATCAGCACGCTGGGCAGTTTTGCCGGCACGATTCTAATTGGCTATGTCCTCATTCCATACCTGCCCAATTCCACCACCATGCTGATCTCCGCGGGCGCTTTGATGTGCGTGACGGCGGGATACTTCATTGCCTGGGGCAGAAAACCGGCGCCAGTGGCACTCGTCTTTCTGATCGGCATGGCCGGACTCGGTGTGGGCGGCATGGGTGTCGCCAGGGAAAATCGCTCGCCGATGCCGGGTGCGGAGGTGATTTTTCGCGGCAACTCAAACTTCGGCCAACTCATGGTCGCGGACGTGACCAACTCGGCCACCAGCCGTCGTTATTACATGAACGACCTACTGTTCCAAAACATTTACGACATCAGCAACAAACAAAGCACGGCCATGTTCACTTACATGCTCCATGGCCTGGCCGTTGCCTATACGCCGAAAATCGACGACGCGCTCTGCATCGGAATGGGCGTGGGTATCGTTCCCCGCGAACTCGCGCGGGATCACGCGAAGGTGGATGTTGTCGAAATCAATCCGGCGGTGGTTCCCGTGGCGCGGGACTTCTTCGATTGCCCGCTGGATCAACTGAACCTCACGATCGGCGACGGGCGGCAATTTCTCAATCGCTGCTCGAAAAAGTACGATGCGGTGATTCTGGATGCGTTCCTCGGCGACTCCTGCCCTTCGCACTTGATGACCAGGGAAGCATTCGCCGCCATGCGGCATGTTTTACGCTCCAACGGCGTGCTCGTCATCAACACGTTTGGCGACCTCAGCCCGAAACACGATTTTCTATCCGCCTCGCTCTTTAAGACGCTCAAAGGCGTTTTTGCCAGCGTGCGGATTCATCACATTCCCGGTCACAACATGCTGTTCGTTGCTTCCGACCAGCCGGAGCTCAAGATTTTCCACCCGACCGACTTCAGCCAGGTCCATCGCGCCTGCCGCGATGACGTGGAAAGCACTTTCTCCGAAACGCCCGAGCCCGATCTGAACAACGGCATCATCCTCACGGATGATTATAACCCAGTAGAATTCTATGACGCCGCCAACCGCGAACAGCTCCGACGCAATCTCGTGGCGTGGCTCAGGAGATGAGAAAACCAGTTTGTAAAGACTTTGATTGCCACCAGGCCGCACCATGATACCATCAGGCCATGCCAGATTTGAAGGACGGCGAGAGCTGCGAGATGCAGGGCTCGGGCGCGAAACCCTACGTGCTCAAAAACACCGGCGGTGTCTATTCCTGTAGCTGTCCCGCGTGGCGAAATCAATCGATCGGCATTGAGAAGCGAACCTGCAAACATTTGCGCAAACTTCGGGGTGAGGCCGCCGAGGAAGCGCGCATTGGCGGCGCGCTGCCCCAGCGTCCGGTCAAGGCCAGCGCGGACGGCGAGGAAGTTGCCGGACCGCCGTTGCTCCTGGCTGAGAGTTGGGACAACGCCGCGGACCTTTCCGATTGGTGGATGAGCGAAAAGCTCGACGGCGTGCGGGCTTACTGGGATGGCCAGCAATTCCTTTCGCGACAGGGCAATCTATATCACGCGCCCGCCTGGTTCATCGAGGGCCTCCCCGCTGTGCCGCTCGATGGGGAGTTGTGGATCGATCGCAAGAAATTCCAGCGCACCGTCAGCATCGTCCGACGCCAGGACAAGACCGATCTTTGGAAGGAAGTGCGGTTCCTAGTCTTTGACGCGCCGGCGGCTTCGGGTGGATTTGAAGATCGGCTTGGTTTTCTGAAAGACACACTGGCCAAAAGCGGCTCGAAGTTCGCGCAGGCGCACGCTCAAGAGCGATGCCGCAGCCTGGAGGCGTTACGCACTGAGTTGGCGCGAGTCGAGTCGCTGGGCGGGGAAGGGCTCATGCTGCGGCAGCCGGGCTCGAAATACGTCGCTGGCCGCTCGTCCACGCTTCTGAAAGTAAAGACCTTCCATGACGCCGAGGCGGTGATTGTTGGCCATCAGGCGGGCACGGGCAAACACGCGGGCCGGTTGGGCGCGTTGCTGGTTCGCTTGCCGGATGGCACTGACTTCGCCATTGGCACCGGGTTCAGTGATCGTGAGCGCGCGAACCCGCCGGCCGTCGGCGTCGCGGTAACGTTCCGCTACCAGGAACTGTCCGAGGCCGGTGTGCCGCGCTTTCCGAGTTACGTTGGTGTTCGCGTTGAAGGAACCGCAATGCCCGCACCAACCGCTTCGCCGCCGACGAAGGCCGAAGCCAAGCCTGCTCCTGCTGTCTCAACACCCGTCATAGTAACTCAACCCTCTGCCGCGACTGGCACGCCCCGGCACTTTGAATTCACAGAGGGAACCTCCAACAAGTTTTGGGAAGTCTCGGTTTCCGGCAACGCCATGACGACGCGCTGGGGGCGCATCGGCTCGAACGGCCAGTCCAAAACCAAGACCTTCGCGGACGCGCAAGCCGCCGCGAACGCCATGGCCCTGCTGATCGAAGAAAAGACCGACGAGGGTTATCTCGAGCGGCGACAGTGAGGCGGGCCAATTCTTGCAATCGCCTCAAACATGCGGCACTTTGCTGCGATGTTTGAAGCCGAAGTCGATCCGTCCAAAAACCTGATAACGATCAGATATTCACAGATGGTCAGCCCCGAAGACTCCCGGCTCGGCGCGGAACGTTGCGAAGTTCTCGTGACTGAATTGAAGCCGGGCTTCCGCCTGCTGGGCGACCTGACTGGTTTGGAGTCGATGGATCTCGGTTGCCTGCCTCACATCCGGCGAACGATGGACCTCCTCAATAAGCATGGCGTCGCATTGGTGGTCCGCGTCATTCCTGATCCCCGCAAGGACATCGGCCTCAATATTCTATCATTGTTCCACTATGATCGTCGCGTCCGGATCGTGACCTGTGAGACGCTGGCGGAGGCGATGAGAGTTCTGGCGGGATAAGAAAGCTCCGCTAAATTGGTTCCACTTTGACATGCCTTGCAGGCGAACGATCAATCCGGATTGTGTTACGCAGCGGCCGGCCAAAGCCTGAGAGTTCGATCTGAGTCACGTCGCCGTCTTCCAATTTGACCCCAGCCCCAAAGCTGAAAACGTCCGCGCCGAAAAAATGGACATGCACGTCCCCTGGGCGGCAATGCGCGGCATACTTGAAGTGATGGTGCTCGATATTCTCGACCGTGTGCGCCATGTTCGTTTCGCCCGTGAAGAAGGTTTCTGACCAAACTGACTTGCCCTTGCGCTCGATGCGCACCGTCCCGCGCGCATTGACAAAATCGGGCTCGATAACCAACTCCGGGCCAATCGCGCACGTGCGCAACTTCGACGGGGCAAGGTAAAGGTAGTTCTTCCGTTCCAGAACGTGATCGGAAAACTCGTTTGCGAGCGCCATGCCAATGCGGCGCGGACGCCCGGAAGGATCGACAAGATAAATGCCCGCAACTTCCGCTTCTTCTCCGCCATCGTCCGCGAAGCTCGGCACTTCCAATGGATCATTGTGGCCGCGCAAAATCGTTCCGCAGCCCTTGTAAAACCATTCCGGCGACACGCCAATCTGTCCGGCGGCGGGACGCCCGCCTTCCACGCCCAATTGAAACATGCGCATGCTGTCCGTGATGACAGCTGTTTTTTGCGCGTTCGCGTGCATGGCCGCTCGGTTTTCCGCGCTCGCCTTGTGCGTCAGACCGGTCCCCGTTACCAGGCAGCGCGCCGGTTCCTCGGGATGATCAAACGCCGGCAAAATGAGCCAATTCGTTTCGGCACGATGAATTTTGTCGTAATCAAGCGCTTCATCAATTGCGCTGTCAGCGACAATATCGGCCAACGATTTCCCGGCGGCAATCGCCGCTTGCGCGACGGCATAAATGGACCCGTATCCGCGCAACAACCGCAACTCCTCCCCGGCCACGATCGCCACGCGGCGGCCTTTCTCCGGGTGCTTCAGTTGCACGAGCCGCGTCATGCAAACTGCACCTTGCTGGTGGGCGCTTTTTCATCCCAGCCCCGCGTCGGCGTGCTGGTGATGGATGAAATTTCCTTGATCGAAATCTGGTTGCCGCGGGATTTAACGCCTTTGACCGCGACTTCCTCCGGCTTGCACGTCTGCTGGTTGATCTTTTGGTACGGAGCCGGTTTATAACGGATGTACAGTTCCTTGGGCGTGTCCGGCTCAAAGAACAGGATGCGCGACTTGGGCGGAATGCAATGGTACTCCTTGTTCAGGATCATCCCGCCAAACGTAAACCGCTTCAGACAAGTCGTTTCCCGGTTGGTATAGGCCAGCGTCATGACACGATCGCGCTCCGGCAGGGCGCAAAAGACCAAATCCGGTCCCACGAACAATTTTTCCGGCAACTCCGTCATCTTGTAGTGCCCGTCCTTGAATACGAGCAGCAGTTTGTCGAATTTCGTGCAATCCACCTTGAACTCGTCGCCGGAGACCTTGTAGCCGATGTACCCCGACTCGCGATCGTACGCGACCTTGAACGCCTTGAACGCGACTTCTTTCGCATCCACTTCGTCGTAGCGGCTGCTCTTCGTCAGGCGCGGATAAATCGGGCCGTATTTAGCCAGCAACGCTTCGAGGCGGCCAATCACGTATTTGGTCAGGTGCTTGAGGCTCTTCTGCGTCTCGGCGAGTTCCGCCTTCACGCGCTCGATCTCCTCGCGATGCTTGTTGATATCGAAGAGCGAAATCCGGCGGATGCGCACCTGCAACAGCCGCTCGACATCTTCGTTCGTCAATTCGCTGACCAACTGGCGCTTGAACGGCTTGAAACCATCGTGCACCGCCTCCAGCACAGACTCGTTGGTCCGGCATTGCTCGATTTTTTTGTAGATGCGTTCCTCGATAAAGATGCGTTCCAGCGTGCGAAAATGCAGTTCACCTTCGAGCTTCTTTAGCTTTAACTCGAGTTCGCGCTTGTGCAGATCAACCAGTTGCTCGGTGTTTTCCTTCAGCACCTCGCTGACGGTCATTTCCACGGGGCGGTTGTTCTTGATGACGATGATGCGGCTGGCAATCGTCACCTCGCAATCTGTGAATGCGTAAAGCGCGTCGATCAATTGGTCCGCGCTGACTCCGGAAGGCGCCTTGACCTCGATCTCGGCCTCCTCGGAAGTAAAATCATTTATGGATTTGACCTTGATCTTGCCCTTGCGCGCGGCGTCTTCAATTGAGCCGATCAACGAGTCGGTGGTGGTCGTCGGAGGGATTTCCTTGATCGTGACCGTCGAATCATCCTTCGCCTTGATTTTGGCGCGCACTTTGATGCTGCCGGTGCCGTCCTTGTACTCACGCGCGTCCATCAGCCCGCCGGTTTGAAAATCCGGCAGGCACTTGAACGGTTGCTTTTTGAGAATCGCGATCTGCGCCTCCAGCAACTCGGGGAAATTATGCGGCAGGATTTTGCACGCCATCCCGACGGCGATGCCTTCGGTGCCCAGCATCAAGAGCAGGGGCAGTTTCGACGGCAACGCGATCGGTTCCCGGTTGCGTCCGTCGTAGCTCGACACGAACTCCGTCAGGTCATCATTGAAAAGTTCCGCGCGCGCGAGTTCCGTTAACCGGACTTCGATATAACGCGGAGCGGCGGCGGGATCACCGGTGTAGATGTTCCCAAAGTTTCCCTGTCTTTCGATCAGGTAGCGCTTGTTCGCCAGCACAACCATCGCATCGGCGATGGAAACGTCTCCATGTGGATGATACTGAGCGCAATGGCCCGCAATGGTGGCGACCTTGATGAACCTGCCGTCGTCCTTTTCATGCAACGACCACATGATGCGGCGCTGCACCGGCTTGAGACCGTCCGACAAGTTCGGGATCGCGCGATCGCGGATGACATAAGACGCATACTCCAAAAATCCCGTGTTGACCCGCCGATGCAACGCCTGCTCAATTTTTCCCGGCGCGAAAGGATGATGCGGTACGGCCGGAACGTCTTCAGCGAGCACGTGGCTTTCACCGTTGCCGTTGCCATTGGCGGCGGGCTTTTTCCCGCGCTTGGGCGCGTCTCCGTTGCTGGCGGGTTTCGCTTTCGCCGCTTCGTTGGCGGCAGCGGCGCCTTCAATCGGCAGTTCCGGTTGTTCAGGCGTGTTTTTTCGTTTTGCGCTCATCGTTTCAAAAATCCATGGGAGCGCGGCATTTGTGCCGCTTCAGCGTGCGTCACTTGCCGCTCGGAGATTGCTCATTCGTTGGTCATTTATCATTGGGCATTGGTCATTCCTCGACGGGCACCACGAGATTCTCCATGATGTAATCTTTCCGCTCCGGCGTGTTCTTGCCCATGTAGAAGCCAAAAATATTCTGCGCGTCCATCTTGGGCGCGTGTTCGACGCGGCTCAGGCGCATGTTTTCGCCGATGAACTGCTTGAACTCCGCCGGCGAGATTTCGCCCAAGCCTTTGAATCGGGTGATCTCGCAACTCTTGCCTAATTCCTGCGCGGCTTTGTCGCGTTCGGCTTCGGAATAGCAGTAGTGCGTTTTTTCCTTGTTGCGCACGCGGAACAGCGGCGTTTCGAGCACGAACAAATGGCCGTCATGCACCAATTGATCGAAGAACCGGAAGAAATACGTGATCATCAGGTTTCGGATGTGCAATCCGTCCACGTCGGCGTCGGTCGCCAGAATCACTTTTTCGTAGCGCAACCCCTCGAGATTGTCCTCGATGTCCAGGCTGCGCATCAAATTATACATCTCGTCGTTCTTGTAAACGATGTCGCGCTTGAGGTCCCAGACGTTCAGCGGTTTGCCCTTGAGCACGAAGATCGCCTGGGTATTAACATCCCGGCAACTCACGATTGACCCCGCCGCCGACTGGCCTTCGGTGATGAATACCATCGAGCCCTTGCCTTTTTGTTTCGTTTTGTCGTAATGGATCTTGCAATCCTTGAGCTGTGGGATGCGGATGGTGATGGCCTTGGCCCGTTCCCGGGCGAGCTTCTTGACCTCCTGCAACTCCCTGCGCAATTGCTGGGTGTCCTCCACCTTCGCGATCAGCTTCTCGGCGACTTCCTTGTTGCGATTGAAAAAGTGCAGCAGTTCCTCGCGCACCTGGTTGACGAGGTCCGAACGGATTTCCGTGTTGCCCAGCTTGTTCTTCGTCTGCGACTCGAACACCGGGTCCTTCAGACGGATCGCCACCGCGCCCACCATGCATTCGCGCACGTCATCGCCCTCGTACTTGCCCTTGGCATATTCGTTGACAGCCTTTAGCAAGCCCTCGCGAAATGCGCTCAGATGTGTCCCGCCGTCGGAGGTATATTGGCCGTTTACAAACGAGAAAAACGTTTCCCCATACCGGCTGTTGCTGTGCGTGAAACAAAACTCCAGCGTCTTGCTCGCGTAATGGAGCGGGGGATAGATCGGTTCGCTGTTGTCCGCCTGCAAATCCTCCAGCACGAGGTCCATCAAGCCGCGCCGGGACTGAAATTCCTTGCCGTTGTAAATCAGCTTCAGGCCGGTGTTCAGGTAGCTGTAATGCCTGAGACGCCGCTCGACCAACTCCGGCCGGAACTCGATCTGCTTGAAAATCTCTGGGTCCGGCTCGAATTGAATGAAAGTGCCATCCGGTTCCTTCGTCTTCCCGCCTTTGTCGCCCTTGAGTTTGCCGGTTTTGAAGGCTGCTTCGACAAACTCGCCTTCCCGATGACTCCGCACGAGGAATGCCTTGGAGAGCGCATTCACCGCCTTGGTGCCAACACCGTTCAGCCCGACGCTGAACTGGAATACATCGTCGTTATACTTGGCGCCCGTGTTGATCTTGGACACGCAATCAATCACCTTCCCCAGCGGAATCCCGCGCCCAAAATCCCGCACCGACACCAGCGGGCCTTCGATGTTGATATGGACCTCCTTGCCGTAGCCCATGATGTATTCATCGATGGCATTATCGATGACCTCCTTCAGCAGGATGTAACAGCCATCGTCGTAATGGGAGCCGTCCCCGATGCGTCCGATGTACATGCCCGTCCGCAGCCGGATGTGCTCCAGCGAGGAGAGCGTCTTGATCTTGCTCTCGTCGTAAACGTGCTTTTTAGCGTCAGCCATAAACTTAAGAACAAATAATATTGAGCCAAACCCGCCGCTTGCCAATGCTGAATTTTAAATCTGGCTGGAAGCGGTTCCCAATACAAAGCGGCGGACGCTCACTCGTGGAACATTCCGGAAGTTAAACCCGCGCCAAGGCAGGGATACTCCGGAATGCCAGCACAGGGGTTGCTTTATTTTCGCGCGAGCGTCGAACCACCTGCTTCAGGACAGAGGACCTACGGTGTCAGTTCTTTGTCACGGGCGCCCCGCGACGAACGGCATCGGCACGATGAAGATGCTGATGACGGGCGATCATTTTGTGGAAATCGGCCGAGCCGTCCTTGGCCCGGTCGAGGTATTCATTGAGAAGGGTGGCTGAGTTAATCAGGCCAAGATGGGTGAAGGCTTGCGGAAAGTTGCCCAACTGTTCACCGGTCAGCCCGATCTCCTCGCCGTACAAGCCGACGTGGTTGGAGTAGTTGTGCATTTTTTCGAAGGTCAGCCGGGCTTCTTCCAACCGGCCCGACACCGCCAGCGCGTCCACGTACCAGAAGGTGCACATCGAGAACGTGCCCTCGCTGCCGCGCAGACCGTCCGGTGAGGCGGTTGGGTCGTAGCGGTAGACCAGGTTGTCGGAGACAAGAATGCGATCCATCGCTTCAAGGGTGGACTGCCACAGCGGATCCTTTGGCGAGATGAATCCGACAATCGGCATGCGCAGCAGTGCCGCATCCAGGACCGTACTCCCGTTGTACTGAGTGAACGCGCGTAACTTCGGATTCCAGCCTGACTTCATGATCTGTTCGTAAATCTTGTCGCGTTCGGCGATCCAGCGCTGCACCGGGGCGGGGCGGCCGTGCCGCTGCACAATCCGGATCAGGCGGTCGAACGCAACCCAGCACATCAAACGCCCGTACACGAAAGGCTGCCGCCCGCCGCGCGTCTCCCAAATCCCTTCGTCGGGCTGGTCCCAGTTGTCGCTAAGCCAGTCCATGAGTTTAATCACATCGCGCATGGTCTGGTCGGCCGGTGCAAACCCAGCGAGGTCGTTCTGGTAGCCGGCTTGCATGGCCTCGCCGTAAATATCGAGTTGGAGTTGTTCCCCAGCCGCGTTGCCGATTCGCACGGGCCGCGAGCCCCGGTAACCTTCGAAATGGTCCAGCGTGAACTCTTCGAGATCGGAGCTGCCATCGATTCGAAACATGATCGGCAAAGGCCCGGGTGGCCGCTCGGCATGCTCGCGCAGGCGGTCGCGTATCCAGTAGCCGAACGCCTCCGCCTCCTCGGTGAAGCCCAGGCAACACAAGGAATGGACCGACAGCGAAGCGTCCCGGACCCAGGTAAAACGGTAATCCCAGTTGCGCTCCCCGCCGACTTGCTCGGGCAGCCCAGCCGTCGGCGCCGCGACCAATGCGCCCGTGGGCGCGTAGGTCATTAGTTTCAAGGTTATGGCCGAGCGGTCAACCATCTCACGCCAGCGGCCGCGGTAGGTCGAATGCGCCAGCCAGGTCCGCCAGTAATGCACGTTTTGCTCCAACAGGCCGAAAATCTCTTCCTTGGGAATCCGCCGGGGTCCGCCCTCGGCCGCCGATTCCAGGATTACGCCCGAAATTTCACCTTCCCGTAAAGTCAGTGTCAGACGGATCCCGCCGTCGTGCCGGGTGAATGTATCCACTTCTTCGGTCACTTTGACGCCGGGCTCGCCGATTACATGCAGGGTAAGGTCGCCCAGCTCGCTCATAAAAACGGCGCCCGCGTCGGTCAACTCGACTTTGTGCTTGCCGCGCCCGTAGTCGAAGCTCGGATTGCATTCGATCACGAAGGTCATTTGTCCCCGAACCGCACGGAGCACGCGGACGATCCGGTGCCGGTCGGTAGGCGAACTTGGGTCCTCAGGGATGGGCATGAAATCCGTCACCGAGCCAACCCCGGCTTCGGACATGAACCTGGTCACCAGGATGGCGGTTTCCGCGAAGTATGATTGCTGGGTGACGCAGCCCTCGGTCGCAGGTGAAATCCGGAAGCTCCCCCCATTGGACCGGCTTAGCAAGGAGGCGAACACGCTGGGTGAGTCGAACCGCGGATAGCAAAACCAATCGATCTCTCCACAAGTGGTGACCAGCGCGGCCGTTTGCAGATCCCCGATCAACCCGTGGTTCGCGATTGGCGGGTAGTCACTTGACCCCTTCGCTGACGTTACAACCTTTTCTTCAACGCGGTTGGCGCCACGGCCGGCGGGCCGATTCGCAGCTTTGTGTTTGTCTGTTTCTTTATGCCTCGCGATTGCCATAAGTACCTCCAGTTTTGCTTGAAATTTCAACCGTCCGCCCGGGGATTCCCTTCTTCCCCAATACTAGTACCAAACACCCTCTATTTCCCAAAGTCAAATCAGCCGGCGTGGATACCATGGCGGGTAAAGAACTGGCTTCGTAGCCCGCTCCAGTCGCCACCCCACTTTGGCCGGCTGTTTGAGCCCATTGTTGACGCCGATAACAGTGCGTAGAGTTGCATCCATTGCAATCGCACGGTTGATTAATTGAAATCAACTGAACTGAAAGGAATAGATTATGGCCCTTGATACATTTGTTTTGGTCGCCGACCAGTACGATTCCGAAGCGGACGCCGTCGCCGATTTTGAAGCCGTTCGCAAGCTGTACACCGACCTTGGGATCATCGATACCTATGACGCTGCGGTGCTCACCCATACACCGGACGGAAAGGTCAAAATCATCAAACGGGTGGAGCAACCGACCCGTCAGGGTGGGAAAGTTGGATTGGCCATTGGGCTGGCGGTCGGGGCGGCGATCGCCCTGTTTCCGGCGATTGGCGTGGGTTTGGGTGCCGGGCTGCTCGGAGGTGGCGCTGTCGGCGCCGGCGCTGGCGCCGTCGTCGGGCACGTGGCTGGGGGAATTAGGCGATCCGACCTGAAGGACCTCGGTGAAATGCTCGACAAGGGCAAGAGCGGCCTCCTGGTGGCGGCGGCTAGTAACATGGACGCCAAAGTGGACAAGGCGATCACGCGGGCCAAAAAACGGGCCAAAGCCCAGTTGCAAGCCGACACCGATGCCATCAAGCGGGAGATCGATGCCATCCCCGCGTAAAGGAACGCTTCGAATCCTGCGACGGAAACGCGGAAACGGGTCGGCCATTGAGGCGCTGTCCGGTAGGAAGAACGTTGTCGCCCGATTTTTTGATCGGTCTTCCAGCGGTCTTTCAACCGCCTTCAACAACCGGCCCGGATCTGCGTTTTCATCTTTGTAAATGGGCCCGCTGTCGGCTTGCGACCCTGCCTCATCGCGTTTGCCCTGGCCTGCGGTGTCTGGATGCTTTTTGGGACGGCTTGTCGCCGGCCGCCAGCGTTGGCGAAGTATGTGGTGCAGGCAGCAACCCATAGACGTTCAGCCGGTCCGAAAAAGTAGCCAGATAAACTTTCCCATTGGCAATGGTAGGCGGACAGTTTTTGGCGAAATTAAAACGGTCGTCCGGGGTGTTTTTGTCGGTGCTCCATAGCTGTTGCAATGTAAGCGCATCAAATGCGCGCATGACACCCTGGACCGTTGCCGTCAAGGCGTCGTCGCTCAGGGGCGAAGTAGTCCAAAGAATACCGTCGCGGTCTCCATTGGCGGAGATGGAAAGAAAACCTCCCGGCATGCCCATGGGCGCTTTTGGCCCCCGGAGCACCGGCTTCTTCTGGAAGTGCGTCACCGGATCGTACTTGAAAGCTTTCAACCGGGTCTGCTCAGGCCACACATAAACCAGCGGGCCTCGCTCCGCACTATTCCAATAAACCAGGCTCCCATGAATGTGATGATAGCCGAAGGCTGGAAACAACCAACTGAGCCACGTAAGCGTCCAATGATCCGCTGCTTTGAATTCCTCCAACGCCGGCGGTGTGGCGTGGCTCTGTTGAAGGTTGCCCATGTGGTTTCGGTCGAGAAGATAAAGCCAGCCTTGCTTGCCACCGCCCACAAGCTGCTCGGAGCCTGGCAACAGCATGGGACCGGACGAACCCAGGTCCAGGTCCTCGTCGGTGAGCCTTTGGTAATTCCAGGGCGTGAACCAGTCCAGCAGCTTCAGATCAGGGCTCAGTTTGATAAAGCTGGTTGAAAACTGTTGCTTCGCGCCATCGGTTTTTCCATTGCCAGTCATGACGTAAATATTGCCTTCCGAGTCTGCGGCGGGTCCGCTGCCGGATTGCCAAATGCCGCCCATGCCTGTGTCCTCGCCGGGAGTGACACAAAAGGCATGCTTTTGCGCCAGCGTGTCCGCGTCCAGCGCCACCACCCATCCGCTATAAGGCCCGGCATCCTGGTGCGAACCGAAGGCGAGATAGATCATGTTGTTGGCGAGCAGCAACGCCGGCCGTTGCAACGCGACCTTTGCCTGAAGCACTGCGGGGCCATTCGTAAAACCGATGTCCTCCGAGCAACCGACCAGTTTACCGGTCGTAATGTCCAGGCACTTAAGGAAGTATTGCTTGTTGCCAGACGAATCGAAGACTTTGGTGGTAACCCACATCCGCCGTTTGGCTGGATCAATGACGGGCGTGCTGGTGATTCCGATCGACGGATCAATGTTGTAGCCCGTGATCGCCGCGACGATTGGTTCCGGAATTTCGTCATGCGGCACAGGTGTGCCGAGTTCGGCCCGCCAAAGAAAATTCTCTTCTTTAGGATCATCGGCGTCAAACGCATACACATTGTTCTCCATCGTGGCCACGTAAACGACGTTGCGAACCTTGTTCGAAATCTCGATACCAGACACAACCAGCGGCTGTGCGTAAATCTGCCCATGCACATGTCGCGAAAAAAGCTTTCCGAACCCGTTTGTTACCGTGGCTGGCGTAAGCACCGTTTCCTGAAGATTGGCGCCCGTGCGTCCGGCATCGTTGTGATGCGTGAGTACGTTCGCGCCTCTGGCCGAAGCACCCGCAAAAACTGCGGACATTACTACCAGAGTGATAAAACTAAGTTTCCTCCAACCACGCCGACAGCAAGACTCGATCATAAAAGACCCTTTCGTTTTTTGCTATGGAACCCGTTGAGTTGGACGCCAGAGTAAGGACTCTGGAATAAGTGTCAATACTCTAGTAATTGGGAAGTGATTAGCCCCGGCAGAACTTAAGTTCTGCGCTTCGCTAGGATATCTTAGGTATAACTTATCGTGGGTTTATCCCCATTTAGAAAGGTGCGCTGGTCAGGCAGGTTCTCGCAAAGGAAGTAGATCTCCGTATGAAAAAATTACTTATTCTCATTGCTTCGATTGCATTGTTGGCGGCGGGTTGCAGCGGCTCCGGCGCAAGTGGAAATGGTTCTGGAGGAACGGGCGGCAGCAGCGGCTCGGACACGGGCAGCGGCTCCGGCGGAACGGGATCAGGTGGAGGCGGCACTGGTGGCGGCTCAGGCACGGGCGGCAGCGGCGGTCATTAAGAGCCTACCTATCTCAGTCGGTGCATAACTCTCCTGCGCGCCGGTGGCGTGCAGGGGACTGCTTGCGTCGCTGCGTGTCCATGCGCACGCGCAAGAAAAAGAAAAGCTGTCCCATAGCCTGGCAGGTCCAAGCGGAGCAGGACGCTTTCCGGATCCTGGTCGGATCGCAGCAGACGCTTACCACAACATTCCGTCCGGGCCCCAATAACCCCAATTCATCGCGGCATCTTGATTCATTTGCGCCGCCTGCAACTGTTGGTCCGCGATTTTCTGTTGCACACCCAGTTCTTTGAAGCGCTGATAATTGCTTTCGTTCCCCACATAGACAATGCCCGCCTTCTTGTCAGCATACGCGTAAATCGGTTTTCCGTTCTTTTCGAGTCGCTCGACCTTATTTGGTGGCAAGGCATTGTAGCAGACCTGCTGCTGGGAAGTAGCGGGCGTCAAGGTGTGAAATCCGGCGGCGGAAAGCAGCGATTCGGTGTTCCGCGCTTTTGCGCTGGCGCAACCGGACAATCCAAGCACGCCGCCAATCAAGGTCAGTACGATAAGGCAGGCTCCCATCAGTTTGCTCGATTTCATAAGATGATAAATGTTTGATTTGTTGTTCGAACTTCTTTACTCCGGGAAAAATTAAAACGGGCCATCCGGGTTGGTATCGCTGGCCCAGCCAGCTTCATGGACGTAATCAATCGAATCACCTCGTCGGCCCGTGCCTTCACGTCATCAGGCGTTGGTGCGTCCTGGTTGCCGCCCGCCGCTTGGAGCGCCCGGTTGAAGGCGGATTCATAGGCCGCGTACGCCTGGTTCACCCGCTCCCTGTCTCCCAGTGAAAGCTTTCCGAAGGCGGCGGCGTTCCGGTACCGCGTCATCGCCCAGGATACGTTGATTCGCGTCTTCTTTAGTGTTCGATACGCACCGGACTCCGTTGAGGCGCATCCTCCCGAGATCAAGGCCAGCAAGATCTCCGGCAAAATCAAGAGCAGTAAGACTGATTGTTCGACCTTCATGGGGGTGACTTAACCACGCCAGCGGCTTTGGGACGGCCGCTGACCGGCGCTTCATCTCGCCTCTTTTTTTACTTATTCCTTGAAGCAGCCGAGGCCACAAATGGGGTATGCGCTGCCTTTCCATCGCCGCATCACCCTATCTGCGGTGAGATTTACATGTTCAGCAGCCATCGCCCCGCACTAACCGGCTCCCGAGCCCACCAACTGATGTTGAATGGCATAGTGCATCAACTCCGCATTGTTTTTCATCCCCATTTTCTCAAGGATGCGCGTGCGATAAGTGCTGATGGTCTTGACGCTCAAGGAAAGCTCCTTCGCGATTTCACTGACGATTTTCCCGGAAGCGATGAGCCGAAGCACCTGAAATTCGCGATCGGACAAAAGTTCCTGCGGCGTCTTTTGATTGTCAATGGCCAGATAGGAAGCCAGCTTTTCGGCGAGAGCGGAACTGACGTAGCGCCCGCCGGCGAGAACCTTTTTAATCGCGCCAACCAGTTCCTCGGGGGCGCTTTCCTTGGTCATGTAGCCGGTGGCGCCCCGCTTCAAGACGCGGACGGCGAACTGGTTTTCCGGGTGCATGCTCAGGACGAGCACCGGAAGCTTGGGCCGGGATTTGCGGATCTCGCGCAGCACTTCCAGCCCGCTCCGGCCGGGCATGGTGATGTCCAGGATGACAACGTCCCACGGCGACTTCCAAATATGGTGGAGCGCTTCCTGGGCATTGCGGGCTTCGCCGAAGGCGGCCCGCTTGAATTCATCGGCGAGAATCTGCTTCAAGCCATGCCGTACTACCGCGTGATCGTCTGCGATAAGGATTTTCATGCGTTCGTTTGTTGCTGCGAGGAGATGACCGGTTGGGGATGGAGACGGTAACGGACGTGCCTTTTTTCGGCGTGCCGGTGATGCGAACTTCGCCGCCGAACAAGGCCGCGCGCTCGCGCATGCCGAGCAACCCGATCGATTTGACGTTGGAGATTTGTTCGCGCCGGATGCCGCGCCCGTTGTCCCTGACTTCGAGGATCAGCCGGCCGGCCTCCTCATAGAGATCCACCTCCACGAGTGTGGCGCCGGCATGGCGTATGATGTTGGTCAGGGTTTCTTGAAAGATGCGGAAAAAAGCCGTGTTGAGGTTCTCATCGAGAACCGCCTGGTCCAGAGCGTGGGCGAAGCGGCATTGAATGCCGGTGCGCGTTTGAAATTCCGTCGCCTGCCAGTCAATCGCCGCGACGAGCCCCAGATGATCGAGAATGCCCGGGCGCAATTCCGTGGAAATCCGGCGAACGGTCTCAATTGTTTCATCAATGTGCGAGGACATCACCCTCGCTTTTTCAATGAGACGGTTGGATTGGGGGGGCAGCCGATGGCTCAACCAGGAAAGGTCGATTTTCAAACCTGTGAGCGCCTGGCCCAGTTCGTCATGAACGGCGCGGGAGATGCGCATGCGCTCTTCCTCGCGGATGTGCTGCAGGTAAACCGACAAGGCGCGCAATTGTTCGTGGGATTGGCGCAATTGCTCGAGGGCGCGCTTGCGTTCGGCGCGTTCGCCGGCCTCGCGCAAAGCCCTCAGGACGGCGGGCGCCAGCCGGGACAACCGCAACTTGAGGACGTAATCCGTGGCCCCATTCTTGAGCGTTTCAATCGCCACTTCCTCGCCCATGGTGCCGGTCACAAAAATGAAAGGCACTTCCGGGCAGTTCTTTTGCGCGATGGCCAGGGCGGCGTAACCATCGAAAGTCGGCAGGGCGTAGTCGGACAGAATAACGTCGGGCGGCGTTTTCGCCAGCACGCGCAGATAGTCTTCCCCCGTCTCCACCCGTTCCAGAACGAACGAGAGGCCGTCTTTGCGCAGAGCGTGTTTGATCAACTCCGCATCCGCGGGGTCATCTTCCACCATCAGTATCCGAATGTGCTTCTTCATGCCCGGTAATAAACAACGACGCGCCTGCCGCAAGCGCGGGCGCCAATTTGGAGTTGAATCCAGGGCGGGACACTGATTTCTGAGCAACCAGACCGGGTTGGCATCGATTCTGCATTAGCCATTTCCCAGTCTGGATGCCTGAACATAGCCGCTCGGGAGAGAATTTCAAGAGGGGTTTTTAGTGATGGGTGCGAGTTTCAACGAGGTCCTTTTAAAGGAGTGCGGGCCGTCCCCGGCCGCAGCCAGAGGCATACGTTCGAGGACATTGGAGAAATCCCCACGCGGCTGCACATCGAACGTTGCAGCGCCCGAGAACCGGCGCACTCCAAAGAAGCGTACCACGGGTTTTCTGAATGGACACGAGTGATTTGTCATTTCCCTCCCGCATTGGGCAGCGAGAAATAAAACGTCGCGCCCTGATCGACGCTGCCTTCGGCCCAGGTGCGGCCTCCGTGGCGGTGAATAATGCGGCGAACGTGGGCCAGGCCGACGCCCGAGCCTTCGAACTCCCTGGCTCGATGAAGGCGCTGGAAGACGCGAAACAATTTTTCCGCGTGACGCGCCTCAAAGCCGACGCCATTGTCGCGAATGAAGAAAACCGTTTCGCGCGGGGAAACCGTTGCGCCGATTTCGATTCGGGCGACCTTGCGCGTTCGGGTGTACTTCAGCGCGTTGTCGATGAGATTGACCAGGACCTGGCGAAGGAGATCCGGGTCAGCATTCACCTGGGGCAATTCCGCGATTGTCCAATCCACGCGCCGCTCTCCGAGACTGCGCTGCCTTTGCCGCACGATCTCCTGCACGAGCGCGGCCAGCCGGATGCGGCGTGTGTTCAGCTTCACCCGGACCATGCGGGAAAAGCCGAGCAGGTCGTCGATCAATTTTCCCATTTGCCGGGCGGAATCCGAGATGATTCGAAGATACTCCCGGCTTTCCTCATCGAATTGCGCGGCCGCCTGGGTTCGAAGGATGTCGATGAAACCATCAATATGCCGGAGCGGCGCGCGCAAGTCATGCGAGACGGAGTAGGTGAAGGCCTCGAGTTCCTGGTTTGCCGCTTCAAGCTGTGCGGTGCGCTCGGCGACGCGGCGTTCCAGTTCCGCGTTCCAACTGGCGACCTCATCTTCGTGCTGCTTTCGCCCGGTGATGTCGCGGGCAATCAACAAGTACCCGGTCAGGCGGCCGGCGGAATCGCGCACCGCCGTGATGACCCAGGCGGCATAATATTTCGAGCCGTTCTTGCGAGTACACCAGGTGGTATTTCTTACCTGGCCCTGGGTCACGGCTCGGGCGAGTTCTTCTTTGAAAGCGCCGGCCCGGAGGTCGCGAAGAATAAAACAATGGAGGACCGGTTCGCCCAGGGCTTCGGCAGCTCGAAAGCCCGTCAGCAGTTCGGCGCCTGTGTTCCAGCTCGCGATATGGCCGTCCTCATCCAGCATGCAGATCGCGTAGTCGGCAACGCTTTCGACCGCCAGCCGAAAACGCTCTTCGCTGCCATACAGGGCTTCCTCGGCTCGATTTCGCCGGGTATGCTCGTCATGTTCGCCCGAGTTGCGGGTTCTTTGTTTCATCTGCAAATAAGTGAAGTGTCAGAAGTGCAATGTTAGTGCAATCGGCAGACGTGCTCCACTAGGGTGAAGACAGTGGAACAGCGGCCAGCTCCCTCTCCGGGGGTGAGGGCGAACTTTTAACCAAATGGACGTGGAGGTCTTCTCCCGGAGAAATATCCGAAAGCGTCAACTTCTTGAACGCCAAGGCGATACTACAGATGTCGCCAAAATTGCTCTGCGTGGGTTTGATTCACCCCGCGAAGAAGGTTTTCACCTACTTTCTTGAACCCGCGCCCGGTCATATTGTCGGGTGCATGAAGCGCGGGTGCGAAGTTTTGAGTTGCGCATGAATTCTACCATTGCCGCCAGCGGACTGAAGCAACAGAAGCGCCAGCTATTGGAGTTGCGGCTCGCGGGACAAGGGATAAGGCACGCGAACGAGCCGGTGCGGAGAAGGGATAACCCGGGCCAGTTTCCACTTTCGTTCGCCCAGCAACGCATCTGGTTTCTGGACCAATTGGAACCCGGACCGCAATACAACGACCCGTTCCATCTGCGATTGGAGGGGCCGTTGGACCGCCGCGCGTTACAACGCGCTTTGAGCGAGATCGCGCGCCGGCATGAGTCGTTGCGGGCCTGCTTTGACGCGGTCGAAGGCCAGCCCCGGCAGCGAATTCTGCCGCCGGCTGAAGTCGCGCTGCCGGTGATGGATCTTACCGCGCTTGGCGCGGCGGAGCGTGAAGAGCAGGCAACCCGGCTCGCTGTCGAAGAGAGCAGGGGAGCGTTTGATTTATCTCGCGGCCCTTTGTTCCGCGCCCGGCTTCTTTGTCTCCGCCCGGCATCCCACGTGCTGCTGCTGACGTTTCATCACATCGCGATGGACGGTTGGTCGCGGACCATGTTCCTGCGGGAACTGTCCGTGCTCTACGAAGCTTTTGCCCAGGGCCGTCCGTCGCCGTTGCCCGAGTTGTCGATTCAATATGCGGATTTCGCCGCCTGGCAGCAGCGGCAGACGCAGGGCGAGTCCTGGAAGCAGGAACTTTCCTTTTGGAAAAAGCAGCTTCACGGGATTCCGTCGCTGATGGAATGGCCGGCGGATTTTGTGCGGCCCGCCCGCCAAAGTCAGCGCGGCGCGCGCCAGGAGCTGCGGATCGGGCGCGCGTTGACTGATGAACTGGCTGAGTTGAGTCGTCGGGAGGGATGCACCCTCTTCATGACCCTGCTCGCGGCTTTTCAAACCCTGGCTTTCCGCCATACCGGGCAGACGGATGTGCTGATCGGCTGCCCAATTGCCAATCGCAATCGTTCAGAACTCGAGGAATTGATCGGGTGCTTCCTAAACACCCTGGTGCTACGAACCAGTTTCGCGGGCGACCTCGGCTTTCGCGAGATGCTCCAGCGCGCGCGCGAGGCGGCGATGGCGGCCTACGCGCACCAGGACCTGGCCTACGAAAAATTGGTGGAGGAACTCAATCCGAAACGCGATCCCAGCTACAATCCCGTGTTTCAGACCATGTTCATCTTCCAGAACACGCCGCCGCCGCCCCGCGAAGTCGCCGGATTGAGCCTGACGCCTTTTGAGGCGCATAACGGAACCGCGAAATTCGATTTGACGCTGAGCATCTCCGAAACAGCGGACGGTCTGGCCGGCTGGATCGAGTATGCGACTGACCTTTTCAAGCGCGACACCATCGTGCGTTTGACCGCCCACTTTCAACGCCTGCTCGAGGAGATTGTCCGTGATCCGCGGCAGCGCGTGGCCCGCCTGCCCATGCTCACGGCGGATGAACGGCGGCAGTTTTCACAATGGAACGACACGCGGCGGGAATTTCCGTTCGAGCTTTGCGCCCACCAACTTTTTGAAAAGCAGGCGGCGGAAAGACCCGGGGCGGTGGCGGCTGAATTCGGAGCGCGGCGGCTGAGCTATCGGGAACTTGATGAACACGCTGAGCGCCTCGCGTCCCGCTTGCGATCTCTGGGCGTCAAGCCCGAGGTGCCCGTTGGGATTTACCTGGAACGATCACTCGAGATGCTGGTGGCGGTGCTGGGCGTGCTGAAAGCCGGCGGAGCTTTTGTGCCCCTCGATCCCATGTTGCCGGCGGAGCGGATTGGTTTCGTTTTGGAGGATTCGGAAGCGGCCGTGTTGATCACACAGCCGACGCTCGAGAAGACGGTTGGCGATTTGGCCAGGTGCAACCATGAAACCGGCCTCACGCGTAACATCCAGGGCGGAGTCAGTGGAAACCTGGTGCTGCTCAGCCTCCGGGGAAATGTCCAGTCCGCCTCTCCGTCAGGCCCGGCTTGGGTGCGTCCGCGACCGGAGAATCTTGCTTACGTCATTTACACATCCGGTTCAACCGGCCGGCCCAAAGGGGTGCAGATTTCCCATCGCGCGGTTGTAAACGCCGTGGAATCTCTCCGCGCGGACTTGAACATCACTGCCGCGGACACCTGGCTGGCAGTGACGACCTTGTCATTCGACATTGCCGTTCTGGAATTGCTGTTGCCCTTGAGCGTTGGCGGACGAGTCGTGATCGCGCCGTCCGAAACAGTCATCGACGGCGGCTGCTTGAGCGAGGAGTTGGAACGTTCGGCCGCGACCGTCATGCAGGCGACACCGACGACCTGGCGGCTGATGTTGGCGTCCGGCTGGACCGGCCAGCCGCGCCTGAAAGTTTTGTGCGGGGGCGAAGCCTGGACCGCCGAGCTCGCCCGGGCGTTGCTTCCGCGCTGTGGTTCACTCTGGAACATGTATGGTCCCACGGAAACCACCATTTGGTCGGCAATCCAAAGCATCAAACCGGAGGATGACGTGCTGATCGGGAGGCCGATTGCGAATACTCAATTTTATGTGCTCGACCCTCATTTGCAGCCGGTGCCTGCCGGAGTGACCGGTGAATTATTTATCGGCGGGGAAGGCCTGGCCCGCGGTTACTGGCGGCGTCCGGAGTTGACGGTGGAAAAGTTTGTGCCGGATCATTTGAGCGGCAGGCCGGGTGCGCGTTTGTACAAGACCGGTGATCTCGTCCGGTTTCGTGAAGATGGCCGAATCGAATTTTTAGGGCGCACGGATCACCAGGTCAAGATTCGTGGTCATCGCATCGAGACCAGCGAGGTGGAAGCGCTGCTGGCGGCGCACCCCGCGATTCGCGAATGCGTCGTGGTGGCGCAATTGGACGCGTCCGGCGAAAACCGGCTCATAGCTTACATCGTTTCCCGGGCGGGCCGGGTCGAAGCCGCCCAGGAATGGCGGCGGTATCTGATGGGTAAACTGCCCGAGTACATGATTCCAGCTTTCTTCGTTCCCTTGCTGGAACTCCCGCGCACTCCCAACGGCAAAATCAACCGGCAGGAACTGCCCAAGCCAAAAATCGCCGGCGCTGCGCGTGTGCCGGGTATTTCCGCGCCGATGAGCCCGGGCGAAACGGCCCTGGCCGCCATTTGGCGCGAGGTCCTGGGAGTTGCCGAAATTGGGCCGGATGATAACTTTTTCGAGCTGGGGGGCCACTCGCTGATGGTTATGCAGGCCATTGCCAGGATTCGACGGGTGTTTGAGGTGGAATTCCCCTTGCAGACGTTCTTTGGAGAGCCCTGCCTTGCCACGGCTGCGGCCAGTATTGAAAGCCTTCGGAGTAATTGCGGCCCAAAACGTTAGGGTCTTTTCTGAGGCTCGCGTGCGGTTATCACCCACTTACCCGAACTGGGAATCGCTAATACGATTTAACGACGATTTATGGCGAGCAAAGCCTGTGCACAACCAATGGCCGATGACGGAGGGGCCCGCAAGTGGAGCGGCGGCGAAGGGCTAGTGGTGACGGCGCGCGCATGATGGCCGAGCCGCAATTCGCTACGGATGGTACGGATCGACAAAAAAATCGGCCGGCCAGCCATTCTTGACTAACGCCATGTCATCGGAAAATCAGACTGCAGAGCGACCGTCCGCCGTTTCGATTGCGGCCGGGGACGCCATGGAAAACCGGCCATCAACGCCGGCCAAAATTAAACCCCGCGCCTCCTCAATCCCGCGCCGCACGCAAAAAAATAATGTGCCGCTCGGCTTTGCGCAGCAACGCCTCTGGTTCCTGGACCAGTTGCATCCGGGAACTCCCCATTACAACTATCCCAGCGCGGTGCGTTTGAGCGGCGCGCTTGATCGCGAGGCCTTGCAATATGCGTTGAGTTTCATTATGGCCCGACACGAGGCGTTGCGGACGCGCTTCGTCAAAGTCGAAGGCAGCCCCGCGCAAGTCATCGACGAGCCGCAGCCGGTGGAGATGCCGCTCGTCGATCTCACCCAGATTCCCCGTCCAGCCCGCGAAGCCGAGGCCAAACGATTGATCGAAACCGAGGCGCGGCGTCCGTTTAATTTGGCGCAGGATCGCATGCTGCGCGCGTTGCTGGTGCAACTCGACCCGGAGGAGCACCTGCTGATGGTCACGATTCACCACATCGCGACCGATGCGTGGTCGATGAACATCTTCTTCCGCGAATTGGCGGCCTGTTACGCGGCGCGAGTGGTCCGGCGCGAGCCCGCACTGCCGGAACTGCCGGTCCAGTATCCCGATTTTGCGGTTTGGCAGCGGGATTGGTTGCAGGGCGAAGTTCTGCAAAACCAGGTGGCGTACTGGAAGAAGCAGTTGGCCGGGGCGTCAGTCTTTGACGGGTTGCCCATGGACCGTCCGCGGCCGGAACGGCCTTCATTCCGGGGCGGGGTGCATCGGCAACGCTTGCCAGCGCGACTGGCCGAGGCGTTGAAACAATTGAGCCGGCAGGAGCGAGTTACCCCGTTTAAAAGTATTACCTATCTCGCGGCATTTCTGGCTTTGCTGCATCGCTACTCCCGGCAGGAGGACATCGTGGTGGGATGCCCGATGGCTGGCCGTAACCTCGTGGAAACCGAACTTCCGATCGGGTTTTTCGTCAACACGCTGCCTATCCGTGCCGATCTTTCGGGAGACCCGACGTTCCGGGATGTTTTGGGCCGGGTGCGCGATGCCATGTTCGGCGCATTCGCTCACCAGGATCTGCCCTTTGAAAAATTAGTGGAGGAACTGCATCCGGAACGAACCGCGAGCCAGGTGCCACTCATCCAGGTCATGTTTGTTTTTCAAAATGCCCCGGGGCGGACCGCCGAGCTTCCCGGGCTGGTCCTGGAACCGGTCGAACTGAATTACGACACGGCCAAGTTCGATCTCACCTTGTTTTTGGAAGAGCGCGTCAACGGTCTGGCCGCCACATGGGAATACAGCGCGGATCTGTTTGACTCCGGCACGATCGAGCGCATGAGCGGCCACTTTGCGAACCTGCTGGAAGCCATTGTTGCGGACCCCGCCCAGCGCGTGTCCCGGATGACCATGCTCGCCGCGGACGAACAACGCCAGTTATTGGTTGAGTGGAACGACACGCGAACGGATTATCCACGGGAGCAATCCATACCGAAGTTGTTCGAGGAGCAAGTCCGCCAGGCGCCGGATGCGCCCGCGGTCAATTTTGGGGAAAGGTATCTAACCTACCAGGAGCTGAACACCCGCGCCAACCAGCTGGCGCATCATCTTGCCAAGGCGGGAGTTAAACGCGGCTCGACGGTCGGCTTGTGTTTGGAGCGATCGCCGGGGTTGATCGTGGGATTGCTTGGCATTTTGAAGGCCGGTGGTGGCTACGCCGCGCTGGATCCAGGCCTGCCCAAGGACCGGTTGGCCTCGATGCTGGAAGATTTGCAGACGCCGGTCGTGCTCACGCAGGAGAAACTGGCGCCGATCATTGAGGAGAGCATTCAACAAGCCTCGTCCCATCAAGGCCACGCCCCGACACTCATCTGCCTGGACAAGGATTGGGATGGCGTCGGCAATGAAAGCGAGGAAAACCCGGAAGGCGCAGTGGATCCCATGGACCTGGCCTACGTGAGTTTTACCTCGGGCTCGACCGGGCGGCCCAAGGGCGTGTGCGTGACTCATCGCGCCGTCGTGCGGCTGGTCCGCAATACCAATTACGCAAGTTTTTCGAACACCGACGTGTTTCTCCAACTGGCGCCAGTTTCGTTCGACGCCTCGACGCTGGAGATTTGGGCCTGCCTGCTCAATGGGGCGAGATTGGCCGTTTTCCCGCCGCACAACCCGTCGCTCAGCGAGTTGGGAGCGGCGATTCGCAATCACCGCGTCACGACCCTTTGGCTGACCAGTGGTTTGTTCAACCAAATGGTGGACGAACGGCTCGAAGACTTGAAGAGCCTGCGCCAACTGTTGACCGGCGGTGATGTGCTCTCGGTTCCACACGTGAAAAAGGCGCTGGCGGGACTCGGCGCTTGCCGGCTGATAAATGGTTACGGCCCGACCGAGAATACGACTTTCACCGCGTGTCATGTCATCCCGCCGGATTGGTCCGGAGATCGTTCCGTGCCCATTGGCCGGCCCATTGCCAACACGCAATGCTACGTCGTGGACGAGCATTTGCAACCGGTGCCGGTCGGAGTGACGGGCGAACTCCTGACTGGAGGCGACGGCCTCGCGCTCGGGTACCTTAATCATCCCGGGTTGACGGCGGAAAAATTTGTGGCCAACCCATTTAGTGCAGAGCCTGGCGCGCGCCTGTATCGCACGGGAGACCAGGTGCGGTATCTTGCTGATGGAACTCTGGAGTTTCACGGGCGCAGGGATCTTCAGGTCAAAATCCGCGGGTTCCGCATCGAACTGGACGAGGTCGAATCCGTGTTGGGCCAGCATCCCGGAGTGCGTGAATGCGCTGTCGCCGCCCGCGAAGGCGGCGCCGGTGGCAAACAATTGACGGCCTACTACGTCGCGCACCAAGGCCCGGGTCCCACGGAGGGCGAACTGCGCCGCTTCCTCACGGACAAACTGCCGGATTACATGTTGCCATCCGGCTTCATTCAACTCGAGGCCCTGCCACTCACGCCGAACGGAAAGGTGGATCGCCGCGCGCTGCCGGTGCCGGATGAAGGCCGGAAGAACCCAGGGGTGAAGTACGTCGAACCGCGTGACAACCTCGAACGAGATTTGGCGGCGGTCTGGGAATCGGTGCTCGGGACGCAGCCCATCGGAAGGACCGACGGGTTCTTCGAACTGGGCGGACACTCCTTGTTGGCGGTGCGCCTGGTGGCGGAGGTCGAAAAGAAGTTCGGTCACGCTCTGCCGCTGGCTGCGGTGTTTCGAACGCCGACGGTTGGGCAAATGGCGCAGTTGTTGCGCGATCCCAACGGTAGTTTGCAAACCGGATCGTCAGTGGTTGAAATCCAATCGCAAGGCTCCCGTCCACCGCTCTTCTTCGTTCACGGAGTCGGCGGCGGAATGTTTTGGGGCTACACCAATTTGTCGCGCCGGCTGGGATTGGACCAGCCGGTGTATGCCTTCAAATCCAAAGCGATGGATGGCCAGAAGGAATTTGAACGCATTGAGGAGATGGCGGCGCAATACATTGCCGATATGCGCCTGGTCCAGCCGCACGGGCCGTACCACCTGGGGGGATATTGTTTCGGCGGGAACGTGGCTTATGAGATGGCCCGGCAACTCCAGGAACAAGGGGAATCGGTGGCCATGCTGGCGGTAATGAACTCCATGCCGCCCAATTCCAATTACACCCGCATGCACTGGGATCCGGCGCATCTGCTCAAATTCGTTTACAACCTCGCCGGCATGGCCGTGCGCTCGTTGCTCCGGGGACCGCAGCATACGAAGCAGTTTGTGCGCTGGAAAGCCGCGGTTCTGGGCCGAAGAGTCGGCCGCCTGCTCAGCCTTCCGCAAGGCGCGCTCAGCCGAATCGATCCCAACGACTTGGTCGATCTCTCCATTTTTCCGCCCGACCAAAGGGAGCTTTGGGAAACGCACATCCGGGCTTTGCTCAACTACTTTCCCCGGCCTTATTCCGGAAAGGTGACGCTGTTCCGCAGTCGTGGGCATCAGCTGGTTTGCTCGTTCGATGAAGCCTACGGCTGGAAGGAACTGGTGCAGGATGTGCAAGTGGAGATTGTGCCGGGAGCCCACGAAAGCATTCTTGAAGAACCGTATGTCGAGGCTCTCGCGGAGCGCCTCCAAGCCTGTTTGCTCAAATCGCAGGCAGAAGGCTCCGGGGCGCTGTCGGCCACCATGCCGTTGCGTTCAGGGGCGCGCGTTCCACTTGCGGTTGGATGGAATGAAACCGCGGCGGATTATCCGCGCGACCTCTGTCTCCACCAGATTTTCGATGAGCAGGTCCAACGCACCCCGGATGAAACCGCGGTCATCTGCAACGGACAAGAGCTCACCTATGCGGAACTTCAACGGCGCGCCAATCGGCTGGCGCACCATCTCCAGACGCTTGGTGTGACGGCCGATGTGCCGGTCGGCATTTGTTTGGATCGATCGTTCGACATGGCAGTGGGAGTGCTCGGCATCCTCAAAGCCGGAGGCGCTTACGTGCCGCTTGATCCGGCGTATCCTCGGGAACGGCTCGCATCGATGCTTGAGAACGCCCGCGTGACGGTGTTGGTGACGCAGCAAAAGCTTGCTTCACTGCTGCCTCCAGTTTCAGGCCAGGTGGTCTGCCTTGACGTGCCGTTGCCCGGAGGCGACTCCGCAGCCAAGCCACAGCCAAAAGCCGCTCCGCAAAATCTCGCCTATGTCATCCATACCTCGGGTTCCACCGGAAAACCCAAGGGAGTGGCGATGGAGCACCGCGCGCTCGTTAATCTGATTTGCTGGCAGCTCAAGCATTCCCGGCTGGGCCGGGGAGATCGCACCCTGCAGTTTGCGTCGTTGAGTTTCGACGTGTCGTTTCAGGAAATGTTTTCCACCTGGTGCAATGGCGGGGTTCTGGTTCTAGTCGATGAAGAGTTGCGGCGCGACTCCGCCCGTCTGTGCGGCTTCCTGCACGAACAGCAGATCAACCGGCTGTTCCTGCCGTTCGTAGCCTTGCACCAATTGGCTGAGGCGATTGCCGACGGCGCAGTGCTGCCCACCGAACTCCGCGAAGTCATCACGGCGGGCGAACAACTCCGCATCACGCCAAAGATCACCAGCCTGTTCGAGCGGCTTGAAAACTGCACCCTGCACAACCATTACGGCCCGTCCGAAAGCCATGTCGTCACCGCTTTTACGTTGAGCGGCGCTCCCGCCTCATGGCCCGCGCTGCCTCCCATTGGCCGTCCCATCGCCAACACGCAGATCCATTTGCTGAATGAAAAACTCGTCCCTGTGCCCATCGGCGAAGCGGGCGAACTCTACATCGGCGGCGATTGTCTGGCGCGGGGTTATTTGCACCAGCCGGAACTCACCGCCGAGCGATTCGTGGAGGACCCATTCCGGCGCATGCCCGGCGCCCGCTTGTATAAAACGGGCGACCTCGCCCGTTATCTGCCGGAAGGTGATATTGAATTCCTCGGGCGCGCGGATCATCAAGTGAAGATCCGCGGTTACCGCATCGAACCGGGTGAGATCGAAACAGCGCTGGGACGCCATCCCGCCGTGCGCGAGTGTGTGGTCGCGGCGCGCGAGGATGTTCCGGGCCAAAAGCGTCTGGTCGCTTACGTCGTGGCGCATCCCGGGCAAACGCTTGCCTTCGCCGAAATGCGGCGGTTTCTGCAGCAGAAGCTACCGGATTACATGATTCCGGTTGCCTGCGTGGCGCTCGATGCCCTGCCTTTGACGCCCAGCGGCAAAATTAACCGCCTGGGCCTGCCTGCGCCTGATTTCGAGCGTCCCGAATTGGACGGCGAGTATGTCGCGCCCACGAACCAGATCGAAAAGCAAATCGCTGAAATTTGGCAGGAGGTTTTAGGCATCAATCGAGTTGGTATTCGCGACGATTTTTTTGAACTGGGCGGCCATTCGCTGCTAGCTGCCAAGGTCATTTCGCGGATGCGCGAGGTTTTCCGGGTAGAGTTGGTCATTGCCAGCCTTTTTGAGGCCCCAACCGTCGCCACTCTGGCTGGCGCAATTGCCGAGGGCCGTTGGGCGCATGATCCGGCGTCCGCGCCTCCGCCGCTGACGCCGATTCCACGGAGCGGCCCGCTGCCGCTTTCATTCGCCCAGCGACAATTGTGGTTCCTGGATCGCCTGGAACCGGGAAATGCCGCCGGCAATGTTCCTGTCGCGTTTCAGGTCGAGGGAGAATTGAACGTTGATGCATTGCGGCGCAGCCTCGCTGAAATCGTTTGCCGGCACGAGGTCCTGCGCACCACCATTCGGGTAGCCAACGGCAGGTTCGAGCAGGTCATAGCGCCGGAGGCGACGCCCGTTCTCGTCGAGGTGAACCTGGAACCATTGCCAGGAACAACGCGCGAGGCGGAAGTGCAGCGGTTGGTGCGGGAGGAAGCCGGGCGGCCCTTCGACCTGGAACGCGGTCCGTTGCTGCGCAGCACACTCCTGCGATTGGGCAGCCGCGAGCATGTTCTCCTGGTCGTGATGCACCATATCGTATCCGACGGTTGGTCCCTCTGGGTGTTCTTCGAGGAACTTGACTTGCTTTATGCCGCCTTCTCCTCCGGAAATGCCAAACCCGCGCTTCGAAAGCTGCCGGTGCAGTATGCGGACTACGCGCAATGGCAGCAGCAGTGGATGCAAGGAACGGTGCTGGAAAACCAGCTCGCGTGGTGGAAGGAATGCCTGGGGGGCGCGCCTCCCAGCATTGAGTTGCCTTGCGATCATTATCCGGCGCCCGAGCCTTTCGCGTGTGCCGCTGTGTCCACGTCCCTTCCCAGCGCGCTGCTTGAAGCCATGCAGGACTACTGCCGGCGCGAAGGGGTCACGCCGTTCATGACTCTGCTGACGGCACTGGCCATCACGCTGCATCGTTGGACGGAGCAGGCTGACCTCGTGATTGGGACCGTCGTGGCTGGACGCAATCGCCGTGAACTCGAAAACATGGTGGGTTGTTTCATGAATTTCCTGCCGCTGCGGATAAAGCTGTCCCCCGGCCAGGGCAGCCGCCAACTGCAACAGGACATCCGGCGAACCGTCCTCGAAGCTCAGTCGCACCAGGATTGCCCCTTCGAACGGATCGTGGAGGCCATCAACCCGGAACGCCGGTTGACCCAGAATCCGATCTACAACGTCGGCTTGTTGTTGCAAAACTTTCCCTCGGCGGTGTTGAACTCGGCAGGCTTGAAAGCCCGGCCGCTGCCGGTGGACTTGCAGGCTGCGGTTCTCGATCTCCGGTTTGTCGCCGAGGAAACCGCGCAGGGAATGACGATTTCCTGCGATTACCGAGCCGGCCTGTTTGAACGGACTACCATCGAGTTTCTGCTGGGGGCTTTTCGTCACTCTTTGGAAACATTGATCCAACAGCCCGCCCGGAGCATTGCGGAATTTCAACCGGATGAATCCCTCGCCGTGCAGGCCAGGGCCGCGCGGGCTCGTCAAGACCGCCAGACCATTGCCATTGCCGCCACGTTCACGAGTGAGCCCGTGAGCGAGAGCCTGAAGTATTGGATGAAGGAGTTGGAAATTCCGGCCCGGATCGAGTTCGCGCCTTTCAACCAGATCTTCCAGCAATTGCTTGATCCGGGCAGCTTGCTGGCCGCCAACACGCGCGGTCTGAACGTCCTCTTCATTCGGTTGGAGGATTGGGAGCGGTTCGAAGGCGGCTCCGAAAACTCGCAACCCACTGCCAATCGGGAGCGCCTGGAACGCAACATCAATGACTTCCTTCAGGCGATGAAGGCGGCGGCGGGCCGCTCGGCCACGCCCTGGCTGGTTTGCCTGTGTCCGGGCGCTGCGGGCGTTGCGGCCGATCCGGACCAGGCTGCGCTTCACGAAGCGGCCCTGAAACGCCTGGCAACCGGGCTCGAATCACTCAATGGAGTCTTCTTCGTCCCGCCCGCCGAAATTAACCGGCTCTACCCGGTCGCCGAGCATCATGATCCGCGCACAGAGGAATTGGGCCGCATCCCCTACACGCCGGTTTTCTTTGCGGCGCTGGGCACGCTCGTCGCGCGGAAGTTTCACGCGTTGAAACGGCCGGTTTATAAAGCCATCGTGCTCGATTGCGATCAGACCCTTTGGGCCGGCGTGTGCGGCGAGGATGGTCCGCGGGGCATCCGGCTCGACCCACCGCGCCAGGCGTTGCAGGAGTTCATGCGCGCGCAATTTGACGCGGGCATGTTGCTCTGCCTTTGCAGCAAGAACAACGAGGAGGACGTTGCCACGGTCTTCGACCGGCGGACGGACATGCCGTTGCGGCGCGAACATTTTGTGGCTTCCCGCATCAACTGGCGCTCCAAATCCGAGAATCTCAAGTCGCTCGCCCAGGAACTTCGCCTCGGCCTCGACAGTTTCATCTTCATCGATGACAACCCGGTGGAATGCGCGGAGGTGGAAGCGGGTTGTCCCGAGGTGCTCACGTTGCAATTGCCCGATGCGCCGGAACTAATTCCCCAGTTTCTCAGGCATTGTTGGGCTTTTGACCGCCTCAAACTCACCGCTGAAGACCGGCAGCGCGCCTCTCTCTACCAGCAAAACCAGCGGCGCGAACAGTTCCGCACCGAATCCTCGGGGCTGGCGGAATTCCTCGCCGGGTTGGATTTGCGGGTCGAAGTCGCCACCGTTGCGGACAACCAGATCACACGCGCCGCGCAACTGACCCAGCGCACCAATCAGTTCAACTTTACCAACCGGCGTCGCATGGAAGGAGAAATCCAGGCTTGCCGTCAGGCCGGGCAGACGCTGCTCGCGGTTTCGGTGAGCGACCGCTTCGGCGACTACGGTTTGGTGGGCGTCATGATCTGCGGCAAAGCGGCCAGCGCCCTGGCCGTGGATACGTTTCTGTTGAGTTGCCGGGTGCTCGGCCGCGGCGTCGAGCACGAGATGGTGGCCTCCCTGGGAAAACTGGCTCTGCGTCAAGGCCTGGATTTCATCGATTTGCACTTTATGCCCTCCGCCAAAAACCGGCCGGCGTTCAATTTTCTCGAGAGCGTTGCCGGCCAATTCCGCCAAAGCTTGAACGGTGGTTACGTCTATCGCCTTCCGTCCGAATTGGCGGTCAGCCTTAAATTCAAACCATCGGCCATCGAGGATCGCGCGCTCCAGGGCGAACCGCTTTCGCGCGGAACGCAGCCAAATGCCTTGGAAACTCCGGGACGGAGAGCCCGGTTCCCGCTTTGCCGCCGCATTGCCTTGGAGGCGAATGACGCCAGCCTCATCCTTCGGGCAATCGAGGAAAAATCCAAACCCCGGGGCGAGAGCCTGCGCCAATATGTGGCGCCCCGGACCGAAACCGAGGAGATGCTCTGCCGGATTTGGCAGGACTTGCTGCGGATTGACCGCGTCGGCATCCACGACAATTTCTTCGAGCTGGGCGGGCATTCGCTGCTGGCCGTCCGCTTGTTCGCCGAGGTGGAAAGCCAGACCGGGCGCAAGTTGCCGCTCGTCACGCTGTTCCAGAACTCAACGGTCGAAAGCCTGGCCGAAGTTCTCAACCGTCAATCCGGCGCCGCCCGGTCTTCGGTCGTGGCCATCCGTTCTCAAGGCCCCAAGCCGCCGCTCTTTTTGATTCACGGCGCGGGCGGCGATGTCCTTTGGGGATACGCGAATCTGGCCGCGCATCTCAGCCCCGATCGCCCGATTTATGGCATCAAATCCCGGGCGCTCAATGGGGCCGAAGAGTTCGCCACGCTGGAAGACATGGCGGCGTTCTACGTGCGGCAGGTGCGCCGCTTGCAGCCGAAGGGGCCATACTATCTCGGCGGCTATTGTTTCGGCGGGAACGTCGCCTACGAAATGGCCTGCCAGCTTCATGCCGCCGACGAGCAGGTGGCCCTGGTGGCTCTGCTGGACGCCGCTCCAGCCAATGGCGGGTATGAGGACATGCAATGGTGGCGGCCCGGGTACAGCCTGAAGTTCGCCATCAATTCCTGGTATTGGCTGGAGGACTTTTTCAATACCAAACCACAGGAACGGCGCGAGTTCATTTTCCGCAAGGCCCGCGCCTGGCGTCGCAAGCTCATGCGCAAGCTGTTTCCTTCGAGCGACGGCCCGGACCAGGTCGATCTCGAAGAAGTGATCGATCTCACCAAGTTCCCCGAGCACGAATTGCGCCTGTGGCAGCTTCACTTGAACGCGGCCCTGCTCCATGTCTCGCGTCCTTATCCTGGCCGCGTCACCCTCTTTCGCACCAAGGGCCAGCCGCTCTTTTGCTCGCTCGAAAACGATTTCTGCTGGGGCCGCCTGGCCGCCGGCGGGGTGGACATCCGCCTTGTGCCGGGCTCGCATGAAAGCATTTTCATGGAGCCCGCCGTTCAATTCCTGGCCGCTGAACTGAATGCCTGTCTCGAAACTGCGGAGAAAGCGCAGGCATGAAACTTCTCCGCTTCCTCTTTCACACCTGCCGCGGCATGGTGGCTTTCACCTCCGTGACTGCGCTGGCCAGCGGCGCTTGCAACGCCGCCTTGATCGCCGTGGTCAACATGACCCTGAACCATTCGCGCTTCTCGCTCCGCTTCCTGGCGGGTTGCTTCCTGGCGCTTACGGTGGGGAAGGTCGTTACCAATTACGTCTCCCAGGTTTTTCTCGTCCGCTACGCCCAGGGTGCCGCCAGTGAATTGCGCCGCGATCTGATCCGCAAAATCCTCCAGGTGCCTTTGCGACAACTCGAGGAAATCGGCATTCCCTCCATTCTCGTGGCGTTGACCGACGATGTCGCCAACGTCACCCAGGCGCTGCTGGCGTTTCCCATCATCACGGTCAACGTGGCCATTCTCTTCTGCGGCGCGGTTTACCTCGCGTGGCTCTCCTGGCAAATCCTGCTCGGGACCATGGTGCTGATCGTGCTCGGCGCGGTCAGTTACCGGCTGCTCATGCGCAGCGCTTTCCACTTCCTTAGCCAGGCCCGCACCGAGGAGGACAAGTTGTTCAACCATTTCCGCGCCCTGACCGAAGGCGTCAAGGAACTCAAGCTCCATCGCAATCGACGCGCCGCCTTTCTCACCGGGCAAGTCGAGCCAACTACCGAGAACTTTGCCCGCCACAATATCGCCGCCGAACGCCGCTTCATCATCGCCCAAAACTGGAGCCATGTCCTGTTCTACGTGCTGGTCGGTTTAATCCTCTTCCTCCTTCCCTCGGTCAAGCCCATCAGCCTGCCTACATTGACCGGCTACGTCCTCACCATCATGTACCTGATGGGACCGCTGGCCGGAGTCATGAGCAGCTTCTCTCTGTTTGGCCGCGCCGCGGTCGCCTTGCGTCGCGTCGAACAACTGGGCGTCACGCTTGCCGCCGGCCCGCGCGAGGAAAACGTGCCGTCGGATTCTCCTCACCCTCTCCGCCTCCGCGGGGGTGAGGGGACCGTCACGGAACCTTTCGAAAGCCTCGAATTACGCCGCGTCGTCCATTCCTACCATCACGAAAAAGAGGACACCAATTTCGTGCTCGGCCCCATCAACCTCACCCTCAACGCCGGCGAACTGGTCTTCCTGGTTGGCGGCAACGGCAGCGGCAAATCCACTCTCGCCAAGATCATTGCCGGACTCTATTTCCCCGAGGGCGGCGAAATCCGCCTCAACGGCCAGCGCGTTGACAACCAAAATCGCGACGACTACCGCCAGTTGTTCTCCGCCATCTTCGCGGATTTTTATCTCTTCGAAAGCATGCTGGGTTTGAGCAATCCGAACCTCGACGCGCAGGCTCGCGAATACCTCACCCGCTTCCATCTCAACCACAAAGTCACTGTCCGCGACGGTACTCTTTCCACCATCTCGGTTTCCCAGGGCCAGCGCAAGCGCCTCGCCCTCCTCACCGCCTATCTCGAAGACCGTCCGTTCTATCTCTTCGACGAATGGGCCTCCGACCAGGACCCCCATTTCAAGGCCATCTTCTACACCCAGCTCCTGCCCGAGTTGAAATCCCGCGGCAAAACCGTCCTCGTCATCACCCACGATGACAAATATTTCCACCTCGCCGACCGCCTCATCAAGCTCGACTACGGCAAACTGGAAGCCTCGCCCACCTCGAACGGCGAACTGCTGCACCCCCTCACGGAATTCGAGGACGCAAAAGGCGCCTGACCGGATATGCCTCCCGCAGCCAGGTCCTTAATCCTGGGCTTAATGGTAATCTTAATCAGGATTCAGTCCTGCCGCCCGGCCGCAGAAATTGGAGGCTTAATTTACTTTAATTTGGTTTAATTTACCTTAATTGTCGGGTCCATGAGTTCATCCCGAACCGGAAAATCACGCGGACATTTGAAATGGAGAATACGCCTTTTGGCGTTCAGCTTGAGTTCCATGAATTCGAGCAACTTACCGGCAACACCAGCAAACTCAATCTGCACGTAATATATGAGTCGGCTGCGCAAAGGGATCAGGTATTGAAAATAGGGATGGCGCAGGGCATAAATCTGGCACATAACCGAATACAGGACATCGCGGGCAAATTAAAATAACATGCCATGGCAAAGAGCAGAATGAACCCCAAGGTCGATGTGTTTTTAAGCAAAGCCTCGAAGTGGCGGGAGGAATTCGAGAAGCTGAGAATGATCATTCTTGGCTGCGGGCTGGCCGAGGAATTGAAGTGGGGCAAACCATGTTACACGTTTCAGAAAAACAACATTGTTTTAATACATGGATTCAAAGAATACTGTGCGCTTTTGTTTTTCAAAGGCGTCTTGTTGCGTGACGCCAGGGGCATTCTGATCAGACAAACGGAGAATGTGCAGGCGGGGCGCCAGATTCGGTTCACCAATGTTCGTGAAATAGTCGAGCTGGAACCCGTCTTGAAAGCCTATGTTGACGAAGCCATTGAAGTGGAAAAGGCCGGTTTGAAGGTGAGTCTTAAGAAGGTTTCGGAATTCATAATTCCTGAAGAATTGCAAAAGAAATTGGATGAAATCCCCCGCTTGAAAACTGCTTTTGAGGCACTGACACCGGGGCGGCAAAGAGGGTACATTCTTTACTTTTCAGCGCCCAAACAATCCAAAACCCGGGAGTCAAGGGTGGCAAAATGTATGCGGCGAATTCTCGAGGGAAAGGGATTAAATGATCCGTAATGGCCCCAACCCAACTGGCTGGCTTGTAAAAGCAAACTTACAGAATGATGTCCATGAAGCTCCTGCTATTCAGCGACCTGCATACCGACACCTCCGCGGCAAAGCGAATGGTTGATTT
Source organism: Verrucomicrobiota bacterium (assembly GCA_021325145.1). Taxonomy (GTDB): domain Bacteria; phylum Verrucomicrobiota; class Verrucomicrobiia; order Limisphaerales; family Pedosphaeraceae; genus JAJPHR01. The sequence continues at coordinate 133,847 of JAJPHR010000061.1, read as the reverse complement.
GGCGCACACCGTCGATGTGGTCATCGGCGCTGGAGATTTTGCCAACGTGCGTCGAGGGATTTCTATTTGCATCGATATTTTGCAGGCAATTCGTATTCCAACCGTCCTGGTCCCCGGGAACAATGAATCCTATGAAGAACTTATTGCGGCCTGCGCCAAGTGGCCAAGCGCGACGGTTTTGCAGAGCACGGGCGTTGAGATCGCAGGCCTGCCCTTTTTCGGAATTGGCGGTGGCATACCCATCACTCCCTTCGGCGATTGGAGCTGTGATTTTTCCGAAGCTGATGCTGCGCGTCTGCTGAACAATTGTCCCGCCGGAGCCGTGCTCGTTTCACATTCGCCGCCCAAGGGAGCGGTTGACCGCTCGTCCTCCGGGCAAAGCCTGGGCAGTACGGCGGTGCGTGACGCTGTGATTCGCCTCAAACCCCGATTGGTGGTATGTGGCCACATCCACGGGAGTGCGGGACAACAGGCTTACATCGGAAGCACGCCAGTTATCAATGCCGGACCCAACGGCGTTCTGTTTGAGGTGGAACCTGTGGTTAGTTGAGAAGATGGATGACGCTTCGCCACGGCACTGATCGCGTGGCTCCTGGCTTCTCCAAAACCATTTGCGTTTATAGGGGCAAAATGCGCTTGGGAAGGCTGGCTTGGAGTTTCTGGCCGGCTTCAGCGGATCTATTCCGTGGTTCTATGAGACAGCTCGCGCCCCAAAAATCGCTTGTGGGCACCGGGCCGTTTTGCTACACAATCGCCCTTCGCATGTAAACGACTGCGAACCATTGAACCAACGACTCAAGCTCGTGAGCAGGCCCCGCCAATTAGCCCTCATTTTAATCAGCGCCGTCGCCATTAGCTCGCTCATCAGTCATGCGGCCATCAACCTCCTCGGGGTCGCGACCGAGGCGCTTCGCAATAACACTTACGAACCGGAATTCCACGGCGCGCCCGTCATTGTCGCCGGCTCATCGCTGACCTTTTACGGACTTGATTGGCGTACCGTCGCAAAGCGTTTATCCCGGCCCGTCCGATCATTGACGACGCCAGCGGCTTCCCCTTGCGAATTGGAGCAATTGCTCAAGGACGCCCCCCCAACCGATCTGACGGTCATCGGCATTTCGCTTACCGACTTGAACGAGGATTATATTTCCGATTTTCGGGCCGACGTCGTCCCGTTGAACCAGACGGCGCGCGATCTGTGGAACAGCCATTGCGACCGCGCCCTCTCCCGGCGAATGCTCGGCCTTTATCCCTTGCGCTTCGCCCGACTGCTCTATCCCACGGCTGGTCGGGCCGTTGGCGTGCTCGTCGGTTTGCGCGCGAAACTGCAAAAGCTCTCGGCCCGCGCCAAGGCCGCGGCCGCGGACCCGCTGCCAGTGATGGGCGCCAGTTCCGAATTCCCAACCAATCGGCTTGCCGATTGGTCCACTGGCCGCTTGCTCCGTAATGAGGAAGTCCTGCGCGCCGGCTGCAACAACCGCCACACCTATCAGGGCCCCAAACGCCTGGCGCTGGAGCGGTTGCTCCACGCCGCCGGCGCCCATGGACGGGTGCTGGTGGTGGTTATGCCCATTTCGCCGACGTACGAGCACGACATGCTCGACGCGACTGCCAGGCAGTCGTTCGAGGCTGAATTGGAGGAAATGCTCCGCTGTGAGCCCAAGGCGCATTGTGTGCGGATTGATCAGATTCCCGAGTTGCATTCCGGCGATTATTTCTGGGACCTCTGCCATCTGAATCTCGCAGGCCAGCGCATCGCCACCCCTGTGCTGCTCGAGCACCTGAATTCGTCGGCGCCGACGCAATGAGTTTTACCTCTTTTGAGTTCGTCATATTCTTTCTGGCACTGCTGGCCTTACGGCAGGTTGTGCGCAGCAACAATGGAGAGAAATGGCTGCTGCTGGTGGCGAGCGTCGCCTTTTACCTCACTTGGAGCGTCCCGTGCATTCTGCTGATTCTTTTCACTTCGCTGCTGGATTTTTACATCGGACGCCGGATCGGTCGGGCAGCTGATCCGGCGCTGCGTCGGCGCTGGCTTATCGCCAGTCTGGCCGCCAATCTCGGCCTGCTGGGTTTTTTTAAATACAGCAATTTCTTCCTCGACAATGCCGCCGCCCTGATCAACGCCTTTGGTGGCCACCTCGGGCATCCGCATCTCGACATCATTTTGCCACCCGCCATCTCCTACTTTACCTTCGCGAGCATGAGCTACGTGATCGACGTGTATTATGAACGGCTTCCCGCCTGCCAGAGCGCGCGCGATTACACGCTTTTCATCAGCTTTTTTCCCAAGCTGCTTTCCGGTCCGATCGTCCGGGCCGCGGATTTCCTGCCGCAAGTGGAGCCGCGCCGGCGCGCGAGTTGGGAGGACATTGAGGCCGGCCTGGCCCAATTTCTCCTGGGCGCCGTCAAGAAATCGGTTCTGGCCGACCAAATGGCCGGCAACGTCAATCAGATTTTCGCCGCGCCCGCGCAATACGACAGCCTGACGCTGATCCAGGGCATCCTGGGTTTCACAGCGCAACTGTATTGCGATTTCTCCGGTTATTCGGACATGGCAATTGGCGCGGCGCGCATGCTGGGATTCCAGTTCCAGGAAAATTTTCAGATGCCGTTCAGCGCTGTTTCCATCACGGAATTTTGGCGCCGCTGGCACATCACCTTGTCGTTGTGGTTTCGTGATTATCTCTTCCTGCCGTTGGAAATGGCCACGCGCAGAGCCCCCTTGCCCCTGCTGCGGCTCTCGCTCAACATGACGGTGACCATGCTTTTGTGCGGCCTGTGGCACGGCCCGAGCTGGAACTACGTGATTTGGGGTGGCATCCACGGGGCGGCGCTCTCGGCGCACCGGCTGTGGGTGACGTGGAAACCGAAGGCCGCGTGGATGGCGCATCCCGTGTATCAATTTTTCGCCCGGCAAGGCTCGCGGGTGCTGACGCTGGGGATTATCCTGCTGGCAAACGTCTTTTTTCGAACACAATCCATAGCCGGCGGAATGGGTTATTTAACTCAAATGCTTAACGTCCACAGTCATGGCACACGCCTGCTGTCGATCTATATTTTGCCAGGGGTCGCAGCGGTGATTTTGGCGCACTTTTTCATCGACAAGGATCGCAACTGGGCGGTCGAATGGCCGCAACGGCCCCTGGGCGCGCGCATTACTGCTTACACCGGGCTGCTGACGCTGCTGGCGATCATGGGTTCGATGGACGCCGCGCCGTTTATCTACTTTAAATATTAGGAAGTTTCTTAAGCCAGCGCGGCAGCATACAAAAACCTTTAAGAATCCACACGATAGAATATGGAACGGCAAGCCACTTTGTTCGAAGCCCTGCTCTCAGCCAGCCGAAAGCTGGAGCTGGACTACGAGCAGGCCACCATGGATGCCCCGGCGAGAGCCGGGGCCGTTCGGCAGGCCGCCGCGAAATATCTGGAAGGCTACGCTTCTTTCAATGGCATCGACAAGGAAGCCGCATTGACTTCCTATATGGGAACGATTCGCCGGTATGTTTTGGACATCCGGCAGTTTGTCGAAACCGGCAAGTATCCGCTTGAAATCAACCGCGACCAATTTGAGATTTCCCGGTCGGATTATGACCTCTTCCTTATTCTCACCATTCTCGTGACCCGCCACCGATGCGCGATTATGGAGGAACTGATGAACTTTCCCCCTCAAGGGACGCCCTTGGTCATCGGAGTTGGGTCCGGAGTCGAACTTGGCTTCATCCGGCCCCTGGCCGGCGGCGATGCCTATGATTTGTACATCAATCCCTTTGCGCGCGAAGCCCATCCCCAGTGGCAATTTCATGAGAAACTGTATCGTCCCGCCAGGCAGCTTTATGGAACCATCTATGCCATCGAATTGTTGGAACACCTCCCGGATCCCTATGCTCTCGTTGAGGACTGCCATAAATCACTCGCGGATTCCGGCCGGCTCGTCGCGACGACTGCGACCAATGTGCCGCAGTTCGATCATCGGTATAATTTCGTGTCCGATGAAGAGTTTGAGCGGCGGATGTCGCGTTTGGGATTCGAGCTGGAACATAAGCGCGCGATACCGCACGACTACGCGAATACGTCGATTGGCGCGCGGAACGCGTTCTACGTTTTTAAGAAAATGACCTAGCACGAGTTGCTGGCGATTCACTGGATGAGCCTCATTCGCTACAAAGATCTAAAAGCCAACCTGGACAAGGATTTCTCCGCGTGGCCGGAACGGCGTTTGGCACTCCTGGGCGATTCCGCCACCCAGTTTCTGGCCAAGGCGATCAGGGCCTACGGCTACGAGGAGAAAATGCGGCTGGAGGTCTTCGACGCGGACTTCGATCAGCTCGACGCCCAAATCGTGGACGCCGAATCAGAGATGTATCATTTCCAGCCCGAATTTATCGTGCTTTATCTCTCCGCGGAACGCCTCTGGGCCCGCTTTGCCGCCACGCCGCTGGACGCCCGCGCCAATTTCAGCACGCGCATCCTGAACGAAATTCACGGCTGGTGGAAAACCATCGCCAGTTTCAGCAAGGCCAAAATCATCCACTTCAACTTTGTGGAGATCAATGACGGGGTCTTCGGCCATTTCGCCGCCAAGAGCGCCGCCTCGTTTCCCTTCCAAATCAAGAAAATTAACTGCGAACTGATGACCCTGGCCCAGGCGGAAAAGCACGTCTTCATCGCCGATCTTGCCAGCCTCACCGCCCACGCTGGCTACGCGACCGCGCACGATCCCCGCCTTTATGCCACCGCCAGAGTGGCCCTGGCCCTTGATTTCCTGCCCGTCGCGGCCAAGGCGGTGGTTGACATCGTCAAGGCCATCAGCGGCGCCATCCGCAAATGCCTCGTGCTCGATTTGGACAACACGCTTTGGGGTGGCATCATTGGCGACGATGGGATGGAGAACATCGAAATCGGGGAATTGGGCCTGGGCCACGCCTACGATGCCTTGCAGCAATGGGCCAGGGAGTTGAAGCACCGGGGCATCATTCTCGCCGTGTGCAGCAAGAACAACGAGGACACGGCCAAAAAGCCCTTCCGCGATCATCCTGAAATGACGCTGCGGCTGGAGGACATCGCTGTTTTTATCGCCAACTGGGACAACAAAGCCGAGAACATCCAGCGCATTCAGCAGATCCTGAACATCGGATTGGATTCGATGGTTTTTTTGGACGATAATCCATTTGAGCGCAACCTGGTGCGCGAGTTGCTCCCGGCCGTCACGGTCCCGGAATTGCCGGAAGACCCGACCCTCTACGTCCCCTATCTGCGCTCGCTCAATTTGTTCGAAACCGCCTCCTTTTCGGAGGAAGACCTGCGGCGCACCGGCCAGTACCAGGAGGAATTCGCCCGCGTTGATTTCCAAAAGGCCTTCACCTCCATCGACGATTACCTCGCCAGCCTCGAAATGGCCTCGGTCGTCAGCCGCTTCGAAAAATTCGCCATTCCGCGCGTTGCCCAACTCACCCAGCGCTCCAACCAGTTCAACCTCCGCACCGTCCGCTATACTGAGGCAGACATCGAACGGTTCGACCAATCGGACGAATTCGTTCCCATGGCCCTGCATTTGCGGGATAAATTCGGCGACTACGGATTGATCGCCGTCGTAATCCTCCGCAGGCTTGATCAGGAGAGCGCGTTTATTGACACTTGGATCATGAGTTGTCGCGTCTTGAAGCGTGGGATGGAAGAGTTCACCGTCAACCAGATGGCGCGGTGCGCCCGTGTCCGCGGCTTGCGCCGGCTGGTCGGCGAATACCTGCCCACGCCCAAGAACGGCCTGGTCAAGGATCTTCTGCCGAAAATGGGCTTCGTCGCGGCCGATGGCAAATGGGCGCTGGACCTCGACCAATTCCAGGAATTCAAAACCTTCATCAAGGAACATTAACCATGCCCGCCAAAACGCTCGATCAGGTCCTTTCCGAAGTTACCCAACTCGTTCGCGACACTCTGCGCGACCCGTCGATTCAGCTCCAATACGAAACCACTGCCAAGGACGTCAAGGAATGGGATTCCCTGAACCACATTGAGATCGTAGTCGCGGTGGAGAAGCATTTCGGCATCCGATTCAATTTCGCCGAGCTGCAGCGTTTCAAGAACGTCGGCCAGATGTGCGACAGCATCGTCAAGCGCGTCAGCGCCGCCGCGCAGTGAATTGGGAAGCATGGGGAGGAACTGGCGGCGAGCACTCCATCCCCAGCTCAGGCGTTTTTGCGCCGCCACCACAGCATCAGTTCAAGGCCGGTTCGGTTTGGGTAGGAGCGGGGCACCCATTCTTCCAAAAGCTCGAAGTGCGGTGAAAATCGTTCCAACAATTCCGCCCGGGTCGTGCCGAACGGCGGCCCATCCTCGTCGGGGATCAAGTAATTCACCGCGAGATATTGGCCACCTGGACGCAACCAGCGCCGCACGGCTTCGACGTAAGCATCCCGTTCGCCTGGATCAATCGCACAAAACAACGTGTGTTCGAACAACCATTCGAAGGGCAGGGCAGGGGATTCGCGCAGAAAGTTGCGATGTTCAAATTGCGCCGCCAGTCCCGCGGCCGCCGTGCGTTCCCGGCCCAGCCGCACCGCGCTGGGAGCCAGGTCTACTCCGGTGACGGCGAAACCGGCTCTGGCCCAGGCGCGCACATCATGGCCCGTCCCACAGCCCGGCACACAAACCGTGCCCCGCGGCAGCTTCGGATGCGTCGCGAGGAAATCCACCAGCCCGGGTGAGGCTTCGCCTTTTTCCCAAGGCATGTCGCCGGATTGATAACGTTCTTCCCAGTCAGTGGTGCTCATAATTTTGCCCACAAGACTAAAGCCGCGTTCGTCAGCGGGCAAGCGCGGCAAGGCTGGTTCGGACGGTTGCATCAAAATCCACCGGGGAGGCAATAGTCCATCGGGTTCGTTGGCGCTGTGCCGCAAAGCGCTTGCGGAACATTTTCCCGCCAGAGGATTCAGCATGTTCCATTTTGGAAACAACTGCGGCGGACGGCAAAAAATAATCTTCCTGCTAGGACGAGTAGGTAACTGACTTTTCTGCAAACTGCGAGAACTGCGGGCGCTGTCATCTGCAAAACGCGAGCTGTTCGGTCAGGGAAGCCTCCGGTTAATCCCTTAGCATAGTTGGTGTAATTTATTGATTATGAGCATCTTACGGAAGTGGTGTCAACGCTGGCCTTATTTAAGCTGAGTTAGGCTGAGAGAGATTTGAAAGGTCGCTTATGAAAAGATTGCTTGGATCGGTGGCTTTGGCCGCACTGGTATTGGGGGCATGCGATGCATTCGCTGACCTGGAGATTTCCGGGTCAATTGAGATCCATTCCAGAGCAGACTTCGATGCCCCGCTGGCGTCGTACGGGACTTGGGTGGATGTGGGTCCCTACGGGCGTTGCTGGCATCCGGCTCGCGTGGAAGCGGACTGGCGGCCCTACTGCTCGGGCTACTGGGAATACACCGACTGCGGTTGGTACTGGGAAAGCGATGAGCCGTGGGCGTGGGCTTGTTATCATTATGGTTCGTGGGTCGATGATCCACAGACTGGGTGGGTTTGGGTTCCGGACGTCGAATGGGCGCCGGCCTGGGTTTCGTGGCGCGAGGGCGCGGGTTACATTGGTTGGGCGCCGTTGCCGCCGCGGCACCTCGGGATTTCAATCGGTATCGCCGCCGCGCCTTTTGTGTTCGTCGAGGCCAGCCATTTTCATGAACACCATCGGCCTTCCACCGTGATCGTAAATAACACCACCATCATTAACCGGACGACTGTCATCAACAACAGCGTCCGCCAGGAAACCAGGAATTTCGATGGAGGTTCGCGCAGAGTGAACGTGAACGCGGGACCACCCGTGGCGGACATACAAAAATCGACCGGCCATCAATTCCGTCCGGTGGCCATTCGTGAAGCGGTGACGCACACGCCTGCGCCAAAGTTGGAAAGGCAGCCTGCGAACCAGCCACATCCGGCTGCGGTCACCCCGGCGCAACCGAATCCTCGTTCATTTAGGGATCAGCCAAGATCTGACACGGAAAGGGAACCCACGCGAGTGCCCGCGCCGGAAAAGCCAGCCCCACCATCGGTTCCCGAGCGGGACAAGCAGCCTCCCAATCACGAAGTGACACCGCCGACGATCCCACCGGCTGGGCCAACTCCAAGAACCGAGGAACGGCCTCGCACGGTCGCTCCCCCGACGCCAACTCCAAAAACTGAGGAACGGCCACAGCAACCATCACGCACCGTCGTTCCGGAAACCCCAGCTCCAAAAACTGAAGAGCGTCCAGCACAACCACCACCGCGCCCGGTCATTCCCGAAACCCCGGCTCCAAGAACGGAACGGCCTCAGGAACAGCCGCGCCCAACTCCGGAGACTCGACCTGCGCCTCCGCCGCCAAGGGAGCAGTTGCCTCCCCAACATGAAGTAGCGCCTGCGCCAAACGCGCCAGCGCCTCACCCGGCTCCTCCGCCGAAAGAACAGCCCAGGGACCGCCGCCGCAATGATCAGGGGGGCGGACAATAATCGGCGATCACGGGTTCGTTCGCGAGCCGGGTGGGGTCTTCCGGTAATGAGTTTATGAAAGTAGCGGTGGCGTCCCGCCGCCTTCCAGAGGTTTCGTTGAAAATGGATTTATGAATGCACTGAAACTGAAACTAATCATGTTGCTGGCTCTGCTGGCTTTAGTTGGCTGCCGCGGCGTGCCAGGCCCGCCCGTGCCGCCTCCGCCACCGGGCCTTCCGGGTTTGCCGCCGCCGCCTTGATTGGCAACGGTGGTCCGGGTGCAAGCGCCAGCTTGGAAACACGAACTGTCCGAGGTCGGCCTGCAATTGGCGCGAGCTCTTGGCAAACTTAAACGGAATAAACCGCGGGGCTGCGTCGTCCAACCTTTGTAAGCAGGGTTTTGGCGGGGTGCCGTTCAGGATTGACCTGACGGAACCTTGTTGAAAACCCGGTGTTAGCTGATATAACGACTTTGACTCCGACTGGTTTATGAAACGCTTCACACTGACCATCCTGGCCCTGGTTATGCCCCTGGCCGTTCGCGCGGCGACCTCCGACGCGCCTGTCGTCGCAACCCAAACAGCGCCGCCGGTGGTGGCCGCCGATACGGCTTCTAAATTGTCTCCACCCGCTCACGAAGTCCTGAAGATGGCGGTCGCCGGCGTGCCGGACGACGTCATTAAAGCTTACGTCGAAAGTTCCGGTTCCACCTACAATCTGACGCCGGACGGCATCATCCAACTGCAGGGAGCGGGCGTTTCCAGTGCAGTCACGTCGGCCATGCTCACCCACGATAAGACCATTATCGATCGGTCGAGCGCCTATCCACCGTCAATGCCTCCGACCGTACCCGCGGTTGAACCTGCGCAGCAACCTTTGACTTATGCCGCTCCGGAGGCTCAGCCGAGCAGTGTTCAGGTCACCACAATTCCTTACGACCCGAGCTACTATTCCGGACTCTCTCCCTATGGCACCTGGTACAACGACCCGAGTTACGGCTATTATTGGCAGCCTTATTCCTGGGTTGACTGGTCGCTTTATCCATGGGGCTTCGGCGTGTTCGGCGGGGGACGCTGGTGGCATTATCCCGGGCGCGGCTGGTGCTGGTCCCCGGGCGTGCGCTTCAGCGCGGGCGTTGGGTTCGGCGGATTTCGCGGCGGTTTCGGCGTGGGCCATTCCTTTGGCTTCCACGACGGTGGAGGGTTTAGTCGCGGAGTCAGTGGGTTCCACAGCTTCGGTCATAGCGGGGGCTTCAGCCATAGCGGGGGCTTTGGGCACAGTGGGAGCTTTGGGCATAGCGGTGGCTTCGGTGGTCACGGCGGTCACCGCTAAACACGCGGCAGAAAGCGCGAACATTCCCGCCACCGAATGCCAATGGCCCGGCGAACTCCGCCAGGTCTTGGAGTGCGTGCGCGCAGCGCCGCTTTATACCGCTGCGGAAGACGAGACCCCTCGAGAGCGACCACCCCGCCGGAAAAATCCAAAATCCGAACCTGAATGATCCGCTGACTTCAGATTTCGGGATTCGTTCGGATTTCTGATTTCTGGTTTCGGATTTCTCCCCGTGGAATCCCGCCGCAATTTTATAACAGCCTTTTATGCTTCGCTGTTGTAATCCTTTCCTCGAACAGTAATCGTGCCGGTTTCAACTCGCCTTGCCGGATGCTTTCCCGGAGAGTTGGGCCGCGCGGTAAACTGCGGAAATGTGTTTGATCGACGACCAGGACAGACAGCCATGAAATTGATCTCGTTGCTGTGCATCACGCTCGCAGCGGCTCCCATTGCGCGAGCTTTGGAAACCAACCTCAGTTTCGATCTTGGCAATGGGGCCAAGCTCGAACTGGTATTGATTTCGAAAGGCTCGTTCCATCAAGGCTCGCCCGCGGATGAACCAAAACGCGGCTCCGACGAAACCCTGCGCGAGGTCACCTTGACCCGCGATTTTTATCTCGGGAAATTCCCGGTGACTTGCGCTCAATTCGACGCTTTCGTCTCGGATTCCCATTATCGCACCGAAGCTGAAACCGGGATGAGCGGCGGTTTTGGTTGGGATGGCTCGGCGCTCAAGCAGGACAAGCGCTTTTCCTGGCGCGACCCGGGTTTCGATCAATCTGCGGACCAGCCCGTGACGATGGTTTCCTACTCGGATGCCATCGCTTTTTGCGGCTGGCTTTCCAGCAGGACGGGCAAGCCATTCACGTTGCCAACCGAGGCCCAATGGGAGTACGCCTGTCGCGCCGGTACGGTCACGGCATGGCATAACGGCAACGATGAGGAGCGCGCTCGCGAGGTTGCCTGGTTCAAACCAGTGGCGGCAAACACCACGCACTCTGTTGGCTCGCTCCGACCGAATTCGTGGGGACTTTATATCAGCGGCAATGTTTACGAGTGGTGCCGCGATTGGTATGCGCCCTATTCGCCCGGACCCTTGACGGACCCCGAACAGACGAACCCGGACCTTTCGGACAAACCGCGCCGCGTGTTGCGCGGCGGTTCGTGGTTGCGTGAAGCCCGTTACACGAGATCGGCGGCGCGCTATCGCAACACACCCGGCAGCCGGAATGCCGACAATGGCTTTCGCGTCCTTACCTTTGCGCCAGATTCTCCGGCCGGCAGCCCAAAGATACTCCTCGAAAATCCGGATCCAAAACCGTAGTGATAAACCGAACCATGAAGACACCATGAACTTGTTTGCTCTTCCGGCCATATTTTTCACCCTGCTTTGTCCGCTCATCGCGATCGGGGTTTTTATAATGATCGTCATGATGTTCATTCGCGCCATGCGGAGTGGAAGAGTGGTCATAATTGGCAATCAAGCGCGGGCATCCTTGAACGTTTCGACGCAATTGGCCAATGACGGGTTCTGGATGCAATGCGGCGTGATTGATCCCACCGCGACCATTCACTTCCATTACTGGGCCAACGGCGTGCAGCATTCCGGCCAGGTGCCGAACCAACCCGGCGCGGACGGCCGGCAATTTGTTTATACCGGCCTGGCTCCGGAACAAGTGGTGATCGTTCGGATCGTGCAGTCGGTGGATGACGACATAATTCCACCGGTTGTCATGGGACCGGTGATTGACATTCCGGCCGCGACCTGGGATCCACCGGCCAGTTCGCCTTCTTCATCGTCATTTCCAACTGCCTACTGAGCCACTATCGTGAAGATCGCCATGGGTCGCCCGGATTTCTGTAAGGCCACAGGGGCGCGGCATAAATGCCGCCCATAGTCTCATGCAAGCACGAGCGTTCGTCTTCTGCGCGCAACCCGGCGATCATTACCGCGTGGGTCGTACTTTGCGCTCGCTCGCGGCGGCCGGGGTTGAGGCGGAGGAAATCGTCGAATGCACGCCGGCGAAACTGGGCGGCATTCTGCGCGAAGGCGGACCAATCTTGTTTGCGCGCGCGGGCACATGGCTGGTTCGGCCCGAAGGATTTGGATTTCCCCGGGCGAGCGCAACGGGCAAAGGACTTTGCGCGGTCGGCGCGGTGCGATTGGTCACGGACAGTGGGCGCGGGAGCACGGAACTGGACGCGCGATGGCGGGAGTTGTTCGCTCGCACGGGCGGAGATTTTTCCGGCCTTGATGGTTCGACTTCGGCTGGCAGCGACGCGCATCTGCCCGACCCGGCGTCACTCTATCTGGACGCAACGGCTGCTGGCACTCTCTCCGGCACGGAGAATCTTTCGCTGGATGAAATCCTCCGCTTCGCATTGAAGAACCTTAGGCTGGTCCATTTCGCGCCGCTGGATGTCCATGACGATCCCGGCTTGCGCGTTCTGCAAGTAGTCACCTCGCTCCAGCGCGGCGGCGCGGAACGGGTGACATTGGACTTGATGGCCGCGTTGCCCGCCCATGATGTGCGCGTCCGATTGGCAACGTTGGGCCGGCCCCTGCGCGAATCTTTTCCGTCGCCACCGGGTACCGTTGACCTGTCGCAAGGCGCGCGGAATTCGGAAGCCCGGCGGGCTGGGCTCGTGCGGCTGGCCATGGCCTTCGGAGCCGACCTGGTGCATGGGCACTTATTGGCCGCCGAGGATGCGCGATACATTTCGGCGCACGGGCTTCCGCTATGCTTGACGGTTCACAATACGCGGCCGGGCTGGCCTGTCGGTCTGGCCGATTTGCGGGCTGGAGACGCCACGCTGCTGGCAGCCTGCTCGCAGGCGGTGGCCAGGGATTTGCGTGCGGCTGGCATTTCGACAGCAATTCGAACCGCGCGGAATGGAATCGATCTGTGTGAATTTCGACTGACTCCCGACCGGGAAGCCGCGGGCCGAAAGTGGCGTCAAACCTGGGGCTTCGGCGAAAGTGATCTGGTGTTGATCGCGGTTGCCAATCCGCGTCCGCAAAAGCGATTGCACTTGTTGCCCGAAGTTTTGGCGGCCATCCGCGCGAAATTGCCGCCGGATTGCCAGGCCCGTCTCGTGTTCTGCGGTGAGGCGGCGGCCGGTCATCCCGAGGCTGAACAGTGCGCTGACCAAATCCGCGGCGAAATCTCCCGGCTCGGACTAAATCAGCACGTGCGTTGGACCGGTGCCACAGCGGACGTCGCCGGAGTGCTCGCGGCAGCGGATGTGCTTGTTTCGGCAAGCGCTCACGAAGGACTCAGCCTGGCGCAACTCGAAGCCGTGGCAATGGGTTGCTTCGTGGTCGCCACGGACGCGGGCGGCGAACGCGAAATCGCGCAGGACAACCCACGCGTCCATGTCCTTCCTCGCGACGCCTCGCCCGAACTTTTCGCCCAAACCATTCTCACCATAAAATCAACAACTCGCAGCAGCCGACACGAGTTGGGTGTCTTGCGCGGTGAATGGTCACGTGAGCATATGGCCGCCCGTTACCGCTGGCTTTATTCTCGCGCGATTGTGGCGGCCAGACCACGTCAACCTGGCCGCGGGCTCTGGCTGATCACCAATAATTTTTCCACGGGTGGCGCTCAATCCAGCGCGCGGCGGCTTCTGATCGGGCTGGCGACTCAAGGGATTCCAGTCCGTGCCGCCGTCATCGAAGAGCATCCTTCCAACCCAACTCCCGGACGACGCGCGTTGGTGGACACCGGGATTTCGGTCGTGGCGATTCCACCTGAAAGTCCCGAACGCACACGTCTGGCCGTCCAGCAATTGCTGATGGTAATCGACACTGACCCGCCCCAGGCGGTGGTTTTCTGGAATTTGCGCCCGGGCTTCAAATTGTTATTGGCGGACGCGCTTTTAAATGTGCCGATCTTTGATGTCAGCCCCGGCGAAATGTTTTTTGAATCATTGCAAGCCTGCTTCGCGAAAGCCCGCCCCGGTTTGCCTTATCGAACGCCGCGCGATTACGGCGCGCTATTGGCCGGAGTAATCGTCAAGTATCGCGCCGAGGCCTCCCAAGCCGGGCAAACATTGGGTGCGCCCGTCCACGTTGTTCCAAACGGAGTGCCGCTTCGCGAGTTGGCGGAGGTTCGTATAACCCGCCGCGACCGATTGGTTTTCGGCACTGCCACCCGCATCAGTCCGCGCAAGCGCCTGGAAGATTTGTTCGAGGCTTTTCGAATCGCTCACGACCGTCTGCCGTCCTGCGTGTTCAAAATCGCCGGCGGAGTGGAATCCGGCTCCGAAGATTACGCCGCCCGCCTTCGCGGCTTGGCGGAAGGTTTGCCCGTCGAATGGCTGGGCGAGATGTCCGACCTCTCCGCGTTTCATCGCGAATTGGATGTCTTTGTAATGATCTCCGAGCCCGCTGGTTGTCCGAACGCCTCCCTCGAAGCCATGGCCGCGGGCTTGCCCGTGATCGCCACCGACGTTGGCGGCGCATCCGAACAAGTGCTGGATGGCCGCACCGGGCGCCTGGTTCCGGCGCGCGACTCGAACGCTCTCGCCGCTGCGATAACGGAACTCGCTGCCGACCTGCCCAGGCGCGAACAAATGGGCCTTGCCGCCCGAGACCACGTTCGGGACCGTTTCAGCCTCACGCGCATGGTCGAAGATTACCGTCGTATCTTTCTTTCCCTCTCTTAATCTTAATCGTGGTTTTAAACTGTCGAGTGGGCAGCAGAGAAAAAAAGAAGATCCATCCGACTGCCTTCTCATCAACCCCTTGTTTTAGCGAGGGGGGTACGATCACAAAACAGTTTCTTAACCGTTTCCAACGGTTTCCGGCGTGTATGCCCGCCTGCGTTCACTCGCCCCATTTTGCCGAAAAGTGAAAACTGTTGGAAACAGTTGAAATGTCCAGGGACGTACGTTCCCCCTCGTTAAAAACGAGGGGTTAATGAGACGGACTCGGGAACATATTAAGAACTAAAATGCGTCCCCGCCCGCGACAACTCTTCATTGCTTGTCGTTCCGGGAAGAATGTGTGAAGCTCCGCGCCAGAAAAACGAATGGATTTTTGATGCACATCAAAAAAGCAATTATTACCGCAGCGGGCAAGAACCAGCGGACGCTGCCGTTGCAAACGTTGGTGGACCGCGACGGCTCGCCAAAGACCGCGTTGACGATCATTGTTGAGGAAGTGTTGAAGGCGGGATTGGAGGAGATTTGTGTCGTGGTTTCGCCGGGAGACGAAGCGGCGTATCGAGCGGCGGCGGGAGTTCATGCCGGCCGGGTGCAGTTCGTGGAACAACCCAAGCCGCAGGGCTACGGCCACGCGGTGCACTGTGCGCGCGACTTTGCCGGGGGCCAGCCGTTCCTGTTGCTGGTTGGCGATCATCTCTACGTGACGCGCGAGGCCAAGAATTGCGCGCAGCAACTCGTGGAGGCTGCGCGAGGCGAAGCTTGTTCGGTATCGGCGGTGCAAGCGACGCACGAAAGCAAGTTGCCGTATTACGGGGCCGTGGGCGGACGATTGGTGCCGGGACGCCAGCGTTTATACCAGGTCGAGAGCGTGCTGGAGAAACCGACGCCAACCGAGGCGGAACAAAAGTTGATCGTACCCGGACTGCGCGCGGGCCGGTATCTGTGCTTCTTCGGAATGCATGTCCTGACGCCAATGTTCATGGAGTTGCTCGGGGGAGCGCTTGCCGGAGCCGGGCCGGGCGGGCAGCTTTCGACGGCGTTGAACCAACTCGCGACGCGTGAGCGGTATCTGGCATTGGAATTGAAAGGCAGGCGCTATGACATCGGCGTGAAGTACGGGCTGTTGACAGCGCAGTTGGCCCTCGCGTTTGGGGGGCAGGATCGGGATGAAGTGTTGTCGAGCCTGGTCGAGATGATGGCGACGCGGGAAGAATGACGTCGAGGAAACACCAAACACCAACCACCAAGCTCCAGAAAAGCTCCAATGACAAATTCTCATCGTGCTCGTCCTCGTCCTCGATCCCCTGCTTTCTAGCGGAAGGGACCAAGGACGAGGACGAGCACGATAAATCGTTGACATGACACGCAGCCTTATTCAGATCATCGCAGCCGCGGACGCAACGACGCGCAACCAGTCGTTGGATGCGTTCTGCCGCGGCGCGTCCCTGCCGGAGTTGCTGCGCGAGTGTGAGGAATTGGAGGCTTTTCGACACCGCAGCGAAAACCTCTACGAACGCGTACGGGCGCTGTTTTTTCTTTATGCGATTCATCGATTTCACCTGCCTTTGAAAGCGGGCATGAAACAGCGGGGGTTGGTGCCGTTCAGGGGTTACGCGCATTTGTTGGAGCGTCGGTTCGAGGAGGCGCTGGAGGTATTTCTCGGAACGCAGGCGGCGGAAGGGGCGAACGACGCCATTTCGAGCGCGCTCGCCAATACGTATTATCGACTGGGAATCCAAACGCTGGCGGACCAGGTGCGTCGAAGTGTGCGCTCTGTGCGCGGCAACCAGTGGATGTTCCGCATGGGCCATCCGGCGGATCAACCCTTGCGCATCAGGCCGGAATTGCTGCACCGCAGCGCCGCCGATGGCTGCTATCCTGTTCTGCGCGAATCGACGCCGGTGCGCATGGACCTCACGCACAGTGCCTGGAGCGACATTTTCTTTCTCGGCATGGATTTTCCAGAGGGCGCCAAGGTGCTGAACGTTTCGATCGATCTGGGAGTGAAAGGACGCCATGCCTCGCCGAAACCGCCGATTGAAACGTATTTGCGAGTGATCGATGAACCGGTGTTGCGATTGACCAGCATCGATTTGAACGCGAGCGCGGACATCACGAGCCTCGGCGAGGTGTTCGATTTCGCGAAAGATTATCTCGGGCTGTTGAAAGCGGCGGTGATCGCCTCGGGCATCGTGCCGCCGGGAATCGAAGGGTCGGGCCAGAACCTGGCGGATTTGCTGGCGCGTGTGGTTGGGGCCGGGCGCGGGCTGGAATTGGCCAGCAGCGTCAACGACATTCCGAAAGGTTCGCGCCTGGCGGTTTCGACGAACCTGCTGGCGTCATTGATTGCGGTGTGCATGCGGGCGACCGGCCAGGCGCAATCGCTGGAAGGATCGTTGCAGGAAAACGAACGGCGATTGGTTCTGGCGCGGGCGATTCTCGGCGAATGGCTCGGGGGTTCGGGCGGCGGCTGGCAGGATTCGGGCGGCGTGTGGCCAGGAATGAAGCTGATTCAAGGCGCGACGGCGCAGGAGGGTGATCCGGAATTCGGTCTGAGCCGCGGCCGTTTGATGCCGACGCATCGCGTGCTCGACGCGGCGGAAGCTTCGCCCGAAGCGCGGCGCAAACTGCAGGAAAGTCTCGTGCTGGTCCACGGCGGCATGGCGCAAAATGTCGGCCCGGTTCTCGAGATGGTGACGGAAAAATATTTACTGCGGTCCGAAGCCGAGTGGCATGGCCGGCGGCAGGCGCTGGGCATTTTGGATGAAGTGCTGGCGGCGTTGCGCGAAAATGATGTTCGCAAAATCGGCGCGGCCACTTCGCGGAATTTCCATGGACCAATCCAGACCATCATTCCGTGGGCGAGCACGTTCTACACCGAAACGTTAATCGAGCGAACGAGCGGCGAATTCGGCAAGGATTTTTGGGGATTCTGGATGCTGGGCGGAATGTCCGGCGGCGGCATGGGATTCATTTTCGCGCCCGAGGCGAAAGCGCGGGCGCAGGCGCGTTTGCAAGAGATCATGAGCCGGACCAAACGCGAGCTGGAAAATGCGCTGCCATTCGCGATGGAGCCGGTGGTGTATGATTTCGCCATCAACGAAAAAGGAACGTGGGCGGACCTGCTCACGGGCGAAGGATTGCATTTGCCACGCGGTTATTATGCGCTGGTGGTGCCGCAATTATTGCGGCAGGACTCGCGCAACCTGCCGCCGTTGCGCCGCGCGGAATTGGAACGGTTCGCGGCGGCGAGCCAGGGCGGCCAGGAACTCAACCCGGTGGTTCGGGAAGTTTTTGAACGACTGGTGCCGCGGTTGAAGCGCGAAGACGCGAAGGATGCGAGCCTGGCGGAATTGCTGGAGCAGAACGGCTTTGATCGCGCACAGCATGAGCAAATCCGCGCGGATCTCAAGGATGGCCGCATCGGGCTGGCGCAAAACCGTTTGCCGGCCAGCACCAAAATCCAGGACGTCGCGCCGGGTGATGTCATCGACGCCACCACCGGATTGCCGCGCGAGTGTGTCGAGGCTGGTCGCGCGGCACTGGCAAATGGAGAGGTCGGAGTCGTGACGCTCGCGGCGGGGGTGGGAAGTCGTTGGACGCAGGGTGCGGGCGTGGTGAAGGCACTGCATCCGTTCTGCCGGTTGGGCGGGCGGCACCGGACGTTTTTGGAAGTGCACCTGGCGAAGAGCCGGCGCGTGGGCCGGGAATCGGGCAGCGCGCTGCCGCATGTAGTCACCACAAGTTATCTCACGCATGGGCCGATTGAATCATTCCTGGCATGGCAGAAGCATTACGGGTACGAGGGTTTGCTGGCGTTGTCGTCGGGCAAGGCGATTGGGCTGCGGCTAGTTCCGACGGAACGTGACTTGCGGTTTTTGTGGGAGGAAATGCCGCAGCAACTTTTGGATGAGCAGGCGCAGAAGGTCCGGCAGAGTCTGCACGCGGCGTTGATCGGTTGGGCCAGGCAGGCGGGCGAGGGGAACGATTACACCGACAATGTGCCCGCGCAATGCCTGCATCCGGTGGGCCATTGGTACGAGGTTTCGAATTTGTTGCGCAACGGCACACTCGCGCGGCTGCTGCAAGAGCGGCCCAATCTGAAATATTTGATGCTGCACAACATCGACACGGTGGGCGCGGACGTGGATGCGGCATTGCTTGGGCTTCACATACGCGAGGGCGCGTGTCTTTCGTTCGAAGTGATCACGCGGCGGATCGAGGATCGCGGCGGCGGCCTGGCGCGGGTCAACGGGCGTGTGCGGTTGCTCGAAGGCCTCGCTGTTCCACGCGAGGAAGATGAGTTTGTTCTGTCTTACTACAATTCACTAACGACCTGGATCGACATCCGGAAGTTGCTGACGGTGTTTGGCCTAAGTGTGGAAGATTTGAGCGAGGCGGAGAAAGTGGCGGGAGCCGTCCGGAATCTGGCAGCGCGCATGCCGTCCTACATTACGCTCAAGGACGTGAAGAAACGCTGGGGCCACGGGCAGGAGGATATTTTTCCGGTGGCGCAATTCGAAAAATTGTGGGGCGACATGAGCGCCTTGCCCGAAGTGGACTGCCGGTATGTGGCCGTGCCGCGATTGCGCGGGCAACAACTCAAGGACCAGGCGCAACTGGACGGCTGGTTGCGGGATGGATCGGCAAAATATGTCGAGGGGCTGTGTGCGTTTTAGAAAAAGTGGGGGTGGGACCTCCGTCTTGATTTCCCTTTTCGAAACGTAATCCCGGCGGTGTGGAGGCGCGGACAATCCGGCCGAGAGCAAGCACATTCAGCAGCAGGTTCTGAGCCCGGCGGGGATTTCCGTCCGGAAGAAAGATCTGAATGGTTTTTCCGGGCGATTGGCTCATATAATCAGGCCGGAGTTGGCGCGGAAATGGTCGATGGCGATCCGGAAGTTTTTTCAGCGCGACACTGTCACGGTCTTTTTCCGTTGGAGCAATCCATTGCATGAGGATGGCAGCGTATTTCAATCTGGTGGATTCGCTATCTTAAAAAGAAGACCGGAATATGAGTGGGTGGCCGGACGAGGCTTTTTCTTGCGGAGTGCGCCCGTCCTCGGGCGCAGCAGGGTCCAAGGCCTAACGGCTCCAATCAAATCAAGCGGCGCGGGGTTCGTGGCTTGCTGCGCTTGGGGACGGGCACTCCGGGCTTGTCAGCACAGCCGGTTTACACTTTCCTTTTTCACGATGAAGCGCAAGCGATTGCCCAGCCCGCCCTACAATCCGGGCGTGCGCAACCTTGTAGAGGGTAAGCGAGCGTGGTCGCGTCCACTGGCGAAGGAGGAGATTGACCGCGGGTTTCTCGGGTGGCATGAGAATGGTTATCTGCCACATCGAGATGAGCCGGGTCTCATCCAGTTTGTCACGTTCCGGTTGGCGGACGCCTTTCCTGCGGAGTTGCGTTCCGAATGGGAGGGGTTGTTGAAAATCGAAGATGACCGAAAGCGGCGCATCGAATTGGAGGCGTACTTGGACAAAGGGCGAGGCGAGTGTCATCTGCAGCGTGCTGATATTGCGGCGATAGTAGAGAATTCGCTGCTGTTTCGGCACGAAGTGCAATACGAGTTGCGAGCCTGGGTGATAATGCCGAATCATGTGCATGTGCTCTTCCTGGTACAGGACGTGCCAATGTGGCAATTGCTGGCTGCGTGGAAGGGCTACACCGCCAAGAAGGCAAATGAGATTTTGGGGCGCAAAGGACAATTCTGGCAGGATGGATATTGGGATACCTATATGCGCGGAGGAGAACATGAGGCGCGAACGCGGCGCTACGTCGAGAGGAATCCTACGAAGGCGAAGCTGGCGGGCTCGTCGAAGGAATGGCCGTGGAGCAGCGTCCGATTTCGGGACGCTTATGAACGGTTGTGCGTGCCGACGAGGTGACGGAGTGCGCCCGTCCCGGGCGCAGCGAGATACGCATGTTCGAGGGGCTTGGAAAATGCGAATGCGGCCGGTCGTTTGGGGCGCTGCTGCGCCCGGGACGGGCGCACTCCAAGGGAGGGGCCAACGCCATTTGGTCCTCGCAAGTTGTCATTCAGCCTGCTGCCAGACACCCGAGGAAGTTCTCCACGATTGGCGAATGGTTGGCGCGTTTCCAAACGACGAGCGTCTGCACGAGCGGGAGGCCGGGCGGGAGTTCGCGGAAGACGAGGCCGGGGCGTTTGACTTCGGCGATGGTTTTGGTGGTCGGCGAGACGCCGAAACCGGCGGAGATGAGCCACATTTTGGAATGAACGTCGTTGGCGTATTGGCCGACGAGCGGTGTTGAGCCGGCCTGGGCGCAGAGGTTCAAGAAAGGATCGTAATACCCGTGCTGCAAGGTGGGATGGATCATGACGAGGGGTTCGTTGTGGAAGTCCTTCCAGGCGAGACGCCGCAATCGGGCGAGGCGATGGCCGGCGGGCGCGGCGAGCACCATGGTCGATTCCTCGAAGTAGCAGGAGTCCAATTCGGAGAAGCTGATTGGAGGACGGAGCAAACCGACATCCAGGGAATCCAGGCGCAGGCGCTGGAGTTGCTCGACGGAAGTGAGTTCGTACAGGGAGAATTGGACACCGGGGAATTTTTGGCGATAGCTGCGCAATGTGCGGGCGAGCCGGCTGGTGGCGGTTGGCGCGAGGACGCCGATGCGCAAGGTGCCGACGAGGCCGTGCTGGACATTGCGGACGCGTTGCTCGGCGCGTTCGACAGCCATGAGGACTTCGCGCGCTTCGTCCAGAAAAACGCGGCCGGCCGGGGTGAGCTTGACGGAGCGGGTGGAACGTTCGAGCAGTTGCAGGCCGAGTTCGTCCTCGAGGGTTTTGATTTGAACGCTGAGCGGGGGCTGGGCAAGATGCAGGCGCTCGGCAGCGCGCCGGAAGTTCAATTCCTCCGCCACGGCGATGAAATAGCGCAAATGTCGCAGTTCCATGATTGATATTTACAGCGTATCAATCTGTGAGTAAACATGTATTGGCGAATATCACCGAAAAGAGGGAAAAGGGATGCACGGCACGGTTGGGAGTCCCGCCGAATTGGCGGTCCGGGCTGGAGTGTCCCGGCGTCAGGCGGTTGGATATTTGCTCGTATGTCCTTGGCGCGAGCGGTAGGGCGCGTCATTCCGTGCGCGCCGTGTTCGGTGACTGGACGAGCGGCGGGCAGGGGACTGCCCGCCCAGCCACCGATGTAATACGCCGGAGCGCTGGCGCTTCCTGGTGATCGTCCGTTAGATGTTATGTGGATTGTTCGACTGGCCTTGCGGCGACCTTATACGTTCGTCGTGGCGGCGATAGTGCTGGTGTTGCTGACGCCACTTGTGGTGTTGCGCACTCCCACGGACATCTTCCCGTCGATCAACATCCCCGTCATCAGCATCATCTGGCAATACGCCGGGCTGGATGCGCAGGAAATCGAGCAGCGCCTCGTCTATAATCACGAACGTTCGCTGAGCGCGACCGTCAACGACATCGAGCACATCGAGTCCAATGCCTACAACGGCGTGGGCATCATCAAGGTGTTTCTCCAACCGGGCTCTTCGGTGGACGCGGGCGTCGCGCAAATCACGGCGGTGGCGCAAACGATCTTGCGGCAGATGCCTCCGGGCCAAACGCCCCCTTTGATCATTCGGTATAACGCGTCCACGGTTCCGATCCTGCAATACAGCGTTACCAGCCAGAAACTCTCGGAGCAGGAGCTGTACGACATGACCCTGAACCAAATTCGGCTGGGGCTTTCGACGGTGCGGGGCGCGGCGTTGCCCTGGCCTTACGGCGGCAAGACGCGGCTGATTTCGGTGGATCTCGATTTGCCGGCGTTGAAATCGAAGAATCTTACCGCGCAAGCCGTGGTGGACGCGATCGCTTCGCAGAACCTGATCCTGCCCAGCGGCACGGCAAAGATCGGTTCGACGGAATTCGACATCGAGTTGAATAGCAGCCCGAAAATGCTCGAGGAGTTGAACGATTTGCCGATCAAAACCGTGAACGGGGCCACCATTTATGTGCGGGACGTGGCGCAGGTGCGCGACGGATATGCGCCGCAGCAGAACGTGGTGCGAAAGGACGGCATGCGCGGCGCGCTCCTGATCGTGCTCAAGAGCGGGTCAGCGTCCACGCTGGAAGTGGTGGACCGGATTAAACGGGCCTTGCCGCTGGTGCTCAAGGGCCTGCCGCCGGAACTGGATGTGCGCGAATTTGCGGATCAATCATTGTTCGTGCGCGCGGCGATCAGCGGCGTGGTCAAGGAAGGCGTGGTTGCCGCGTCGTTGACGGCGTTGATGATTCTATTGTTCATCGGATCCTGGCGGAGCACGTTCATCATCGCGATCTCGATTCCTTTGTCCGTGATCAGCTCGCTGATTGTGTTGAGCGCCCTGGGCGAAACGATCAACTTGATGACACTGGGCGGGCTGGCGCTGGCAGTGGGGATTTTGGTGGATGACGCCACGGTGGAAATCGAGAACGTCCACCGGCAGATGGCGTTGGGCAAGCCGCTGGAACAAGCGATCCTGGACGGAGCGCAGGAAATCGCGCTGCCGGCTTTTGTCTCAACGCTGTGCATTTGCATCGTGTTCGTGCCGATGTTCTTTCTGACGGGCGTGGGGCGGTATCTGTTCGTGCCATTGGCGGAAGCGGTGGTCTTCGCCATGCTGGCCAGTTACCTGTTGTCGCGGACGCTCATTCCGACGCTGGTGATGTGGTTTTACCGCAACTACGATTATTATCATCATGGCGAGGCGCGGGCGGACACCGCGCTCTGGGTGCGGCCATTGATTGCGATTCAGCAGACTTTCGAGCGGGGGTTCGCAAGGTTCCGGGCGGGTTACCAGAATTTGCTGGGGGCGGTTTTGGAGCATCGGACCGGCTTTCTCTTGATGTTCCTTGCGCTTTGCATGGGGACGTGGCTGCTGGTGCCGCTGTTGGGCCAGGACTTTTTTCCGAGCGTGGATGCCGGGCATTTCCGGCTGCACGTGCGCGCCCGCACCGGGACGCGCGTGGAGGAGACCGCCAAATTGGTGGATGAGATTGAAGGCGCGATCCGCCGCCAAATCCCCCGGCAGGAATTGGGGGGCATCCTGGACAACATTGGGATTCCGAACTCCGGTATCGCGTTAAGCTACAGCGACAATGGATTAATCGGGGCAGGGGACGCAGACATCCTGGTTTCGCTGAACGAAGGGCACCATCCGACCGCCGATTACATCCACAGGCTGCGCGAATGCCTTGGGCGCGAGTTTCCGGGGAACATGTTTTATTTTTTGCCGGCGGACATTGTGAGCCAGACGTTGAACTTCGGAATTCCAGCGCCCTTGAACATCCAAATCACCGGGCGCGACCAGGCCAGGAACCGGCAAGTGGCCGCTCAGCTTGCGTCGGACATGCGCAAAATTCCGGGCGCGGTGGACGTGCGGGTGCAACAGCCGGCGGACTTGCCGAAGCTGAGGTTCGCGGTGGATCGGACGCGGGCGGCCGCGGTGGGACTTTCGGAGAAAGACGTGGCCAACGCGGTGCTGTTGAGCTTGAGCGGGAGTGGGCAGGTGCAGCCAGCATATTGGCTGAATCCCGCCATCGGAGTGCAATATTTGATCAACGCGCGCGCGCCGGAACGCGTGCTGGATTCCGTGTCCGCGATCAATTCGCTGCCGGTCAGCGCGGGCCTGTCGGCCGGCGGCGGCGCGCAAGTGTTCGCCAACGTGGCGACGATGGAACGCACCAACGGCGTCCCGATCGTTTCACACTTCAACGTGGCGCCGGTGATTGACGTGTTCGGCGGAGTCAGTGGCCGGGATTTGGGCGGAGTGCTGCGGGATTTGCAAGGGCCGATGCAAGCGGCGCGAAAGAATCTGCCGCTTGGCAGTCAACTGATCCTTCGCGGGCAGGCCGAGACGATGCGTTCCAGCTTCATTGGCCTGGGGATTGGCCTGGTTGGGGCCATCGTGCTGGTTTACCTCTTGCTGGTGGTCAACTTTCAAAGCTGGCTTGATCCATTCATCATCATCACGGCGTTGCCGGGCGCGCTCGCGGGGGTGATTTGGGCGCTGTTTCTTACGTTCACGACCTTGAGCGTTCCGGCCTTGATGGGGGCGATCATGAGCATGGGAGTGGCGACGGCGAACGCGGTGCTGGTGGTGACCTTCGCGCGGAACAATTTGCAGCAGGGGATGGATCCCGTGAAAGCGGCCCTGACCGCTGGAGCGGGGAGGCTGCGGCCAGTGGTGATGACCGCGCTGGCGATGATTATCGGCATGCTTCCGCTGAGCCTTGGCCTGGGTGAAGGCGGGGAACAGAATGCTCCGCTGGGCCGCGCGGTCATAGGGGGCCTGGTATTGGCAACGCTGGCAACTTTATTTTTCGTTCCGGTCGTGTTCAGCTTTATGCATCGACGCACGAAGGCGGCGGTGAAGGTTGAGCCGAAGGAACCGGAGTTGGCATTGGGCTCAGTTTCGGCATGATGGACACAGCGTTACAAATGAATGCATATGGGCACATAGGCGGCGCGCACTCCTGTGCGCGCCCGACCGGCAAGGTGGCAGGGCGGGCAGTCCTCTGCGCGCCGTTACGAAAGCAATTTGTGTCGCCTTATTCGATCCGTTTTTCATGAATCCGCTTTCAGACAAAATCAGTTCGGGCAACGGCAATGGGAGTGCTTCCGCTACGCCGCGCGAGGGAGCGGTGGTGGAGACCGCGCATCCAGCGAAGCCAAAGCTGGGCCGCTGGCTCCTGGCCATTGCCATCCTGTTCATTGGCGGCCTCATTGTCGGCCTGGTGCCCCGTTTCCGCCATCGGGAGGTGCTGGCACGGGAGACGATCGAGTTGGGGACACCAACGGTGAATGTTGTTTCCGCCGTTCCCGGCAAAGCCACGGCTTCGCTGACGTTGCCGGCGGAAGTCAGGGCGATGGTGGAAGCACCCATTTATTCCCGGGCGAACGGATACCTCAAAAAGTGGCACGTCGATATCGGCGCCCGGGTCGAAGCGGGGCAGCCGCTGGCGGATGTGGATGCTCCGGAATTGGACCAGGAGCTGACTGGGGCGCGGGCCGGGCTGGCGCAAGCCGAGGCGGCGTTGGCGCTGGCCAGGACCACGGCGGTGCGTTGGGCGGAATTGCTGAAAACCTCGAGCGTAAGCGACCAGGAGAACGCCGAAAAGCAGGCCGACCTCGCGCTCAAGGAGGCCAACGTCGATGCCGCCAAGGCAAACATGCATCGGCTGGAGGACCTCCAGTCGTTTACACATGTGACCGCGCCCTTCGCGGGCATCATTACCGCGCGCGACATCGATGTGGGCGATTTGATCACATCCGGCAAGGAATTGTTTCGGATGGCGCAGACGCGGACCTTGCGGGTCTTCGTGCGCGTGCCGCAATCGGCGACAGCAGGAATTGGGGTGGGTGTGGACGCGGAAATGACCGTGCCGGAAATGCCAGGGCGCAAGTTTACGGCGAAGGTGGTCCGGACGGCGGGGGCGATTGATGTCGCTTCACGGACACTGCTGACGGAATTGGAGGTGGACAACTCCAAGGACGAATTGCTGGCGGGAAGTTATGCCCAGGTAAGTTTTGGGGAAATGAAGCAAGCCCCGGCGCTGGTGCTGCCGTCCAACACGCTGATCTTTCGCGCCGAGGGGTTGCAGGTGGGCGTGGTGGCCGAGGACGGAAAGGTGGAGTTGAAAAAGGTGACCTTGGGGCGCGATTTTGGCAAGACGGTGGAGATTTTGGCGGGTATTTCTGCGGCGGACCGCGTGGTCCTCAATCCGTCGGATTCACTGATTTCCGGAACCATGGTGAGCGTGGGACAGATGGCAGCGGCGGGGAAGGGGGAGGGGAATTGAGGATGGGGGTGGAGGGTAGTTCCCTGTTCCGTTGGACCTCTCACGGACCATGAACGGTTCTATTATACCCGCGTCATTAATGAATGCGCCTGGGGCCCGCGGCGGCGCGCACAGGAGTGCGCGCCTTACCGGCAACACGGTGGTAGGGCGGGCAGTCCTCTGCACGCCATCCCTGCCAAAGGCATGTTAACAGTGTTAAGATGCATCCGAGCGGAACTTGGCTGAATATATCTGTTGACCAATTCTTTAGCTTGGGTAATAGTATCTGAAAAAAATCCAATTAAAATGCGAGCGCTATTGGCCAGACCACCTCAGCCGTTCCCCGGCGGTTCGGGGGATTTTTTACTCAACCCGGCGTTGAAACGAGCGGACAATGGCGCGGATGAGCCGGGTAAATTGGGCAAACCCGGCGGGTTTTTCGGGGAAAACAAGCCTGATTCAGCCAAATTAAACCAAATTGAGCTAAAAAATTAAACCGAAATTAAACCAAATCCGGGTTAGTCCGGCCTAGTCCGGGTTAATTCGACCTCAAAAAAATAAAATTTCCCGCGCGGAGCTGAAACTGTGCGGCGACTGACCTACTGACCATGAAAGCTGAACCTGGGGCGGGAACGAACCGAACCGCCGTGCACCTGGCCCGCATATTTCGCAGTCCAGGGGCGGCATGGACATCACGCCGGTTTCCATTAAGGCAAATCCAAGTCCCTGTGCTCGCCATTCTGTCGGGCATGCTGCTGTTTGTGGGGTGCGCGGTCGGGCCGGATTATCACAAGCCCGAAGCGACGCGCATACCTCCCGCTTACGCCGGGGCGACGAATGGCTGGAAAATGGCCGAGCCGCAGGCGCATCTTCCGCGGGGCAATTGGTGGGAAGTATTTGGCGACCAGGAGTTGAACCGGTTGGAAGCCGCAGCGGCGGTTGCGAACCAGAACTTAAGGGCGGCGATCGCCGCATTCGAACAGGCGCGGGCACTGGTGAATGTGGCGCGCGCGGGATTTTTTCCGCACGTCGCGTTCGATCCATCCGTGACCCGGCAGCGGGACTCGGCCAATCGCCCGGTCAACGGCGTGTCCGGCGGCATCGGGGCCACTTACAACAATTTTGTCGTCCCGCTGGACGCCTCGTATGAACTGGACCTTTGGGGCCGTGTGCGGCGCAGCGTTGAAGCCGCCAAAGCCAGCGCGCAGGCCGATGCCGCCGATGTAGAAACCACGCGCCTGGCCATCCAGGCGGAAGTGGCGAGCGATTATTTTACGTTGCGCGCGCTGGATGCGGAAAGCGCCTTGCTGAAGTCGAGCACCGAGGTATTTCAGAAGTCGCTGGATTTGACGCGCAACCGCCGCACCGGCGGGGTAGCGACCGACTTGGATGTGGCGCAGGCGGAGACGGTGCTGGAGACGACGCGGGCGCAGTTGCCGGACATTGCGCTGCAACGCGCGCGCATCGAACATGCCCTGGCGGTGCTGACCGGCGAATCGGCGTCGCTTTTTCGCGAGCCGGAGCAGCCGCTGGTTACAGATCCACCGTCCATTCCGGCGGGTTTGCCTTCGCAATTGCTCGAACGCCGTCCGGATGTCGCGGCCGCCGAGCGGAGAATGGCGGCGGCGAATGCGAGCATCGGCGTGGCCAGGGCGGCTTTTTTTCCAACGGTAACCTTCAACGGTCTTGCGGGATTCCAGAGCGTGGATGCCGGCACATTATTCAACTGGCCAAGCCGGTTTTGGGCGATTGGCCCTTCGCTCACGCTGCCGATTTTTGAGGGCGGGCAATTGCGGTCGAACTTGCGCGGCGTCGAAGCGATTTATGAACAGGCGCTGGCGCAGTATCGGCAGAGCGTGCTCGTGGCCTTCGGCGAGGTGGAAGACAATCTCGCGGCCGAGCACCTGCTCGACCGGGAGCACGCAGCGGACATCGCCGCCATGCGGGCGGCACAGAAGACGCTGGAGATCGCGATGAATCGCTACCGCGCCGGACTGGTCACGTACCTCGAAGTGGCGACCGCGCAAAACACGGCGCTGGATTTGGAAAGGACCACGGTGCGATTGCGCGGGGAGCAGCTGGTGGCGACGGTGGCGCTGATCAAATCGCTTGGTGGCGGCTGGAACGGCGCGGAGTTGAAGTAAAACCTGGGAGGCTGAAGCGCGGAAGGGGCGGGCGTTGCAAGGAAGAAGGCTGGATGAAAAGCCGAAAGCGGCTGGGGCATTAAGATTACGATTAGGGTTAAGAAGAATGGGGCTATTTCTTCTCCATAAGCGTGGCGAAAAAGGATTTGGATTCGTTGTCCTGGCGGCGGACTTTGAGCTGGCCCAGCACGGAGTGCCAGCCGATGTAAAGTTTGTGCCACTGGCTTTCGAGGTTGCGCAGGGCGGAATCATTCATCTCGCTGAGGTAACGCAACGACGGGGCGCTGCCGACGAGGCCGAGGACTTCCTCCTTCGTGGGCGTGCCGGCCTCGATGGAAGAGAGGATCAATTCGAATTGCTGAATGATCACGGTTTTCGTTTCGAGGAACTGGCCTTCATCCTCGGGGCTGAATTTTTTCCCGCGAGCCACGTTGACGAAGTGGATGAATTGCTTCCAGCATTCCGTGTAGTTTTCCAACTGTTGGATCAACTGGCTCATTTTAGTCGCTTGCATAATAATCGGGGTGGACGGTTTGTAATTATCTGAGCTTGGTGGACAAGGTTTGCGGAGCTAGAAAAATAATGGCCCCGCCGCGCAACTCGCGGGCGGTAAGTTTGAGACTGGGGTAACGGATGATCAACTCGGAGAGCGGCAGCTTCGCCACCTGGGCGGAGCGGAAGGCGCCCAAAACATGGGTGGCGATGTCGCGCACCAACTCGGCTGGGAACGTCTGAGGCAGCGTTGACACGAGCACGCGGCCTTCCCGGTCCACGGTGAAACTGCCGGAAGGCAATCGCACCAGCTTCGGGGCCGGTTTGGCAAAGAGGCTCAGGAAACCCATAAGGCAAGGACCTTTTTCATCGATTCACGGATTTCAGTGGCGGAAAAGTCCCGCTGCCATCCCACGCAGAAGTCCAAATCCTGATGCCGCGCCAGAGCAACATGGCGTTGCGTGCCGAGGCATTCGCATTCCTGCAAAAGACCCGCTTGCAGGCGGTCGCCAAGCGTGCGCAGGTTCTCCAACGTTTGGCGGGACCAATCAGCGACGGGCTGCGGGTTTTCCAAACCGCGCGCTTCGAAGCCGGCTTTCACTTCGGGCTTCAAGGCGAGGACAAATTCGACACCCTCGAAACGGGCCAGGGCCGACAGCGGTGAAGCCGCGCCATTCTCAGGGGCGAAGGTGATATTCTCCTGGAGGGTGCTGCCCATGGCCGCGGCTTGACCGAGGGCTTCATCCTGAGCCTGGGCGGTTTCGAGCAACAAACCCTGGTAGGAGTTGTTGATGATGCGGGGGTGGTTGGGTTCGGCCGGGAGAGATTCGAAGTTGCCGGCTTTCCAAGAGAGAATGATATGGAACGCGGCCTCGCCGGTCAGTTCCTCGGTCGCGGCGTCAATGATGTCTCCATCGATAATCCAAATCCTGCCGGTGAGCGGGCCGTTGGTGATCTTGAGAACGGTGGAATTATGCGAGATGCATTCCAATTGGATGAGGTCCACGAGGCTTTTGCTCTGGACGCCGCGAAATCCGGATTGAGCTTCCCGGCCGAGCAGGGATTCGATGCACTCGAGGAACTGCTTGATTTCCTCGCCCGAACCGGGCTTTTGCCAGAAGAGATCGACGCCCAGGCTATAAACGCGCGAGCGAAACTGCTCATCCATCACCGAGGTAAGCACGACGGTGCGGAGCTCGGGGTATTTGCGCCGGACAATCGAGAGGACCTGCAACCCGTCCATCTTGGGCATGTTGAGATCGCAGACCAGGAGCGTGAAGGGTTCAGCTTCGAGCATGGCCATGGCGCGCGCGCCACTGCTCGAGGTGGCAATCTCGGGCCGCGTTGGCAATTGGGAGAGGATCTCCCGGTATAGATCCAGCAAGTCCTGATCGTCGTCAACGAGCAGAATTTTGTGGCGCACTAGCATAATGGCTTATGTCAATTGTCGTTTTGGCTGCTGCTGCAACTCGCGAGCTCTCAGCGGCTCACCGAGTCAAATTAGGGGAAGGAAGCAAGTCGCATTCCCGTTTGGAGGGAAACAGGCATTTTTGAGCACAAACGGTTCAGGGGCGCGCGCATTTCTGTCGGAGCACGCCGGCGAACGGCGCGAGCAACAAATTCTCCGACAACATGGTACACACCCAGTCCAGTGATGGGACACGCGAGGGAGCGTTCGAATCGCTGGCGAAAAGAAACGAGGTTGGGCAGCGAATGCCTCACGACGAAGGACGCCGAATAT
Organism: Verrucomicrobiota bacterium; assembly: GCA_021325145.1. Taxonomy (GTDB): domain Bacteria; phylum Verrucomicrobiota; class Verrucomicrobiia; order Limisphaerales; family Pedosphaeraceae; genus JAJPHR01. The sequence goes on along the minus strand of JAJPHR010000061.1, from coordinate 103,205 downwards.
GGGCTAAGTGGTTGTACCGTGGCATGCTTCCTGCCTGTGTGTCTATGAGTTGAGCCGGGCTGAGGCCGGAACCGGGCGAATGCCGCCGGGTTGACCAGCAGAATGGGCCGCGCCACTACGATTTGCCGAAAGGCCAAATATGTCGATGAAACATGACAGCACTGTCAAAAATCCATCCAAGCCAAATGCTGAGCACGTTTAAAAAATTTTTTGGCAGACGGAGCGAGGAAAAGGTAGCCGAAGCACCTTTGCCCCTCCAACCACCCCCGGTCGCGCCTGCTCAACCTACTGCGCGAGCACGCGTGGATTTTGGACCGGGACCGGTTACGAAGCCGATGCCGGGCAACGGCGCGCCGATCAATCCTTCCTCCACCTTGGCGTTGCCGTTGCGGACCATCATCGGACGGCTGCCGTCTGAGGTCATGGATCGCGTCCTAAATACTGAAGTGGGTGAGGCTGAGGTTTTCATCCCAATGCAGAAGGTGCTTTCCCAACTGGCGCAGGGAGCCGTTCGGATTTCCTTTGGTGAACTGCGGCAAGCCTCACCGAGCGGAACGTTCTCGTCAGCGAATGATCGGGACCGGATACTCGTCGAATTGCCGTTGCAAGAGATTCTTATGCGGGTGGGATCAGGCGGGCTTTCGCGACGTCCAATGCAGAAGCGCGTAGAGGTGCCGCCGGAAGTGGTCGGCCCGTTCGGGGGGCAGAATCGCGTTACCTTTTCCGACACGACGCTCAAGCCCGCGGCGCCAGTGCGGCAGGCGCCCGCCCCCGAAGAACCAATTTTCAAGCGAACCAGTGCTCCGACGGCTCCAACCCCGCCGCCCACACCAGTCTATTCGCCGATTGCGCCCACGTCGCTGCCTCCCTCCAGGAGCGTGCCGCTTCCGAATGCGCCGGCGTTCAACCGCGCCAGCCCGCCCGCTGCGCCGGTAAAGCCTGCCTTTGTTCCTGAAGAGCCGATTTTCAAACGCACCACGCCTTCAGCCCCGGTAAATCCGGTGCAACCCGCCGCTGTGCCCGAAGCGCCCATTTTCCGGCGCAGTCCCGCTCCGACTCCAGCTCCGCTTCCAGCCGCGCAGCCCGCGGCGGATGAAATCGTTTTCAAGCGCGCAACGCCTGCGTCGCCTGCACAGCCGGTTTCTCCGATCGTGCCCGAACCGCCTCAAGCCATTCCTTTCGGCGAACCAGCAGTGATTCCCGCGCCGTCGCTGCGCACTCTCACGCCGCCTCAATTATCAACGCCTGCGCCCGTGGCTTTGCCGACGCCGGATGCCGGACCCGAACCGATTCGGTTTAATCCGTCCTTTGCGCCGCCGCCCGCACAAGCCCCCAAGCCGCCGACTCCGGCAGCCCCGCGTGAAACCATCTTCCTCCCCGTGCCGCTGGCTGGGCTGGCGGAAGCCTGGCCGGAGCCAATCAAGCAAGAGCTTGTCGCCCTCGGTCTGTTGGGCGCCACGGTGGCCTTGCCGCAAGGCATGATCGAAGCCGCGATCAAACAGGGACGGGTGGTGTTTCCCTGGAAACTAGTTCGTTCCTGGACGAAGCCGCCGGTTTCGCCGCTGCATGCGTCACCGCATGATGCCGTGACCTTGGAATTGCCGTTGAAGATAGTCACACCCGCGTTCATGGCCAGCATGCGGACGGTTCGCCCGCAACGGAAGATTTCCATCGACGCCAACATTCCCAACCTTTTTTCTGGTACCGCAGGAGCGGAGGCGCTGGCTGTTCCTCAGACGGCCGCGCCTCCGCCAGCGGCGCCGGTTCACGCTCGCGTCCCGGTTCCCGCTCCGGTTCCGGCCCCTCTGCCGATTTCCATTCCCGCTCCGGCGCCGGCGGTTCCGCAGAGCACCGACACGAATTATTACGTGTGGAAGGAGAATGGCGCGGCTACCGAAGAGCCCGCTCCCGTCGTCAAGAAGGGACCTTCGCCTGGAACGAGTTTTCTTCAGCGCTACGCCACTCCCAACGAGATCGTCAGCAAAGCCGCGGCGCTCAATGGTGTCGGCGGCGCGCTCATCGCGTTGCCGGACGGCTTGCTGGTGGCCAGCAAGATCCCGTCGGAAATGAACGCCGACACACTGGCGGCGTTTTTGCCGCAGATTTTTGGGCGCGTCAGCCAGTCCACGCGCGAATTACGAATGGGGGATCTGAACAACCTGAACTTCACGGTGGGACTCATCCCGTGGAAAATCTTCCGCGTCGGGGCGATTTACTTCGCCGCATTTGGTGTCGCCGGGCAGGCGTTGCCGACGGCGCAACTCGCGGCCATTGCCGCGGAATTGGATCGAAAAGCAAAATAGACAGAATTATGGCCATTATAAACCAGGCAACCAAGGAACTGCAGGTCAAGATCGTTTACTACGGTCCCGCCATGGGCGGCAAGACCACCAACCTCGTGCAGGTCCACGACCACGTTCAAACCGCCGCCGGCAACAAAGGCAAGCTCGTCTCGCTCGCCACCAGTTCCGACCGCACGCTGTTCTTCGACTTCCTGCCCATCGAGGCGATGTCGATCAAAGGTTTCAAGACCAAGTTCCAGCTTTACACCGTCCCCGGCCAGGTCATCTACAACACCACGCGGCAGCTTGTGCTCCGCGGCGTGGATGGGATCGTGTTTGTCGCCGATTCCCAATACGAAAAAATGGCCGAGAACGTGGAGAGCTTCAACAACCTGGAAGAAAACCTCAAGACCCTCAAGTTGAACCTCGCGGACATTCCCTATGTTCTCCAATACAACAAACAGGATCTGCCCAATGTCGCTCCGACCGACTACATGGAGTTTCTTTTGAACAATCGCGAAGTTCAGGTCCCGTCTTTCACTTCTGTCGCTCACAAGTGCGAAGGAGTATTCGAATCGCTCAACATGATCACCCGCATGTTGCTCAACAAGTTCATCAGCCAGGGTGCCGCTCAACCTGCGTGACATATCGAGTCTCATGGCCACGCTGCCACAACTCATTGAAGAAGACGTCCAGCAGTTCAGAGTCATACTGGGCGAACTGATAACGGACACCGACGCCACCACCGCCCTCGTGATCGACAAGGGCGGGTTCCTGATCCAATCCCGTGGTGACACGGAGCAGTTTGATCTCACCACCATCGCCGCGCTGGCCTCCGGCGCCTACATGGCCAACCAGACCATCGCCAACCTCGTTCACGAGGAGAATTTCGACAGCGTCTATCAACAAGGCGAAAAGTTCAGCATGTTCGTGATGAACGTGGATGAATATTGCATGCTGACGGTGATTTTTCGCGCCATCCTGAGCGTTGGGGCGGTCAAATATTTCGCCACCCGCGCCAGCGCCCGCATCGCCGCCCAGCTAAAGGTCGCCCACCTGCGTGATCCCCAGGCCGGTCTCGATCTCTCCGTCCTGAACGTGGCTGATCCAAGCGACTTCTTTCAAAAGCGCACCGCCTGAAATCAAAAGCGCCGGAGCGCACAGCTCCTGTTCTGTGTGGTGTCAAAATGCACTCGAGTAGGGGCGACGCCCATTACCCAAGCCTCCACTCACGGCAGCCTTCCATGCGACCCGTCGCAGAACGGCTTGCCACCCGAATGCTTGCAGGCGCACCAGGCGATTGTTTTAGCCTCAGTGATCTCGACCTCCTGCGGCCCGAGTCCGGTGCCTTTGTGTAATCCGTCACAAAAGGGCTGGCTGGCCGAGCGCCCGCACGCGCACCACCAATAAGTCCCCGGTTCGATCTTCTGCACGATCGGCGATTTCTGAAAAACAACAGGTTCTGCCATAATATTGATTTCCTTACACATGCAGTGTGAACCGCATGATGGCCGACAATCAAGCCGGGAGTTTCACTCTTTTCACGCCGAATGGGCGTTAATAACAAACACCATTAAAATACAGAAAATGAAATCCGAGGTTCTGCCAGCCAAATGGCGGGCATCACCCCATGGTAGGCTGACGGCGGCCGGAGCAGATTGCTTGCGGAAGTCTTTCAGAAAATCAGAACTCAAACCGCGAGAGTCAATCATGCGCGACGAAATTCAGCAAAATATTGCCGGGAACCACGGCTTGCGGAACGGACTGGTTGCCGGTGCCATTGGTGGCCTGATTGCATCCTGGACGATGAACCGATTCCAAACGGTTCTGAGCAGGCGATCCCAGTGTCCCTCCAAACCGGCAAAGCGTCAGTCCGACGACTCCGGCACCGGCCAACCGGTTCAGGCCGCGGCTGATGTAGATAAGCCGGCGACCCTCATGCTGGCTTCGGCGATCTCAGAAGGCGTGTTTCATCATCACTTGACGGAGAACGAAAAGAGAATCGCCGAACCTGCGGTTCACTATGGATTCGGCACCACCATGGGCGGCTTGTATGGCGCGCTCGCTGAGGTGAAGCCACGCGTGACAACGGGTGCGGGATTAGTGTTCGGAACTGCCTTATGGCTGACCGCTGACGAAGCCGCCGTGCCCGTACTGGGCCTTGCCTATGGACCGACAAAGTATCCCCTGTCCGCGCATATAAACGCCTTGCTATCGCATCTGGTCTATGGTTTTTCCACGGAACTGGTTCGTCGGACCATGCGCTGCGTGTGGAAAACCTGGCACTGACACGCCTTGGGGAGAGGACACAGGGCGAATGGGAAAAGTTTCGTATGGTGCGGACAATCGAACGCCCCAATTTCCTTGCAGCGTTCTGCCATTCACAATTTGTCCTAATGCCGAATTTCAGCTATGCTTGCGGCGACAATGATCGTCCTGAGCTTTCGAATCAAACTGCTGTTGACGATGATGCTGGTCGTCGCGGGCGTGACCGTGGCGATGTTGTCCGCCACCGAGCAAAAGGTGCAGGCCACTTATGAGAAGCTTTACCAGGACCAGTTTGAGACCGAGGTCAACTTCTTCGCCAAACAGCAGGAAGCGCGGCTCGGTTCCATCAAGGACGGTTGCGAGCAACTGGCCCGCTCGCCCGATCTCCGCCAGGCCTTGCGCGGCGGTGATGTGGCGGAAATCTATCGCGTCGCCACCAACGAGTTGAACGTCCCCACGCCGCGCGGGCGGCAGATGTTGGGCAGGGGAACCACCTTCTTCCGCATCCTCGACGCGGACGGCGCAATCCTGCGCTCGCCGGAACAGCGAGTGGGACCCGCATTGCAGGCGGCGCGCCGGCGGATTGAACGGGAACTGGCCACTGTCCTGAAGTCACTCGATAACGTGGATGCGCCTTTGGTGGGATTCCTGGCGCGTGACGCCGGGAACGGACGAAAGGATGTGCTCGACGAGGTCATCGTTGCCAAAGTCGCTGATCCGGACACCCAAAAGACTTTGGGCGCCGTTGCCTTGGGCCAGCCGTATCTCGACATCAGCGAGACGAACATGTTCCGGATGAATGGGATCAAAAGCGGCATCTGGCTCGATGGCCATCTCCACTCGGAAACCATTCCCGAGGAAATTCGGGCGGAGTTTTTGCGGCTGGTCTGGGAACAGCTTACGACCAACCGCCAGCCGCAAGGGACGTTTACCATTAAACTGGCCGGAACACCGCAACGATTGTTCTTTAAACTGTTGAATCCCGGCTCGCCTTTTCCGGCCGCCTATCAGGTTTCACTTTACTCGCTGTCCGCCGCGGTGAGAACCGAACAGGAGTTGCGCTGGCAGATTCTCGGGGTTGCCTCGCTGGCCCTGTTCGTGGCGCTCCTGCTCATCCTGTTTATTGCCCACAGCCTTTCCATCCCGCTTCGCGAGTTGGTGGCGGGAACCGAGGCCGTTCGCGCGGGGAACTTTCTGTTCAAGGTTCCCGTCCGCAGCCCGGATGAAGTGGGGCAGCTCGCCGCCTCATTCAACGAGATGGCGGAGGGACTTGCTGAAAAGGAAAAATACCGCACGGTTCTCAACATGGTCGCCGACGAACGGATTGCCGAACAACTGGTCAACGGTCAGTTGGCACTCGGCGGTGAGTTGCGGGACATCACCGTTTTGTTTTGCGACGTTCGCGGCTTCACCACGCTGACTGAGGGCATGCCGCCGGAAGAGGTCATCGAAATGTTGAACGAACACATGACGGCCCTGACCCGCGTGGTCAAGGAACACAACGGCTTCCTGGACAAATTCGTCGGTGACCTGCTCATGGCGGTCTTTGGTGCGCCGGTCGCCACCGAGAACGATGCCCTCAATGCCGCCCGCTGTGCCTTGCAACTCATCCGACAGCGGGAAGCGCTCAACGAAACCGCCCGCCACAAACTGAAGATCGGCATCGGAATTGCAACCGGCCAGGTTGTCGCTGGCTGCATGGGTTCGGTAGATCGCTTGCATTACACCGTGCTGGGCGAGCGGGTGAATCTCGCCTCCCGTCTTTCCGGTCAAGCCGGTCCGGGGCAGGTGATCATCGACCAGACCACGTACGACAAGCTGGCCGGTCACATCGAAGCCCGCCCGTTGCCTGGCTTGAACCTCAAAGGCTTCAAAGAAAATGTCGCGGCTTACGAATTGACGGAAGTCCGCTCGTGGAGTGAACCGGTGGTTGCGGAGTGACAAAGTGACAACAATGACCTTTAGAAATCCAGCGAGGAACACAGCTGTTCACGCAGGGGCATCGCGTTGTGATGTTCCTGCCCTAATGCTTGTCTCAAGACATTCATTTCCGGGTTGCCGATGGTTGGTGCTGGCCGTAGCAGCCTTCACGCTGGGAATTTTGACCGCCCGCGCCGATTCCGACCCGGCGCACATGGACGCGCATTCGGAAAAACCCTTGCCCTGGCCGGGAGGAATCATTCCTTATGACATTTCCAAACTTTCGGAAACGCAGCAGTCAACTGTCAGACAGGCCATGCAGCGCTGGCTCGACACAGGCGCGCGCCTGAAGTTCATCCCGCGCACCACCGAGGCCGAGTACGTCAATTTCACCGGCCGAATCGACGCGGGCAACAACACCAGCCTGGTCGGTTATCGGAAAGGCGTTCGCGCGGACATCAACATCACGGCATTTTGGTGGCGGCAGGGCGAATGGATGCCCGCGCATGAACTCGGCCACGTCCTTGGCTTCTTCCACGAACACTCGCGGTGGGACCGGGACCAATTTGTCGCCATCCATTATGAAAATATAAAGCCTGGCCGGCAGTCCGATTACGATTGGATTCCCCAAACGAACTGGATCGTCAGCAGCACGGCCTATGATTACCGCTCAATCATGCATTACCGCACCTGCTGGGCTTCCAAATGCGAATCCGAGTGCCGGGACGGCGACGGGAGCAGCCCTTGCGTGGTTATCGATCCCATTGGTACGAAATACGACGGCGTCATCGGCCAATGGGGCGACAACAAAATCAGCGCCGCAGATGCCGAGAGGGCGCGGTTGGTTTACGGAACGAATTCGGCGCCCATTGCAATTGGGCGTTAGGAGAACTGCATGAGGCATGGAGTCCCGCCTTCAGGCGGCCAAGCGTGCGCAAACACACTCACCGGAAACTTTCCAACGCATTCGAGGGGGTGGCACCCCCGCCGGCTTAAGCCGGGGCTCCATGCCTTCAGCCTCGGTTGCGTGCACGTTTTGCTCTGTGCAATTGGCTTCATCTCTGTCTGAATTCCGCGCCGTGAACTCGCATCTCTCAAACAAAGTGGTTTTAATTACAGGCGCCTCCGGTGGTATCGGCTCCGCTCTCGCGCGCCAGTTCGCCGCCGAAGGAGCAAAGCTGGTCTTGCATTGCCGCTCGAACCTCGTCGGGGCCAAGGCACTGGCTCGTGAACTTGGAAGCGTCGAATCCATTGTGCTCAAGGCGGACTTGACAAGGGAAGGGGAGGTCAAACGGCTTTTTGCCGCCGCCATAAAACGATTTGGACGTCTCGATTCCTTGATTGCCAATGCGGGCTCCTGGGAAACCCGTGACGTCCCAATGCATCGCATGTCGTTGCGACAATGGCGCTGGACGCTCGATGCCGTGTTAACCTCCACGTTCCTGAGCTTGCGGGAATTCCTGCGCGTCGTCGCGCGCCAGAAGCGCGGCAATGCCGTACTGATTGCCTCCACTGCGGGCATTTTTGGCGAAGCCGGGCACGCGGACTACGCGTCCGCAAAAGCGGCCATGGCCTTTGGCCTGACTCGCACATTGAAAAACGAAATCAGCCGCATCGCACCCCACACCGCCAGCTATTGCGGCGGACGCGTCAATTGCGTGTGCCCCGGTTGGACGATTGTTCCCCGCAACGCCGACAAATTGCGCGATGCCACCACGGTGCGCAAAGTGACCGCTACGATGGCTCTGCCGCAGATCGCGCGCCCCGAAGACATCGCCAACGCCGCCGTTTTCCTGGCATCGGATGCCCTGGCGCGGCACATCACCGGCCAAACGCTGACGGTCGCCGGTGGCATGGAAGGCCGCTGGCTGTGGAAACCGGAGGAGGTGGACCCAAACATCGCGTGAAAGATAAACAATATTCCCAATTAGTATTGCCCGACTTGCAACACAAACGCGAACATAACATGGCGTCCGCCTTCAGGCCGCAAGGCGTTCGCGCTGCGATGGCCACTGGAAATATCCAGGAGTGTCCGTTGCGACGGACGCTCAATCGGCTAAAGCTGGAACTCCAACCATGGACCGGGAAGCCGGTTGATTTTTCCAAAAAAGCGGACAATGCTTGTTTATGACCTTCTCATCACGAGAGGAAGCGGGTCAGGAACTGGGCCGACATCTGGCTGAGCGCGGAGTGCAGGCCGATATTGTCCTGGGATTGCCGCGCGGCGGCGTTGTAGTGGCCGCTGAAGTCGCGCGTTACCTCGGCCGGCCTTTGGATGTTCTTGTTGTTCGCAAGATCGGACACCCGCGTCACCGGGAATTCGCCGTCGGCGCGCTTGCCGAACCGGGCGTTGTGTTGCTGGATGAGGAAGCAATGAAGCATTCGCATGTGGATCGCGCCGAACTGGATCGTGTCATCGCCGAAGAAATTGCCCGCCTGCAAAGTTATCAGGCCCGGTTTCACTCCGCCGGCCCGCCGGACCTTGCCGGCAAAAAAGTCGTGATCGTCGATGACGGATTGGCAACCGGCTTGACGGCGGAAGCAGCCGCGGTATCCGTCCGGGAGCAGAATGCCTCGTTCGTGACCGTGGCAGCCCCGGTAGCCTCGACCAGTGCGATGGACCGGCTGTCCCGGGTTGCCGATGAAGCCATTGCGCTCATCGTTGACCCGGACTTCATGGCTGTCGGCCAGTATTATTACACCTTCCCCCAAACCACCGATGCGCAGGTTCTGGCGCTGCTGCCCGCGCACGTGTGATGACGCCGAGCCAAAGTTTTACCGATACACAGTGTTGGGTGTGCGAACCAGCCGAGTGCAGAAATTGCTTCCCACATTCTGTCCTGCTCCCAATCGCAATCAAAAATTAAAAATCGAAATCCAAAATTTTCCCACTCTCCATGCCCGAACTTCCTGAAGTCGAAATCCTCGTGCGACATCTCGCGCCCTTGTTAAAGAACCGAACCATCCGCAAGGTGCAAGTACGCCGCGCCCGAGTCATCGCGCCCACACCGGAACGGCGGCTGATTCGCGCATTGCGTGGCGCGACCTTCACAGGATTGACCCGGCGCGGAAAATATCTGTTGTTCAACCTCCAGCCTGGAAACGGTCGGCAGCCGGTGCTTCTCGTCGGGCACCTGGGCATGACGGGCCGCATGTATCTGGTCAACCATGGAGCGGCCTTGCCCAAACACGCCGCCGTTATTCTGGACCTTGGGCGGCACCTTCTGGTCTACGAGGACACGCGGTACTTTGGCCGGCTCACATTGGACGCGGAAGCCCTTGCCCGCCTTGGTCCCGAACCGCTGGGGCCGGACTTCACCGAGGCGTACCTTGCCTCCGAGTTGCGGCGTTCCAGCCAGCCGATCAAGGTTAAATTGCTCGACCAATCCCTCGTGGCGGGCGTCGGAAATATTTATGCCAGCGAAGCCCTCTTTCGCGCCGGCATTTCTCCACGGCTCGCGGCCCGTCGATTAAAAGGTGATCAGGTGGCGCGTCTCTGGCGCGCCATTCGCGAAGTCCTCGATCACGCGATCACCGTCGGCAGCACCTTGCCGCTTGATTTCTCCGGGACCGGCAGCCGCGACGGGATCTTCTACTACGGCGCTGCCGCTGAGAATTCCGATTTTTACCAGGAACGACTGGTCGTCTATGATCGGCACCGCCAACCATGCACGACGTGCCGGACCCCCATTCGCCGCATTGTTCAAGCCGCCCGGAGCACATTCTTTTGCCCTCGCTGCCAGCGATGAGCCGTTGATTGGCATTTGAAAGCGGGTAAAATTATTTGACGCAAAGCTTGGCGCCTTGTAAATTGCGCGTCCTTTGGGATCCAAAGTAGCTCAATGGTAGAGCAATCGGCTGTTAACCGATCGGTTGTAGGTTCGAGTCCTACCTTTGGAGCCACTTTTCCCAAGGAAAACGAGGTTTCCGGAGAAGCCCCCAAACAATACGGCCGATTTACAGGCCGAAAGTGAGCAGAACGTGAAATTCCCAAAGCGGCTACGCCATAACGGGCGGAGCCGGGTCTGGGCGGCTGGCAGGGCTGCGGCCGTACCGCAGCGCGTCGGACTTGGTCTGGGCTGACAACGCGACCGCGTTGGAGTCGGTCTTAAGGGCCGGGCGGGACACCGCGAAAATGCCATCGCGCCGCAAACGGGGTGCGGCACCCGTGATTCACCCCATTGAGGAGGGCTGGCCCAGGTCGGAGTGTTTTGGCGGCTGGACAATCACATGCGCGGCGAACTTATCGTTTATTGGCTGGCATGGCTTAACACGGTCTGCTGGGGGATTTGCTTTTGGTGGATGCATCGCATTTCGTCGCGGCAGCATGCGCTCATGATTCAACTCAAAGAACAGGGAGTCCGCATTGAAGGCCTTTCCAGGGTCGAGCATGATATGATGAAAGAAGTGCATCCACAGGTGAGTGAAATCAAGGAGGGAGTTGCTGAAGTCGTGGAGGTTGCACGCGACCTGCCCCGGAAAAATTCTCCGGGTAAATCAGGTGAATCGGAGTGAGTTGTGTGGCAGAGAATCAGCAAGAACGCAGCGGGAGAGCTTCGATAAGATTCCTCGATTTCTTATTCGGCCGCCGGCTCGCTTCCAATGAGGAGCGGCAACAGCGGCTTGGACCACTCACTGGCATACCGGTCCTGGGCCTGGATGCCCTGGCCTCGGCCGCCTACGGTCCGGAGGCAGCGCTCACTTTGTTATTACCGCTCGGACTGCTCGGGCTGAACTACATCGAACCCATTACGCTGGTCATCGTCGGCGTTTTGATTCTCGTTGCCATCTCCTATCGTCAGACGATCGACGCGTATCCCGACGGCGGCGGTTCCTACACGGTGGCCAAGGAAAATCTCGGAAATCGCTGGGGCCTGTTGGCCGGCGCGGCGCTGACGGTTGATTACGTACTCAACGTTGCCGTGGCGATTTCATCGGGCGTGGCCGCCGTCGGCTCGGCTTTCCCGCCCTTGCTGCCGCATACGTTGACGATCTGCCTCACGCTGCTCGCGCTCCTGGTCATTCTGAATTTGCGCGGCTTGCGCGAAGTTGGCTTCGCCTTCATGGCGCCCACCTATTTGTTCGTCGGCTGCCTGCTGGGGACACTGGCCATTGGGATTGCCAAAACCATACTTCACGGAGGGCATCCAACCGCAGTCGTCGCACCGCCCCGACTGCCTCCGCCACAGGAAGCAATGACGCTCTGGGTGCTGGTGCGCGCATTCGCCAATGGGTGCACGGCCATGACTGGCGTGGAGGCCGTCTCCAATGCCGTCCCGATTTTTCGCGAACCCGTGCGGAAGAACGCGAAGCTGACGTTGATGTCCATCATCGGCATCCTGGTCGTGATATTGGCAGGGATCGCTTACGTGTGCCGGGCCTATGGCGTGGGTGCTACCGAACCCGGCTCACGCGATTACCAAAGCGTTCTGTCCCAGTTGGTCGGCGCCGTCATCGGCCGCGGCTGGTTTTATTATTTGAGCATGGCGGCCGTTTTTTCCGTGCTGGCGCTTTCGGCCAACACCAGCTTTGCTGGTTTTCCCAGGGTCTGCCGGCTAATGGCCCTGGATGAGTATCTTCCGGAAGCCTTCGCCCGGCGTGGGCGGCGGTTGGTTTATAATTATGGCATTGCGACGCTGGCAATTCTGGCGACGATTCTGCTGGTTGTGTTTGGCGGGATTACCGATCGGCTGATTCCGCTCTTTGCCATCGGCGCATTGCTTTCCTTTACCCTTTCCCAGGCGGGCATGGTCTGGCACTGGCGGCGGCAGTTGAACGAACCCCGCGCGAAACGCTCGATGTGGATTAACGGCCTTGGAGCCGCCGCCACCGGCATCACGGTACTGATTGTGATGGTGTCCAAATTCACGGAAGGAGCATGGGTCACCGTGCTGTTGGTGCCGGTCATTATGCTGGCTTTGCTCCGATTGCAAGGCTATCAGCACCGGCGCGAGAGCGCGGTTGATTCACATCGACCGCTGGATTGCCACCGACTGGACATGCCGCTCATGGTGGTGCCTGTGTTCGGCTGGACCCGCATTACGGAGAAGGCGCTTCTGTTTGCCATGCGTCTCTCGCCTGAAGTGCATGCCGTGCAAATCCTGACCCCGGACGTGCCGGAACAGAACCTATCTGAGCACTGGACCCGATTGGTCGAGATTCCCGCGCGCGAAGCAGGCATGACCCCGCCATCGCTGAAAGTGATTTGCTCAAAATACCGCGAATTGCTCCGTCCAGTCGTCACCTACGCTCGCCAACTAACCAGGGAAAATCCGGGGCGAGTCGTGGCCGTGGTGGTGCCGGAACTTGTGGAACGACGTTGGTATCACTATTTCCTCAGTTACGCCACCTTGCTCCGGGGCATGCTCCTGCTGCACGGCAACCCGCGAATCGTGGTGATTACGGTGCCTTGGTATGGAGCAGGCGCACATAAATCGCAGGGGCGGGGATAAGGATTCCGGCGCATGGCACAAGCCCGCGATGACAAATTGACGAGGTGGATTATACGAAGTGTGTACCGCGACCACGGCGAATGAAATCAATGAAACACCAGATAACGATAGCCAATCCGGGCATCAGGAGAACAAACCCGAGCGGTAAATGCGCCCTGGTCGACCTGTCCTCCCGTGCCCCGAACCAGAACAAATGGAACCAGTTGTCCGCAGGTTTAGAGCCTATCGCGGTAGGGCGCGTCACTCCATGCGTGCCGACGGCGGGCAGAGGACTGCCCGCCCTACCGGGATAGGTTCTTAGCTGACCGCAATGACATGGTGCTTAATGGTCGTGCCACCAACCCTGGTTGTCCAACGTTCGCCGGCCGTTTTGCCCATCAGATTCTCTCCCAGCGGGGATTGAGGGGTAATCACCGTGACCTCACGGCCCTGAAATTCGATCTCCAAGCCACCGTTCCTCGGTCCGATAAAATACCAGGAGCGGGTTCCCCCGGAATCCAGTTCCACCAGTGCGGTGAGCTCGATTGGCTCGCCGCGAGCAAAGTCCTTCAGCGCGAGCGACTCGTAAAGCTTGATTGAATCCAGGATCTCTTTGGCCTGCCGCGCCTGACCGCCGGCGAGGTAGGCTGCTTCCAGTCCGCGCGTGTCATACTTGTTCTCAGCCTTGCTGCTCTCGTGCGTGGCCTCGGCATGAGAGGCTCGCGCGGCCTTGTCCAACACGCCGAGGCGTTCGTTCAGGCAGGCGACAATCTGCTTCAAAAGCTGTGTCTTGCTCATCGAATTCCGCGGTTGAACTGAAGACTGGCGTCCGTTGAATGTTCTCGCAGCCAGACGTCTTGCGCGTCAATTGCCCCGCCTGTTAACCGGGGGCTGACTATGTGGCGACCAGGTTGTGTTATCAAGAAGTTCGATGCCCGGTTTGGAAAAGCGGATGCGCCTGGCTTTGTAGAGTGTGCCCAAGGCTTGTTTGAAGGCTTTCTTGCTGGCGCCAAAGGTCTGGCGAATCGCCTCAGGCGAACTGTCATCATCGAAACCCAGCCGCCCCCCGCTACGGCGAAGTGTTTCTACGATTCGCAGGGCGAGCGGCGCCACGCGACGATGGCCGGCTGGTTCGAGGCTCAGATCAATCTTGCCGTCGGGACGCACCAAACGCACAAAGCCCTTGAGTTTCTGGCCGATGGCCACCGGGATGGAAATGCCCTCGTGGTAAAGCATGCCGGGGTGCGCGCCCTCCACGAGAGCCTTGTAACCCAACCCGGTCTTCTCACAGATCAGGAATTCCACCGACTGGCCCTTCCTATAGTTGGGCGGCTCGATGGCCGAGTCCTGGTTAAGCTTCATCGAGGCAGCGATGCGCTGGGTTTTTTCGTCCAGATAAATCCGCACCATCACATTCTGGCCAACTCGCACCGGGCCTAACTGTTCCCGAAAGGGCAGCAACAAATCCTTGGCCAATCCCCAGTCCAAAAAAGCGCCGACCCGCGCGTTGATGCTGACAACCTTCAAAGTGGCCACTTCTCCCACCGTGGCGCGCGGGGTTTCGGTGGTGGCAACCAGGCGGTCCTCCGAATCGCGATAGACAAACACGTCGAGTCGGTCACCCTGCGCGAACCTGCGAGGCACGTAGCGATTGGGCATGAGGATTTCTCCGCGCTCGCCGGCGTCCAAGTAAATGCCCACCGTTGAATCCCGGAGCACTGTCAGTGTGTTGCGTTTGCCAATGCTGACCATGATCTTGAACTTACACGAAGACGCCGGGAAAACAAAGGCGCCAAAAGTAATGAGGTCAAAACTATTGAGATTCTTAGTCCCTTTGTCGCTTCGGCATTTCCCGTCACAACCGCCAGGACAACGGGGACGGGGAACTTCACCCTCGCCAAAGCGGTAAACCCAGACGTCCTCTGAATGTTCCACATTCGCCTATTTCAAGAGTCATGTCAGCGGTGCGAGTTCGACCGCGCAGGCTTTGTAGGCCGGTTGCCGCGAATAGGGGTCGAAGGCAGCGAGGGTGAGTTGGTTGACCGAGGCATAGTGCATGGGAATGAAAACCTGCCCGGGTTGGATCGTGGAGGTGATAAACGCCGCGGCGGTGAGTTCACCGCGTCGCGAGCGAACGCGCACCGTGCCATTCGGAGTGATGCCGAGCCGCAAAGCGTCCCTGGGATTGATCTCGACGTAGCATCGCGCTGGCGAGAGCGCACGGAGGACGCCACTCTTGTTCGTGCGTGAACCGGTGTGCCACTGCGCCGAAGTACCCCGGCCCGTCAACAATAGGAATGGAAATTCATCATCCGGCGTTTCCGGCAGCGCGCGCGGCGGCTCGAAGTTGAAAAGCGCGCGTCCATCCGGGTGGAAAAACTGGCCGTTTTCGAACAAACGTCGTTCCGACGGCGGCTGGTTGAAGGGGTCGCTTGCAGTTGCCGCCGTCTGGTCGGGCCACGGCCATTGAATGTCGCCGCACTGGTCGAGCATGGCGTAATCGCGAATGCCGGAACGAAAAGCATTGGTTTGCTGGGATTGTTACCTAATCCACATTTTGTGCGATGCAGAACGGCTTTTTCGGCAAATGAGCCAGGGGTGGTCTTCAAAAAACTGACGGGAGAGTTTGCCACTCACGCCTTCGTTTCCTATAGTCAAGGCCTCATGAAACTCGGCCTCGGCCTTTATCGCCATCAACTTGATCGGGAACATTACCGTTTTGCGAGACAGTGCGGATGCACGCACTTGGTGATTCATCTGGTGGATTACTTTCGGTCTTCGCGCAGCAATCAGCCCGGCGACCAACCCGTGGGGGACGACACCGGTTGGGGACTGGCCGGCGATCCGGATGCGCTGTGGACACTTGAAGAACTAACTTCGATTAAGCGGGAAATCAACGCGGCGGGACTGGAATTGGAAGCCATCGAGAATTTCGATCCGGCGCACTGGCACGACGTGCTGCTGGACGGGCCGAGAAAAGCGAAGCAGCTCGAAAACCTCAAGACCATCATCCGAAACGTGGGGCGCGCGGGCATCCCGATTTTCGGATACAACTTTTCCATTGCCGGAGTGGCCGGGCGGGTGAAAGGCCGGTTCGCGCGCGGTGAAGCTGAAGCCGTTGGCATGGACGGCCCGTTGGACAAGCCGTTGCCCAACGGCATGGCTTGGAACATGGTTTACGATCGCAACGCCGCGCCCGGCACGATTCCTTCGGCGACCTCCGAGGAACTTTGGCAGCGGCTTGGGGTTTTTCTCGATGCGTTGATTCCGGTGGCCGAAGAAGCGGGTGTGACGCTGGCTGCCCATCCGGATGATCCGCCATTGCCGATGGTTCGCGCGCAGCCGCGGCTGGTTTATCAGCCGCAATTGTACCAGCGGCTCATCGATCTAAAACCGAGTCCGCGCAATGCGCTTGAGTTCTGCGTCGGAACACTGGCGGAGATGACTGATGGCAACGTTTACGATGCCGTGGATGACTACAGCCGGCAAAAGAAGCTGGCCTACGTTCATTTGCGCAATGTGCGTGGCAAAGTGCCGTGCTACAAGGAAACCTTCATTGACGAAGGAGACGTGGACGTTCTGCGAGTCATGCGAATCCTGAAACGGAATCAGTTTGAAGGCGTCCTCATCCCGGATCACGCGCCGCAGATGAGTTGTGCGGCACCGTGGCATGCGGGCATGGCATACGCGTTGGGCTACATGCGGGCCGCCTTGCAGATCATTGGCGCGGGCTAAACGTGTCATTGCGCGTTGGCCGCGGGTTGGTTCGTTGAAAGGGGCGGGCTCTTGATGATGTAGCGATCAGCCCACTTCAGGAACGTCGGCCAGTTTGGCCCGGTGGTATGCCCGCCGCCATGCTGTCGGAAAGCAAGTTCCCCGTCCACCAGCGCAGTTTCTACTGGAGGGAATTCCGTGGTGCCTAAATCCTTCTTGCCCAAAAGCCGGAACACCGGACCCGCCGCAACTGCTGCCATGAAGCTCCCTTTTTGATCCACCCAAGTTCCTTCCGCTCCCGGGCCTTTCGAAGCTCCGTAACTGATGAACGTGGGGCGCGGGGCACAGAGCGCGATCAATTCGTGCGCGTCCACCGGCAAATCGCCTGGCGTTAGTGGACCGCCATATTTGAGAAAATTGCCCGCCATCCAATGATACTCGCCTGCACCGGTGAGATTCTCCACCTGCTCACCGAAGTTGTGGCGATGAAGCTTGGCTCCGCCCTCACCGGAAGAGCCGATAAAGCCGATCGCAAACCGTTCGTCATACGCCATGGCAACAATCGCTGCCTTGCCATAACGTGAAAGCCCTTCAATGCCGATCTGTTTTGCGTCCACGGACTTGTCCGTTTCAAAATAATCCAAAGCGCGGCTCGCGCCCCAGGCCCAGGCACGCAACGCGCCCCAGTCGTCAGCCTTGCGCGGCTGGCCCTTGTTGCAAAGTCCGATGATGCCCTTGGTAAGGCCAGCGCCGTTATCGGCTTGAATGCTGGTGGGCACGATAACGGCATAACCCCAGCCCTTCGCGAGAACCTGTTGCTGCCAGGTTGGGCCGCCTCCAAAGCCACCGCGAGGCAAACCATTGGTTTCAGCGAGAGCATTCGTGCCAACAGAGCCTCCTCGCCCACGTCCGCCAAAGCCTCCTCCAAAACCCCCGAAGCCAAACTCCATCATTACCGGCACCGGCCCGGTCGCATTGGCCGGGGTGGTGAGGGTCAATTGTATTTCGACGTTGATGGCTGGACACGCTGAATTGTCAACGTGGCCCACAATCTGTTTGGTTATGACAGCCGTCTCGCCATTATTTGTCGTGGTTGCGCTGGTTACCTCCCAGCGCACCTTCGGCACGTCTTTGGGGACGCGGCCATAAATTTCCCGGTCGAAATCTTCGACGATTTCAGGACGCCTCTGATCCCACCACATCGCTGCATTGGTAACCCTCTGACCGTTCTTCAAGACCAGCGGGTCCGGCAGGTTTGGGTAAGGATTGGCCCTGGCCTCGTCGGTATTTTGGTAATTGGGTGACTGAGGATTGCTCCCGTCTGCTCCCCTGCGGAGCGAGGTGATATGCAACAGATCCATCATCAACTGATGATCTTGATTGGCCGTTAAATTCATGGGCGCCGTGGCGGGTTCCGCTGGCTTCACGGCCGATTGCTCGGCGCGGCATAAATCCGCGGCAATCGAGACGCCCATTGAAAAGCCCAAAATGTAAATCAGCCGCAGACGCGTCTTCATCGCATCCCATTAATTCACGACCCGATTCGAGCGTCCGAGCGGCGCGCCGGGCTTTGGAAATCTGGCTTTAGTAAAAGTTATCATAACCATAAATACCCGTGTAGCGCAACTGAATCTGCCCTGCCTTGTGCATCTCCACATGCCCGTCTCCGTACAGAAGGTTTATGGACTTGATTCTTCCGTTCCACGGATGTCCGTCGCCCGCCTGCTGCGGGTCGGGGTTGTTTAAGCCGGCGCAACGGTCGGTCAGGACCGGTTGCTGGCCCACCTCCCGGTCGGTCAAGCGTGCCGGCCATGGATTTGTGCTTGGCACGGTCACGGGATAAAGTCCGGCGGCGCCACTCCGCGGCACCCACCAGGCATGATAGCAAATTGCAAGTTGCGGCGAATAAACCCTCGTCACCGCTTTGATTAAATCGTCCAGCGAGGCCAAGGCATGGCCGCCTCCCGCCGGGGTCCTGCACCAGGCGTCATCGTCAGTAAATTGTTTCGGTCGCACCGGGCAATACCACATGGGAACGGTGAGACCGTACGGCCCCAATCCGCTGATCATCCGCGGGTCAACGTCCCACGCATTATTGATAATGGTATTGTCATAACGCGGAAATCTTCCTCCCGAATCATCGTTCGCGTAAAGACTCACTGCGATGCCCCATTGACGATAGTTGGAGGTGCAGTTGGTGACCTTGGCCTTAAATTTGGCTGACGACAAGGCCGGCATGAGCAAGCCCGCTAAAATCGCTATAATGGCGATGACCACCAGCAGTTCGATCAAAGTAAACCCTTGTGCTTTGGCCTGGTTTCGTTCCTGGATTTCCATGTGAATGGTGAATCTGTTGCTAAACTAAATCAGCGACTGGTTGGGAGGAATGGACTAAACTATGAATCGTATGCAGAATCCTATGGCCGTGATCCGAATTCAGATTGCATAGAAAAATCCATCGGATTTTTCTTGCCGTTCGGAGCCGTGCCGAAGCAGTGTTAAGCCAACGAATCCACTATGCAAATTATGAAAGGAGCGAAACAAATGACTGGGTATGTGAGAGCGTTGACATTCAGCCTCGTCGTCCTGTTGATGTGTGCGGTAAGCGGATGCCAGTCAGGCAATGGACATTCGCGGGACAATGCCGCCGGGCAAAAGGCGGCGGGAACAGCCGCTACCGCCAGTTTAACCGCCTCTGCTTCCGTAACCCCCGCCCCCGCTCCCCTGACATCCCCAATTCGCATCAAAGCCGGCTCTGCGGTGCCGTTCAAGGACGCCGACGGCAACCAATGGCTGCCCGACCAGGGTTTTGAAGGCGGGGACACGGTTGATCGCCCCGACCTCGAAATTGCCAATACGAAGACCCCGACGATTTACCGCAGTGAACGCTACAGCATGACCGGATTCTCCCATCCACTGCCGAATGGCAAGTACACCGTGAAACTTCACTTCGCCGAGACGTTTGAAGGCATCAGTGGACCGGGGCAACGGGTCTTTTCATTCAACGTGGGCGGCCGCGAATTCAAGGATTTCGACGTATGGGTGAAGGCGGGCGGCCCGCAGCGTGCTTACGTCGAAACCGTCCACACCGAAGTCACCAACGGAAAGCTCCAGATTTCGTTCACTCCCAACGTTGAGAACCCCCAGATCAACGGAATCGAAATCATTCCGGAACCATGACCATGGCTGCGGCTGTCCGCGCGCAAGCTTGGGCTAATGTCGCAACCGCGGCACAGGTTTCTTTCCTCCGCCGCAAAGGGAGTGGCTGGCAACGGCTCCTTATTCTACTGATCGGTCTTGGCACTTTGACGTTCGCCCGCGATGGGTGGGCGCTTGGCCAGGAACGATATGTCGAAAACGCGCCGAAGGATGGATATTTCAAAATCGTTCACGCAGGAGTTTCCGTGCCGCTCTGGGTTGATTCCAATGATTTCCCGGGCGTCGTGCGAGCCGCTCACGATTTGCAGACCGATATCGCCCGTGTGTCTGGTTCCAGTCCGGCGCTTACCCACAATCAGGCCGAACTTGGAGCGAACGCCATTATCATCGGAACCATCGGCAAAAGTGGGTTGATAGACGAACTGGCCCGGACTGGCAAGGTCGATGTCAGTCCGATTTCCGGGAAATGGGAATCGTTTTTGATTCAAGTCGTTTCCGATCCACTGCCCGGCGTGCGAAGCGCTCTGGTCATCGCGGGCGGCGATAAACGAGGAACGATTTACGGCATCTACGATTTATCAGAGCATATGGGAGTGTCGCCGTGGTATTGGTGGGCGGATGTTCCCATCCGGCATAACGACGCCCTCTATGTCAAACCGGGCCGTTACCTCCAAGGTCCGCCAGCCGTCAAATATCGCGGCGTTTTCCTCAACGACGAAGCGCCCGCGCTCACCGGTTGGGTGAAGGAAAAGTTCGGCAATTATAATCATGGATTTTATACGAATGTCTTCGAACTGCTGCTTCGTCTCAAAGCCAACTATCTCTGGCCTGCGATGTGGGACAATTGTTTTAACGAAGATGATTCATTGAATCCGAAACTGGCCGACGAATACGGCATCGTCATGGGGACCTCCCACGTCGAGCCTATGATGCGCGCCGACAAGGAGTGGAATCGCAAAGGCTTCAGCGCCGCGCAATGGAATTACGACCAAAACCCGGACGCGTTGAACAAGTTCTGGACCGAAGGCATTGAACGGAACAAGGCGTATGAAAACATCATTACCGTCGCCATGCGCGGAAAGATTGACACGCCCATGTCCGAAAGCGCCAACATCGCCCTGCTGGAGAAAATCGTTGGAGCGCAACGCGAAATCATTTCCAACGTGATGCACACGAATGCCGCTTCGGTCCCGCAATTGTGGGCGCTCTACAAGGAAGTGCAGGAATACTACGAGAAGGGCATGCGCGTTCCGGATGATGTGACCTTGCTTTGGTGCGATGATAACTGGGGCAATCTTCGCCGCCTGCCCACACCCGAGGAAAGAAATCGCCCTGGTGGCGCGGGAATCTACTATCATTTCGATTACGTCGGAGGGCCGCGCAATTACAAATGGTTGAACACGAACCCGATCTCAAAGGTTTGGGAGCAAATGAATCTCGCCTATCATTACGGTGCGGATCGCATTTGGATTGTCAACGTCGGCGACCTCAAGCCGATGGAATTCCCCATGGAGTTTTTCCTGACGCTGGCGTGGGATCCCGGGAAGTGGCCGAAGGAAAGATTGGCGACCTATGCCCGGCTCTGGGCTGAAAGGGAGTTCGGCGCGAAGTATGCGGCGGAAATCGCCGACATCGTTTCCAAATACACGAAGTACAATGGCCGACGCAAGCCGGAGTTGCTGGATCCCGCAACGTTCAACCTCGTGAATTATGAAGAGGCCGACCGCGTCGTGGCGGATTGGCAGGCGGTCACCGCCAGCGCCGAGAAGATTTATGGCCATCTGCCAGTCGACGCCCGGGATGCTTCTTATGAATTGGTGCTCCACCCAACCAAAGCCAGCGCAATTGTCACAGAACTTTATGTGACCGCCGGCCGGAACCGATTGTACGCCAGCCAGGGCCGCGCCAGCGCGAACGATCTCGCGGTCCGCACGCGGAAGTTGTTTCAAGAGGATGCGGAGCTCTCCGCTTATTTCAATCATGCGCTTGCCGGGGGCAAATGGAATCACATGATGGACCAAACTCACATCGGTTATACGTACTGGCAGCAACCCCCGAGCAATGCCATGCCGAAAGTGGTTGAGCGCGAGATTCCTGAAGCGGCAGCGATGGGCGTTGCCATCGAAGGCTCCGCATCCGCCTGGCCCGGCGCAACCAATGAACCGGTCCTGCCGGGATTTGATTCTTTCAATCAACCTGAACGATATATTGACGTTTTTAATATTGGGCGCACGCCATTCGAATTCTCCTGCGCTGCCAGTGCCCCCTGGATCAGGCTGAGCCAGAAACGCGGGAAGGTTGAAAAGGAACAGCGGATTTGGGTCGGCATTGATTGGAAACGGGCGCCCGAAGGTTCGATGACCGGTTCAGTTCGAATCACTCGCGCCGGGGCCGAACCTATAGTCGTAAAGCTGAGCTTGTTCAATCCAGAGCAGCCAACCAAAGGTTCGGTGGACGGTTTTGTCGAGGCCGATGGTTATGTTTCGATCGAGGCGGCGCATTACACAAGGAAGACTGATACAGAACAATTTCGTTGGGAAACAATCGATGATTGCGGACGAACCTTGTCTGGAATGGAGTCCTTCCCGGTTATCGGAGAAAGCGTGGCACCGCCCCAACACTCACCTTGCCTGGAGTATCAGATGTACCTGTTCAGCACCGGCAAGGTCGAGGTAGCCGCGATCATCGCGCCCAGCTTGAACTTCGCGCCCGACCGTGGTTTACGCTTTGCGATTTCGTTTGATGATCAGCCGCCGCAAATCCTGACTGCCGTGCCGAAGGGCTTTTTCGTGGACAATGGGAACAAAGATTGGGAGGAGTCGGTGCGCAATGACTGCCGCGAAATCAAATCCAACCACCAGATTGACCATCCTGGCTATCACACCCTGAAAATCTGGATGGTCGATCCCGGCCTCGTGCTGGAAAAACTCGTGATGAACACCGGCGGTGTGAAACCGAGTTATCTGGGGCCCCCGGAGAGCTACCACCGAAACCATTAATCCGCGGATGAACATCGCCTCCGGCCTACTCGGATAACCTGAAAAATCGTGCCGCGTTGGTGGTCGGCAGCACGATTTGACAATTAGTGCCGACGATCTGCGGGGCAGGGGATGAAACGGTTGCCCAATTGCCGGATGCTAAATTCGTGCATGACTGCAACGTAAAATTCGCGGATGTGAGCGGCCACGATAACGTCAAGTTTGTCTGAGTCAGGGTGGTGCCTATGGGCGGGTTGGTGGTGCTCAACACTTGGTCCGGCCCGAGCGCGTCAGTTGCGGCAATCGCGGCGGAACTGAGCGCGCGGCTGTAAATGCGGAATTCATTGATGGTAAGGTTGACGTAAGGATCGCTCGCATATAGGGAACGGTTGATGAAGCTGTATTTGTTGTTAACCGAACCCAGGCTGTAAGTTCCCAGCCGGTTGGTGCCTGCGACCACACCGTTGGTATAAATCGCGAGATAACTGTTTGCCGGATCGACCATGCAGGCGAGGTGCAAGGTTTTGCCGGACCAGTCCAAACCGGTGTAGGCATTGGTTTCGCCGAGATATCCCGGATCAACACCGCTGATGGCAAAACGGCCACCGCCCTCCGAACAAAAAATGTAATTATATCCAGCCCCGCCGCCATCCGTGTTGCCAAAGCCAAAGAACCATGACGGCCAGGGCAAATTGGGCGCAAAAGTGGCCCAGGCTTCGATGGTAATCGCAGACGTGACGTTGGTGTTTATAATTCCCGGCGGAAGTCTTACGTATTGCTGGGAATTGGATGAGAGCGTCAACTGGCCGCCGGCAAAGGCGCCGCCGTTGGGCAGCGTGCCGCTCCAGGCGGGACCGCCCACGGAATCCGCGACGTTGGTGCCGCTCGTTTCACTGAAGCTGTAGCGATGAACCAGCAATGGCGTCGGCACCGTCGTAAAGGACCACGCCGCGCCGGTGTTGGTGCTGGTGCCAACGATTTCATCCACGCGCCAAAAAAATGTTGTCCCGCCAATGAGCGCCGGATTGAAATTGGTGGTGGTCAGGGTCCCTTGAAATTCCGGCGACGCCGGTGTGGCCTGCGCGACGGCGTTGGAATCAACCCCCAGATAAACCGCATGCGAGACCGCATTGCTTCCCGGCTTCCAAGTTACGGCGGAATTCAACGCAATGCTTGACGCGCCGTTGCCGGGCGATGGATTGGCGGCCGCGCCCGCGGTGACAATCTGATCCAACACCATGGTGGTCAGCGAGAGCGGCGGCAAGGCTTGCGAATTGGTCAATGAGCCGAGCAACTGAAACATATTGGCGCCCGCAGTTTGATAGACGCTGGATCTGCCGGCGACGAAAGCGCCGGGATTCAAAGTAACCGAGGACGGTGACGTTGAATTTGTGTTGATTAAAACGACCACCAATCGCAGGCCGTCCGGCGAGAGAAACGCCGAAGTCAAAACATGGGCGTCGCTGTTGGTGGCATTCACCCGCAAGTAACCGGGGTTGATGAAATAGGAAAAATGTTTCATGGCCCAATAGCTTGGCGCGATCCAATAGCCATGCGATTCGGTGCTCGTGCCGGGCGGGGCATTCGTCCAACTGCTCCGGTCATATGGGTTTTCGATTTGCACCAGACCCGCGCCACCCGGCGGCCAGACCAGGCTCCAAAAATTAAAGCCCACGACCTGCTCGACGGTAAGGCAATCATGGATCAGCCACGCGGCTTCGATCATGTTGGTGTATCCAAACTCCGTCATGAATTTTGGCTTGGCCGGAAAAACATTGGCCAGGCCCCGCATTGCGGCAAGGTACCCGTCCGGGGTGCCATCCGTGCTGCCATGATATAAATGATGCGTCACGCCATAAAAACTGTTCGAATTCATGGTCGCCGCGTAGTTCTGCACGTCATTGAAGCCGATGCCGACGACCTCCGGCGCGAGAATTTTCGGTGGAGACGGCAGGTTCGTCAGGCGCTGGAACGTCGCATCGAGCGCTTTGGAATAACTGGCGTAATTGGTTCCGCCTACCGTGTCTTCGGTGGGATCAAAGCGGCAGGAATCATAACCGGCGGCCCAGTCCGGTTCATTTTGGATGCTGAGCCACGTCAACGAAACGCCGTTGGACTGATACGCCCGGATGGAGTCATACCAGTATTGCGCGAAATTGGTGTAGGCGAAACCGCCATTGGTGACAACGAGCGTGCCGCCGTTTCCGGTTTGTCCGTTGCTCTTCAAGAATGCCGGCGGCGCCCACGAACTCATGAAAACGGGAACGGCATGGCCCAAAACACGATTGGCATTTGAAACAATGTCGCTGGCCGCCGAATCGAAACCGGCCAACGGTGTCTGATAACGATACCAATCTCCCAACCGCAGCATCGAAAGGTTCAATCCGGCGAAGGCGTTTGTGTAAATCTCCTGTTTGTAAGGATGGTCCCTTATCCAGCCGGCATAGAACGCCGTCGCACCGCCGATTCCCTCAATCGTCTGATACGTTTTGGTCGTATCTATCGTGGTGGTTGCCGCCTTGATCGGCAGCGCGATGGCCACTGCCATCAGAATGCTCATCGAAACTGCCTTCAACATAAGACATCCCTTGCAAGTTCCATCTCAATTCCTGGTTTTTATCAAAGCTGTTCTGATGTTCAATCCATCAGACTTCGCGGTTAGTTTAATTTTCCCCGCCTTCATCGCCGGAACCAGGCGCCTCATGCCTCTTGGATCAAAGGCGCGCTTGTCCGCTCTCCTGACAGCGCCCAGGCTGATTTGAGAATCGTCGCTCTTCAAACTTTTTCCTAGTGGGTGAACAACGAAAGGTCAATCGCATTGGCCATCGCCTGGTAACCGGTTGGATTGAGATGCAGGCCATCGCCACTATTATATGCCGAAAGAAGATTCGTCAGGGTAACCGGGTCCCGAACCACGGTGTCGAAGTCAATTACGCCGTCGTACAGGTTATTGGTGCGAATCCACGCATTGACGGTCTGACGCGAAGCTTCGTGGCTGGGAGTAAAGTAACCGTTCCCGCCAAATGGCGTAATCGTCGCGCCATAGGCCAGAAGGTTGTGGGCATGTGCCTTGGCGATGAATTGCGTATACGCGGCGATGAGATTGGTGGCGATGGTTCCGTTGACGTCGCCGCCAATGTCATTAACGCCTTCAAAAACGATCAGCCAGCGGGGACCGCTTTGATTTATTACATCGCGATCAAACCGCGCCACCGCGGACGGCCCCAGTCCAGCGAACACACCGTTGCCGCCGATACCCATGTTGATGACCCCGACGTTCGTAGTGGGGGCGTTGGCGTTCAAGCGCTGCGCCAGGTTGTCCGGCCAGCGGTTATTTCCATCCGTCGTTGAACCTCGGCCGTCGGTAATTGAGTCTCCCAGCGTGACCAACGCCCTGCTGGGGCCGTCGGCCAGAACGTCCACGCCGGTGATGATATACCAATGCGCCGTGGTGCTGGCCGTTGGCATACTCGCGGCGGTGACGGCATTGCTGTTTTGTATGAACGAAGTCGTGCGCGAACCCGGATGTCCATTGATCGTCGTAGCGGAGATGCTTCCAAAATAAATGGTAATGGCAAGATTCGTCAGCGCTGGCAAGCCATAGTCGATTGGATCCGAAAGCACTACCTCGCCCGCCGGGATGGTTACGGAAGGCGCGCCGTGAAACGCGAGCGCCTTGTCAGTCGCCGTATTGATGCTGCCGGTTCCGCCGCTGCCGGCACCGGCGGCCAGGGCAATGTGGACTGAATTCAGCGTGACCGAGTTGGTTCCGTAAGCGTTGGAAAAGCGCACGCGCAAATGGTTTCCGCCGATGGTGACATGGACAAACTGGCGAAGTGTGCTGTTGGCCAGAGCCACGGGCGGAAGATTTCCCGGTTCGGTCAATTGCGGACCGCAACCCCAAGTGCCCACCCAATGACCTTGCCCGGCCATTAATTCCGCCTGGGCGCAACAAAGAATCAGCGCAAACAAAACGTACCTCTGCGGGCGAAGTTTTTTAATCTGATTTTCTATTTCAAGGTGCATAAGAACGGTAAAAGCGCATGGAATTGGCTGTGTTGGTTTCAATAAGACGCCATGCGCCGCTTGCATCGGCGACGTTGGTGGACACACTAACCCACGCGGGCAACGGGGTTAAGCCGCCGGTGGCCTGAATAATGTTCGTCGAGTTGGGACCGCCGGAAAAATACAGCGTCACAGTTCCATTCGAGTTGTAAACGATATTGGTAATAATAGCAGGTGGAAAGGGAATCGGGACGCCAAACACCGTTCCCGCGCCGCCGGGACCGCCGCTGTAGGCGACGCCGAACAATGAATTTCCCAACGGCAACAATCCCGCCACTGGCAAAGCGCCGTCGGTATTCGTCCCGCTGGAGGCGTCCAACGTGGCAAAGGTGTGAAGCAGTTGGAATTGCGCGCCGTCGGTGCTTACCGAGAAAATGGTTCCACTGGCAAGGCCGCCGGCCGAGGCCGTGCCGTAAAGATAACCACCCGACAACGTCAGAGGCGCGCAGGGCGAAGCGCCCTCCTGGTTGGTGCCGGTCAGCGGATCGGTTGCGGAAAAGTGATGCAGCACCGCGAACCAGGTTCCATTTGTGCCAATGGAAAAAACCACGCCTTTGCCATGGTGGCCACCGGCAATCGTCGTCCCAAAGAGCATGCCATTCGAAGCGGCCAGGCCGCTGAAAGGAAACGCGCCGTCGGTATTGGTGGCTGTCAGCGCGTCCAAAGCCGTGAAGCCATGAAGGACTGTAAAGCTGCCGCCGCTGGTGTTGATGGCAAACACGACCCCGGCGCCACCCGGGCCTCCGCCCGAAGCCGTTCCGTAAAGAGTGTTCCCGGCCAGGACCAACCCTCCGAGCGGAAGTTCTCCGTCGGCATTGGTGCCGGTATTGGAGTCAAGCGCGGTGAAGTCGTGCAGCACGGAAAACGTGGAGCCGTTGGTGGAAAGTGAAAAGATCGTGCCGCTGGCTGCGGTGCCGCCCGCAGTCGTTGTCCCGTAGAGCGTGGCGCCCGACAGCATCAATGCCCCGCTCGGACTGGCGCCACCTACATTCGTGGCGTTGTTTGCTGAAACCGCTGGAAAACTGCGAATAATGGAACTCGCGCCGTTGGTTTTGCCCAGAAAAACTGTGCCGACACCGCTGCTCCCCCCTGCCACGGTGGTTCCAAAAAAATTGCTTCCCGAGTTGACGAGATTGCCCTGCGGATTTGCCGCATCGGGAGAGTTGGTAAATGAGTGGAAGGCATTGAAGGCACTCGCATCCGGAGCCAGATAGTAAGCCGATCCTGCCCCGCGCAATCCACCGTTGACGGTCGTGCCGCACAAAAGGCCGCCGGAGAGCACCAACCCCGAAGCCGGGTTGACGCCATCTTGATTGGTTCCATTGGTGGGAGCCGTGAAGGAATGATATACGATTCCGTTCGGCGCTGCCGTGCCGGCGTTCGGCTCAAATGCTGACAGGAAACAGAAAAGGACACGAAGGGTGTCCCGGAACGCAACTTTGATGACCGGTCGCCACGGCGCTCGATTGGATGTTGCCGCGAGACTGCCAATCATGGCGATCACCACCAGAAATACGGATTAACGCCGGAGGCCGTGCGCACTTTTGTCTGGTTGCTGTTTGCGTTGGCGCTTGAAGCATTGAATTTCTTCCATTGGACGTGGCCGTCCTTGTATCCGATGTTACCACCGTACGGCACACGGTTCCGCAAGTGTGCACTCAGATGCGGATATGACTGGCCGTTCTGGGTAAAGCCGCCGACGACATTGTCGAAAGTGTTTCCAGGACCTGCTGGAAGACTATTCGCCTCGCTGATCACCACGTCGGCTACGAGTTCACGAGTGGCCAGGTCATCTATGGAAGTTTGAGTTGGAGTCGTGCGCGTTTCCGGCAAAATGGTGGTGTTTTGATATTGCAAATCCACCTTGGACGCCAGTCCGCTGAACGCGAAAGTATATCCGGTGATGTTAAAGCCGGGGAGGCCGAAGTTCCAGAGGGAGTTTGCGTTCACGAAGTTTTCGTTGTCTGTGAATTTTGGCGCGGTGCTGGGGCAATAAAAGGTCTTTTTCTGGCAGCCACTGTTCAACATCGCGTCCGTTGCGGTTGTTGGCATGTCCCAGCACCAGGCAGCAGTGCCCGTGAGAACCGGCAGCTTGTCCTTGTTCTCATCGCAATAAATATGCAGGGCGATACAGATCTGCTTTTCATTGTTCATACAGACCGTGCGCATGGCCTTTTCCTTCGCCTTGGCCAGGACTGGCAGAAGCAAGGACGCCAGGATGGCGATAATGGCAATGACCACCAGCAATTCGATTAACGTAAACCCATGTGTTTTTACCCGGTCTCGCTCCTGTTCTTCCATATGGTTGGTGAATCTGTTACTTGTGGGCCGTGCTTCGTTGTTGCAGCCAGTTCAGGTCGCTCGGCGGGTTTTGTCCCGCGGGGATGAAATTTCCGACCGGCCCATTGTTCTGGCCGTATTGCCTCACGACCGGATCGATCCATTTCTTAAGCGCCGAGTGG
Source organism: Verrucomicrobiota bacterium (assembly GCA_021325145.1). Lineage (GTDB taxonomy): Bacteria > Verrucomicrobiota > Verrucomicrobiia > Limisphaerales > Pedosphaeraceae > JAJPHR01. The sequence continues at coordinate 73,926 of JAJPHR010000061.1, read as the reverse complement.
CCGTCTGCGAAAGACATGCCGCCGGAACCATTGTGATACGAAGCCGGGATGTCCACCCAGCTCGAGGGGTAACCAAAGGGATCGCACACGAACCACCCGTCGTTGATGGTGCCCGGGCTCTCGTCAATGGTCACCCAGAAGTCCACCGGAGAAGGCTTGTCAATGTCGGACGTTTTCTGGTACGTGCGCGCAACCCCGCCGCCAAAACTTCCCACCGAACTGGCCAGCGGGTTCAGCCAGGCATTCATTGACATGCTGCGGGTGGTGGCAACCGACCCCTGGCCGACGGCAAGGCTCATTTTCTTGTCTGCGGGGCATTTGTAGATGTGGATGTCCTTCGCGTACGGGTAAAGTGCGCCGGCCCGAACCAAGGCGGGATCAGTGGCAGGCAGCCCGACGATTGCCATATTGCCGTGGACCCAGTTGCCGTTGGGCGGGTTGAGTTGGGGATCGCCCAGCGAGTTTGCCGTGTCGCCGATGCCGCCAGTGTGAACAATCGCATCGTTGGCGTCCAAAGCGTAAAGCAGCCAGGCCAACTGGAGTTGCCGGAGGTTGTTCAGACAACTGATGCCCTGCGTTTTCTGCTTCGCCTTCACGAGCGCAGGCAGAAGCAAAGAAGCCAGAATGGCGATGATGGCGATGACCACGAGCAATTCGATCAGGGTAAATCCGCGGCCAGGCAACCTGCGCAGCACCGCCGAGCGGCGGCAGCCGCGGGTTTTCAGAAACACACGACGGCAATGGGTTGTTTTCATAAATCAGATTAGAATTCGACTCCGACTGCACGGATCAGACACGCTGGCGCCCGCTCCGGCCCTCTGCCTTCTCCCGACTGTGAATCAGGCGCTTTGCGTTCGTCCAAGTGATTCAATTTTGCAGTATCGCGCTTCGCCGTGACGAGGTGACGCGATAGAACGCGGCTAGCGCGAGTGGGTGGTGGTGTTCATCCACCACCCACTGATTTTATTTCGGCTTATTTCTGTTTTCGCTCATTCGCCTTTAATGCGGCGCCAGAATAGCTAAGGCGTGGGAGCGAGTCTGAAGAACACCGCCCCTTTCGTGGCATCAGCCGGCACTATCACCGGGCTGGTGCCGCCGCCCGGATAATTCACCCAGTTGGTGCCGAGGCCCACGTTGATGCTGTTGGTCTGCACCTGGAGCTTGAAGCTGCCGGTCCAGGAGAATCGCAGGCTGTTGCCGCCAACATTGGTGAAGTTCAGCGTTGGCCGGCTGATGGCCGAACCGGCGGTGATGCTGCCGTCCACCGCCAGGTTGTTAGTCCAATTCACGCCCCCGCCGGTGACGGTGAACGCCGCGCCGTTCAACACGGGCTCGCTGAACAGGGTGAACTTGTCTCCAGCCGTGAGGGCCGGGCCGAGGTTCGCCACCGTGAGCGTTCCCGTGCCGGCGTTGGTCAGCACGCCGCCGACGACAACCAGATCATTGGTCAACGGAAGAGATTTATTCACGTCGATGGCAAGGTTGCCGCCGATGCTCAAGTCACTGTTGATCGTGAGTGTTCCGACTGAACCGGCCGAAGCTCCTGGCGCGAGCGTGGTTCCCGCGTTCAGCGTGACCGGCCCGAACAGCGTGCCGGTGCCGCCGAGAGTCCCGGAGATGATCATTGTGGCAGCGGCGATGTTGTTGCCGTTGATGAACAGCGTGCCGTTGCTGACCGTGGTGGTGCCGGAATAAGTGTTATCGGCGGCAAGCGTCACTGTGCCGGCGCCGAGTTGCACCACTGAACCTCCGCCGCTGATGACGCTCGTCAAAGTCACGCTGTCCGAGCGGTTGAAGTCGAGTTCGCTGTTGTCAACGATGGGGCCGGTGCCAGCCGAGCCAATCGTGCCGCCTGCTCCGATTTGCAAGATGCCACCGCTGATGGTCGTGCCGTTGGTGTAAGTGTTGTTGCCGGTCAAGGTCAGCCTGCCGGAACCTTGTTGCGTCAATGAACCTTCCCCGACGATGTTTCCAGGGAAAGTCACATCCTCAGCGCGGTTGAAGGCAATCGTGGCGGGGACGAATGGGCCAAATGTGGCATGGATGATGTCGTTGGTCATGAACACGTTCCCAATGATCGAGCCGCTATTGGGGGTTAAGCCGTTATTCCCGATGATGAGTCCGCCGCCGAGGATGTACGTGCCGCCGGTATAAGTGTTCGAGCCAGTAAGCGTCGAATCGCCAGCGTTTCCGTTGCTAACTTCCACCACTAATGAACCCGTTCCGCTGATATTGCCGGCGTAGGTGAAGACACTGTTGTCCTGGCGCATCGTAATGACCGTGCCGTTGTTAATGATGGCGGGACTGGCGTTTTGGCCGGTGTTGCCCTGGGTAAGCTGCAACTGGGCCCCGGAGTCAACGGTCGTAGTGCCGGTGTAAGTGTTATTACCGATGAACTTCAGCAGGCCGGAACCTCGTTTGATCAATTGTCCCGTTCCGCTGATGACACCGCTTATGGTTGAGTCGCTCGTGCTGTTGAAGATGATTGTGCCGTTATTGGCTATATTGGCAATGCTGTCCAACTGACCGGTGGCGCCGCCGGTTCCAACTTGTACCGTGCCGTTGTTAATCGTAGTGCCGCCGGCATAGATGTTGTTACCAGGAAGAATCAGCGTGCCGCTGCCATCGTTGATAAGCGAACCGCTGCCGCTAATGGTGCCGATGGTCAGAGTGCCGGAGACGTTGAAGTCGAGAATGCCGTTGTCAACGACATTGCCGGTACCAAGAGAACCACTTGCGCCACCCGTGCCGACTTGCAACGTCCCGGCGGCAATCGTTACCGTGCCGGAATTCGTATTGTTTCCGGTTAAAACCCATGTGCCCGTCCCATTCTTTGTCAGCGAAGTCGGGCCGCCGTTGTCAGAGAGCACCGCGGCGAGCGTGTTGGTATCCGTCAGGCTGCCGGTCAAAGTGAGCACGCGCGCGCCGCTGCCGCTTAAGGCGACTGAACCGCTGTTGTTCAGGGCCAACGCGCCGAAACCCGAGGCGTCAATCGTGCCTCCGGCGGTGCCGAGCGTGAACGAGTGATCACTGCTTACCGTGCCGCCATTGGTGTATTGCAACGCGCCGCCGTTGAACACCAGATTTGCGGCGCTGCTGCTTGCCGCCCCGATGTCACTGGCTGAACCGCCGTTGGCCAGCGCGCTGACGCTCAAGGTGCCGCCGCTGAGGATCGTCGGGCCGCTGTAGGTGTTGACGCCGCCGGACAGGGTGAGGACGCTGTTGCCGTTTTTGGTCAGGCTGCCGGCTCCTCCAATGACGTTGGCTCCGCTCGAGGTAATGCTGTATGTCTTAGTGCTGCTGTTCACCGTGACGCTTGCTGGAGAAACAGGGGAATTGAGAGTCACGTTGGTCTGCCCGGTGGCGCTGTCATCAAACAAAGCCGTGCCGCCATTGGCGAATGATTGCGCAACGCCGTTGACCTTCCAGTTGTTCGGTGTGCTCGTATCCCAATTGCCGTTGTTCACGCCGGTCCAGAGAAACGCCAGCGAAGTGACATTCAGTTGAATCGTATTCCCGTTGGTCGAGAGGTTGCCAACCGCGCCGGTCAAGGTTCCCAGCGTGACGGCCGGAGCCGGGCCGCCGGTCCACGAAAACAGGGGATAGCTCTGGCCAATCGTGAACGAGCCACTGGTGACATTGACGGTAATCGTGCCGCCGGCTGAGATGGTGCCCGCCAAAATTGCCGCCGTCCCCGTATTATTGACGTTGTTGAATTCCAAAATGGCGCTGGAACTCGTTCCCACCGTGAGAGTGGCCGGCGTCATTTGCGCGCCGCCCTGAGCAACGCTTAGCGTCGTGCTATTGCTCACCGTAATATTTCCGGAGCCGGTCTTCGAGCCTTGGAACACCAATTTGCCGGCGCCGACGGCAGTCAATCCGCTGTAAGAACACGTGCCGGAAAGCGTGAGCGTGCCCGAGCCGAGCTTGGTGAGTGTGCCGCCGCTGCTGGAAAGGTCATTCGTCAACAACACGCTTAGCCCCGCAGTGTCAAACCGATACGCCTGGTTGGCATTCGTGTCGAAGCGCGGAGAGTAATCGTAGGTGTTTACCGCGTTGAATCCCAGCGTGCCACCGGTGAATGAAATCGTGCCGCCGACACCCAGCGGGCCGGAAGTTCCGAAGTTCTCGGCGACGCCGACGATCAGCTCGCCTCCGCTGAGGAGCGTGGTGCCGGTATAAGTGTTGGCGCCCGAAAGCGTGAGTGTTCCGTTGTTTACCTGCAGTGTGCCGGTGCCGCGAATGGCGCGCGAAATGTTATCCGAAATCCCAACGGCATCGTATTTCAGCGCAGTCCCATTGTTTGTGATGGTATTATTGCCTGCTGCCTGGCCAGAAAAACTCTGACAAAGGCCGGCTCCTTTTAGAACGACGGTGCCGCCGTTGATGGTGATGGGACCGAGGGGGTCGCTGGAAAGGAAAACGCCGCCCGGACTCCAGGTCATCGTGCCTGGCCCCTCCCAGTTGACGGAGATTGGGCCGGCGCCGCTGTTGTTGTCCCTAAGGTTATGGTTGACAATCCAATCTCCCGTTCCACCAAAGTCCATCACGCAGGCAACGCCGCCGCCGGCCACCCATATCACGCTTGAGTCCATGATGGCCGCGCTGGTTGAATTGTTGACAAAACCGTGAATGGTCCCGGCATTTCCCGGTCGCGTGGCAAGATTCAAGGAATGTGAAGTGTTATCCCCTATTCTCAGTGTTCCGCTGGGGCTGTTGTTGGTAATTCCGAAAATGCCGGCGGCCGGGGAGTTTCCGGACGAGGTAATCGTCACCGAACCGGCTTGATTCGTCGTGCAGATTATATTTATGCCGGATGTGCCGAAACCGCTATTGCCCCAGCCGGTGTTATAGTTAAGGACCAGATTCCCAGCGGTGAGACCGTCCCATTGGGCGTTATCCTGCGAGGCCCCGCTGGGCAAACCATTGGGAGTCCAACTGACGGCGAGACCGATGTCTGCTCCATTGGTACTCGAGAAGGTATATGTAACCTGGCCAAAGGCAGCCACCGTTGTGAAGGCGCCGCACAAGGCGAGAATGAGGAATTTGAGCCTTGTGAATCTAATTTCCATACGCTGTAAACTTTCAATGAGCGGCCGGGCCGGCGGCAAACCGACCAGGACCTTATTGCCGGAAAGAGCCAGCGCTCTTGGTTGGTGATAGGAGTTCATAGGTTTGGGTGCTGTTCTGTTCTTGTGGTGGTTGTTGAGATTTAGTGTTGTTGATGGGGAGCAGGACCAGGCGGTTAGTAGAAGCAACAAATACCGCTGCCATCGCCTGCGTGCTGGAACTGAATTTGGCTCAAACTGTGTTGAACCACATGGCCGTCCGCAAATCCGAGAAATTTATCCGGCATGATGCAAATCCCTTTCTGTCGAATGGCTGGCTGTTTTTGTTCGCAAGGATTCTTTCGCCGACGGTGACATGAGGCGGTAATCACTGGGAGCAATGTGGTTGACTGACTTGAACAGCCTGGAGAAATAGAACGGGTCATCGTAGCCCAGCGCCGCCGCCACTCCTTTCACACTCAGGGGAGTCGTGTCCAGCAGCCGACGGGCGTGGTCCATGCGCAGACGAATGAAATAATCTATCGGCGCGGAGCCGGTATGGCGCTTGAACAGCGCGAAGTAATGGGACGAGGAGACGTTCACCAGCGCCGCCAGCCGCGCCACCTGCAAGGATTGGCAAAGGTTCTGCCGCATGTAGGCGATGCTCCGCTCAATTTTTTCGAGCGCATCCCGGTCACTGGGCCGCCAGGCGGCCTTTCGAGTGCCGGAGGTGCGGCCATTTTGCATGCCACTGCGGCAGTGCATCCCGGTCATTACCTGGGGCAATCCCGGCTCCGGCGGGCGCGAGCCGGTGTTCTCAGCTTGGATCAAAGGCGTGATTAGTTCGACCATACAACAAAATCGCCAAAATCAGGGTTTAAAAGGGGTTTCATACGTCAAAATCAGGCAATGGTCGGGGCGCCAAAATGTTTCTGCAGCACCATGGCGATGATGCCGCGCAATCGCGGCTGCGGAGCTAGCCCGCAAGGCATGATCCTGGTTGTCGCGTGAGTAAAGGACCGCTGTTTCACCACTGCCGAAACAACCGGACCCACGCGATCCCACATGCGCGTTACTTCTCCCACTACCACGATGACCTCGGGCGCAAAGCCGCTCACGAGCATGGCCAGGCCCTGACCCAAAAAATTGGCCATCCGATCCAGCGCTTCCAGAGCTGAGGCATCACCCTGGCCGGCAAGTTGCAAAAGATGCTCAAAATTGGCCAATTCTGCCTGTTTTTTATGATGGGCGGACTTGTTGCGGGGGGAAGCTTTGGCCTCTGCGTAATAGCGAAGGGCCGCTGAATTAGAAGCATAAACTTCCCAGCAACCCTGGTTGCCACAACTGCAAATTGGCCCCTCCTCGGTCAAGGCGACATGCCCAAACTCGCCGGCCAATCCCGCCGCGCCGCGCACCAACTGTCCATTGAGAATCAGGCCGACACCGATGCCTTCGGAAACGGTCACCGCAACCAGATTGCGCACTTGCTCGGTGTGCCCGCCGAACCAAAACTCAGAAAGCGCGCAGGCATTGGCCGCGTTTTCGAGGTCCACGGGCAGGTTCGTTGCGCGTTCGAGTCGCGCCTTTAGATCTTCAAGCTTCCAGGCGAGGTTCGGGGCAAAGACAAACCGTTGCCCTGGCAGATCAGCGCGTCCCGGCAGGCTCACGCCGATTCCTTCATAAGCCATGTGCGGCCGTTCTTTGGTGAAGCTGCGAATTCGCTGGCTGACCTGTTTTACGAATTCCTCGGGTGTGGCCGGTGTTGGCAGCGAGTCCTCCGCCAGAAAACGCCCCTCGAGATTGGCAAGCGCCAAATGCGTAATCGTTGGGCGCAAGCTGATTCCGACAATGCCGGCGCGGTCTTCGTTGAGGTGCAGAAACGTGGGTTTTCTGCCGCGCGGCAACTGGCCGAGCGCGCCTTCCCTCAACCAGCGGTTGCCGAGCAGTTGCTCGGTAATGGCCGAAACCGTGCTGCGCTGCAATCCGGAATGGCGCGTGAGATCAGCGCGTGAGATCGGTTGATGCTTCCGCACCAGGTTCAGCACAATACGGCAATTGATGTCACGAACGGTTTCGCTCGTGGCGACGCGAAAATTGTTGAGATCAATTTTGCGCAAAGTGCGACAGGGGTAATTAGTTTTCGGTTCGAACTATATCCGAAAAAGAAACCTTGTCCAGTGGTTTTTTGAAATTTTTTTCAAAGGCGATCGGCAAGAAACGTGGCGGTTTAAAGAAGCACCAAATACCAGGATCGAAACACCAGAAAAATATCAATCTTTAAGCCTGGAAGTCAGCGTGGAAATACCTCAGCTCAATGGAACTAAAAATGCGGTCTTGCGACTTTGGCAATCTGACACCATTGAGGTTCGGAATTTCCTGGTGTTTGGTGTTTGCACCGCCTCACGCCACAAACGGCGCACCCAGGTGCTTTTGCAACACTAACGCGATCGTGCCGCGCAGCCGGGCTGGCGATTCGGGATCACTGGGGAGAATCCGCGTGCCGGCCCGGGTGCGGGAGCGGCGGTTGACCACGTCGAGAACAATCGGGCCCACCCGCTTCCAGGCCCGGCTTACTTCTCCGACTACAACCAGAACATCCGGAGCCAACCCGGTTATCAACATGGCAATCCCCAGGCCAAGATAATGGGCCATTTGATCGAGGGTTTCGCAAGCCTTGGGAGACCCTTGTTCCACCAACCGCAACAAATCGCCGAAAGCTACAGTGGCCATGGCGCTCTTTGAGCCGACCTCTCCCTTTCGCACCGAAATGTTCTGGCTGTAGCATCGAACGGCCGCGGAATTGGAGGCGAGCACTTCCCAGCAACCGCGATTGCCGCAGCGGCATTGGGGGCCGTCGTTAATCAGCGCCACATGCCCGAATTCGCCGGCCACGCCGGTGGAACCCCGAACCAATTGGCCGTTCAAAATCATGCCCACTCCGATCTCATCGGAGACGGTCACCGCGACCAGATTGCCGACGTCTTCCGGGTGGCGCCCGGACCACAGTTCGGCCAGGGCGCAGGCATTGGCGGCGTTCTCCAACTCCACCGGCAATCCGGTGGCGCGTTCGAGGGGCGTTTTCAAATCCAGTTCCTTCCAGCCCAGGTTGGGCGCGAACGTCAGGCGTTGGGATGAAACCTCCACGCGGCCAGGAACGCAAACGCCAATGCCTTCGTAGGAACCTTTTGGGTGGGCACGCATCAAATCTTTGATGCGGCGGCCCAGGCGTGCAATGAAATCCGCGGCGTCGCTTCCGGTCGCCATGCTCTCCTGCGCCGCAAATTCCATGTCCAGGCTGGCAACCGCTATTACGGTTGAAACAGGGCCAATATCCACGCCGATAATGCCGGCGCGATCCGAATTGAGATGCAAAAACGTGGGTTTGCGCCCACGCGGCAAATGGCCGGTTGCCCCCTCGACCACCCAATGTTCGGCGATGAGTTGCTCGGCAATCGCGGAAACAGTGCTGCGCTGCAAACCAGACTGGCGGGCGAGGCCGGCGCGGGAAATAGGCTGATGCCGCCGTACCAAATTCAGCAGGATGCGCCGATTGATGTCCCTCGCGGTCCCACTCGTCGCTACCTGAAAATGACTCAGATCAATTTTCCGCACGAACTTTGGATTTTGTTCTCGGCCGAAACAATACCGTGTTATACGTAATTTGCAACAAGGCACAACTGCCGCCGAATAAGCTTCACCAGGTCGGAGTATTGGCCGTGAAACGCACCGATAAACATACTGGAGATTTGAGCGGGATTTAAGGGATCACGGAAGCTCCTCGCCCGGCGTCCGTTCTGGGCGCGGTCGGAAGCCGGAGTGGTTTTAATATTCTTTCTATTAACGGATGGTTTTTGAAAATTCGCTGGCTTCAAAAGCCTATGCTGGCACCCCCATCCACCGGAAGCACAACACCGGTGACGAAGCGCGCTGCCGGTGAGCAGAGGTAAGTCGCCGCGAAGCCTACGTCTTCACCGGTGCCAAAGCGATTCATCGGGGTGCGACCCAGAATTTTCTTGGTGCGGCCAGTGTCGCTATCGAGGGCCTTCCGCATCATGTCGGACTCAATCCAACCGGGAGCAATGGCGTTCACGCGCACGCCATGAGGCGAAACCTCAGTCGCCAGGGAGCGGACCATGCCGAGGTAGGCAGCTTTGGCGGCAGAGTAGGCGACCACGAGCGGGATGCCGAAGAGCGAGGCCATGGATGCCGTGAACAAAATGCTGCCGTGCCGCCGTTCAGTCATGCCGGGGAGCACAGCGCGCGTGAGACTGAACGCGGCGACCACGTGCGTCTGGAGCACGGAGTTGAATTCAGCGGTAGTGGTATCGGCGGCGGCTTTCTTAAGGTGGATGCCGGCATTGTTGACCAGTATGGAAATCGGGCCGGCGCGCCGGGAGGCTTCCTGGATCAAAGCCTCCGCCTCGTCGAGCTCGGTGATGTCATGGGCGACGAATGTGGCGGACTTACCAAGCTTTTTTGCCGCTCGTTCGAGAGGATCAGAACGTCGTCCAACGAGAACCGCGCGAGCACCCGCCTGGACGAAGCAAGCGGCGATGCTCAAGCCGATCCCGCTGCCTCCGCCGGTAATGAGGGCCGTTTCCCCCTCAAGCGTAAATGGATTTGTCATGCTGAACTGACGTTGAACCTTTCATGCCTCGCAACCAGCGTGACCGCAAGAAGGAAAGAGTGAGTTTGGAGCATTCTCCATGAAATTCATAGGATCGTCCATTCCGGGACTCGAATACGATTGAGATATTGCAACGGCGTTGGTTGTTGCAGCAACGGAATGCCGACCTGATTCGACTTTATGCGGAGTCGCAAAGGCCCTTATAATTAGCGACATGAAAAAGCTCCAGACCGGCAGCCGGCCGATTTACAAAAGTCCCTCCCACTCCCCATCCCGCCGGGTGAAAGACCTGCTGGCCCGGATGACGCTTGAAGAAAAAGCCGCGCAAATGATGTGCGTCTGGCAGAAGAAGGCCGAGACGCTGCTGGACGCCGAGGGAAATTTCGATTTGAAAAAAGCCCGGGCCCATTTCAAAAAAGGGCACGGCTTGGGGCAGGTCGGCCGCCCCAGCGACGCCGGCAAAGGCAAGGATGCGCGTGGCATGGCGGAGTTGACGAACAGCATTCAAAAATTCTTTCTCGAAAATTCGCGGCTTGGAATTCCCGTCCTGTTTCACGAGGAATGTCTTCATGGCCAGGCGGCGATTGATGGCACGAGCTTTCCACAACCCATCGGGCTTGGGGCGACCTTCAACCCGGGGTTGGTCGAGGCTCTGTATACGATGACTGCGGCGGAGGCGCGGCTGCGTGGCACACACCAGGCCCTGACACCCGTGGTGGACGTGGCGCGCGACCCGCGTTGGGGACGCGTGGAGGAGACGTACGGCGAAGACCCCTACTTGGTGACGGAACTCGGTCTGGCGGCAGTTCGAGGGTTCCAGGGCGACGGCTTGTTCAAGGACAAAAAACGCGTTCTTGCCACGCTCAAACATTTTGCGGCGCACGGCCAGCCGGAAGCCGGCATGAATTGCGCGCCGACGGAAGTTTCCATGCGCGTGCTGCGGGAAGTGTTTTTGCAACCGTTCAAAGAGGCGGTTCAAAAGGGCGGCGTGGCGAGCGTCATGGCGTCGTACAACGAAATTGACGGCGTGCCGTCGCATGCCAGCGAATGGCTGCTGCGTGACGTGCTGCGGAAGGAATGGGGTTTCAAGGGTTTTGTGGTTTCGGATTATTACGCGATCTGGGAGCTAAGCGACCGGCCCGATACGCACGGCCATCGCGTGGCAGCGGACAAAAAGGCGGCGGCGCTGCTCGCCGTCAAGGCCGGCGTGAACATCGAATTACCCGAACCGGATTGTTACCTGCATCTCGTTGAACTCGTGCGCAAAGCCGCGCTGGCGGAATCGGAATTGGACGAGCTGGTCGCGCCGATGCTGTATTACAAATTCAAGTTGGGCCTCTTTGACGATCCTTACGTGGATCCGGCCGAGGCGGAGCAATTTGTCGGTTGTCCGGCAAACCGTGAGCTCGCGCTGCAAGGCGCGCGTGAAACCATCACCTTGTTGAAGAATGAAGGCGGCATTGCGCCACTCGATCCGCGCCGGATCAAGTCAGTCGCTGTCATCGGACCGAATGCAGACCGCCAGTTGCTCGGTGGTTACAGTGGGCGGCCCAAATACTACACGTCGGTGCTGGATGGGATTCGTTCGAAAGTGGGTGACCGGGTGACCGTGCCGTATGCCGAAGGTTGTAAGATTACCACGGGCGGCTCCTGGAACCAGGATCCGGTAACGCCTAGCGATCCGGACGAGGACCGCCGGCAAATCCAGGAAGCGGTGCAGGTCGCACAACAAGCGGATGTGATCGTACTGGCCATTGGCGGCAACGAACAAACCTCGCGCGAGGCGTGGTCTCGAACTCATCTGGGGGACCGCCCGAGCCTCGACTTGCTGGGGCGGCAGGAAGAGTTGGTCAAAGCGATGCTCGCGACGGGCAAGCCCGTGATCGTCCTGCTGTTCAACGGGCGGCCGCTTTCGATCAACTATCTGAGCCAGCATGTCCCGGTCATTTTTGAATGCTGGTATTTGGGCCAGGAAACGGGACGGGCGGTCGCGGATGTCTTGTTCGGTGATTACAATCCGAGTGGCAAGCTGCCGATCACCATCCCGCGTTCCGCCGGACACTTGCCGGCATTTTACAATCACAAACCGTCCGCGCGGCGCGGCTACTTATTTGATGACGTGTCGCCGCTGTATCCGTTCGGGTTCGGTTTAAGTTACACGAGCTATGCATTCAAACGGCTGCGGTTGACCAAACAAAAAATTCACCGCGGCGGTTCGACGCGAGCCTTGGTTGAAGTGACGAACACGGGCAGGCGGACCGGCACGGAAGTCGTGCAACTTTACATTCGCGACCGGGTGAGTTCCGTTACACGGCCAGTCAAGGAACTGAAGGGCTTCGTCAAGGTCACGCTCAAACCAGGCGAAACACGAATGGTAGCGCTCGACATCACGCCGGAGTCGCTGGCGTTTTACGACGTGAACATGAAATACCTGGTGGAACCAGGTGAATTTGAAATCATGGTCGGCAGCTCCTCGCGTGACACTGATCTCCAAAAAACCGTTCTGACAGTAGTGAAGTAGAAACACCAACCAAAGCTGAAATGTCCGCCAAGACCGAAAAACTCTCTTTCACCGAAAAGGCTGGATATAGCGCCGCCGATGCCGCGGCGAACTTCGTCTTCATGACGATGATCTTGTTCCAGTCCAACTTCTATACGGACGTTTTCGGCATCAGCGCGGCGGTTGCGGGGACGATTATTCTGGTGGCGCGCTTGTGGGACGCATTTTTTGATCCGTTGATGGGCGTGCTCGCGGACCGCACGAACACCCGCTGGGGCAAGTTCCGTCCCTGGGTTTTGTTCACGGCGCTGCCATGGTGCGTAGTGATGTACCTGGCATATACCACGCCGACCGGTTGGAGCATGAGCGCCAAGATCGCCTATGCCGCGGTCACCAACATTCTCCTGATGACCATCTACTCGGCGAACAACATGCCGTACGCGGCGCTGGGCGGAGTCATGACCGGCGATGTCGATCAACGCGCAAAGCTCAATTCGTTCCGGTTCGTGTCGGTGAACGTCGCCCAGTTTGTGGTGGGCGGTTTCACGCTTCCGCTCGTGGCCAAATTCGCCGGCGCGGACCACAACAAGCAACGTGGCTGGGAAGTCACGATGGGCATTTGGGCTGTTCTGTGCCTCGTGCTGTTCCTTATCACGTTTGCCACTTCCCGCGAGCGGATTCATCCCGAGCCCCGGCAGAAATCCTCCCCGAAACAGGATTTTGCCGACCTGCTCGCGAACCGGCCCTGGGCAGTCATGTTCGCGCTCACGTTGGTCCATTTTGCGATCCTGTCGCTCCGCGGCAGCGCCTACTATAATTACTACCATTACTATGCCGACAAGGCCGCGCTTTATGACTGGTTGCAGTCCCTGCATCTGACCGCGCCCGCTGCTTCTCCTGGGGTTGCGCCATCTGGAATACTGGAAACGCTGGGCTACATCGTGCATGGCGACCGGTCGGATCTCGTTAATTCCAACGTTGCCGATGTCGCCAACAGTATCATCAACATGCTCGGGACCGGCGTCACGATCATCGTGATTCTCCTGTCGCCATCATTGTCCAAAGCATTTGGGAAAAAGGTGGTGGCGATTGGCGGCTTCACGCTGACCACGATTGCCTCGCTCGCGCTCTACGTGCTCAAGCCCGCCAATGTGGGAGGAATGGTCGCGATAACAATTATCACCTCGATTTGTTACGCACCCACCATCCCTTTGGTCTGGGCGATGTTTGCGGATGTGGCGGATTATTCGGAATGGAAGACGGGCCGCCGCGCGACGGGAATCATTTTCGCGACGATTGGTTTTGCGCTCAAGGCCGGACTGAGCCTCGGTTCGGCATCATTCCTTTGGCTGATGGCCTTGTACGGCTACCATGCGAACCAGCCCCAGACTCCGCAGACGCTGGAAGGCATTCGGATGTGCTCAAGCATTTATGTAGGAGTGATGTTTGCCATTTGCACCGGCTTGTTAATCGCCTACCAAATTAACAAGGACCTGACGATTCAGATTGCAAATGAACTAGCCGAGCGGCGGAAGAGATTTGCGAATGCGACGCCGATTGGGAGTCAACCAGCGATAGGTGCCAAAGCGGAAGTGTAAAATGATTGAATCTAACCGGATATTTCACAATGCACGGGTAGGACGCGCAGTCCTCTGCGCGCCGCTGTGTGAAACTGGCGGTTCCAGACACTCACAGCGCGCTCGAGAGTGCGCACCCGACCTGAGAGTCCGCAGGCAATTTGAAGCGGTCATAAAATCCCCGCAGTGGAGCTCTCCAATTCAGTTGGCCGCTCGCGTTGGCTGCCTGCGGGCGTGTATTGCATTGGTATTCGCCTCGGTTCTGTCCGCGCGCGCAGAACCTCAGCCTACGCTCAAGGATGTTTACAAGGGCTGCTTTCTCATTGGAGCGGCACTGAACCGCGCGCAGATCTTCGAGGAAGACGCGAAGGGCGCGGCGATTGTGAAGGCGCAATTCAATACCATTACACCCGAAAACATTCTGAAATGGGAAGCCGTGCACCCCCGGCCGGACGGTTACGACTTCGAAGCAGCCGACCGGTATGTGGCTTTTGGCGAATCAAACGGAATGTTCATCGTAGGCCACAATCTCGTCTGGCACAGCCAAACGCCGCGCTGGGTTTTCCAGGATGCCAGCGGCAAACCCTTGGATCGCGAGGCGTTGCTGGCACGAATGCGGGAGCACATCCACACTGTCGTCGGGCGTTACAAAGGAAAGATCCGCGGCTGGGATGTGGTCAACGAAGCGTTGAATGAGAACGGGACATTGCGCCGTTCACCATGGCTGCAAAGCATCGGTGAGGATTACCTGCTGAAAGCGTACGAGTTTGCGCATGAGGCCGATCCCGACGCCGAACTGTATTACAACGATTACGGGCTGGAGAACGCGGCGAAACGACAAGGAGCGCTGGCCCTGATCCGGAGCCTTCGATCCAAGGGCGCCCGGATTGCGGGCGTTGGCTTGCAGGGACACTACAAGCTGGCTCGACCAACGGAGGAGGAGGTCGAGCAGACCATTCAAGCCTTCGAGCAGTTGCAGGTGAAGGTGATGATCACGGAACTGGATGTGAGCGTGCTGCCAACCGCGAGCCAGTACCAGGGAGCGGACGTCAATGCGAACTTTGAGCCAAGCGCGAAGATCAATCCTTACACGAACGGATTGCCGGATTCCGTGCAACAGCAACTGGCCAAAAGATACGCGAGCCTGTTTGCTGTTTTTTTGAAACACCGCGATAGTGTCAAACGCGTGACATTTTGGGGAGTAGCGGATGGTGGATCGTGGCTGAACGATTGGCCGGTGAGAAAGCGGACGGATTACCCGCTGCTTTTTGATCGGAACTACGTGGCCAAGCCGGCGTTTGAGGCGGTGGCAAAGTCGGTGAAACAATAAGCCTGAGGCTATGCCAGTCCCGCAGCCGGGACGGACCAGACTTCAACGGCCATTGGATTTCACGCGAACCATCGCCGGATGGCGGTCATTGATGGACCAGAGCCGATAGGCTGGTTCAGTCGTGGTTTCGCACAGCAGGGTGCCGTTAACAGGCAGGAGGACGTTTTCCATGCGCAATTCAGGACTTACAACCGGGCTCGATGCGACGAAGTTGGCGCGCTTCTCATGTCTGTGATCCGCTCAAAATGAAGATGTGCTCAAAACCGGGATGCGCGTGCAACATTCAGGAACGGGCGAGGAACCGAAATCAAACGGATCTGTTAGTTTGAATTCGCCGTGAACTCAACGACGCACGCTTCGAGTGCCCCGGCGCAGGAAGGCACGACGCCATCGCGCATTAGCTCCGTTCCAGTAAACGTCTTGCCTTCCTGCGGCAAGGCTGGGCCGCCGGGTGCAGGGTTTAATTCGCGGACGATGTAACGTGTCGCGGGATCAAGCCCCCGTGGCAGGACTGGTTGCGCCGGGGCATCTTTGAGTTGGAACACGAATAGGACGGCACGCGCGCGGTCCCTGGCGACGAAATTGAGCGCACCGCGCGGCTCCAAGTGGGGGTCTTCAAGGCGGTACAAGTCACCCAGTTGCGTCACATCGCGGATATGTTTGTAGGCGGTGATGGCGCCGGCGCAGATGGCTTTGTCCTCGGCGGACAGTTTTGTCAGGTCAAGATCCATGCCGAAGCGAACGCTCATGGCCACAGAGCAAGCGAAATGCATGGGCCGATTACCCCAATGCGTGACATGGCCGGCGATCGCCATCGAAGGGAAAAAATAGGAGTAGTCCCATTGCATGATGACGCGCCGGACCGGGTCGGTATTGTCGCTGGGCCAGAATTCGTGAAAATATTTCAATGCCCCGTAATCGGCACGTCCGCCGCCGCTGGAGCAAAGCATCAGCTCCGTGTGGGGGAAGGCGCGAGCGGTCTTGTCCATGAGCGCGTAAAGGGCCCGCACGTAGTCAATCCACAAATGAGACTGCCGGTTCGACGGCAGCCACGATGAGCCGGGCTGAGTCAGGTAACGATTGCAGTCCCACTTGGCGTAAGCGATGCCCGGCGTTCCAAGGGTGTCATGGATGACGCTCCATTCGAAGTCCTGCACTTTGGGGCGGGTGAGATCCAGGACCAGTTGATGACGCTGCAACTCCAAATCGCGTTTGGGCTGGCGGATCACCCAGTCGGGATGGTTCTCGAACAATTCACTCTTCGGGTTGACCATTTCCGGCTCGAGCCAAATGCCGAATTGCAAATTCCGCTTTCCGGCTTCCGACGCCAGCGACGCCAGGCCGTTGGGCAGGCGGTGACGGTTGGGCTGCCAGTCGCCGAGACCGGCACTGTCATTCGTGCGGGGAAATTTGTTGCCAAACCAGCCATCGTCGAGAAGAAACAGTTCGGCGCCGATTTGCTTTGCCGGGTCGAAAAGGCTGGCGATGCGATTGAAGTCGAAGTTAAAGCCAGTCGCCTCCCAATTATTCAACAGCACGGAACGGATCTTGTTGCCGTCGCGGATCCCAAACTGCCGCGCCCAGTCATGGAACTTGCGGCTCATTTCACCGAGGCCATTCGCGCTCCAGACCCAGATCATGACCGGCGTGGTGAAGGTCTCGTTTGGCTTCAAGAAATAGGCAGAGGCGAACGGATTCACACCGGCGAGGGCGCGGACGCGCTGGCCATCGTGATCAAAAGCGCATTGGAAGCTTCCCGACCACTTGAGCGAACCAGCGAGGACGCGTCCGTCGGTCTCGTTCGGCGGCCCATCCAGGGAAAGAATGAAGGAGGGGTTGCGGAATTGGCCGGCGCGGACACCGAGTTTCGAGTCCAGGACTTTCATTCCCGGGGCCAACTGCTCGGTAACCGGCTGCATTTCGTTGGTCCAATCGCCAAAAAAGTGCCTCAGGTAAGTGTTCGTGGATGGCAAAAGCAGCGACGTGGAGGCCATGCGTTCCAGGATTACCGGACGGGATTCCTGATGATGGATTTCCTGCCATTGTTCAATGACGTCCCGGTCGTGGTAGGTTCGGAAGCAGAGGGAGACTTCAAACGGATACGCTGGATCGCGCAAATTAACCCGCGTCAATCCAATGTCCGGCGCTTCGTTGGTGTGGGTTGCACCGGTAAACAGAAGAGTGGTGGAAGTGTTGCCGTCCGCGTGAGTGACTTGCAGGGCGGGTTCAAAAACATAGCCGTCCCCGGCTTGCGGGTAAAACTCCTCGTTGCGTCGGGCATCTTTGGAAGATGCGGCGGCGCCCACCTCACGTTGATACAGCCTGCCGTCCGCGCCGGGTTGCAAGTTCAGCTCGAAGGTGGCGGTTCTCAAGGTGATTGGGCCGGAAGGAGCTGCCGCGCACGACAGGGCTGCAAGGAGGGTGGCAATCCAGGAGGCGGTTGCTTTGCTTGACATAAAATTGACGTCAGTGTCGGCGTTCTGATGAACTGCGGCTCCGGTCGGAGTCGAACCTGCCACGACGGCACACCGCCGGCGGCCAGCACTCCGCATTTTTCTGCGCGGTGGCCTCGTTCGAAGCATCGGGGTCTGCATTCGACGGCTCGCCCGCGAGGTGATGATGTCCATGTCAGCCGCCCCGCGTCAATCACTGTCCCACCGTTGCCTTGCGCCGCTGTCCGGGTTACCGGCGGTTTTCGTTCCCGTCATAAATTGACTCGGTTGTGCGCATGTATAATCTACGACCCATGAAGCACCGCGCCCGAATTGCAACGTCCCAATCGTTTACCGTCAGGAAGGCCGGTGTCATTGGGTCCGGCTGTGCCCGCTTCTTGTCAGGGATAATTCTCCTTGGTTTCGCCACAACTTTCGCGGCGCAAGCTGAACCGGCCCGGCACACGTTCTCCATTGGTGAAAAAGATTTTCTTCTGGATGGCGCACCACTGCAAATCCGTTGCGGGGAAATCCACTCAGACCGCGTGCCGCGGGACTATTGGCGTCACCGGTTGCAACTATGCAAGGCCATGGGCTTGAACACGGTCTGCGCTTATTTGTTTTGGAACCGCCACGAGTGGGAACCGGGCAAATACGATTGGTCGGGCGAGGCAAATACCGCGGAGTTTTGCCGCGAGGCGCAACAAGAAGGCTTGTGGGTGATCCTCCGTCCCGGCCCCTACACCTGCGCCGAATGGGACATGGGCGGCGTCCCGTGGTGGCTGCTCAAAAAGCCGAACATACGGCTGCGCACGCAGGACGCTGACTACCTGTCCGCCAGCACGGCGTGGTTGAAGGAAGTCGGCCGCGTCCTCGGGCCGCTGCAAATGACGCAGGGCGGTCCGATCCTGATGGCACAAGTGGAAAATGAGTACGGCTCCTACGGCAACGACGCGGGGTATATGGGCAAACTACGCCAGGCGATGATCGATGCCGGATTCGATGTGCCGCTCTTTGCGTGCAATCCAGCGGGCGATTTGCGCAAGGGCCTGCGCAGCGATCTTTTCCAAGTCGTTAACTTCGGTCGCGATCCCGAGAGCGGTTTCAAAGCCTTGCGGGCAGTGCAACCCGCCGGCCCGCTCATGTGCGGCGAGTTCTATCCGGGTTGGTTCGATACCTGGGGCGTGGCGCATCATCTGGGCGACACCCGTCGTTATCTCACTGACCTGGAGTACATGCTTTCGCACGGCGCTTCGTTCAGCATTTACATGGCCCATGGCGGCACCACTTTTGGCATGTGGTCCGGGACCGACCGCCCCTTCAAGCCCGACACCAGCAGCTATGATTACGACGCGCCCATCAGCGAAGCCGGGTGGGTGACCGAGAAATTTCGCCAGACGCGCGAACTGATGGCGAAGCATCTGGCCCCGGGCGAGACGCTGCCCGAGCCGCCGCCGGCCAATCCCGTGATGAGCGTGCCCTCGTTCAACCTCAACGAGAGCGCTGCGTTGTTCGAAAATTTACCGACGCCGGTCGAGGACAGCGCGCCGCGTTGCATGGAAGCGTACGACCAGGGACATGGCTGCGTGCTCTATCGCGCGACGATTGCCGCGGTCGGTTCCACTACGCTCCAGGCGGATCAAGTCAGGGATTTTGCGTGGGTCTTTCTTGATGGCAAGCCAGTCGGTACGATGGACCGCCGTTCTCGCCGGAATCAGGTTGCCCTGCCAGCCCGCTTGTCGCCCGCTCGCCTGGACATTCTCGTTGAAGCCATGGGGCACGTAAATTTCGGCAACGAAATGCACGATCGCAAAGGGCTCCCCAGCGGCGTGCGCCTGACCGGGGGCGATGCGCCTTTGCCCATGACGTGGCAAATCTTTTCCTTCGGTTTCGGCGATGAAATGCGCGCTGGCTTGAAATGGAAAACGGGCTCAACGAAAGGCCCCGCCTTCTGGCGCGGCAGCTTCGCGGTGGACAAGCCGGCGGACACGTTCCTTGACCTTCGGACATGGGGCAAGGGCGTCGTCTGGGTCAACGGCCATTGCCTCGCGCGATACTGGGCCATTGGTCCGACCCAAACCGCCTACGTGCCCGGTCCATGGCTGCACGTGGGCCGTAACGAGGTCCTTGTGTTTGATCTGTTGGGCCCGACCCAGCCGATGCTTGCCGGATTGGATAAACCAATTCTCAACGAACTCCATCCCGAACGCGATTTCAGCCGGCCAGCCAGGCCGAACAAGCGCCTGCTGCTCGACGGTGTTAAACCCGCTTACACTGGCACGTTCGCTCCCGGCTCGGATGTCCAGGAGGTCACTTTTCCCCAGCCATTGGATGGCCGGCAGTTCTGCCTGGAGACGCTCAGCGCCCACGACGGCAAACCCTTCGCTGCCGTGGCCGAGTTCGATCTATTCGGTCCCGATCATCAATCCATCTCCCACAACAATTGGACCATTGCCTACGTGGATAGCGAAGAGCTCTCTGCGGAAGATGGTTCGGCCTTGAATGCGATCAATGGCCAGACAGCGGACTTTTGGCATACCGCCTGGAGCAGTCCTCAACCACCCGGCCATCCGCATCAGTTGGTGATCGACTTGGGCGCGTCCGTCAAGATCGGCGGATTCCGGTATACCCCGCGCGCCGGCAGTAATCCCGCCGGGCGAATCAAGGATTACCGGGTGTTTGTCGGCCCGGCCTTGGTGCAGTAATCAAAATGACTAATCAAGCATCCAAGGACCAAATTCCAATTTGGGATTTGGAGATTGGGCATTCTTTGGTCATTGGTCATTCACCCTGAGGCGCTCCAACAATCCCGAGAATCTTTGTTGCGTCTTATTATTCCTCACCGCCGTCGCCAGCGCCTTCTGCTGGCCGATTACCACCACCAGTTGTTTGCCGCGCGTGATGCCGGTGTAAACCAAATTGCGTTGCAGCAGCATGTATTGCTGCATCGCCAATGGTATGACGACTGCGGGAAATTCGGAACCTTGCGACTTGTGGATCGTGATGGCGTAAGCCAGCGACAGCTCATCCAATTCACCGAAATCATAGACCACTTCGCGCTGGTCGAATTTCACTGTTACCTCGCGCTCGATGGGATCGATCTTTATGATTTGTCCGATGTCGCCGTTGAAAACGTCCTTGTCGTAATTATTTTCGGTCTGCATCACCTTGTCGCGAAGACGGAACTGCCAGCCGAACTTTTCCACGAGCGGTTCCTCGGGCTTGGGCGGGTTCAGTTCAGCCTGGAGTCTGGCGTTTAATTCCCTGACTCCGAGCGAGCCCCGGTTCATCGGGCAAAGCACCTGGATGTCCCGGACAGGATCGAACCCGAACTTTGCCGGTATGCGCGTTTTAACCATCTCCAGCAGCGTTGCAACGACGTGTTCCGGTTCGGCGCGGTCAATGAAATGAAAATCGGATTCGCTGGATTTGTCGGGAGGTTCCGGCAGCAAACCCTCATTGATCCGATGCGCGGTTGTGATGATCCGGCTTTCCGCAGCCTGGCGAAACACCTCGGTCAAGCGCACGACCGGCGTCACGCCGCTTTCGATCAAATGCGCCAGGACCATGCCCGGGCCGACCGAGGGCAACTGGTCCACGTCCCCAACCACAAGCAAACTGGCGTTTGCCGGAAGCGCGCGCAGAAGATGGCTCATCAAAACGACATCGACCATCGAACACTCATCGACCACCACGAGATCGGTTTCCAGCGGGTGGCTTTCCTTGTGCATGAATCCACCCCCGGCGGGATTCACCTCCAGCAACCGATGGATGGTTTTGGCTTCGAGACCGGTGGTCTCGGCAAGACGCTTCGCGGCCCGGCCGGTTGGAGCACATAACAGGCAGCGCACTTTTTTCGCGCGGAGTATTTGCAGGATCGCGTTCACCAACGTGGTTTTTCCCACGCCGGGTCCGCCGGTGATGATGAGCACCCGGTGGGAGAGTGCCTGCTTCAAGGCTTCGCGCTGGCTCGGCGCAAGTGTTTTGCCGGTTCTTTGCTCGCACCAGGCAACCGCTTTCTCGAAATCAATCGTCGGATAGTTCGAAGAGGAGCGGGCCAGGCTGCGGATGCGAAGGGCAATCGCTTCTTCCGCCCGTTTCAACGCCGGCAGGAAAAGCAAATCCTGCCCGTCGATGCTCTCGCGGACCAAATCGCCGCTCGCGAGAGTCTTTTCCAGGGCCTGCAACACGATTTGCGGATCGACCTCCAGGAGCTTGGTGGCGGCTTCCAGCAGTGTTTCGAGCGGGAGAGCGCAGTGGCCCTGGCCGGTCGCTTCCAACAAGACATGATCCAGCCCGGCGCGGGCGCGCATCAGTGAATCCGCCGGGATGCCGATTTTCCGGGCGATCTGGTCCGCGGAACCGAAGCCGATGCCATGGATGTCGCGCGCCAGCCGGTAAGGATCGTTTTGCACGAGTTCAATCGCGCTCTCGCCGTAGGTCTTGTAAATCCTTACGGCCCGGCTGGTGCTGACTCCATTCGAGTGCAGGAACACCATAATGTTGCGGATGATCTTCTGTTCCGCCCAGGCATCCTTGATGAGTCGCCGCCGTTTGGGGCCGATGCCCTCCACCTCCTCAAGCCGCGCGGAATACTGTTCGATGATGTCGAAGATTCCTTCGCCGTATTTCTCCACCAACTTTTTGGCGTAAAGCGGGCCGATGCCCTTGACCATGCCGCTGCCCAGATATTTCTCGATGCCTTCCCGGGTCGTTGGTGCCGTGCTCGTGAGACGCTCGGCGCGGAATTGGCGTCCGAATTCGCGCTCCTGCACCCACTGTCCCTCCGCCGTCACCCATTCGCCGGGATTCGCCGACGGCAAGGAGCCCACGACCGTGACCAAATCGCGATGCCCCCTGGCCTTCACCTTGAGCACGGCAAAACCGTTCTCTTCGTTGAAGAACGTGACCCGTTCGATCAATCCGGACAAGCTTTCGGCACATGACTTTGAAGGTGCGCTCACGCTCGTACAGGATGCAGTCGGTCTCAGTGGCAGGCAAGTGGTTGTAGCGGCGCTTAGTCCTTCCTCCGCTTTGATCCCAAATCGGTATTCCCGGCGGACAATAGCAGGCCGGTCACCCGGTTCTGTTCCAGGCGAACGGCTTGAAGAAATGTTTTCCTGATGACGGGACGCTTTGCCAAAGTTCGGTTCTATTCTGATTCGACTTGCGGACGAAACGTCCGTCGATACTCCGAGGGCGACAATCCAATCGTCTGCCGGAATTGCCGGGTGAAGGCGCTTTGGTCGGAATACCCGGAGGCGAGCGCAATTTCGGCGATCGGCGCGTCCGTCTCGCGCAACTGACGAACCGCGTTCTCCATGCGAATTTTCTGGATGAGTTGCCCGGCGGTGAGTTGAAAAATCGCGCGGATGCGTTGCTCGAATTGATAGATCGAAAGTCCGGCGCGCACCGCCAGGCGGTTCACGCGCAAAGTTTCGCCAAAGTTGGTTTGGATGTGCGCGACGACCTCAGCCACGCGGGCGTATTCCTCGCTGCGTTCGTTGGCCGCCTGGAGGTCCTTGGAAATTCCCATGAGGCCAACCACGCGTCCGGCGCGGTCGCGCAGCGGAAGTTTGTTCGTCAGGCACCAACCGCGCCCGCCGGAAGGATAAAAATGAAGCTCAAGCTGGTTAAGAATTGCCGTTCCGCTGCGGAGCACCCGCTCATCCTGGGCGCGATAACTTTGCCCGAGGGGCGGCGGAAAAACTTCATCGGTGCGATGGCCCAGCAGTTCGCGTTTGTCCCGCCGGCCGCAGCGTTCCACGAGCGTCTGGTTCACCACCACATATTCGGCGCGGCGGTTCTTGATGAAAAAAACCAGGTCAGTCAGGCGGTCAAACAGCGCCTCACCCGTAAAGGGTTCGGCCAATTGCGAAAAAAGCTCGACTGCCGGTTTGGTTGGAGTCATGCACGCGGTTTCGTTGTGCCGAAATCCTAGCGCCCGCTGAGGAATTGGGCAAGACGCGCGTGGCGGGCGAGGGCAGGATAGGCGGGCAGACGGGCCCATTTTAGCAGGGCGCGTCGCTCCGCGCGCGCGCCACGTCGGGTGTGCGGGCGAGTAACGGGTTTTCGGATGCGCCCGGAGAAGATGGATATATTGGCTATGACTAAAACCACGATTAAAAAGATCAGATTTATCGACTCGCACACGGGCGGAGAGCCGACGCGCATCATTATTGAGGGCGGGCCGGATCTCGGACGCGGCCCGCTCGCGTCGCGGCGCGACACGTTTCGTCTTGAACACGACCGGTTCCGCTCGGCAATCGTCAATGAACCGCGTGGATCGGATGTGGTCGTGGGCGCACTGCTGGTGAAGCCGGATGATAAATCCTGCGCCGCGGGAGTCATCTTTTTTAACAACGTGGGTTATCTCGGCATGTGTGGCCACGGAACGATTGGGTTGGTCGTTACGCTCGCGCATTTGGGCAGGATCAAGCCGGGCGAACATCGCATCGATACGCCGGTCGGCGTCGTCACGGCGACCTTGCATGCGAACGGCGAAGTTTCGGTCGCCAACGTCCCAAGCTGGCGCGCCAACAAAGGCGTCACCGTAAGCGTGCCCGGGATCGGGCCGGTGACTGGCGATGTCGCGTGGGGCGGGAACTGGTTTTTTCTCGTTGAGAAGCACGCGCATAAACTCGCACTGGCGAATGTGGATGAGTTGACGGATTTTTGCTGGCGCGTGCGCCAGGCTGTCAACGCGCAGGGTTTTCCCGAGGTGGATCATGTCGAACTATTCGGGCCGCCGGGATTGCCGCGCGCCCACTCGCGCAACTTTGTGCAATGCCCGGGCAAGGCTTACGACCGTTCGCCTTGCGGCACCGGGACCAGCGCGAAGCTTGCCTGCCTCGCGGCGGATGGCCGTCTGGCCGAAGGCGAGCCGTGGATCCAGGAGAGCATCATTGGCAGCACGTTCACCGGGAGCTTTCGCTGGCTCGACCGCGCTCGCGGCGAGGTCGAGCCGGTGATCACCGGCTCGGCTTTCGTTAATGCCGAGACGACCGCCTTGCTGGACGAAACCGATCCGTTTTGCTGGGGCATTCGCTCGTGAGCCAAACTTACGACATCATCATTGTCGGGGCGGGAATCGTCGGCGCGGCGTGCGCGGCTGAGTGCGCGCGGGCCGGCCTGAAAACGCTTGTGTTGGATCGTGGACCGGTCAGCGGCGGCACCACGGCGGCGGGCATGGGACATATCGTGGTGATGGACGACTCGGAAGCGCAGTTTGCGCTGACGAATTATTCGCGCCGGCTTTGGATGGAATTGCGTCCGGAACTTCCAGCGGAAGTTGAATACGATTCGTGCGGCACGCTTTGGGTGGCGGCGGATGGCGAAGAGCTGGCGGAAGTCCGGCGCAAGCAGGCTTTTTACACTGAGCGCGGCGTGCGGGTGGAGGTCCTGGATGCGGAAGACATCAGGAGCGCCGAACCCAATCTGCGCCCAGGCCTGGCCGGTGGTTTGCGCGTGGTTGAAGACGCGGTGGTTTATCCGCCGTGCGCGGCCCGTTTTCTGTTGGATCAATCGAAACGGCACGGCGCGGAGTTGCGCACGAGCGTGACCGTCCACGAACTGCTCGGCGATGGCGGTGTTCGGCTGGCGGATGGTTCGCGCATTTCCGCCGGCCGTTGCGTCAGCGCCACCGGTCCGTGGTCGCCCGCGTTGACGCCGGGGCTGCCGGTTCGCAAACGCAAAGGCCACCTGGTCATCACGGACCGCCATCCCGGCTTCGTGCGGCACCAAATCGTTGAACTCGGTTACCTGAAGAGCGCGCATTCCATGGGCAAGGACTCCGTGGCTTTCAACATCCAGCCGCGCCAGACCGGACAGATGCTCATCGGCTCCTCGCGGCAATTCGACGCCGAAGATACGGCTGTGGACCAACCGATTCTCGAACGCATGTTGAAGCGGGCCATCGAGTATCTGCCGTCGCTGGGCCGGCTTTCTTCGATTCGCGTCTGGACCGGGCATCGCGCGGCGACGCCGGACAAACTTCCAATCATTGGGCCCAGTGTGGTTGGTGATCGCGTCTGGCTGGCGACCGGACACGAGGGGTTGGGAATTACGACGTCGCTTGGCACAGGACGGTTGCTCGCTGATTTGCTCCTGGGCCGGCGGACTGAAATCCCCGCCTCACCGTATTCGCCCGCTCGATTTGAGGGAGCAAAGGCATGAGCGATCAAATCGAACTTCGGGTGAATGGAAAATCAATCCGGGTTGCCGGCGGAACGGTCGTGGCGGCGGCCATTGCGCTGGCGGGCGTGAGTTGCTTTCGCAAATCGGTGCTGGGCGAAGCGCGCGGTCCGCTTTGTGGCATGGGCATTTGCATGGAATGCCGCGTGACGATCAACGCCCAGCCGCATTGCCGCAGTTGCCAGGTGTTGTGCGAGGAAGGCATGGAGGTACGGACCGATGAGTGAGCGCCGGTTTGATTTTGAGATCGTGGTGGTCGGCGCGGGCCCGGCGGGACTGGCTGCCGCATGCATGGCGGCGGAGAACGGCAAGCGCGTGGCTGTCGTGGACGACACACCGTGGCTTGGCGGTCAAATCTGGCGCGGCCAACAGGCGCGGCCTTTGGTTCCCCAGGCACAAAAATGGATCGAGCGCTTCCGTCGTAGCGGCGCAACGCTTTTGGATCGGACGAGCGTCATCGCCGCGCCGCGAGCGGGAGTCCTGCTGGCGGAGCACGCGAATGGTCCGCGCGAAATCCATTGGGACAAGTTGATTCTGGCGACTGGCGCGCGGGAATTATTCCTGCCATTTCCCGGTTGGACGCTTCCCGGCATTTTGGGACCGGGTGGATTGCAGTCGCTCGCCAAAAGCGGATGGCCGGTCAGCGGCCAGCGTGTTGTTGTGGCTGGCAGCGGGCCGTTGTTGCTCGCGGTTGCCGATGGGCTGAAGAAACTCGGCGCGAAGATTGTTTCGATTGCGGAACAAGCGCAATGGGGGCGGGTTGCGGGTTTTGGCGCGACGCTCCTGGCGCATCCGGCGAAACTGGCCCAAGCCGCGCGAATAAAATGGCGCTTGCTGGGCGTGCCTTATCGTTGCGGCGTGTGGCCGGTCAAAGCGGAAGGCGACACGCAAATCCGCCAGGTCACGCTGACCGACGGTCAACGCTCCTGGACTGAAGCGTGCGATTTGTTGGCCTGCGGCTTCGGCCTGGCGCCGAACGTTGAACTGCCGCTCGCGCTTGGGTGTGAGTTGCTGGAGGGATTCGTTTGGGTGGATGCGTGGCAGGCGACGAGCGCGGCACATGTCTATTGCGCCGGTGAACCGACCGGCATCGGTGGGGCGGATTGCGCCCTGGTCGAAGGGCAAATTGCGGGGCACACGGCGAGCGAACACAAAGCCGAAGCGCAGGCGTTGTTTCAAGAACGATCCCGATGGCATGAATTTCGCAGCGCCCTCGCCCGCGCTTTTGCATTGCGAGCGGAGTTGAAGTCCCTGGCCACGGCTGACACGCTGGTGTGTCGTTGCGAGGACGTGTCGTTGGGACGGATGAAGCAATTTGCCGGCTGGCGGGACGCGAAACTGCAATCGCGCTGCGGCATGGGCGCGTGCCAAGGGCGCGTGTGCGGGGCGGCGGCGAAGGTAATTTTCGGCTGGGGCATGGAATCGGTGCGGCCACCCGTGTTGCCCGCCAGAATTGAAAGTTTAATTTCGGTGGCGGAGAAGGAATCCGCCGAAGGCGGCAAAGCGAGCACAGGTTCGGAGTGTAGAGCTCCGGCTCTGCGTGAATATGAAAATTAACATCGCGCAGAGCTGGAACTCTGCGCTCCGCCCGCAGGCCAGGGGCATCATGAAACAAGCAATATTATGAGCACAAATATGAACTGGAAGGGTGTCATCCCCGCGATGACGACGGCGTTTAAAGCGAATTACAGCGTGGACTACGCGTTCGTCGCCCGACATGCGCGCTGGATGGTGAACGAAGGGTGCAGCGGCGTCGTGGCGCTTGGTTCGCTCGGCGAAAGCGCGACCTTGCGGTTCGAGGAAAAAGTCCAGATCCTTAAAACTTGCGTCAAGGCGCTCGATGGCAAACCGGTGGTCGCAGGCATCGCCTCATTGGCCACCGCGGAAGGGGTGGAACTCGCGCGGGCGGCGGCGCGGGCCGGTTGCGCCGGTTTGATGGTCCTGCCGCCCTACGTTTATACGAGTGACTGGCGTGAAATGAAGGCGCACGTGGAGGCCGTCATCCGCGCCACCAAGCTTCCGTGCATGCTTTACAACAACCCGGTTTCGTACAAGACCGATTTCCTGCCGACGCAGATTCAGGAACTCGCGCGGGAGAACGACAACTTGGAGGCGGTGAAGGAATCGAGCGCGGACGTGCGCCGGGTGACCGCGTTGAAGGCGCTTTGCGGCGACCGGCTGGCGTTGTTTGTGGGCGTGGACGATTTGATCGTGGAAGGCATTCGCGCGGGCGCGGTCGGCTGGATTGCCGGGTTGGTGAACGCGTTCCCGCGCGAATCGGTGGCGTTGTTCGAATACGCGATGCGCGGCGAACGGAAGATGGCCGAGGAATTGTACCGCTGGTTTCTGCCGTTGCTGATGGACACGGTGAACAAGTTCGTACAGCTTATCAAGCTGGTGCAGCAGGAAACCGGCATGGGCAACGAGCGGGTGCGCGGTCCGCGCCTCGTGCTGACCGGGGCCGAGCGCAAGGCGGCGCTTGACACTCTTAAGCAAGCGCTGGCAAAACGTCCGAAGATTTGACGGACTCAGGCGCTATTGGAACCAGGAATCATTAGTGCTTTGAAAGTCGCGGCGGCGATAGAGAGCGGAGTTCCAGTTATGCGCGAACCTGAACAGCGTGCACATGCAGAGCGGGAACTCTGCGCTCCACCGGAAGAAAGCATTGTCACTTTATGAAACTTCAAGGTCTTTCGATTTTAGGCCAGCACCGCGCGAAGCCGTCGGGCAAGCCAACCGCGGCAATGAATCCCGCCACGGGCGCCGCGCTGGAACCGGATTATTTTTGGGCCACGGGGTCGGATGTGGAGCAGGCGGCGCAGCTTGCCGACCGGGCTTTCGTTGAGTTCCGGCGCTGGCCGGCGCAACGGCGCGCGGGTTTGTTGCGGCGCATTGCCGAACTGATTGAGGCGAACGCGACAGCCATACAAGAGCGCGCCAACCTGGAAACGGCTCTGCCGCTGGGAC
This sequence comes from Verrucomicrobiota bacterium, assembly GCA_021325145.1. Taxonomy (GTDB): domain Bacteria; phylum Verrucomicrobiota; class Verrucomicrobiia; order Limisphaerales; family Pedosphaeraceae; genus JAJPHR01. The sequence continues at coordinate 45,252 of JAJPHR010000061.1, read as the reverse complement.
GCCTACAGGGTGAGACGGGGCGGACGTGCGGGCAGTTGCGGTTGTTCGCATCGCTAATCGAGGACGGTTGGTGGCTGGACGCGCGAATTGATCACGCGGACGCAAATCGCAAGCCGTTGCCGAAACCCGATGTGCGTTCGCTGCTCGCACCACTCGGGCCGGTGGTGGTTTTCAGTTCCAGCAACTTCCCACTCGCGTTTTCTGTCGCGGGCGGGGACACCGCGTCCGCGCTGGCAGCCGGCTGTCCTGTGATCGTCAAGCCGCACCAGGGACATTTGGGCACGTCGGAGTTGGTTGGGTTGATCGTTCAGCAGGCGGCGGGTGAATGCGGCGCGCCGGAAGGCATTTTTTCGGTTCTCTTCGGCCCGGGTCGGGAAATCGGCACCGCGCTCGTGAAACATCCCTTGATCAAAGCGGTGGGATTCACGGGTTCGCGCGCGGGTGGGCGCGCCTTGATGGACGCGGCGGCGGCGCGTCCGGAACCGATCCCCGTTTACGCTGAAATGGGGAGCATCAACCCGGTGTTTTTGTTAAGCAATGTGTTGCAACAAAAGGCGGAGGAATTGGCCGCGGGCATGCACGGTTCGGTGACGCTGGGTGTCGGCCAGTTTTGCACGAATCCCGGCCTGGCGTTCGTCGAGAGCGGAGCGGCGGCGGCGGCATTTTCGAAGAAGCTGGAAACGCTCATGGGTTCGACTCCGCCGGGGACAATGCTGACGGCGGACCTTTGCTCCGCTTATCGCGCGGGCGTGGAAAAGTTTTCGCGAGCAGCGGGCGTGCGACGGGCGGCGAGTGTTGATGCGGGCGCGGGCAAAGCCCAGGCGGGCGCAGCTTTGTTTGTCACGGACGCAGCGGCGTTTCTAGGTAATCACAGTTTAATGGAAGAAGTTTTCGGGCCTTCCACGCTCGTGGTCGAATGCGCGTCACGCGAGCAAATGCTGGCTGCCGCCCGCAGGCTGGAGGGCCAGCTTACCGCGACGATCCATGGCACGCCGGAAGATCTTGCCGCCAATGGCGAATTGGTTGAGTTGCTGACGCAAAAAGCCGGCCGGTTGGTGTTTAACGGTTTTCCAACGGGCGTGGAGGTTTGCCACGCCATGACGCATGGCGGGCCGTATCCGGCGACTTCGGATGGCAGATCCACTTCAGTGGGCACGCGCGCGATTGAGCGCTTCGCGCGGCCGGTTTGCTACCAGAATTTTCCCGACGCCGCGCTGCCGGATGAATTGAAGGAGGCTAATCCGCTGGGGATCTGGCGGCTGGTGGATGGAAAGCCGGGGTGCCACTGACATGCGGCTGAAGCGACTGGGTTTGGTGCACACGTCGGCGGCAAATGTGCCGCTGTTTGAGCAACTCTGCCGGGCAAAACTTTCCGGCGTCGAAACCTTCAACATCGTTGACGACAGCCTGATCAAGGATGTGATGGCCGGCGGCGGATTGACGGAGAAAATTTCACGGCGAGTCGCCAATCAAATTGCTGCGGCGGAGGCTGCCGGGGCTGATTTCATCCTGGTGACCTGTTCGTCCATTGGACCTGCGGTCGAAGCCGCCGCTTCGCTGGCCAGTGTGCCCGTATTGCGGGTGGACCAACCCATGGCGGATCGAGCGGTTCAAACGGGCTCACGCATCGGCATTATCGCGACCCTCCCGAGCACGTTGTCGCCCACGGCGGACTTGATCCAACGCCGGGCGGCGATCGCAAAAAAGGAAGTTACGCTTACGACCCGGTTGTGCGAGGGCGCGTTCGATGCGCTGATGAGCGGAGACGCCGCCCGGCACGACGCAATGGTCATTGGCGGGTTGAGGGAACTGGCGGCCAAGACCGACGTGATTGTTCTGGCGCAGGCTTCCATGGCCCGGGTAGTGGATGCCTTGGCGAAGCCGGACCAGCGAGTTCCGATTCTGGCGAGCCCGCCAATTGCGCTGGAGCATGTGGCCGCAATCCTGCTGGCGAATCACCGAAGGTGAGCTGTTTGAGGAGCGGCAATTTTAGAGATTGCGCCGCTCTCACCCGCTTAATGCGAGAGATTTGAGAATGGCCCGGACGCGGTCGCATTCTGGTTTGCGGAATGCGGAAAACGGTTCGGCCATGCGGTCGCTGCAAACGCCCAGCAGTGAGAGCGCGCATTTCATTCCCTTGACCACGGCCGACGCGTGGCGGCCCACCTGGTAAATTTTGCCAAGTTGCAAAAGGCGTTTTTGCAACGTTTCGACGCGCGCCCAGTCCGATTTGACGGAAGCTTCGTAAAGTCCGACGAGCAGGGCGGGATCAATTTGCGCGCTGCCATTGACGCCACCATGAGCGCCGCGTTTGAGGGCGTCGGCCAAAAGGTGTTCCGGCCCCATGAGGAAACTCCAATCGGGGCGCGTGCCGGCCAGTTTCAAGACGCGGGTAAAATAAGACCTTATAAATTATAAAGGACATGGCGGTGCAACGGGAGCCGAACCAAATCCGCCGGAGTAGGAATCAAGGCGAATTAAACCAAATTAAACCTCAATAAAATGAAAGCCGCTGAGATGCGCATCTTTCGCAGTTCTGCCCTGATGGTGGTTGGAGGCCGAGGGGAAAGGTAGATTTGAAATTTAAGACGGAATGCAAAGGTTGGGCCCGAACCGAGGACGAGAACGACGACGAGCACGAGATGCGGTGGGGGACGCGGGTGGGGTGTGGGCGCGCTTGAAAGTGGCGCGGTGCGGCAGCTCCATCAAAGACGTGGTAACAGCATCTGGCGCATTGTCGACTGCGGCGGTTCTGACTAGCATCATCTCATGAGAGCGCTGCGCATTGGCTGGTTCGGCATCTGCCTTTTGGGTCTGATGCTGGCGGAGCCGCTGCTGGCCGGTCCAGGTCCCATGGTGCTTTGGTACAACACGCCGTCCGCGGACTGGAGCGAAGCGTTGCCGATTGGGAACGGGAAGCTAGCCGCGATGATCTTTGGCGGCGTCACCAACGAACACATCCAGTTTAACGAGGACACCATTTGGAGCGGCCAACCCCATGATTATTCAAACCCGCAAGCCGCGGAATCCCTGGCCGAGATGCGGCAAATGATTTTTGAGGGAAAGGGAGCGAACGTTTTCAAGGAGATCGCAAGAGCGAAGTTTATGAGCATGCCGATCCGGCAATGCGCGTATCAACCTTGCGGGGACTTGCTGCTGACCTTCCCGCATGAGGGCGCGACGAATTACGAGCGATCGCTCGATCTCGATTCCGCGACGGCCAGCGTCCGCTACGATTGCAACGGCGTGACCTATCAACGCGAAATCTTCGCCAGCGCACCCGATCATGTCATCATCCTGCGGCTGACCGCCAGCCAGCCGGAGCAACTGAATTTTACCTATCGTTTGGATTCGGCTCATCTCAATCATACGGTAACCGCCGCCGGCGCCGATCTGGTGATGCACGGCAAAGTCACGACCGTCACCGACTTCAACGAACTGCCCAGCGTTCTGCAATTCGAGGCGCGGGTGCATATTTCGACCAAAGGCGGTTTCGTGACCACGACCAACGGGACCGTTGAGGTGCATCAAGCCGAGGCGGCGACATTGTTGCTCACGGCCGCGTCCAGCTATGTGAATTACCACGATGTGAGCGGCAACCCCGCGCTGGAATGCACCGACACCATCCTGGCGGCGGCGACCAAAACGTATGCGGCGTTGCGCGCCGCTCAATTGGAGGACCATCGCGGGCTTTTTCGCCGGGTCACCCTGGACTTGGGGGCAACGGCGAGGACAAATCTGCCGACGAACCAGCGAGTTGCCCAGATGGGCCAGGGGAATGATCCGCAACTCGCAGCTCTTTATTTTCAACTTGGACGGTACCTGATGATCGCGGGCTCGCGGCCTGGATCGCAGCCGCTGACGCTGCAAGGCAAATGGAACGCGAGGACCGACCCGCCCTGGGAGAGCAAATGGACGCTCAACATCAACACGGAAATGAACTATTGGTGCGCGGAGGAATGCAACCTGCCCGAATGCCAAGTTCCGCTGTTCGATCTGATCCAGGATTTGACCGGGCCTGGCCGCACCACGGCGAAGTTGCACTACAATTGCGGCGGCTGGGTGGCGCATCACAATACCGACCTATGGCGCGGCACGGCGCCCATTAACGGCCCGGATGGCATCTGGCCGATGGGCTCGGCCTGGCTTTGCCAGCATTTGTGGTGGCATTACGAATACGGCGGCGACACCAATTTTCTCGCCAGGCGCGCTTACCCGATCATGAAGGAAGCGGCGCAGTTTTACGCGGATTTTCTTGTGCCTGACCCGCGCCAGCCCGCGACGAATACCTGGCTGGTCACCAATCCTGCCTATTCGCCGGAGCACGGCGATCTCTGCGCCGGGCCGACGATGGACAACCAACTGTTGCGAAATCTGTTCAAGAACGTCATCAGCGCGAGCGAGGTTCTGGGCAGGGATGTGGATTTCCGGGCAAAGGTTGCCAAACTTCGCGGGCAGCTTCCTCCGAACCAGATTGGAAGGTTCGGTCAACTCCAGGAATGGCTGGAGGATATCGACAGTGAAGGGGAAAGGCATCGCCATCTGTCACCGTTGTTCGGTTTGTTTCCCGGAGAGGAAATTTCACCCTTCACAACTCCAACGCTGGCTGCGGCGGCCGAGAAGACGCTGGATCTTCGCGGAGATTCTTTCAACAACAACGGGTGGAGCAAAGCCTGGAAGATATGCCTGCGCGACCGGCTGCTCGAGGGGGACCACGCTTATGCCATCTTCACCAATCTCGTGAGCCGCGACGCGCAGCCGAACCTGGTTTTTATGCGCAGCAACACACAGATTGATGGCACGTTTGGCGCGGTGGCGGGCCTGGCCGAGATGCTGCTGCAAAGCCAATCCGGGGAGATCGCGTTGCTGCCAGCGCTGCCGTCAGCCTGGCCGAGCGGCAGCGTTAGCGGACTCTGTGCCCGGGGCGGGTTCGAAGTGGGAATCCGCTGGCAGGAAGGCAAACTGACGTCGGCAACCATTCATTCGAAACTGGGCAACCTGTGCCGCGTGCGTTTCAAAGATCCGTTCACCGTAAAATCGGATGGGCATGAGGTGCAAGCCCAGAAGCTTTCGCAAGGGGTGAGCCAATTTTCGACTGTGGCAGGTGGAAGTTATGAAATTATGCCCTGATGCACCCAAGCTACGGCTGTTTATATCGGCTCCCGCGCAACGTTTTTCCTTTCCGTACCACACACATGAATGTCTTTCTTAATTACGTATGATCGGCAACTTATTGGCGCCTGAACTGGCGGAACTGATCCGTCAGCGCAACTTCACGGAACTCCGTGAAATTCTCTGTGGATTCTCACCCCTGGAGATTGCGGAGATATTCATTGATCTGAAGCCGGATGATGAAGCCGTGCTGTTGCGCATTCTGCCTCACGATCTGGCCGCCGAGGTGTTTGAATACCTGACCTTGCGTGATCAGGAGGAAACGCTCCTGGCCCTGGGCAACGAGCAGGTGGCGCAAATACTCAATGATCTTTCGCCCGACGATCGCACGGCTTTGCTTGAGGAAATGCCCGCGGCAGCGACCCAAAAAATGCTCAATTTGCTGTCCCCGGAGGAACGGAAGATCGCTTCCCAGCTTCTGGGCTATCCCAAGGAATCGATCGGCCGGCGCATGACGCCGGAGTACGTGGCGATCCAGCGAAACTGGACGGTCGAGGACGTGTTCTCGCACTTGCGCGCGGAGGGGCGAAAGCGGGAGTCGCTAAACCAGCTTTATGTCGTGGACGCAAAGGGAAAGTTGGTGGATTGGGTTCGACTGCGCAACGTCGTGGTGGCGGATCCGAAAACTCCGGTCGCGGAACTGCTTGAAGGGCGCAACCTGGCGCTGCACGCAACCGACGACCAGGAGACGGCGGTGGCAGCTTTCAAGCGCTACGATGTGACCATCCTGCCGGTCGTGGATTCGCAAGGCATCCTGGTGGGGGTGGTCACGGTGGATGACGTGCTTGATGTCGCGGAGAGGGAGGCCACGGAAGACATCCAGAAATTGGGCGGCGTGGAGGCGCTGGACGCCCCGTATCTGAAGCTGGGCATTTTCGCCATGGTGCAAAAGCGGGCTCCCTGGCTGGTGATTTTGTTTCTGAGCGAAATGCTGACCGCCACAGCCATGGGATTCTTCGAGGACCAAATTGCGAAGGCCGTGGTACTCGCGTTGTTTGTGCCGTTGATTATTTCCAGCGGCGGCAATTCGGGATCACAGGCCACGACCCTGGTTATCCGCGCGATGGCACTGGGTGAAGTCGCCTTGCGCGATTGGTGGCGGGTCATGCGGCGCGAGATCCTGTCCGGCTTCGCCTTGGGCGCGATTTTGGGATCAATCGGCTTTTTGCGCATCGGGGTCTGGTCCTTGTTTTCGCACATCTACGGCCCTCATTGGCCGCTGATCGGGCTGACGATCTTTTTTGCGCTGATTGGAGTGGTGCTCTGGGGCAGCCTGGCTGGTTCGATGCTGCCGTTTCTCCTCCGCCGCTGTGGATTGGATCCCGCTACGTCGTCGGCGCCGTTCGTGGCCACGCTGGTGGATGTCACGGGTCTCGTGATCTATTTCACCATCGCCTCCGTGGTTCTGCGCGGCGCTTTGCTGTAGGCCGGTCTGTTGTGAACCCGTCAATAAAGCAAATACTTCGCGCGACGGGTCTTGAATTTTTCCAAATCGGCGGTCCAAAGATCGTGGATCTCAGTCAGTGGCTTGTCGGCCTTGATCGCATTGAGCGTGGGCTTGTGAACGAGGAGAACATTCAGCTTATCCACGGTGAATTGATCGGGATAAAGACGATAAAGAACCTTCGCGATGGTGATGCCGATATCGACTGAGTTGCAGTGCTCGCGATCCGTGAGCATGATGTTCACGCCGGCGCAGGATTCGCCTTTGTAAATGTAGTCGGCGGGGGTGAAGCGAACCGGGATGAACCGAACCCCCGGCAGGCAGGCTTTATTCAACTCGGCCGCGAGCCTGATGTCGTGGATGTAGGGCGCGCCGATAACTTCAAAAGGGGTTCCGGTGCCGCGGCCCACGGAGAGCGAAGTGCGTTCGAGCAGGCCGACTCCGGGATAAAGGATGCCCTCGGTGAGGGAACGCATGTTGGGAGACAGGTTGCGCCAAGGCAAGGCCGTTTCGTCATACCAAAACTCGCGCTTCCAACCTTCTACTTTGATGACCGTCAAGTCGGCTTTGAAGTGGCGCTCGTCATTGAACATGGTGGCCAGTTCGCCGACGGTCATTCCATGACGCAAGGGAAGCGGATGATAGGCGACGAAGCTGGTTTTTCCGCTGAGCACGGGGCCGTCGATGGTGACGCCGTTGATGGGGTTCACGCGATCGAGCACGAAGAATTTGACGCCGGCTTTACCCGCCGCTTCCAGGCAAAGGCCAAGCGTGGAGGGATAAGTGTAAAAGCGGCAACCGACGTCCTGAATGTCGTAAACGAGGGCGTCGAGTCCGCTGAGTTGGTCCATGGTGGGCGCGTGCCGCTTGCCATAGAGACTATAGACCGGCAAGCCGGTGATTTCGTCCACGCTGTCGCCCACGGTTTCATCCATGGTTCCGTACAACCCGTGTTCCGGGCTGAAGAGCACCTTGAGTTGGACGCCGGGAGCGTTCTTGAGGAGATGAATCGTGGGATAGCGTTTGCGATCGTTTCCAGTGTGATTGGTGATAAGGCCCACGCGCAAACCTTTGAGCGGCGCGAAGTTTTCACGGGCCAGCACGTCGATGCCGTTGAGCACGCCGGGCACGTCATTGCTCAGGGCATCGGCTGCGTCGAGTTCGGATTTGGCGGCCTTTTCGGCGGGCCGCGCCGGCAGCTCGTTCTTCACGAAACTGAAGTCGAAGTCCGTCACCGCTTCGGCCGCGAGCGTGCCCAAGGCGCGATACAGCGGCAAAACGTTGCCGGAGCCGTCGGGATGGACGCGGTTCGAGAGAAAGATGAAGAACGTTTTCGAATAAGGATCGATCCACAGGCAGGTGCCGGTCCAACCTGTGTGGCCGTAGGAACCGCGTGGAAACAGGCTGCCGCGCGGGCTGTTGTAAGGGGAGTCGATGTCCCAACCCAGCCCGCGGCGTTGTCCGATGCCTTCCGGCGTCTGAACCGTCGTCATCAACTTGACAGTCTCGGGTTTAAAAATGCGCACGCCGTCCAATTCGCCAAGGTTGAGCAGCATCCGGGCATAACGCGCCAGGTCCGCCGCAGTGCTGAACAGCCCCGCATGGCCCGCGACGCCGCCCATGTGGCGGGCGGTCGGATCATGCACCACGCCTCGCAGCATGAGGTTGGTGTTTTCCGAAGCCCACTCGGTGGGAGCGATGCGGGCAAGCTTGTTCGTCGCCGGCAGATAGCCGGTGTCTCGCATTTTCAAGGGCTCGTAAATTTCCTTGCGAACGAAATCCTCGAGGCTCGACCCACTCACGCGTTCGACGATTTCGCCCACCATGAAGAGGTTCACGTCGCTGTACACGAACCGGGTTCCGGGTGTGGAGCGCAAGGGTTCCTGGCAGGCCTTGGCCACGGCGGTTTTGCGCCCCTGCCAGCTGGTTTTCGTTTCGATGTCGGGCAGCAAGCCGGATGTATGCGTCAGGAGATGACGAACGGTGACGGCTTCGCGGCCTTCGCCTTTGAATTCGGGGATGTAGGTTTGAATGGGGGCGTCGAGTTTCACCTGCCCGCGCTCGATGAGCAGCATGATCGCGGGGGTGCCGGCGACAACTTTGGTCAAGGAGGCAAGGTCAAAGATGGTATCTTTGGTCATCTCTTCCATCTCGGGTTCGAGTGCGCGATTGCCGTAAGCCTTGCTGTACCGGCTGCGGCCATGTTCCACCCAAAGAACGGCTCCCGGGCACCGGCCATCCTCTATGCCCTGTTCAATCTCGACGTCCATTTTATGGAGCGTGGCGCGATCGAGCGCGGCGGCGGCAATCGCGCGCGGGGCGGGAATGAAGACGGGGAGCAAAATGGCCAGCCACAAGGCCAGGGAACTGGAATGGAACAAGCGTTCAAAAAATGGAAGGCGCGGCTGCATCATAGCTTTCGGTGGCCGATTAAACCACTCGCGCACAAGTTTCGGCAACTGGTTTTGAATGATCGCTCAGGGCCTCTGTTGAAAAACTGTGTTCAAGGCGGATCATCGGCGCATGTAATTTTATGGAGAATATCAAAGTATATGATTCATATGTAGTAGTAGTTTTGTAACTAAGGAAGAGAATATGATTGATCCAGTTATGAAAATGTTGGAAGCCTCTCTATCAATATCAAATCCCACATTGGTCAGGCAGCTTCAGCCAGGCCTCCCGAAAGTCCAGATTGTAAGAATGATTGAGAATGCGGGTGTGAAAGGACTGATCGACCCAATTATTCGCCTGTATTCTTGGCGAAACGGGATCGTTCATGGTCGAGCAATTGCTGAATTAGAAAGAGGTTTTTTTCCGAAAGAAACGTATGTTTTACGGGAATTGGAGGATGCGATACTCGATATGGAGTTTTTTAGGGAGGGCGCCGAGAATCACCCGGAGATGCTTGAAGCCGTTGGACGATATTTCCCCACCTTCTGGAATCAGAACACGAAATGGTTAGCCGTTGATTTGCAGCCTTCCCGAAACAACCGTGTGATGTTGATTGACACGATGGCCAACGAGCCGTTCAGAGAAGCCTATGTGTCATTTGACTGTTTCATGGCCGACATGATTCGCGCGAATAAAGAAAATATTGGTTTAAAGTGTTTCAATGTAAATTGAGATTTTGGTGGACGGAACGAATGATCCGGACCGCTCAGCTTCGGCAGCGCGTTCCGCCCGCTGGAACGCGGGCGGGGACATCGCAGCGCGATTTCCCTACCTTTCGGGGGTAAGAATAGTGTCGATGTGCCGCCGGGCATGGTGGTTTTGGAGCTTGCTCCAAGCTGCAATCTTGGGTATCGAGACGATGTTGTTATCGTCGCGACGGAAGCAGGGTGTCGAGAGTGCGTTTCATTTCCGGGCGGGATGACGAAGGCAAGTTGTGGACAAAAAATTCTTCCGAGTGCATTCGGCGGCTGCGGGCGGTTCTGCGGGCGGGCGGTTTCGCGCGGCATCAAAGGCCGAACGTCCCCTTCAAGTGGCGGGCGTCATCAACGCGTATGCGGCACTACTGGCGGAAAAGGCCGGTTTTCGCGCGCTTTATCTTTCGGGTTCGGGCGTGGCGGTGGCTTCGTATGGATTGCCAGACCTCGGCGTGACCACGCTGGCCGACGTGTTGATCGATGTCAAACGCATCACGAGCACGACTTCGCTGCCATTATTGGTGGATGCCGATACGGGTTGGAGCGATCCGGAAGAGACGGTTCGCAAAATGATCGAGGCGGGGGCGGCGGGAATTCACATCGAAGACCAGGTCGAAGCCAAACGTTGCGGCCATCGGCCCAACAAGCAACTGGTGAGCACCAAGGAGATGGTGGGTCGAATCCGGGCGGCGGTTCGCGGAAAATCGGACGCGGGTTTTGTCGTGATGGCGCGAACGGATGCGGTGGCGGGTGAGGGGATGGCTGGTGGAATCAAGCGGGCCTGTCTTTATCGGGATGCCGGGGCGGACATGATTTTCGCGGAAGCCTTGACCGATTTGCAGCAGTACCGCCAATTTGTCAAAGCGGTGAAAATTCCCGTGCTGGCGAACATCACGGAGTTTGGGAAAACGCCCTTGTTCACGGTCGATGAGCTTGGTTCGGCCGGTGTGAGACTGGCTTTATATCCATTGTCCGCCTTTCGGGCGATGAGCGCCGCTGCTTTCAAAACTTACCGAACCATCCGGACGAAAGGAACGCAAAAGGAATTACTGCCGGAGATGCAGACGCGGGCGGAATTATATGAGTTTCTGAATTATGCCACGTATGAACGGAAAATAGACGAACTTTTTAAAAAGGGCGGGAAAGGGCTGCGATAATGATCGAACAAGAACGAACATGAGCGCGACCAAAAAATCAGGCGGACTGGCTGGCGTGGTGGCCGGCCAAACGGCCATCTGCACGGTGGGCAAGGAAGGAGCGGGATTGACCTATCGCGGTTATGCCATCGAAGACTTGGCTGAGTTGGCGACGTTCGAAGAGGTCGCTTATCTCCTGATTAACGAGCGATTGCCAAACCGCAAGGAGTTGCGTGAGTATCGGCGGCGGTTGATGGCGTTGCGCGGACTTCCGTCGCCGTTGAAAGCCGTGCTCGAATTGCTGCCGGCGGATACCCATCCCATGGACGTGCTCCGCACCGGTTGTTCCGCGCTGGGTTGCCTTGAGCCCGAAGACAAATCGCGGAACCAATATCAGGTGGCGGACCGGTTGCTCGCGGTTTTTCCTTCCATGCTGCTCTATTGGTTTCAGTTCAGCCGGCATGGCCGGCGCATCGAAACCCAAACGGATGATGAACAGATGGCGGCGCACTTCCTGCATTTGCTGCACGGGAAATCCGGCAATGACCTGCATGTGCGGGCGCTCGATGCGTCGCTGATCCTTTACGCCGAGCACGAATTCAACGCCTCGACTTTTTCGACGCGCATTACAACCTCGACGCTGGCGGATTTTTATTCGGCGACCACTTCAGGCATCGGCACGTTGCGCGGCCCGCTGCACGGCGGGGCGAACGAGGAAGCGATGGCGCTCATCCAGCGCTTTAAAAGTCCCGAGCAGGCTGAAGCCGGTTTGATGGCCATGCTCGCTAAAAAGGAACTCATCATGGGCTTTGGCCATCGCGTTTATAAAAGTTCCGATCCGCGTTCCGCTTCGATCAAGGGTTGGGCCAAACGATTGGCCGAGGCCACTGGCGAAACCGAACTCTACCGGATGTTCGAACGGGTTGAGGCGGTAATGTGGCGTGAAAAGAAGCTGTTTCCGAATCTGGATTTCTACAGCGCGGCAGCCTACCATTTCTGCGGCATACCCACTTCATTGTTCACGCCGTTGTTCGTGATTTCGCGGACTTCAGGTTGGTCGGCCCACATCATGGAACAGCGCGCCAACAATCGCTTGATCCGGCCCACCGCGGACTACATTGGGCCCACGCCGCGCCCGTTCGTTCCGATTGACAAACGTTGAGAGTGGATACCATATTGCGGGCATGTTCCGCGCTGGATGTAATGCACTGCGGTTGTCGCCCGCCGCTGCGGATCGCAGTATTGCAAAAGCGAGGAAACCCTCCGGCGGCTTTACCCTGATCGAATTGCTTGTGGTCATTGCCATTATCGGCATTTTGGCCAGCCTGCTGCTCCCACTGCTCAGCAAGGCAAAAATCAAAACACAGGGCATCCAGTGCATGAACAACCACCGGCAACTGACGTTCGCGTGGAAGATGTACACCGATGACAGCAGCGAGCGGATTCCGTACGCCAGCGCGGATGATTATTACCATCCGGAACTGGATCCTTATGTCTGGGTGCTCGGCTACATCAATTTTTTTGACCCTTCGAACCCGTCCAATTGGGACGTCAACCAGGACATTGCTCGCAGCCCGCTGTGGTCTTATTGCGGCAAGTCGCCGGTCGTTTGGAAGTGTCCGGCTGACAAATCCTACGTCGTCGTGAACGGAGAAAATCGGCCGCGCGTCCGGAGCATGTCAATGAACGTGTGGCTGGGCGCGTTTGGCGGCAGTGATTTTGGCTTGGGCCGCGGCGAGGGTTGGCGGATTTATACTCGGTTTGGCGACTTGACCGACCCGGGGCCGGCGCGGACGTTTGTTTTTTTGGACATGCGGGAGGACAGCATCGACGTGGGCAATTTTGCCACCGACATGCACGGATGGTCCGATCAGCCGGGAGAGACGGGTTTCTACGATTTGCCGGGGAGTTATCACCACCGCGCCGGCGGACTTTCATTTGCGGACGGACACTCGGAACTCAGGCGCTGGCGGGATGACCGAACGATGCCTCCGCTGGTCCAGCAAGGGGCTGTGCTGGACACGTTCTCTTCTCCGTATAATCAGGACGTAATCTGGCTGCAGGAACGGGCCACACGCAAGACCCAGTAGTTTAAAATCTGCGCATCATCCCTGAGGCATGGGTTGTAGTTCGACTTGGACCAAACCGAGTTCGGGAGAAGCCAGGGCTTTGAAAGCGGCGTGGCTGAGATCGATGATGCGCCCGGAACTGGACAATCTCTTCGCCGGCCCGCGATCGGTTATCGTGACGAGAATACTGCGGCGGGAACCGGCCGGCCGGGAAGGATCGACCAAGGTGACGCGGACCTGCGTCCCGAGGGGGTAAAACCAGGATGCAGCAGTCATTTGGTTGGGATCAAATGGTTTCCCATTGGCCATGAGCTTGCCGCGGTGCTCTTCGCCGTACCACGAAGCCTGGCCGGCCGGCGGAGGTTGTTGTCCTTGGACAGCCGGCGAGTACAGGACCGTGAGGCCGAGCAAGATCAGAAGAAGCTTCGCCGGAACTTTTCTGCGGCCGTCAGCCGGCCGCCGTGGGAACAGAAACTGATTCATCATTTACACTTTGCCGTCCGTGGTCAGCCAGTTCAGGGGACGGCTATGTAATGTCCAGCACGTTACATTCCATGATACCCAGGAGATCAGTTGTGGAAATAGGGTGTCCAACCTAGAAGCAGCGGCCACCCGTTAAAAGGGTTCGCTGCCCGTGGTTTCGAGAACAGCGCAAGTAAAGTCAATGCTTATCCACTCCGGTCTTTCGGCTGAGTGTTTCGGGGCTTTACCCCACTTTCCCAAGCGAAGCGTACGGTTAAGGCTTTGGCAGGGTCGAGGGCGGGACGCGCCACACTCCAAAACTGGACAGTGTGTATCGGTTTTAACTCGAACAGAGTCGAAGTTTCTCACCCTGTTCGAAGAATCTGACTTGGCAACGACACGCACAAACAAGCAAATGACTCAGACTAATGCTAGCGGCGAGGGGCAGCGCGCGGTTTACTTAAGCATCGGGGTGCTCGCCTGGAATGAGGAACGGAACATTGCACGCACGCTTGAATCGCTGTTTCAACAATCGCTATTTGAGCGGTTAAGCCAGCGCGGCCTGATTGCCCAGGTCTTCTGCGTGGCCAACGGCTGCACGGATCGCACGGTGCAAATCGCGGCGGAAGTATTTGAAGCGCAGTCCCGCCAGCATCCCTTTGCGCGGTCGTTCGAGTGTCACGTGGTGGATATCCGGGAGCGTGGGAAGTACAATGCCTGGAACGTCTTCGTTCATCGCGAGTCTGCGCCGGAAGCACAGGTCCTGATGTTGATGGATGCGGATATCCTGATCGACCGTCCGAACACGCTGGCGAACATGGTGTCTGCGCTGGAGGAAAATCCGCCGGCTTTTGTCACGACCGACCAGCCGCGCAAGCACTTTGCCTCGAAGGCGAAGAAGTCACCGGCGGAATGGCTTTCGATGCGCATGGCTGATATGACGCAGGCGGCAGACGGGCAGCTTTGCGGCCAGCTCTACTGCATCCGCTCGGGTGTGGCGCGACGAATCTATTTGCCGAAGGACATTGGCGCCATTGAAGACGGGTTTATCAAGGCGGTTGTGTGCACGGAATTTCTTACCCGGGAGACGACGCCAACCCGGATCATTCGCGCCCCGGACGCAACCCACACGTTCGAGGCGTACACGACGCTCCGCGCCGTTCTTAAAAATCAAAAGCGGCAAATGATCGGCCAGACCGTGGTTCACATTCTCGTGGACAAATATCTGAGAACGTTGAGCATTCCAGATCGGTTGAACCTGGCCCGAACCGTTCAGGAATTGGAGCGGGACGACCCGTTGTGGGTGAAGCGACTGATTGCGGAGCATCTCGAGCGCACCCGCTTTTTCTGGCGGCTTATTCCCGGTTTGGCCAGCCTTCGTTTCCGCCGATTGGCCCGCCTGCGCGGTATGCAGCGGATTGCGTGCTTCCCGGCCGCAGTTGCCGGCTGTCTCCTCTCGATGGTGTCGTGCTTTCTGGCGCGGGCGGCGCTCGTCAAGGGGCAAACGCAGTATTGGCCCCATGCCAAGTCAGGCTTCGTGGCCGGCAAAGGAGTGACCGGCGGATGAGTGACCTGCAACGCGCTTCCGCCTATGTCTGAAGCCAAGAACTTCCTGGGTTTGACGGTCCTGCCGGCGGCGGTTTTGTGCGGCATTTTCGCCGCGACCATTTCGCGGCGCTTGCGGGATCTGTTTTTCTTTCTGCTGGTGGTGTTGACCATCACCACACAACACCTGGATGTCAATTTTGTCAGCCGCGAATGGTATCGCGGCACGACGCGCGGATTTGAATTTTCCACTGTGGACATCCTCGCGCTCAGTGTCCTGTTCAGTTCGTTGCTGCGGCCGCATGAAGGGCAACGGCGCTGGTACTGGCCGGCCAGTTTCGGGTTCATGCTTCTGTTCTTTGGCTATGCGTGCTTGTCGGTCATCATCTCGGATCCGCAATTGTTCGGCTTCTTCGAGCTTTCCAAGATGGCGAGGGGAATGGCCGTCTTCCTGGCGGCGGCACTGTTTATTCGCACGGAACGCGAACTGCGGTTGCTTATCGTCGGGCTGGCCTGCACGGTGTGCTGGCAAGGACTGCTTGCGCTCTACGAGCGTTATCACGACGGCGCGTTTCGGGTGACCGGAGTCATCGGAGACCCCAACAGCCTCTCCATGTATCTCTGCATGACCGCTCCGGTTTTTGTCGCGGCAGTGACCTCGGACTTTTCAGGAAAACTGAAAGGCCTGGCTGCGCTGGCCATGTTGCTGGGAATCGTGGGAGTGGTGCTCACCATCTCGCGAACGGGCGTGGCCACCATGGCGGTCGTCATGTTGGGCGCGGTCGCTGCTTGTGTCTCGGTCAAACTCACGGCCAGAAAGGTCGCCCTTGCGCTGGTGGTGACCGCGATTGTAACCGGGATTGTCGTGAAGTCGTGGCACACGGTGCAGTCGCGCTACCAGGAAGCCACGCTCCAGGAGGAATTACATGGGAAAGGGCAGGGCAGGGGCTATTACTTGCGCCTGGCGAAGGCGATCGCGTTGGACCGCTTTTTCGGCGTGGGACTGAATAATTGGTCCTATTGGGTAAGCAACGAATACGGGCCTCAACAGGGCTGGCTTTTCGTGCCGTACATCGGCACGGAGCATTGGCCCAGCGACGTGGTTCCGCCGGGCCGGAACCTGGATGCGGCGCAAGCCGCGCCGGCGCACAATCTGGGCGCGTTGACGTTGGGCGAATTGGGCATCCCGGGCCTGATCCTGTTTGCGGCGCTGTGGATGCGCTGGTTTCAGATGGGGGCGTCATTTCTCTGGCCGCGCCTGACGGATCCAATGTACCGAATGGGCGCGGGTTTCTTTTTCGCAAGCTGGGGCATCTTTCTGCAAAGCCTTACCGAATGGGTTTATCGGCAAACACAGATCTTCTTCACCTTCAATATGATTTTAGGCGCGCTGGCGAGCCTGTATTGGATCAAGTGCCGGAGCCAGCGTCCATTGGCGCAGTTTGAATTGGAGCCGCCGTGGGAGGAGGCTGAGCGTGGCCTGGCGGAATTCAGTTATCTGCCGACTGAGGGAACGTGAAATGCGCACGATTCATCTGCTGCGAAAATACAACCCTCGTGAATGGGGGGGGACCGAGACTGCGATTCAGAGATTGTTCGAGGGACTGAGACATCATGGCGTAACTTCGATCGTTTATAGTCCCCGTCTCGACGGTGACAGCCAAGTGGCCGATCCATTAAAATCGGCGGGATGCCAGGTGAAGCGGTTTCGGGCGTCGGTGCCGGTGTGGGGGATTTCCCGGGACGAAAAACGGCAGCTTGTGTCCGTCGGTGGCAACCTAATGTCGTTTGATCTGCTGCCGTCCCTTTGGCTGCAAAAGGAGGTTTCGGTGATCCACACCCATACGTTGGGGCGCATCGGGGCCATCGGACGCACCGTGGCGCGATGCCGGCACGTTCCGCTGGTGGTGACCATCCATGGCGGTGTGTTGGACCTGCCGCAGAAAATGAAGGATGCCTTCGAGCATCCGGTCCGCAAAGGCTGGGAATGGGGCCGGCTTTTTGGCCTGCTGTTCCGGTCCCACGCGTTGTTGGAAGAAGCTGACGCGATTGTCACTTGCAATCCCAGGGAAGCGGCGCTTTGGCAGGAGCGGTTTCCTTCCAAGCGCATCGTGGTTCAGCACCACGGAGTGCCCATGGAACTGTATCAGAAAGATCAGCGCGCCGCGGCGCGCGCGGCCTTTCCGCAACTGGCGAACCGGCGAATCCTGCTCTCGGTCGGGCGGCTTGATCCGGTTAAAAACCAGGCCTGGTTGATTGAACAGGCGCCGATGATCTTGCGGGAGCATCCCGGAACGGTCCTGGTGTTCGCCGGGGCATGCACCGACGAGGCCTACGGGAAAACCCTCGCCAAACGAATCAAGGAATTGAGGATTGGAGACCAGGTGGTGTTAACCGGAGGATTGCCGCCCGGGGATGCGCGGTTGGTCGGGCTGTTGCAACAAGCTGAAGTGTTGGTGCTGCCGTCCGTGTCGGAAACCTTTGGGCTCGTTTTGCTGGAGGCGTGGGCGGCGGGCACCACGGTCATTGCCAGCCGCACCTCCGGGGCTTCCGCCCTGATCATAAACGCATTCAACGGCTGGCTGTTTGATTTGGAACAACCGGGCATTTTTCATGAAGCGCTCGGGCGCACGCTCACTGATGCAGGATTAAGAAAGGAGCAGGCCGCCCATGGCGCGGCGCTGGTCGCGGCGGCTTACAACAATGATGTTCTCGCCGGACGAATGAAGGAACTCTACGAACTTTTAATCGAGGAAAAACAAAATGCGATACGTCCTTCTGCGCGATGATGATACCAATGCGCTGACCCCGGTGGAGTGCCTGGAGCAGCTTTATCGTCCGTTCCTCCAGCGCGGGTTGCCGGTAAACCTCGCCGTCATTCCAAATGTTTCGACCACGGCGAAAATGCGGGATGGCCGCGCGGAAGGGTTTTTGTTGGAGGCGGGCGCATCGGCGCCGCGCCACGTACCCATTGGCGGCAATCCGGAACTGGTCAATTATCTGTTGGAAAACGACGGGTTTGAACTCCTTCAGCACGGATTTCAGCACGACTTATTCGAGTTTGACTCCGACGACCGCCAGGAGGTGGAGCTCCGCATGGAATGCGGCACGCGCTTGTTCCTGCAGGCGGGATTGACCCGCCCTCGGACTTTTGTGGCGCCGTACGACCGGTTCTCCCGCACCAGCCTGCGCCTGGCGGCACAGCGGTTCCCCGTGGTTTCAAGCGGTTGGTACGAGTTGCGGCGCATCCCACGGGCATGGTGGCCGCGCTACATCTATAAAAAGCTGCTTGGCGCGGCGCATTGGCGGGCCGAAGGCAGCTTGTTATTGAGCCATCCCGGGTGCCTGCTTTCCGCCCGGCGCCCGCGGGCGGGAATCCTGAAAGAGGTGAAACAAACCATCGAAGCGCGGCAGGTAACCGTGCTGGTGACGCATTGGTGGGAGTATTTTCCAAACGGCCATCCGGATGCGGAATTCATCCAGCAGTTGCACCTCGTGGCCGAACATCTCGAACACGATCCGGATGTGAAGGTAATTCCGTTTTCGGAATTGCTGGAGCACACGTGCCAACTGAACTGAGCGCGGAGTGAGACAGACAATGCCTCAGCCATGGCAGGCGGGAGCGCGGACGTTCTGTCCACTTGCGCGTGGGCACGTTCAAAGCGGACAGGAGTGTCCGCGCTCCGCTCAACTTCCCTTGTGGGCCAGCAGTTCCTGCCAGAGCAATTGGAGGTCGGACTTGGTGCGCGTGTAGGCGGCTTTAACCCGGGCCAGATGCGGAGAGATTTTCTCAGCGTGCGAGGGGCTTAGCGAACACATGAGAAACGGATCGGGCACGGAGACGAACGAACCGGTTTCCCAATTTAACAAACTCTCGCCCCAGGCCAGTGAGCGGCGAACTTCCGTCCATTTGCCGATGAAGGTCTGCGGCCCGATCACGCTGGCGGAGATTTCAGAATCGGATTCCACGAACGCGCCGTCCTCCACGATGGATTGCGGCCCGATGATGCAACGTGGGCCAATGGTCGCGTGCTCACCAATCCAGCATGGCGCGTGCAAGCGGGCCAGCGGCGAAATACAGGCGCGCACCGAAACCCAAATCCCCGGCTGGATTTCGCGCATGCCGATACGGCACGTCCCCGCCGCACGCGGCAGGAACTGTTGCAAAGCCTCGAACCACCCGGAGTAGGTTTGGAACAGCCGGAATTGGGGCAGCCCCGGAAAATGATCCAGCAAAGTGATGTCATGGGGTTCGGGCAGCCAGTTGGCTTCGTCAGACCCGCGATATTCCGCGCGCACGGCGGCGAGCGTAAGCTGGCGGGGCTTGCGCAGGACTTCGGCCTTGATTCCCCAACGCTCACCATTCCTCACCAGGGCGCGCACCAGCCCCAGGTGATCCTCGGCCAGCACCGTGACATGCGAAACTCCCGAACCCGCGAGGTGTTCGAGCCAATAGTCCAGCAACGTTCGGCCAAAATAAGTTTGAATGGCCAGCGGCAATTTTTGCTCCAGCTTCGGGACCGCAGGGCAGCCGGAGGGACAAATCAAAACGGCGTTCATTTAACAAGCTCCTTTGCCGGCCAGAACCGCCGGGATGGTCTTCAGCAGAATGGTTGCATCGGTCCAGAAGGATTGGTGCTCGATGTAATCGACATCGAGTTTGACCTGGCCGGCAAAGTCAATTTCGCTGCGACCGCTGATTTGCCAGATACACGTGATGCCGGGCAGCGCCGCGAGTCGGCGATAATCCGCCAGCGTGTAACGCTGCACTTCCCGCGGCAGCGGCGGGCGCGGTCCGACCAGCGACATGTCGCCGATCAGCACATTGTAAAGCTGCGGCAGTTCGTCCAGGGAGAACTTCCGCAGCCAGCGGCCTACTTTCGTGATGCGCGGATCGTCCTTGATTTTGAACGTGACGCCTTGGGCATGCTGGTTCCGCGAGACGAGCGCGGCCAGGCGCGCCTCGGCATCGAGACACATCGAGCGGATTTTGTACATCTTGAATTCCCGGCCGAAGCGGCCAACCCGGGTTTGGGCAAAAAAGATCGGACCGCCATCCTCAAGTTTCACCAGCAAGCCGATGAGCAGCAGCAAGGGACTGATCAAGAGCAACACGAGCAGGCTGGCCGAAAAGTCAACGCTTCGCTTCAGTACTCTTCCGCCGTCCAGCCGGCAGCGCCAGTAGAGGCGATGCCAGGCCAGTTGCAATTGCAGGAGATAATGACCCGAGCGACTCCCTGCCCGGGCATAGTAGCGCATCAACGTGGAAGCAATGTCCGGCTCCGCGAGCGGCCCGGCCGAAATGCTTTCCACAGGCTGTTTGCGGACAGTTGGACACGCAACAGAAGTTGGCGCGTTATCGAGATCAGAACCGTTAGCCCACGCATCTTTAAGTTCCATAAATGGCACTTCAACCGTAGGATGCGTGGCTGGCTATCGCAATGGGGGTGAAGACCCTGCTAAAAAGCCCAAGGATACCCTACGATAAAAATCTCAAAAGTTTGGGCACAAACTGGATAGCGAAAGGATCGAGTTATGAATCGAATTGCGATTGGAAATGAACGAACTGCGCGCAATGCCCTGTCAGCGGCTGGCCGTAAAATTGGTGATGGCAAAAATGCGGCGGCCATCGGGAAGCTGGGCTTCCGCTTCAATCCATTGCGCACCGGTGTGCACCGGCTGGAAGCGAAACTCCGGCCCAAGGAATGGCTCCTGATCGCGGGCTTCCCAAACGATCTCAGCCTGATTCAGGTTGAGTCCGTCGGCTTCGATTTTGGCGACAACGGTTTTCGACAGGCTGGAAACCGCGGGAATACCCGTGATGCGGCCGGGCATGGATTTCCAGGGCTGGTCCTTCAGCGGGGTTTGGGCCATGAGCCAGGCCAGGTAGGCAAGGCTGCGCGCCTGGTTCACTGAAACAAATTCGGTGCAAAGGTTAAAACTGTCGCCCCATCGGTCGTAGAAAGGGTAGGGAGCACGGTCCGCACCATCCGATGGATAACTGAGCCGTCCGAGTTCCTTGCCATAGACTGCAATCCACGTGAAGCCTTCCTGGATATTTCCAATCGGGATGCCGCTGGGGGGCATCAAGCGGCGGTTGTTCTGCGCGTATTGATCCACAATCTCGCGAGGTCGCAGCCAGCCCAGTCCGGTTAAATAGCAGATATTGACCGGGTTGCATCCGGCTTCATAGTTCAGATTGCTCAGCAAAGCCGCGCGGAAACGGGGGCGCGGATCATTGAACTCGGGATAATCAAGCTGGCAGCCAACCGCGAGATCAAAGGCTGCATCCCCGGAAAAGTACCAACCGGCGCTGCGGGAACGTTTGGTTTCCTCTGGAAAACTGGTGCCATAAGCGCTGTCCTGGGCGCGGTGAAGCTGGTCTTGCGCGGCGGCAATGATTTCGTTTTCGCAACGGTCAAGGAGTGCCGGATCGAGTTGCTGGCGCTTGAGCCGGCCCGTTCGCGCGGCAAACGCGTAGCTGCGCATGGCGCAGCCGTAGGATTCATATAAGCGCCACCAGCCCCATCGACGGGTTTCCACGGAAGGATTGAGCCAGGCCAGCAGCTTTTCGTGGTAGCGGGCTTCGCCCGTGGCCAGATACATTTCGCAGGCCGCCCAGGCGAGTTCATCGTCATGCATGAACTCGTTGCCGTAATGCGTCATCTTTTGATAGGCCCCATCCTGGCCATGCTTGGCGATGGCGCGTTCCAAAAAGTCCCAACCGGCCTTCGCTTTTTTAAGATACAAAGCCGCCGCCGCGGGGAATTGCTGCTTGAACAAGACCGACGAGGAACACTGTGCCAGCGCGGCAACGGAAGCGGCGGTGACCGCTGTAGTTTTCGGCCAGACCACCTGCGGGTCGCCGTGATCCGGCGGCACATCGGATTCGTACTCGCGCTCGCGCGGGTAAACCAGGAAGAAGAAGCCGCCGTCATCGTCCTGCATTTTGCACAGAAAGTCCGCTTCCCATTTGGCTTCTTCGAGCAGGTCGCTCTTGCCATCGCCGCTCTCCGGGATTCCCAGATTGTCCAATTCACCGGCGCCGGGGAACGCGTCGGCCGCAAACACAAGAAAGTGGATCAACGCCGCGCTGTTGATGGTGTATTTGCTGTAATCACCCGCATCGTGGTGTCCGCCCGAAACGTCCAGCTTGCCGCGTTTCACAAATGGATAGAGTTGCGTGGCCTCGCTCTTGAGTTGCGGCGCGGTGTGGCGCGGGTTTTCCGCAAAATCCGCGGTTTTATCAGCGATGGTTTGCCAGGTGAATTTGAACGCCGATTGGGGAACCGGAATCTCGGCGGGAGCAATGTGGCAGGGTCCGTGCAAATCCCGTGTGAATGGGAGGGCATTGTCCGTGCCGCAGCGTTGATGATAAAGACCCAGGGCGTAGGTCCTCGCAAAAGCGGCGGCGACACCTTCGTCGATTAAAAATGAGAACGACGCGCCGAGTCCCGGCACGGCCAACCGGTAATGTCCAGGCGTGTTGAACTTGGTGAAATCGGCCTCCCACACTTGTTGGTAACAGGAGAATGGAAAGCCATGATCGGACCGGATAGTTAGCTTTCCACTAAAAACCTCCCGTCCGGTTTGGGAGTCGATGAGTTGGAAAGTGGGTGAAGTCTGAGGTGACGTTGGCGCTGCATGCCCCGTAGCGAGCGTGTTGAAACAATCCATCTCGCCAAGACTCCCGAGATAATAGCCCACCATGGCCGTTTTGGGGAAGCCGGGCAGATAGCCGGTCTGATTGACGTGGATGGCCGGACTCCAGCGCAACGGATCGAGCGCGGCTTTGAACTGTTCTGCCGGAGGCCAAAGCTTGCCATCCGGATCTTTTACTTCGACCATCTGCCCATTCGCGAGTGGCTTTGAGAGCGTGAGATAAAGCCAGTTTCCGATTCGCACGTCCCGGTGTTTCAGGGGCGCGTAAATCACCCTCCGCTTAAATCCAACCGCAGTGACCGGCTGGGGCTGGCCGCCGACCAGGACCTCGAATTCGCGAGCATTCGGCAGATGGGCCGGCTGATCGTCGTCCGCAAAGTCCCAGCGGCCCGGCGGAGCAGGATCGGGCGGCTTCGTGGTAATCAGCGTCAGCTCAAGCACCGTCGGTGAAAGGCAGTGCAGCCAGCAGTCCCCGGGGTGCGGCAACGCCAGGGAATTGCCCTCAAAATGGTCCGATTCGGCGGCTCGCAGGCAGGGCGAAAATACCAGCGCCAGCGCCAGCACAAACGTCGTCTTGTGGCTTTTGGGCAAGGGGAATTTGTTCATGGCATTGTAGTCATCGAGCGGGCAACAGCTCGGAATCCTCCCGGGCGGCCATGCCCGTGAGTTCGTTTAGTGAGCCGAAAAAATCGATGTTGTGCATACGTAATTATTGCCCCAAGTGTGAACTGGCAGTTTGAACGTGACTCGTTGATTATCAATTACCATTAGGGTTTCACCCCATGTTTTAGCTGGGGCAAAAATAGGAGTATGCAAGGACGATTCGCGGGAAATTTACGTGAATGTGACAGGCCTGAAGCCCGTCAAGGGCATAGGTTTATCGAAGGAAAACATCCGGTCGGCTAGGGCAATGACCGGGGCAATGATTCCTTCCAACTCGGGCGCCGTGACAATCTGCCAAAGCGGCACGGGTGGCTTTCGTGAAAAGCTGGCGCATCAATTCCGGCGGTTGGGCCTGGCTCGGCCAGATGATCGGGCAAACTGGAGCGAGGCGAGGCGATGATGGGATCATTCAAATTTGAAAACCAGGCAGATGGAATCGACGGGGAAGGACGTGCGAGTGGAAATCAGTTCATCGCTTGACATTGTCACCGCCCGGCAGGAGGCGCGGGCATTGGCTCAAACGCTGGGCTTTGAAGGCAGCGAACTGACGCTGATTGCCGCTGCGATTTCGGAGATAGCCAGGAACATAGTGGATTTCGCCCGCCGGGGTGAGATTATTCTGGGTGGCATTCAGAAAGGTCCCCGCCGCGGCATCCAAATCGTGGCCCGCGACCAGGGGCCGGGGATACCCAATCTCGCCAAGGCAATGCAGTACGGCTACTCGACCCGCCGCCGGGCGGGGGCTGGGCTGCCCGGCGCGAAATGGCTGATGGATGAATTTAACATTCAATCGAACGTCGGGAAGGGCACGACGGTGACCATGAAAAAATGGGCGGAACAACTTGGCCAAACGGAATAGCAGCACCACCACGCTGGTGGATTGGGGCGTTGCGGCCCGGCCTGGCGCCGGGCGCGCGGTTTCGGGAGACGCTTACGTGGTCAAACCGTCTCCTGACCGGGTCCTATTGGCGGCGATGGACGGCTTGGGCAAGGACATCGAGGCAGCCGCAGCCGCGCGGACCGCCGTGGGCGTACTCAGAAAATATGGTGCCGGTTCAATCGTTTCGTTGATCAAACGATGCCACAGAAGCTTAATGATGACGCGTGGGGCGGTCATGACGCTGGCCGCTGTGGACTTGCGCGCGAACTTGCATTGGCTGGGAATCGGGAACGTCGAGGCTGTGCTGGTGCGGGCGGACGCGGCGGCAGTCCCGGCCGTCGAGCGATTACGCCTGCAAGGCGGCGTGGTCGGTTATCAGTTGCCGATCCTCGCCGAGCGCAAACGCACGCTCCAGCCAGGGGACATCTTGGCGCTGGCGACCGATGGCATTCAGGGGGATTTTGTGGGGGAGTTGCGCCGGGAGGAAAATCCGCAGCGGATGGCGGAACGGATTCTGGAGCGCCATTTCAAAGGCAACGACGACGCGCTGATTCTCGTCGCGCGATATTCGAGGGCGGCGCATGAGTAATTCCAATGGCTCATTGACCCGAAGGTATCTGGCCGCGTTGAAGCGTTATCTCAAGCTTCGGAACGAGCGTTCGCTCCAACAGGCCTACGACGTGGGACGAAAAACGGTGGCCCACGGCCTGGGCGTGATCGACATGGCGAGAATCCATGAAACCGTGCTGCTGACCCTGCTTCCGAATTCAGAAACCGCCGAGGAAAGCTTCAAAGTGGCGAAAAACGCCGGGGCTTTCCTGAC
The DNA here is from genome assembly GCA_021325145.1 of Verrucomicrobiota bacterium. GTDB lineage: Bacteria > Verrucomicrobiota > Verrucomicrobiia > Limisphaerales > Pedosphaeraceae > JAJPHR01. Next base: position 20,250 of record JAJPHR010000061.1, on the reverse strand, counting down.
GGAGAGCCTTTCGCCTTTCGAAATCACGCATCGGGGATTCCGGGACGCAAACCGGAGCCTGAGACAGCTTAACGACGCGCTGGAAGACCGCAACCGGCAACTCGCCGCGACAAACCAAAAATTGAAACAGGAAATCGCTCAACGCGAGCGGGTGGAACACGAATTGCGCGAGAGCGAGGAACATTACCGGGACCTGTTCACGCAGGCGAAATTAATGCAGGAAAATCTGCGCCATTTGTCGAGCCAGATTCTGCGCGTGCAGGAGGACGAACGCAAGCGGATCAGCCGTGAACTGCACGACGAAGTCGGCCAGGCGTTGACGGCTGTGAATGTCAATCTGGCGATGTTGAAGAAAATGGTGCGGGGCAGCCACACGCGGCTGCGGCGGAAGATTGCCGACGCGCAAAACATGCTCGAACAAACCATGGAGGTGGTGCACGATTTTTCGCGCGAATTGCGTCCCGCCATGCTGGACGATCTCGGGTTGATTCCCGCGTTGCGTTCCTTCGTAAAGAGTTTTGCCGAGCGCACGGGCGTGCGCGTCAGTTTCGGAGCCACGCCCCTCGTGGAGAAGTTGGAGACGGAACAAAAAACCGTATTATACCGCGTGGCACAGGAAAGTCTGACCAACATCGCAAAACACGCGCGGGCCACCCAAAGCCAGGTAAGCATCCGCAAGTTGAAAAACGGCGTCCAAATGGAAATCCAGGACAATGGACGGTCTTTCCGGGTGGAGCAACAGCTTGCGTCAACTTCCGGCAAGAAGCGGCTTGGCCTGTTGGGGATTCAGGAACGTGTCAGGCTGGCAAGCGGGAAACTTAGCATTGAATCGGAGCCGGGGCAGGGAACGCGAGTGCGGGTCTGGATTCCGTTCAACCTTGAAACCGTCGATAGTAAATGAAAAGGATTTGCTTGGCTAATGGTAAGTGTGTAGTATGGTTAGTTCTTGGAGAAATTTTATGCAAAAGATCAAAGTTTTACTGGCTGACGACCACACCGTGGTTCGTCAGGGACTGCGCGCTTTGCTGGTGGTGGAAGGGGACATTGAGATTGTGGGGGAGGCGGATACCGGCAGGCAAGCCGTGATGATGGCCAAAAAGCTTCTTCCGGACGTGGTGGTAATGGATATCGCCATGCCGCTGTTGAACGGACTGGAAGCGACCCGGCAAATCACCAGGCAGTTGCCTGCGACCAAGGTGCTGGTGTTATCGTCCTACAGCGATGACGAGTATGTGCAACAGTTGACTGAAGCCGGCGCGGCGGGATACCTGGTCAAACAAACTGCCGCAAACGACCTGCTCAAAGCCATCCGTGAAGCGCATAAGGGCAACGCATTCTTCAGCCCGGCCATCGCCAAACGCCTGCGCGATCATTGCCGCGAGGCGTTCGTCAGCGGGCAGCCGGTACGCAAGCGGACGGATTATCTTACCTCGCGTGAAGCCGAGGTTCTGCAACTGATCGCCGAGGGCCAGGCGAACAAGCAGATCGCGGCGGAATTGTGCATCAGCATCAAGACAGTGGAAAAGCACCGGCAACAGGTGATGAATAAACTGAATATTCACGATGTCGCCGGGTTGACTCGCCACGCCATCTCAAAAGGAATCATCGAGAGCACCGTGGCGACCAAACCTATCGCCTGACGAAGCTGGTGGCTCGCGCTTTGCAGATTAGCGATGTCCGCCACCACCGCCACCGCCCTTGGCTCCGCCGCCTCCTCTGGCAGCCGAGCCAGGCGGGCTGAACGGAGCTACCCGCCCTCCGCCTGATCCCGTGACGGATCCTGGCGGGCTGAACGGCGCCACCGCAGGCCCGCCAGATCCAGCCACGCTCCCCGGCGGACTGAACGGAGGCAGGGGACCGATCGCGCCCGGAACAGTCCCTGGAGGAGCAAAGTTTGGAATCGGTCCGGTGCTGGTCGAACCACTCACCCCTGTGCCGGCGTTGCCATGAAAAAATCCGATTTGATTACGACCGAAGCGATCTTGAAAAGTGCTGGCTCCCGAAGGGAATGGCGCGAGAAAGAACCGGTTGCGTGCCGCTGGGTTATCCGGGCCGGGTCGCAAGTTTGGGAACGCGGGATTAATCTCCTGTGACTGCGCCGTGGTTGGCTGGCCAGTATTCAAAAGACCGGGGCGCATTTGTGGAAACCGTGGGTTGATCGTCTGGGCTTGTGCGCTTGAAAGCACTGGACCATTTTGCAGCCGCGCGCGAAAGACGCCCAACCCGGCAAAACCTCCGCCGAACCCGAAGAATGCCGAGTCCCCGTTGAAGACACGATCTGGAATCGGATCAACTCCGGCCGGCGGATCTTGAACGGTCACGCGCGCGACCGAACTGCCACCGGCAGCCGCGACTCGATCGGGATCGAAGCCTTGGTTGGCCGTGATCCCCAAACCACCCGTGAGCATGTTGTTGACCAAAGTGCTGCGTGTGAAGAGGGAACGCGCTTGCGTGCTGTTCACCCGGAACGCGCCGACGTTCGGATCGGTAAAGCGGTTGATTGGAACAAAGGTAAAGTCGTTGGCGCTGCCAGACTTGCCAAAACCGCGGTTGAAAGAATCCGCCCCGAGGCCCGCGCGCAATCCGAAGCCCGGATCCGTGAACGGAGACAAGGGCGCCCAGCCGCAAAAGCCGGGTGAACAGCGCCAGTTAACCCAGGACGAGGCCCAGTCTGTGCCAGGAAACCACAGCCAGCCTTGGGAAGGATGATTCCACCATCGCCCATAATGAAACGGCGCCCATCCCCAGGGATAATCCGAGTGCCAGTACCATCCATAATTACTGTATAACCAGCGGCCATCGTTACGGTAGGGCGCCCAGCTTGAGGAAGAAGTTGCGAGGTCCGGTTGCCACGCCCAACCATAACCCGGAAGACTATACCACGAACCGTAAGGGGACAGATCGTTGTAAAAGTAGTTCACCTGTTCCGGCATATTGTTGTCGTACTGGGGTTGAGCGTTATAGCTGTTGGGATAAATCTCAGCCGGCGGCATCCCGGGCGTTTGGTTTTGGTAGGAGGGTTGATACTGATCGTAAGGTGTTTGGGGCGGGGATTGCGGACCAGTTACGGCCGGCGCGGGCATTTGATTTACATTCTCACGCAGCGTTTTGTCATGTACCAGCATGGCGGTGATCACCGTCATCGGAACCCCTTTGTCTTTGAGATAAATAATGTTCTCCGGTGTGGGATTGAAGACGGAGGAGGAATTCTGCACGTAAGCCACCAGCACTTCGGGTGGAACACCTCCATTCACCATCTTGACCACGTCTTGGATTGGCCGGGAAAGTCGTGAGCCGTAGTTCACAACTTTCATTGGAGAATTTGTCCCGATACCCGCACTGTTACTGTTGCCCGAATCGGAAGGCGTCGTGAAATCGTAGGCCGCCATGATGTTGTTATTAGCGACCGTGTTCGGCGTCAGGGAATCTTCCAATCTCAACGGGGGCTGGGTTGTTGAGTATAAAGAGATTAATGATATGGGAACAACGAGACAAATCATGCTTGGCAGTTTCATAACCTCAGCTTTCTGGATTGCCACTCCGTTAGGCAGGATCGGACCGGCTCGGGTGGTTTGGCAAGCCGGCGGCAATTCCGCGTTACTCTAAAGGAGAGAGCAACCAACCATTACCATCATAGCCTGCGCCGAAAGATGCGCTAGGCGGAGGGTGGACATTTCTATCAAATTCTGTTGGGGTGATGGCCCACTTTTGGTGGAGTGCAACAAAGGGTAAGGTCTTTCGGAACCCGTGTTTGGGGTGGTTCGGACAGAATCCTCGCGCTCGTTCCAGCTTGTCGCCGCCCCGGTAATGAATACACTCCTGATCAAAGTGCGGAGTGGAAAGTAAAGCTTTATGGAACGAGTCACCGGCATTGGCGGCGTATTTTTCAAGGCGCGTAATCCCGCGCGTTTGGCGGCATGGTATCGCGAGCATTTGGGCATTCAGGCGGAAAACGAAAACGCTGACTTCGCCTGGCGCGACAAGGACCAACCGGAAAAGATGGGGCGGACAGTCTGGTCGATCTTTCCGGCGGATTCGGACTACCTGGGGCAGGGCAGGGAGTTCATGATCAATTACCGCGTTTCCAACCTGGATGGAATGCTCGAACAACTTCGTCGCGCGGGCGCGACGGTTCACAAGGTTGAGGATTACGATTACGGCCGCTTTGCATGGGTGAGCGATCCGGAAGGTAACCGGGTGGAACTTTGGGAACCGAAAGGCGAATAGAAAGAACTCACCGCCGCCCCGACGATTCAGTTTGCCATTTGAGCAATGCTTCCAACAACGCGCCCAGTTGTTTTGGAGTGTGCTCGCTGGAAATCACGAACCGGAAATAACCATTCACCGGTCCCCCGGGATATTTGATGAAGGGTGGATGAATCCCCATGGCTAAGAGCTGGCGCTTCAGCGACCCGGCTTGACGTTCGTTCTCAGGAATCACCGGAAGGATGGGACACGGATTGTCCGGCACGGGAAAGCCGCTGGAGCCCAAACGCTTTTTGAAACTGCCGGCATTTTGCGCCAGGCGGCGGGATAAACCGCGGTCCGTGCGCAACAAGGTGATTGCGGCAATAGCGGCGTTGGCCAGCGGCAGAGGCAGCGGTGTGTTGCCAACGAACACGCGACTGCGCGACAAAATCGCCTCCCGCAACGATCGTGCGCCGAGCACCGCGCCGCCATACACGCCAAAGGCTTTGCTTAACGTGATGGTCTGAATGATTTGCCGGGTCGGAACTCCCGCATACTGCGGTGTGCCGCGTGCGGTGGCGCCCAGCACACCTGCGCCATGGGCGTCGTCCAGCAGGACCATGCCCTTCGGCGGCAGCAACCGGAGATAATCGCGGAGCGGCGCTATGCCGCCGTCGTGCGAAAACATGCCGTCGGTCAGGATAATTGGCTTGATGTCTCCGAGACGATGCAGCACCCGCGCAAGGTCATCGGCATCACGGTGCTTGAATTTCAAAACCGGGCAGTCAAGCAATTGGGCCGCATCCACCAGCGAAGCGTGCGCGCGCTCATCCATCAAGGCGTGCGAGAATTGCCCAGCCAGCGCCTGCGCGGCCATCAGGTTGGGCGCATAGCCGCTCGACGCCAGCGTGGCTGTTTCCGCGCCAAAGAATTGCCGCAGGGCGCCTTCCAGTTTTTCGTACAGCTCATGGTTGCCGGTCGTCAACCGTGACGCCGCCACGCTCAGCCCGTATTGCTTCACGCCATTCCGCAGCGCCTTGATTACCGCCGGATGGCTCGCGAGCCGAAAATAATCGCAACCGGCAAAATACGAGAGCTTCCGTCCTTTCCATCGCACATAAGTGCGCCCGACCTGCTGCAATGGTTCCGGCAAATTCATTTGAAGTTTGGGATTTTTCTGAAGCTTGGTGGCTGGAGCTTCAGAAATCACTCTTCGTCTTTCAGCCGCTAGCAACTGGTCGGCACTTCCTGCAAAACTTCGACGCAGTGCGGAATTGCGCCAATAACAAAGCTCAGGCATTCCACGGCCCCGCTCGGCTTGCCGGGCAGGCAAATCACCAGCGCCTTGTCCACCACCACCGCCAGATTGCGCGACAAAATCGCATTCGGCGTGATCTTCATCGATTCCATCCGCATTACCTCTCCGAACCCGGGCAGCTCTCGAACTGCGATTTCGCGCACGGCTTCGGGCGTCACATCGCGCAAGGCCACGCCTGTTCCGCCCGTCGTCAGCACGAGTTGGCAGCCCTGGTTGATCTGCTCGCGAATGGCGCGCTGGATTTGCGATTTCTCGTCCGCCACCAGCGCCTCCGAAACGATCTTCCAGCCATAACCCGTCGCCGCTTTCTTCAACGCCGGTCCGCCCAAATCGTCGTACAGTCCGCGCGAAGCCCGGTCCGAAACCGTGATAATGCCAGCTTGAATTTGCATCCTGGTATTATGCGTCAAGAACTGTGAAACGGAAGCGCGGATTTTGGAGAAGACCGCACTCCTCATTTTAGTGAGGTTTTGCGATTTTGAGAAGGCGACGCCCTGGCATATTTGGATGCGGTTGCCATCGGAGACAAAGACGACACGCTATGCGGCCGGCTCTGCGTTTGCTACGGTCTTGGTTTTTGAAACCAGCCTGACATTCTCAATCCGCATGGCCTTATCCACGGCTTTGCACATATCGTAGATGGTCAAAGCGGCTGCCGTGACCGCCGTAAGCGCTTCCATCTCCACGCCGGTCTGCGCGGTAATTTTAGCGGACGCAGTGATCAAAATGCGATCACGGCTTTTCGGAATCTCAAAATTCACCTCGCAATGGCTGATAGGCAGGGGATGGCACAGCGGAATCAACTCACCGGTCTTCTTGGCGGCCATGATGCCGGCGAGACGGGCGGCGGCGAGGACGTTGCCTTTGGCAATGGCCTGCGATTCGATCAATTTCAAGGTTTCTCTCCGCAGCCGGATTTCACCCGCAGCCGTCGCTTCACGGCGCAGCAGTGGCTTGTGGGAAACATCGACCATGCTGGCCTCCCCGCGCGCGTTCAGGTGAGTGAGTTTCTTTTTCAAATTAACTTCTTCCAGTCTTGGATCACTTTGCGCATCTGCTCGGCGGCATTCAGTTTGGGCTTCACGAACCTGGGCGTGAACCACGGGAAAGTGCCCAGTAAATCGGGCGTTACTAAAATCTGCCCGTCGCAATCGGGACCCGAGCCAATGCCAATCGTCGGGACGGGGATGGCCTGAGTCAGCGCGACCGCGGTGGCCGGACTGACCAGTTCGAGCACGATCCCGAAAGCGCCAGCTTCAACCAGCGCTTGCGCGTCATCCAACAGCACCTGGCGTTCGGCTTCCAGCTTGCCTTTGACATGATAGCCACCTTCCTCGCGGACGCTTTGCGGCAACATCCCCAGATGCCCGAGGAACGGAATGCCAGCCGCGACAATGGCCCGAACCTGCGCCTGAATGGCCCGGCCACCTTCGGCTTTGACGGCTTCAGCGCCTGCCGCCGCCAAACGACGCGCATTGGCCACCGCGCTTTCCACCGTTTCATAACTGCGATAGGGCAGGTCCGCCGCCAGCAGCGCGCGCGGTTTCGCCCGCGCCGCCGCCCGCGTATGATGTTCCATCTCTGCCATTGTGACGAGCGTGGTGTCCTCATAACCCAGCACCACCATCCCCACTGAATCACCGACCAGGATCAAGGGTATGCCGACTTCGTCCAGCAACCGGGTCATCGGAAAATCGTAAGCCGTGAGCGCGGCAATCTTTTCGCGCCGGCTCTTCATCGCGCGAATGGCTTCCGCCGTTATTTTTTCGGAGGTTGAATTCATCCTGCCCTCGAAATCCATGTTGTTCTCAACTGGTGGCGTGTTATCCACGCCGGAAACTCGCCAGCAACTCGCCGGTTGAAGTCGTGGCGGTGCCGACCTTGCCAACGACGATTCCGGCGGCGTGATTTGACAGGATGGCGGCTTCGACGGGCGAAGCACCTGCCGCGATCGCCAGCGTGAAGGTCGCGATTACTGTGTCTCCGGCGCCCGAGACGTCGAATACTTCCTGCGCGATCGTGGGAATATGGAACGGGCTCCGACCCGCCTGGCAAAGCAACATGCCGAGTTCGCCGAGCGTCACCAGCAGCAGCGCAGGCTTCAGTTCCTTCAGCAAGCTGTTCGCGACGAGCATCAAATCGCGGTCCTCAAGGGGATGGCCGTTATGCGTGAGGTCCGGCATTCTGGCCAACTCGAAAGCTTCCTTTCGGTTAGGCGTGATTAATGACAACCCGGTCAGGTTGAGCCTATGCACCGGTTTGGGATCGAGGCTGAGCCAGATTCCCCGTTCCCGGCAAACTCGTTTCAGTTCATCGAGCATTCGCTGGGTGACCACTCCCTTGCCGTAGTCACCCACAATAACGGCCTGCACGTCCGCCAGTCGCGCTTGGACGCCCGCCACCAACTGGTTGGTAATCTCTTCGTCCAACTCGGAACGCGTCTCGCGGTCCAGGCGCACCACCTGCTGGCGATGCGCGACAATCCGGGTCTTCACAGTTGTGGCGCGAACGGCTTGCGGCAGCAAGCCGTCACAAACAATATGATGCTCCGTCAGCAATCGTTTTAAGCGCGTCGCTGAATCATCGTCGCCGACCACTCCGAACAATTCCGCAGGCACGTCCAGCGCGGCCAGATTGCGCGCCACGTTGGCCGCGCCGCCGGGGATGAAACTTTCGCGGACAAAATCGACCACCGGCACCGGCGCTTCGGGAGAGATCCGCCCCACTTCGCCCCAGATGAAATGATCAAGCATCACATCGCCAATCACGAGCACGCGCGTTTTCGCCGCGGCAGACAGGATCTGCCGCACTCGGGCCGGGGAAATGGTTTGTGGCGGCATGGTCAGCTTAAAAATGCAGTTAGCGGACTTGTCGGGCTGGCCGTTTCCTGGACCGCGCCCAAACCCACCTCATACGCGATACGCCCCGCCTCGACCGCCGTCTTGAACGCGACCGCCATTCGATTGGGGTCATTCGCCACCGCAATGGCCGTATTCACGAGCACGGCGTCCGCTCCCAATTCCATGGCCTCCGCCGCATGGCTGGGAGCGCCCAAACCGGCATCAACCACCACCGGCACCGTGGCCTGCTCAATAATGATCCGCAACTGGTCCCGTGTTTGCAGTCCGCGATTCGAACCGATGGGCGAACCCAGCGGCATGACCGTGGCCGTGCCGGCTTCCTGCAAACGTTTGGCCAGCACCGGATCCGCGTTAATGTATGGCAACACCGTAAACCCCTCCTTTACGAGGATCTCGGCGGCTTTAAGCGTCTCGATCGGGTCCGGCAGGAGATAGCGCGGGTCCGGATGAATTTCGAGTTTCACCCATTTCGGCAAACCACCGGCAACCGCAAGGCGGGCCATTCGGACGGCTTCTTCGGCGTTCATGGCGCCGCTTGTGTTCGGCAAGAGCAAGTAGCGCTTGGGATCGATGAATTCGAGAATATTCGCATATGGATCACGCCCCCCGCTCAAGTCCACGCGGCGTAGGGCAACCGTGACCATCTCCGTGCCGCTGGCGGCAAGCGCATCACGCATCGCCTCAGGCGAGCAGAACTTGCCCGTCCCCAAAATCAAGCGGGATCGAAACGCCCGCCCGGCAATCGTTAAACCATCATCCACTAAACGCATCGGGCACATTTTAATGGAGGAGCATGCGGGTGTCGAGAACGTTGCGGCGCGCACGAACGCAATGGAAACACCAAGCACCAAGCTCCAGAAAAGCTCCAAAAGTCAAACATCAAACACCAAGGACGTATTATGGGTGTTTGGTGATTGCTTCTTGGAGCTTTTCTGGAGCTTGGTGCTTGGTGCTTGGTAATTGTTCATTCAAGTTGCCGCTCCGCACACTCACGCTTATCCTTTCTTCCATGTTCCGTCCCTGCATCGATTTGCATGAGGGCAAGGTGAAACAAATTGTTGGCGGCACGCTGGGCGACACGGCAGCGGGCTTGCGGACAAATTTTGTTTCGGATCGCTCCAGCGCGTACTACGCGCAACTGTATCGCCAGGATGATTTGCGCGGCGGCCACGTGATCATGCTCGGTTCTGGGAACGAAGCGGCCGCGCGGGCGGCGCTGGCCGCGTTTCCGGGCGGCTTGCAGCTTGGCGGCGGCATCAATCTCGAGAACGCTGCCGGCTTTCTCAACGACGGCGCTTCGCACGTGATCGTCACTTCCTGGGTGTTCCAGGGGGGGCGCGTGGATTGGGAACGGCTGCGCAGCCTTGTGAAGCTGATTGGCCGGCAGCGGTTGGTGCTGGATTTGAGTTGCCGCCGTCGTGGCAACGAGTACTTCGTGGTGACCGATCGCTGGCAAAAGTTCACGGAGTTGACCATCAGCCCTGAAACCTTGGAGACGCTGGCGTCGTCATGTGCCGAATTTCTGATTCATGCGGTGGACGTGGAAGGACTTTGCCGCGGCATCGATGCGGAGCTGGTTGAGAAGCTTGGGCAATGGTCGCCCATCCCCGCCACTTATGCCGGAGGCGCGAAATCGTTGCAGGACCTGGAGGAAGTCACGCGATTAGGGCGCGGGCGGATCGATTTGACCATCGGCTCCGCGTTGGACATTTTCGGCGGCAGCGGAGTGCGTTACGCGGACGTGGTCGCGTTTAATCGACGGCAAAAGTAAGCGCATGGGCACGCTGCGCGACGGCGTCGTGGCAAGCACGGCTTCTATTTTCATCTGCTACTTTAGCCACACTGGCTGCGTAAACGCGCCGTTTGCGGCGATATCCCACGCTTCAAAACGCACCCAAGTGCGCCCTTTCAGCGCCACCGGGATGCGAAGCGTTTTTGATCTGAACGCTTCCGTATCCGTAAGGTCGATCCGCTGGCGATACACTTGTTTGCCATCACCCGAAATGACTTCAGCGAAGGCCAGCGGAAACGTCCATTCCAGTTTTACTTTGAGAGTCGCGGCGCCCTTGCCGGAAAGTTCCAGCGTCTGTCCGCTCTCCCTGCCACCCACATTGAAACTCGGGATCAGCACCTCGCCGGAACTGACAAAAAACCGCCCCGCCCGCAAAGTGTCGAGAACGGGTTGCCAGCTTTCCGAAAACCGCGGCGCCTTGTCCAATTTCAGGTAGTTGATGTTCATGTGGCCGTAGGTTTCGAAGTCGGGCTCCATGTGGAAAACATCCACCTCGCCGATCACCTGCTTCTTCAATCCCCAGTTGGCCATTTCATCCATCAAGTCGAGCACTCGCAAGCCCAGGCGCGGCTGAGACAAGTCGGCCGGCATGGCTTTCCAGGCGGCACCAAGAAAATGATCCGAGTGAAAAAAATCGCGATCCTTATATTGATCGGGAAACCCGCGTGAACCTTTGATGCGGGCATGCGCTGTCCACATTAATCCATGCTCGCATTCCATGAGGTGAAGCACATCTTCCGGACTGCCCAAATGGTAAACCGTGCCGTAATCAGCCGTCTGTTGGACGAACGGCTGGTCCGCCGAACGATTGAGCACCACATAAACCGGCTTTGGAAACAAGCTCATCCAATGGCCGCCGAGTTGCACGTTGTCCTCCTCGCCGGGCAGCACGAGTAGTTGAGCATCGGAGAGGCGTTCACATTCGCGAAAGAGCGTTTTGAGCATCGGCAAACGCTGGGCATCCCGGAGCGCCGGCGTATTGCCCGAATGGAACTCCGCCAAATGCGCGATATCGACCCCGCGCGCTTTAAAGGTGGTGACGAATCCCGGCACCTCCATGCCTTTCGGCACCCCGTCCGTGTGCTGCTCATGTTGCCGCCGGATGAACTCCTGAGTGTGCTCGATGTGATAATGGCTGGTGAAGGTCACATAACCGGGCAATTTCTTGAAACGGTCGCCATGGGTGTACTCGGACACTTGCGCCAGCGCATGGCTGGCGTTCCCGGAACTGATCAAATAAAAAACACCCAGATGTTGCTCGGTGTGCGGCGGCGCGTTGAACCAAGGCACATAATGGTTTATGCCCGTGGGCGATTGGCGAATGCCGAAACCAAAATCATGCAGCATGGCTTGGTATGCCTTGCCGTACCACACAAAGTTTAGATTGGTGGCTTCATCGACCGGATAAAAATATTGATGCGGAGCGGGAAAAACCGCGATCGAACCCTGCGCGTTTTCCGCAACCAGCGCGCGCCCGGCAACGGCCACCGGAGTCGCCGGCGTTTCGGCATCAACCTTCGCGTGTTGCAGACTGTGCCCGGTGTCCATCCAAACCATGGACTCCCAATTTGACGCGCGACTGATTAGGCCGGTGTCATAGAGAATGGCCCGCCCGTCTTCCGCGGTTTGCATCACCGTCTCCAAATGGATCAACGGACTGTGACGATAGAAGTTGAATCGAAGCTCACCGTGAAACGATCCGGCGCGGACTTCGCCGACATGGACCGTGGTTCTTGTGCCGACACTGGAAACCCGCACGCTGCTCAACTCCAGGTTTACCGCATTGGTTTGGTGCGGCCGGCTCATCGGCTCATCGAAAAACGCGACCCAGCCGGCAGGGTTTTTCATGTCGCGTTCTCCGATGGTGAGCAAAGTGGCGGGATCAAGCTCGCGGGCGATCGCCCGTGGCTGCTGACCTGAACCGGCGATGGCGATGCTGTCAATCAACGGCTTTCCCGGAATTAAGTTGAGCGTCAGAAGGCCGGTTTCCGCCTTTGAGATCGGCCATTTGACCACCAGTCGATCGTGCTCCTGGCGGACGTCCGCGGCTGAAGAAGGTCGAAGTTCCGTAAAATCCACCTGGATTGGCTTTGCGGTCGAGTCAGCCGCTCCCGCTGGAATTCGATTGAACAGAATGAAACCCATGAGGCCTGCGCAGGTAACCTGCCGGGCAAACCGCGCGAATGGTGGAAATCTGTTCATTGCGAATTTTAGAAAAAGTATGTCTCGCTGCTTGCGTTTCTTTCAATGCTTGAACCAACCCAATTCGTCCTGTTGAGTTCGATACAGGATTCCCAAAATACGCATTTCAACCGTCAGGAGGTAGAAGCCGACGAAGCCGGAAAACAAGCCGGAAAGCATCAGGATGGCCAGGTCATTGGTGGGAACGAAACGCTCCAACAGAAAGTCGATGATGATGTTTAAAAGCACGCTTGCCGCCAGCACTCCAAACGCCACCATATATTCGCGCAGCACGCGCAGGATCGATGGAAAGATGAACAACGGATTCAACACTTCCAGCGCATCAAACAATGAAATGGCCAAAAATGCCATTGGCAAATACAAGGCGCCCAGGCAGAAGAATGCCACCGCCACCGCCGGGCCCCAGTCCTGCTCCTTAAAGACAAACAGCGACACCGCTCCGGGTAGAACACACACCAGCACGGTCACCAAAACCTGTACGAAGGGCCGTCCGACATCCTCCATTCCCATGAAGTCCGGCCAGTCCGGCATTTCTTCCCGACCGTCGATGGTCGAGGCGATAATCCTCATCTGATAGGCGAACAGGTAGCCGTATGCAAAAACGAAAATCACGAGCACCGCGCCTTTGCCGATTACGGCGAACGCGGGCGCTTTGGCCACAAACTCCACAAACACGTAAAACAACGTCCCAACGATCATCAGGATGATGCCATCTCCCTGGAACGGATACAGGAACGCGCCCGGCAGCAGTCGATAGAAACTTCGCTCTTCCTGTTGCGGGCGAAGGAGCCACGCGCTCAACCAATTGCATTCGCCTCCGCAATCCCGGCAGAACTTGCGCAGTGCGCCGCCAGCCCGCTTGGTCGTGACGCAAAAGTCGCAAAATAGCCGTCCGCACTGCTGGCATCGCAGTTTCGCCTGCGACTTTGGATGATTGTTGCAACGAACTGGCCCCTCCGGCAGCGGTGGAGGCTGGCCAACTTGAGGAGGCGGTGCTGGAGCCGTTGGCGGGGGGATGTCCATCGACATGGCCGGTGGTATAATGATTAGTTCCTCCGGAGTATCCGCGTCAAAAAGCAATTCGACCTCGCCCAACTTGAGCACCTGCCCGGATCGCAACACCGATTCCTGCACCGAAACCGAATCGACATACGTGCCGGCGATCGAACCCAAATCCCGGACCTGCACTGTGCCATCCTCCAGCAAATCGAGCTGGCAATGCGGTTCAGTAATGGATGGGTGCTCGATGCCGACCTGGTTGGCTGCACTGCGGCCCAGGAGGTTGGGGCCGGGCCGGAGCACGAACTGATATTCCTGCGGCGTGCCGAAGTTAAGAAGCAGTCTTGGCATGGCTAAGAGCCTATCTCGGTAGGGCGCGTCACTCCGTGCGCGCCGACGGCGGGCAGAGAACTGCCCGCCCTACTGGGATAGGTCCTAACAGCAGAAAAAAATCTGCTGGCAGGCGCACTTTCGATGGCAATGGCAGCCTTCCCGCCGGTGTTCTGCCGGGCGTGGTGCGCGTAACCATTCCGCCTGAAAAAGGCGGGTTTACCGTCGTGAAAACCATCCAAGTTCCTCCTTATTGCTCAAGTAAAGCAGGCCCAAAATGCGGCACTGGACCGTCAGGAAATAGAGCCAGATGAAACTCGAAATCAATGTTGGCACGATGATAATCGGAATCAGCGCGGGCAGCAAAGCTGCGCCGACCCAATAGACCGTGATGACCACGCCCAGACAAACACAGGTGATCAAGTATTGCAAAGGAACCTTGCAGATGGATGGAATGACCAGTACCGGATTGACGCCGCCCACGCTGTCAAACATTGCCACTCCCAGAAACGCCATCGGATAATAGAAACACCCGAACACAATGCCGGCTATAAGTGCCCACGCCGGAATATCCGCATCGCCAAATATTCTCCACAAACTCAAGGCCACCGCCGGCAGAAAGCAAAGCACGACCGTGGCTATTAGTTGCAAACAAGGAACGAGAATATCAGAGACGAAGTTGGTGATATCAGGCAGCGAAGCCTCGCTTTCGTCCCCGCCCGCGGTGGTATGAATCACATTCTGCATGTAAGCAAACAGGTATCCCATAAAAACGATCTGGAGATACCAGGAGTAACTCTTGAGAAAAGAGACGATTACGAAGAAGACCGTCGCACAAATCAAAATGAACGCGCCGCCTCGCTTGAACGGATAGCCGAATGCTCCAGGGAGCAGGCTCATAAAGCTCGCATTGACAGGCAGCGTGAGCTTTACTTCCACCGGATGGCATTCCACCCCGCAACCCCGGCAGAGATGTCCCTGCCCCTCGGATGTCGAGCGGGTGGCCACGCACAGGTCGCAAAAAAAACGTTTGCATTTTGGACACATCCAACGCGCCGGAGATTTGGGATGAAATTTGCAAACCGACTTGCCGGAAACAGCAGGGACGGGTGGGACGGCCGCCGGCGCTTCTGCGACTGGCGGCATTGATGGCCGAGGGGGTGGCGGGAGCGGCTCTGATGCCGCTTCCGCCGGACTGGCTGGCGCGATCTTTAGACTGATCTTTGGTGCCGCTGCCGCCGGAGCCGCTGCCGCCGTCGGCGCAACCCTCATTGGTCCAGGTGAAGGCGAGACCATCGCCGCACTGGGCATGGCGGGTCCTGCCGCTCGGGCTGCGCTTGGCGCTGGAGCAGCCACAGGGACAGCCGTCGCAATTGCGGTGACTGGCATGGCCACGGCCGCCGCCGCTCCATCGCCTTCAAATACCATCTCAACCGCACCCATGCGCACGATCTGGCCGGGCAACAGGCTGGCTTCCTTGATTGGCGCGCGATTGACAAAAGTGCCGTTGGTGGAACCAAGATCTCTGATCACGACAGCGCTGCCGTGGACGAGAATCTGGCAATGAGAACCGGAGATCGAGGGATCTTCGAGCTTGAAATCATTGGCAAATCCACGACCGAGATAATTCTCGCCTGACTTGAGCTGGATCTCGTACGCCTGTGGCGTGCGAGGATTGACAATTAATCGCGCCATAGCCTACTCCCGAAGCTTTTTGAACGATTAATTCAATATAAAACTCTCCCCGCCTTGTCGATAAAAAAGTGTGGAACTACAAAATGCCCGGTTCAGTAGAATACCCGACGCGTGAAGCAAATGGGAGCAAGAAGCCCTTCCACTCGTGGCAGCCTTCTCACGTCGGCTGCTACAATCCTTGAACCGGTTTTGCCTTTTACTTCCCTGGCGCGACTGTCGAAATAACCATGGCATCGGCTTTCAGATACTTCCGCGCGACGTCGGTGATTTGCTCCAGCGTAATCGCTTCGTATTTGGCGTCGTCCGTTTCGCTGTGAGCGTATCCCAGCCCGAACAACTCATCCAGCGCTGTCGTCAATGCGAGTGAGCCGAGGTCCTGACGGCTGATCTTTTTCTGGCCGATAATCTTGGCCTTGGCGCGTTTGAGTTCCTCCGCGGTCAACCCCTCGCGCCGCAGCAACTCCGCTTCCTTTGACAACTCCTTTTCCACCAACTCCAGCTTTTCGGGTGCTGTCCCCACGTAGAACGAGAAATATCCCGGCGCCAGTCCGAGAAAGTTCTGCGCACCGACATAATACGCGAGCCCGAGTTGTTCCCGAATGCGCAGGAACAGGCGCGAACCCAAATCACTGCAAGCCTCCTGCAACAATTCCAGCGCATAGCGATCTGAATCGTGCACTGTCGTCCCGCGAAAACCGATCACCAGCACCGCCTGCTTCTTGTCGCGGGTTTCGCTGACGCGCTTGATTTCCTTCAACGCGGGCGAGGCCGGCAATTCGAGCCGGGAACCCGCCGGCTTCCACTCTGCAAAGGCCTTTTCCACGGCGGTTTTAACCGAGGCCGCGTTGACGTCACCATAGATCGCCAGCACGCAATTGTCCGGCACGGTGAGCCTCCGGTGGAAGCTTTGCACGTCGGCTGTGTTGAGCCGCGCAATGCTTTCCTCCGTGCCCAGCGTGTCCAGCCCGTAGCCGATGTCGCCGAACATTGCCCGTCGCATGGCAATGCTCGCGCTCTTGAGCAGATGATCGCGTTGGGACTTGATGCCCGCCAATTGAATCTCGCGCTCACGCTCCAGCGCCGGTTCGGGAAACGCGGGATTCAGCAGTACGTCCGCCACGAGTCCCAATCCGGTCGCAAAATCCTCGCTCAACACCTCGGCACTCACGCCAAAGGTATTGTTCCCGCCGAATGTATCGATGCTTCCTCCCACCGATTCGATTTCGACGGCAATGTCCTCGGCTGACCGCGTTCTGGTTCCCTTGAGCAACAGCTTGCCGGTGAGATGCGTGAGGCCGTTGTTCGCGATGGTTTCAGCGAGCACGCCGCCCTGGAAAACGGAACGGATTTGAACGAACGGCAGGCGATGGTCCTCTTTCACCAGCAACCGCAGGCCGTTGGCCAATTCGAATTTCTGGATGGCCTTTTCGCTGGTTTCTTCGCCCGTCCGCGTTGACTTGGGCGCGGCGCCCGCGGGCAGCAACGCATAGACGGTGCGGTTGCCCGCGGCCAGGTATTCCCGCGCGACGCGTTGCAACTCGGCCGGGGTGACCCGTTTGACGGCGTCGAGGTAACGGTGGGAGAAGTTCAGATCGGTGGCGGCCAGCCAGTTGCTGCCCAAATCCTGGGCCTGACCGGCCATGGTCTTGCGCGTGGCCAGTGTGGCGGAGACGAACTGCTTGATGGCCTTGCTTACTTCCGCCGGTTGAATGGGTTCGGTTTGCAGGCGTTCGACCTGCGCCAATAACGCATCGCGCGCGGCGGAAAATTTATCCCCGTCCACCAATGCGCTCAAGCCCAGCAAACCTGGATTTCCCGGGTTGTAGGTCCAGGCATCGGCGGAGTGAACCAGACCCTGCTTCTCGCGCACCTCCTGGTACAAGCGCGAACTGCGTCCGCTGCCCAGCACAACCGCCAGCACGTCGAGGATGGGCACGTCCGGGTGTCGCACTTCGGGAATGTGATAGCTGATGTACATGTGGCCGAGTTCAATCGGCGCTTCCTCGATGATTTCGCGCGGAGCGGTTTGTCGCGGTTCCTCCGGCAGGACCGAAGGCGGGATGGGTTTGGCTTTCGCCCTGGCATAAGCCTCGCGGATCTGGGCTACAACCTCCGGCGCCCGCACGTCGCCCACGACTACGTAGAAAACGTTATTCGCGGCGTAGCGTTCGTGGTAATACGCCGCAATATCCTGCGCCTGCAGTTCGTTGTAAATGTCCGGGTATCCGATGATGGTGAAGCGATAGGGACTCCGAGTGTAGGCGGTCTCGAACAGGCGGCGGCTTGCCCGGCGTCCCGGGTCGTCCTGGTTCATGTCCATTTCCCGCAGGATGACCTGTTTCTCCTTGGCCATTTCGTCGGCGGGCAGCGTCGCGTTTTGCATGATGTCGCACAGGATATCGATGGCGACCCGCGCGCCGGTGTTGGGAACATCGATGTGATAGACGGTGCGGTCAAAAGAGGTGTAGGCGTTCATGTAACCGCCCGCCTCCTGCACTTCTTGATCGATCCGCGATGCGCCACGCGTGGAGGTGCCTTTGAAGAGCATGTGTTCCAGCACGTGGGACATTCCGGAGCCCAGCCAGCGTCCTTCGTTGATGCTGCCAGTCATGCTCCAGGCCTGGGCAGAAACCACCGGCGCGCTATGGTCCTCCCGGACGATGATCGTCAGGCCGTTTTCCAACGTGGTTACCTCCACTCCCGGTGGTATCGCCGGAAGTTCTGCTTTCGCACCGTTGCCAATCGACAATGAAACTGAGTCCATCATGATTTGATAATTTAAACGCACCCGGCCAAGTGGCAACCCCGCCGGCTAAAGTAAAACCGGGGCTCCATACCCAATCCAAGCGGGTTGCCTTTCGTGTGGAGTCCCGCCTTCAGGCGGCAGGCGCGCGCAAACGGCCTGACTTGAAAAATTCCGACTCGTTCGACCATGCGATAGCTCCACCGTCCAAAGCTGGGACTCCAAACAAAAGAGTCCAGTTTGAAACGACGGGGTCAAACGTTCGTTGGTTTGGGCTCCAAGAGCCTTCGGACCTTTTTATGTTCGGGCAGGTAAGGCTCGCGGAAGGTTTCTTCGAAATCGTAGCCGTTCTCGAAATCCGCCCGCGAATCCTTGTCCGTCTTTCGCAGCAGCCCGTTTTCAACCATGATGAAAACGATCTCGCCGAAATCCCGGCATGAGTGGATGCCCCATTCCTCGAACAACATGAAAGCCATCGGACCATAGGCTTGCAGCGCGTAATCGCGCGCACCGCAAAGCAGTTCCGCCGGGCTCACGTGCTGTTCTTCGGTTTTGCCTCGGTGGGCCTTGCTTTCGCGGCCCAGGATTTTCTGCGTGAAGTCCAGCGCATCCCGGAGGAAGGAGTACGCTTCTCGGTGATAGCGCGTCTCCTTTTTCAGGATACGCTCCAACCCTTCTTCAAATGAGGCGGCTTGCATCGTTTTATGGTTCTGCCGGTTCTTTAACCGGCGGCGGCGCTGAATGCCCGATGTGCCAAACCTTGACGCCCAGACCCAGCAGCAACAGTCCGAGGACAGTAATCAGGACTTTTTGCTCCCGCGTGGTCAAGTACTTGGTCACTCGCAAAACATAGCCTCTGGCCGGGTTTCGCACAATTCAAATTTGACGTGTCTAATGTTAATGACCAACGGCCAATGTCAAATGCCCAATGAATTGGGACCTGGACTTTGGGCATGCTGTGGTCATTGGAAATTTGGCATTGGTCATTTTCACAACCAATATCAAACGCCCGATGAAACCGGGAAGTTTTCTCTTACTTCACCCCGATCATCTGCTGGACTTCGGGGGATTTGCGGAGTTGATCAAACCGGCCATCTTTTTGCACCGTCAACATGAGGTTCGAAGCCTTGGGATCCTGGGCGAGCCGGCGAGCATTGAATTGGGCCGAATGCCGGAGAGAGTCCAAAGCGTCATTGCTTTTGCCCAACATGGCCTCCATCGCCGCCAAATCATACCAGGCTTCGGGCGAATCCGGTTGCAATTGCGTCAGCTTTTTCAAAGCGGTTTCCAGCCGGCCGAAATCCTTGAACTCCGCGCACGCCTGGACAATGAAGATCACCGCGTCGCGGTTCACCTTGGGATTGGCCAGCACCTTGTCCAACACTTGCATTGCCTTTTCCTGCTGCTTCGCCTGCAAGTAACCCTGAGCCAGGTTGAAAGCGGTTTGAAAATCGTCCGGGTTGTCTTTGGCGTCCTTCTCCAGCTTCTCGAGGCTGGGCAAGGCCTGCATTGTGGGGGCCTCGGCTGTCATCTTCGGATGTTGGCTCTTAAGCCCCTTGAGTTGGTTCATCAATTGGTCCACTGACGCGTTATTCGGGTCGAGCTTATGGCAGGTTTCGGCTACAAGGATGGCATCATCCAGGCGATTGAAGTTGGCCAGCAGTTGCACGTAACGGAACACTGCCTCGGGGCTGTAGGGGCAGAACGCGAAAGCCTGTTTGAAGGCAAAGTCCGCCTCCTTCATCATCTTCTGCTGCTCCGGCACCGACTTGGCCGCGGCGATGCGATAGTTGTAGACACCGCCAATTGAACTGCGCAGCTTGGAGAAGGCCTTCTGCGCCTGGTCGTCGCGCACGAACTTGCGGTCGCCCTTAAAGCCGCTGAAGTCCCGCTCCAAGTACACCTTCTCCACGAAGTCGGCGATCTGTTTGATGCTGGTGTCGTAGGTGATCCAGTTGCCAATCAGGCGCTGGGAGTATTGGGACCAGAACTCGTGGTCGCGCTGGACAATCTCATCGCTCAACTCGGCCAGGGGCTGGCGGTTGATCTTCATGATCACCCCAAAGGGCGTCAGGTAGGGGTACATCCAGTCCAGCGGGAAGCTCTCCTCGACGAAGAACTC
>JAJPHR010000073.1 GCA_021325145.1 Verrucomicrobiota bacterium | reverse complement strand
GGCGCTTTCGCCTCCGCTGAAATCAGTTGGGTTGGGTTTGCAGACTTGCTGTCAAGCACGAGAGAGGTTACCCGCTCAGACGCCAAAAAGCGAGCGTTGTTTGGACCAGACGAGGGTTAATTTACTTTTACCAGTTACGGCAGGCCCTCATTTTTGTAAGGAATTTCACAACGCTGCGACTAACTTCTACTATAGTGTTGCCAGCTCGTTTTGAAACCAATTGCGATGCGACCCACTTTCATCAATCCACTGATTCTTTCGCTCCTCGGCGCTTTCACCGCGACCATGAACGCCCAAACCAATCTGCTCACCGTGCAGAGCACGGAAAAACAAACGGCGCTGCTCGAACTTTACACTTCGGAAGGATGCAGCAGTTGTCCGCCCGCCGAGGCTTGGTTGAGCCACCTGAAGGAATCGCCCGGCCTGTGGGAGGACTTTGTGCCAGTGGCCTTCCATGTTGATTATTGGGACTATCTCGGCTGGCGCGACTCCTGGGGAGCCAAACAATTCTCCGACCGCCAGCGGGTTTATGCGGAACGGTGGCGCAGCGACTCGGTTTATACGCCGGAGTTTGTGCTGAATGGGAGCGAGTGGCGCGATTGGACGGGGCACAAGGGTGTTCCGGCCGGCAGCGCGGCGGTCGTGGGCGTCCTCACGGCCACTTCTTCCGATACGAATCACTGGCAGGTGAGCTTTGCTCCGGCCAGCTTGAGCAAAATGCAATACGAGGTTCACGCCGCCTTACTGGGCAGCGGCTTGAAGTCCAGCGTGAAAGCCGGGGAGAATCGCGGCCGCCAACTCAGCCACGATTTCGTGGCCCTGAAACTGGTGAACGCACCATTGGTTCGTCACGAAAATCTGGTGACGGGCGAATTCGTTTTGGATGCTCGGCAAAGTTCCTCACTGGCCCGTCTCGCTGTGGTCGTATGGGTAAACAAGGCAGGGAGCCTGGAACCCTTGCAAGCAGCCGGAGGCTGGCTTGCCTCACCCTAGAGCGCCGCACGCGAATCTCTGTAAGGTTTCCCCTTCTTCGCCGACGAACAGGCGTATGAAAAAATTATCGCTGCTATTTCTTGTTGCCGGGTTGGCCTTGCCCGCCCCGGCCCAAACCAAAACCCTGCTCAACCTGGACAAAACCGGGGTCGCCATTCAAGGCTACGATCCGGTGGCATTTTTCACCGACAACAAACCGGTGAAGGGCAAGCCGGAGATCGTGTTGAAGCGTGACGGGGCAATTTATTTCTTTGCTTCAAAAGAACACAAGGAACTTTTCGCCAGGGACCCGGCGAAATACGAACCCTCCTTCGGCGGCTACTGCGCCTACGGCGTTTCGCGCAACAAGTTGGTGGAAATCGACGTGGACGCGTTTCAAATCGTCGATGGCCGCCTTCTGCTTCAATACAGCCGGGGCGTGCGGAACGACTTCAATAAAGACACGAAAGGCAACCTCACGAAAGCCGAAGCGAACTGGCCCGGGCTGGTTGAGAAAAAGGGAAGCAAATAGTTGTAAGGTTATCCCGCTCTGTTCGACCAACCCACCATGCGTTACCGGTGCGCTTGCCTGGACCGGAACCAATCGCAACTGTATGAACCTGACTTGTCCAAACGATAATTGCGTCCTGATTGAATCAGTGATCGACACTCTCAACCAGGGCGAAACGCTCCTGGCTGAAATCGACGACACAACTTATGCGCGCAGACTTCCCGTCGCTTTCAACGCGTCCATCGGCGGCCACTATCGCCATTGTCTCGACCACTTCCGCAGTCTGTTGGACGCGGCGATGGGCGGTGACCTCGATTATGATCATCGCGAACGCGGGACGCCGGTCGAGAGCGACCGTTTCGCCGCCCTGAACGCCACGCGCCAATTGCGCGAAGGCTTCGAGCAACTCAACCCGGTTGTTCTGACGCGCCCGTTGAGCGTTACTTGCAAAACCAGCTATGCCAACTCCGGCTCACAAGTTTCGACATCCTCGGTTGGACGCGAGTTGATGTATTCGGTCGCCCACGCGGTGCATCACTATGCGCTCATCGGCATCATGGGCGGGCTGATGGGAATTCAAATGCCGTCCGGCTTCGGCGTCGCGCCGTCCACCCTCAAACACCGGGCCGAAATGCAAAAAGCGGCCTGATCACCATCCACTAGCGCAGACATCATGGAACAAGTCCTACCCTGGCCGGTCCAAAACATCGCCGAATGGATGCCGCTGTGGCAGGCGGCGGGATTTTTCTTCGCCACCTTCGTTCTGGAAGATGTGGCGACGGTCGGGGCCGGGTTGCTCCTCGCCACGGGCGCAGTCGGTTGGACGACCGCTTTTGGAGCGTGCTTTCTTGGCATCTGGCTCGGTGACGCCGGCTTGTACGCCCTGGCCCGATTCGGCGGGCGAAGCTGGTTTGAAAAATCCTCCTTCCGTCGCTTCGGCTCCAGGGTGGCCACCAGCGAGAAGTGGTTCGTAAATCGAGGCACGCCCATCCTGATCTTCAGTCGTTTGGTTCCAGGCGCGCGCCTGCCGACTTATCTTGCAGCCGGTTTTCTTCGAGTGCCGTTGCCGGGCTTTCTGCTGGTGACCGGCCTTGCCGCGCTGGCCTGGACGCTGACAATTTTGCTTACCGTGCGGGTGATTGGAGCGAGGGTTCTGGAGTGGCTGGGCAGGTTCAAACAGGACGCGTGGATCGTTCTTTGCGTCGCAGTCGCAGCTTGGGGCGGATGGCAATTATTTAGCTGGCTTCGCCGCAAAAGCATCGATCAACGGTGGGCGGCAAAACTGGGACGCTGGCGGCATTGGGAATTCTGGCCGGCTTGGGTGTTTTATCCGCCAGTCGCAATTTATTACCTGTGGCTGGCGGTGAAATACCGCGGGCTCACGCTGCCGACAGCCGCCAATCCTGGCATTTTCTCCGGTGGCATGGTGGGCGAATCCAAAATGGCCACGTTACGCCAACTGATGGCCAGCCAGCCGGATTTCACCGCCGAAGCGGAATTGCTTGCTGGTAACACACTCGACGAAAGGCTCGCGTCACTTCGCGAAATCTGCGAGCGCCGCCGCCTGGCTTATCCGTTCATCTTAAAGCCGGATGTTGGCCAGCGCGGCGCGGGCATCAAGTTGATTCACAGCGAAGAGCAGGCCCTCGCCTATTTGAAACAAACCCGCGCGCCGCTCCTGGTGCAGCGTTTTGCCGAAGGCCCGCGCGAAGCCGGCATTTTTTATTATCGTTTCCCCCACGAATCCCGCGGGCACATTTTCGCCGTCACGGAAAAAATATTTCCGGCCGTTGCCGGAGATGGAAAGTCCACCGTGGCAGATCTGATTTGGCGCGACCCGCGCGCCCGTTTCATGGCCGGCAAATATCTCAGCCGTTTTAATGGGCGGCAGGACGAAATACTTCCCGCCGGTGAAACGCTTAAGCTGGTCGAAGCGGGAAACCACGCCCAAGGCTGTATTTTCCGCGACGGGATGCATCTCTGCGCTCCGGCGCTCGCCGCGCGGATCGATGCCATTTCCCAAACGCTGCCCGGCTTCAATATTGGCCGCTATGACATTCGCTATTCGAGCGATGCCGATTTGCGCGACGGAAAGAACTTCCAGATTATCGAGTTGAACGGCGCGGCCTCGGAAGCGACGAGCATTTATGACGCGCGCAACTCGCTCCTCGCTGCGTACCGGACGCTGTTCAGGCAGTGGGATTTGGTGTTCGCCATCGGCGCGGCGAATCGCGCGCGCGGCTGCGCGCCGACCAAACTTCTGCTCCTTTGGCAAAAATGGCGCGGTTATGCCCGGCTCGCCGCAACTTACCCCGCCGCGGATTGAGCTGCTCTGATTATGTGCACGGTCACTTTCATTCCACGACGTGGCGGCTACTCCCTGGGGATGAATCGCGACGAAAAACTGACGCGTCAAATCGCCCGGCCGCCGGCACGGAGAAAATGCGGTAATACCGTTGTGATCTGCCCCGCCGAACCGGGTGGCGGAACCTGGATTGCCGTGAATGAAAAACGCGTGTGCCTGGCTTTGATCAATTGGTATTCCATCAAGGCGCGGGTCGGTGATGAAGCTGTCAGCCGCGGAGAAGTCATTTCATCCGCAATTGCCGACAGCGAGCCCGGTTCTGTCGCCATTATGTTGGCAAACCTGCCGCTCAGTCAGATCAATCCCTTCCGGCTCATTGGCGTCTTTCCGGAGAGCAACACGATTTTTGAATGGCGCTGGGATTTGAAAAGTCTTGTTCGTAAAAAGCATCCCTGGCAGGCGCAGCAATGGATTTCTTCCGGCTTTGACGAGCCCGAAGCGCAACGCGTACGCAGCGCGACTTTTCGGAAGGCGCAGCTACAGCGCTCAGCCAGCAGCGTTGCCTGGCTGCGCCGGCTGCATCGGTCTCATTCGCCTGAGCCGGGTCCGTTTTCGATCTGCATGCACCGCTCCGACGCTGCAAGCGTAAGCTACACCGAAATAACGGTTTCGGCTCACCAAGCCAAAATGCGCTATCATGCTGGAGCGCCGTGCCAGGGCTCCACAATGCCCGTTCTGGGATTTCATTGAATGCTACGGAGATGAGATGCGGTAAAAGTGCTGCGGCCCGCTCAAGGCATTCGTGACCGACTTGATTGAACCGTCACCGCTCAGGGAATGCACTGGCGTCCAGCCGGAACTACTCAAGGCGCTCTTGCTCTGCACGGTGTAACCCTGCCCGTTCACGGTTTGGAAGGAGAAGATGATATTTGTGCCGACAACCCGCGGATTCAAAATGGTCGGCGCGACCACGGATTGGCAACAAACGAAATTGCTGTCCAGAACGGAAACGGTGTCGATAAACCAGGCCGAGCCGCCGAAGCCGTTGGCGGTATCGGTGGCACAGCGCCATTTGAGACGAATGTTTTGGCCCGCCGCGGCGGCAGGCAGGTTGACGACCGTGGTGATGAAGCCGCCCGAGCTCCCGCTCCAAACCGACCGCCCATCCAGCGGGTTATCGTCACCGGGATCAATGGTGGTCGTGTAGCCTCCGGAAACGAAACTGCCGCCCGCGGCCTCAATATCGGTGAACGCGCCGCCGCCGATCTGGATCTCCAACACGCCGCCGTCAAAGGCAACCACGGGACTTGGATCTCCGGGCGGATCGGCTTCCAGGTCGTAATTGTTCCTGAATGTCAGTTGAGCGGAGGATGAAATGATGGGAATGGCCGGCGTGGTCAGTTCGCTCACGCCGATGGCGTCCACGTCCATCACCATGGCCGCGTTGGGCGCGGTATCAGCGGCGCTGGCGGAGGTCATCCATCCTGAACCGGCGCCGGAAGCGGAACTGGTCCAACCCGTCGGCAGCGCCGGGGCCGTCACTCCGTCGAAATTCTCCGCGAGCGGCGTGATGGGAACGCTCAGGCCAAGTTGGAAGCTGAATGGAATGGTTCCGAGGCTGTTCGAGCCATTTTGAAGCGCCAGTGTGGCCGTGATGGTCCCGCCACAAACACCCGCGGCCGTAAACGTGAACGACCGGCTGACCACGGCTCCTCCCGCCGCCAGCATGCCATACGTTTGCGGTCCGGACGGCGAAAGCACGGCGGTGTTCGGCTGGAGTGTCGCCACGAGGTTCGAGGCGTCTTGCGTGCCGAGATTCTGAAGGGCGAAACTTACGGTAACGGTTTCACCGGGATCAATCGCTCCGTTGGTCGGGAAACAATTCTCCGCCAACAAACTGGAACCGGCCTGGGAGATTACCGGCAGGGCCGCCGTCGAAGCGTTATACACGACCAGGGCAAAATCCTGCTGCGGAACGTTGTTGCTGTTGGGAACGCCGATCGAATTGATGCTGCTGGCCGTTACCTTGGCCACGATCCCGCCGGAAATCCCCGCCGGAAGAAAAACACTCTCGACGTTGTTCTGCGTGTCCGCGACGCCGCCGCTGGTTGAGAAGGCGCCGCTGAATACGTTCCCTTTGTACGTGTTGCCGCCTGCGCTCACGGTCAGGTCCAGGTCGTTGTTCCACGCATTGCCGGTTGTGCTGCCGGGCGCATCGGTCCAGACGATCGTTACCCGAAGCGGCTTGTTGGTATTGGCGATCGCCCCGGTAAAAGTGCGGGTCTGGCCGCTGGCCGTGAACAGGTCGGTGGGAAGTTGATCACGCAGGATGCGGGGGGTTCCATCAAACGCCGTGCCGAGGTTCATCTCGCCCATGCCCTGCTGCCCGGACCAAAGCGTGTCATCGGCGGACGCGCCGTTCAGGTAACGGGCGGAATTCACCAGGTAAGCCTTGGTCATCGCCGGGCTGGGCGGGTTCGAAGAAAGATTGATGAAATACTGGCGCAACAAAGCGCAACCGCCGACAACGCACGGCGTCGAATGGCTGGTGCCGGAAGAGGCCGTGTAAAACTGCTGGCCAGCCGGGAAAAAAATGCTGCCGTTCGGCCCGCCATCCACGCCATCGCCGGTGAAACAGGCATCCGCGGTTCCATTCGTCCCCGGATTCGCCGCCTGGATCACTCCACCGCTCACGTGGGTTCCCGGCGCGACAATGTCGGGCTTGCGCCGGCCGTCGGCGCAGGGACCACGGCTGGAAAACGACGCAATCTCATTCGCGCTGGAGGCCTCGTTGTCGCCAATGCCGCCGCGGTCGCTGCCACCGAACGCCTGCACGTTGTCCGATGCGCCGACGGTGATTAAATTTTTCCCCGTTCCGGGGGAACTGACCGTTTGCGGGCCGGGACCTTCGTTGCCCGCCGCGAACACGATCACCATTTCCTGGTTCCCGTCATTCAACGGCTGGGCGTCGCGAACCAGGGCATCGTAATTCTGGGATTCCGTGTCATAAGCGCCCGACGAACCACCGGCTCCCCAACTGTTGTTGCTGATGCGCGCGCCGCTCGCATAGGCATCCGACTGAAGCGTGTTGAAGTCTGGAAAAGTAAAGTTATCGGGGTCGAATATAACCGAGGACCCGATCTGAACAAATGGACATACGCCCAACCCATAATGAAAGCCGCCCGCATCGGCGAACGGAAAGCCGGCCAGAGCATCATAACCGCCGATGACATGTGAATTAAGGGTGCCGTGGCCGTCGCAACCGGCGAGCGTGCTGCCGCCGTTGGGCGATCCTTCCAGCCGATTATAAATC
Organism: Verrucomicrobiota bacterium; assembly: GCA_021325145.1. Lineage (GTDB taxonomy): Bacteria > Verrucomicrobiota > Verrucomicrobiia > Limisphaerales > Pedosphaeraceae > JAJPHR01. The sequence goes on along the minus strand of JAJPHR010000073.1, from coordinate 51,620 downwards.
ACCCGGCTGGCGTTGGTGGTCTGGCCATTCACGTAGAACCCGAAGTGATTCGGCGAGGTCGTTCCGTTGTCAACGCCGCTATCGGTTATATCCACTGCGAAATTAGTGAATTGAGCCGGGTTGAAGCCTTTGCCCGCCAGCCAGCTTAGATAACCCGGGCCCGCGGGCGTATTGCTGCTCAGGTTGCCGGCAATAATCTGGTCCTGTCGCTCATCCCATTTAACCCGCGGAAAATACGGCTGAATCGAAACCACCTCGGGCTGTCCCGCAATCATTGTGATGCTTTCGGGCGCAAGTTTTGCCACCACGTTCACATACTGAAGCACCGTGGCCTGTCGCCGTAACGGTTCCAACTTAAGGCGGTCCAGCAATTGCAACGTCTTCTCATTGGCTGCGGCGTCGGCAGCCAGTTGCACAGAGAACATATCCGTGCCGATCTTTCGAGGCCGGCCCTTCGCATCCGTGGCGCGGGCCAGCGGATGGATCTTGTAGGCATCGAGGTAAGCGCCCTCCCACTGAATATGCGGTGCGGTGGCGGCCAGTTTCTGAATCTGCCCGATGCTTTGAGCATCGCCATACACCAGGTACGTATTCTGCGGAATATAAGCAACAATCCTCGCTCCCGCATTCTCCAACTCCTTGCGCCAGCCCGGTTGCACGGGCCCGACAAACTGCACCAGGTGCATGCGCTTGCCCGAAAAGCCGCCCACCGTTTTTCTCAACGCCTGGATTCCGGCTTTGCGCGTATTCAAATGGCCGGCGTTCAACGTGATAATGTCATACTCGTCGCGTGGCTCGACGCGGGGATTCGCCATCGCCTCCGCGGTTTCGTACAACTGGAAACTACCATAATCGGCCAGCAACCGTCCTCCTTTGGCCACGATTTCCTGCCCCACGGAAGGATCGCTCACCTGGACTTTGTGGCGTTGAGTTGCCGCGGGCGCGGCCAATGGGCCGGGAGTGTTCTGCGCGCTTGATGCAGCGCTAAATAGTATTTCTCCGAGGCATGCCAGCAACGCCGGAAGCACCTTGAACACAGAGGAGGACCAGTGTCTCCTTGATCTTCGAAAATAATCCATGATTCAGCGTTCACCGTACAGTGAAGCGCTTCCACTTTGCCAGCAAATAATGCGGATGATCGGCATGAACGCGTCTCGGCCGGCGATTTCCCCGCCTTCCTGCCCGCATTGAATAAACCCTTGCCACGGCCTTTGGATTGAGGTACCAAAATTCGTTGTGGACCTCACGCTAAGAGGCCACTCGCATGAAAAATTATTGGCTGCTACTCGTTCTCCTTTTGGCGATTTGCCCCGGCTGCGTCACTCAATATCGCGTTACCCTCGCCAACGGAAGTTATTACACCACTTACGGCAAACCGCACTTCGACAAAGCCAAAAACCGCTACGTCTTCAAAGACGCCTCCTCCGGCACAGAGCAGGAAATCCCGCCGCTGGCGATCTCCGAGATTGCGCCCGTATCCATGCACGAAAAGCCGAAGACCGAGTTCCTCCCTTCAACGAGCAAATAAGCCGCAGTGGGAAGCGGCTATTTCAACTTCAGCCGACGCGCGCTGAGCAACTGATCCACGTATTTGCCCAGGAGATCCGCCTCCAAATTCACCGCTTCGCCCACCGCCCGCTCCCGCAACGCCGTGTTCTCGTAAGTATGTGGAATGATCCAGACACGAAAACTTTTCTTATGCACCGCCGCCACCGTAAGACTGATGCCATCCACGCCGATTGACCCCTTGAACACCACGTAACGCATCACCTCGGGCGGCGCTTCAATCTCCAGAACATGGTCCTGCCCGGCGCGCTCCCAGCGAATAATCCTCCCGGTCCCATCGATGTGCCCGCTGACAAAATGCCCGCCCAATCGCCCGCCCACCTGCAAAGACCGCTCCAGGTTCACCAACGATCCCACGCGCGCGAATTGCAAATTCGTCCGCTTCCACGTCTCCTTCAGCAAATCAAAACGAATGTCCTTCGCGCCCGCCCGCGACTTTGCGCGCTTGATTTCACAAACCGTCAAACAACAACCATTGACCGCCACGCTGTCCCCGATCTTCAACCCGCGCGCGCAAACCTTCGCCCGGACCGTCAACTCGATCGCACCCGCCGACGGTTGGATTCGCTCGACCGCGCCTGTTTCTTCCACGATGCCAGTAAACATGATGACGAATTGGTTTTTTAAACGGCGACCCACCGTAATCGTGGCGCCCGCCGAAAGCGATTACAAACCAGACAGGTTTCTAGTGCAATCCTGATTGGTTGAGGCGGCGACTTTGAACTTGGACCTTGAAGTTTCTCCGGCTTGCAGGAACTTGGCGTTTTATTATTACCCCAATTCATGTTTCATCTCATTTCGCCGCCGGCCCGTGTCCTAATTTAACTGAGTAATTGGCTACCGATGGGACAACCTTTCATTACCGAATTCAGGCAGCCGGCAGCCGAGGGCGTTTTCGGTTTGGCAGGAAAACTGCTGTTCTTGCACTAGGAATAGCAGATCAAACCTGCTTCTGCGCCGCCACGGCGGCAGCGCAACAGACCAAACAAACCCATCAAAGCAAATGAGTTTCAAAGCACGATTGATTATATTTGTGGTTATGTTTTCGGCGGCCGGCCTGTATGTGCATTTCTTTTCCGCTCCCGCCCATGACAAGCTGGTCGCGAAGCTGCAAGCGGCAACGACCAACGAGGTGGTTGCCGCGCTGGGTCAGCCTGACAAGCGGGTGGCGGCGGAGGTTTTTAATGCCCGCGCTAAACAGATGGCCCAGGAAGGCTATCAGATCAGCAACGCGGATACGACGGCTCGCGGCTTTGTGTGGTTGTATCCCGAGGGCAAGGCTGATCGCTTTGGCGTTCATCGCTATATGACGATTATTTTTGACGAGACAAGTCACGTCACCGGAGTTTATTCCACCTTTTGGGTAAAAGATATTTGACCGCCAGGGAATTCCGCACTCCGCACTCAACCGACCCGCGCGCTCAGCAACAAATCCGGCCCAAGGTGCTGCCACTCCACCTCGCTCAACCGGATCATGTCCGCAACCCGCTTGACCCCTTCGCCCGCCACTGCCTTCCGCGCATCGCGTCCCCCGAGAATCTTCGGCGCATAAAAGAATGCGACCCGATGCGCCAGCCCGCCGAGCAGGAACGAGGCATTCGCCTCTCCGCCGCCTTCCACCAAAAGGCTTGCGACCTTCTCCTGCCCCAGCTTCGCCATCAGCCATTTTAAATCAATCCGGCCGTTGCGTTCCGGCGCGATCAGCACGTTCACCCGCTTCGCCAAGGCCGCCACCCGCCGCTTCGGCGCCGATTTTCCCACCACCACCGAAGTCAATTCCCTGAACTCATCCGAAACCACCTTCGCCGACAACGGAATCCGCGCCCCCGAATCCAACACAATCCGGCGTTTTTGATTTCGGGTTTCGGATTTCCTTCGGATTTCTGTTGGCCGTCCGCCAGGACTCGGATTTCGGATTTTTACCCCTCTCACCGTGAGCTGCGGGTCATCCGCCAACACGGTATTGATCCCCACCAGGATCGCATCCACTCCGGCGCGCAATTTCATCCCGTATTGGCGCGCGCGTTCACCCGTGATCCATTTCGATTCGCCGCTGGCCGTCGCAATCTTTCCATCCAGGGTCATCGCCGCTTTCACGGTCACGAACGGTGTGCCGTGAACGATCCAGTGATCAAACGCCTCGTTCAATCGTTCCGCTTCCTCCGCCAGGACGCCCGTGACGACGGCAATCCCCTTGCGTTGCAGCAATCGAAACGCCTTCCCGTGATGCGCCGGGTTCGGATCAGTCGCGCCCACGATGACTTTTTTTATGCGCGCGGCCACGATGGCGTCCGTGCAAGGCGGCGTGCGTCCGTGCGTGCAACACGGTTCCAGCGTCACATACAACGTCGCGCCAGCCGGGCTATGTCCTTTGCGTTCCGCGTCCCGCAACGCCTCGATCTCCGCGTGCGGTTCCCCCGGGCGATGATGCCAGCCCCGGCCGATGATCTTGCCGCTCTTGACCAACACCGCGCCAACCATGGGATTCGGCAAAGTCGCGCCATACCCGCGCCGCGCCAACCGCAACGCCAGCCGCATCATCCTTTCATCCCGCGAAGCCTTCACCATAACCGCGCGCACACCGATTTAATGAGAAGATGGGTGGTCCAAATACACCCGGGCGAAATTCGGATTTCCCTCGGATTTCTGCTGGCCGTCCGCAAGGACTCGGATTTCGGATTTTTCAAACGTCCTTCTCCGAAAACAACGCCTCCGCGTATTGCGTGGCGTCAAACGCCTGCAAATCATCCGCCTGCTCGCCGAGGCCGATGAACTTGATGGGCAACCCGAGCTCCTTTTGGATGGCCACCACCATGCCGCCCTTGCTCGTGCCATCCAGCTTGGTCACCACCAGGCCGGTGAGCTGGACGGCTTTGTGAAATTCACGCGCCTGGTTCAAGGCGTTCATGCCGGTCGTCGCGTCCAGCACCAGCAAAACTTCATGCGGCGCGCCCGGCGATTGCTTGCCCATGACGCGATGCACCTTTTGCAATTCCTGCATCAAATTATGTTTGGTGTGCAATCGACCCGCCGTGTCCACAAACAAATAATCCGCGTTTCGCGCCGTCGCCGCCGCGATCGCGTCGTGCGCCACTGCCGCCGGGTCCGCCTTGTCCGCTCCCGCTACGACGGGCACCTTGAGGCGCTGGCCCCACAACTTCAATTGCTCGATCGCCGCGGCGCGGAACGTGTCGCACGCCGCCAGCATCGCCGTCCGCCCTTCGGCCTGCACGCGATGCGCCAGCTTCGCGGACGTAGTGGTTTTGCCGGTTCCGTTAACGCCCACCACCGAAACGACGGTCAGCCCGTGCTCCTGTTTGCGCAACCCCGCCGGCGTTGAACCCAGGCTGCGCGCGACCTCGGCGCTTGCGACGCCAAACACATCGACGCCATTGCTCCCCTGCGTTTCGTACGCCTTCTTGACGGCGGCGATGATCTGCTCCGTCATCTCCATTCCCAAATCGGCGCCGATCAGTGCCGCTTCCAATTCCTCGAGAGATTCCTCCGTTAATTTCGGCGAGCGGGTGACGATGCGTTTGATCTCATGCGTCAATTTCGCATGCGTCTTCTGCAAACCGGCTTTGAACTTTTCGAATAATCCCATGACAAAATGTATTTCTTCCAGGTCCGCAGTCCACAAACCCGGCTAGACGCTGCGAGGCAAGCGCCAACGGCGCGGCTTCATGCCAGCCTGGGCCATCGGCCAGGCACTGACCACCACAAGCCAAATTAACTTTGAATCGGTGAACCGCGCCGTTGGCACTCGCAATTCTTTCCACCGGCATGACCTGGGCCTTTGGCCCAGGCTGGCATGAAACGGGCCGTTGGCCACTAATCCGATGTGTTCGATTGCGTTACAGAGTTGCATGAGGATTTGGGTTATATGGCGTGCGCTACGCCATTTTGCGCCTGTGCCGCCGGCTTTCGCAACAGCGACCGGGCTCTCCTCGCCGCCACATGCTCCTTGAGTTTTTCAAAATAATGATAAGGCAGCTTGACGGAACCGACCAGCGGCTTGCCTTTGCTCAAGCCGTGGCAATCCGAACCGCCCGTCACCACCAGGCGATATCGGTCCGCAATTTCCAAATAATGCTGCACGGTCGGAGCGGTATGTTTGGAATGGAAACACTCGATCCCATCCAATCCCGCCTCGACCAATTGGCCGATGATCAGGTCCGTACGATTCAAGCCCGGATGCGCCACGACCGCCACGCCGCCCGCTTGCTGGATCAACTGGATGGCTTCGAGCGCGGACATTTTGCACTTGGGCACCCATGCCGGACGGTTTACTTTCAAAAAACGTTCAAACGCCTCCTCCAGACTGGCGCACAAACCCGCCTGCACCAACGCGCGCGCGACATGCGGGCGTCCGGGCGAACGGCAGTTGGCGATCGCAAAAACCGCGTTCGCCTCCAGCGGAATGCCGAGTGTATTCAACCGCGCCACCATTTCCTGAATTCGATCCCGGCGCACCGCCTGAAAGCGGGCCACTTCGGACAGGAACCTGGGATTGCCGAGATCAATCCCGTAAGCCAGCACGTGCACTTCGTTGCCGTTGAATTCGGCGGTCAACTCAGTCCCGGTCAAAAATTCAATGCCCGCCGCCGCGCACGCCGCCGCCATCCGCGCGCACCCTTCCACCGTGTCATGATCCGTCAGCGCCATGGCCGCCAGCCCGAGGCTTTTGCCACGCGCGGCCAGTTCCTCCGGCGTGTAGGTGCCGTCGGAAAAACTCGTATGCAGGTGCAAATCAGCAAACATGGAACGTCAATTCTTCAAATATGCTTCGCTCCTCGAGGGGGGAGCGCTAAGAACCTATCCCGGTAGGCGGGCAGTCCTCTGCCCGCCGTCGGCGCGCACGGAGTGACGCGCCCTACCGAGATAGGCTCTAAGCTCCAATCCCCGGGCATTGCCTTATTCATTTCACCACCCTCGCCGGACGCAACAACTCGCCTTTGACCTTGTCCAGAATGCCGTTCACAAATTTGCCGCTCTCGTGGGTCGAGAACTTTTTGGCAACGTCCACGGCTTCGTTAATGCTCACCACCGGCGGAATGTCCTCGCGGTGAAGCATTTCGTAAATCGCCAGCCGCAGGATGTTGCGATCCACCGCCGCGATGCGATGGAGTTCCCAATTCTGCGCGTACTTTTTGATGTAGCCATCGATGTCGTCCCGGTATTGAAGCGTCCCGCGGATGAGGGGATCGGCAAACAACCGCACCGCGGCTTCTTCAGCCGTCGGCGGAGGCAGCTCGATCTTTTGCCCCCAGGTGGCCTCGCTCTTCTCTTCGGCAATCGCCGCCGTTCGTTGCGTGTCCCAAAATTGGTCCAGGGCTTCATCCAGCCGCTCCGGTGGATTAAAGTCGTACTGAAATAAAAACTGCACGGCGCGTTCCCGCGCCTCACGTCGCTTGCCCATGCCAGCCATAATGTCTCAGAACTTCCGGTTGAGAAATGAAAATTTTGTTTATCGTTTAAATCAATCGACGCCGGAAGTTTTTCGATTAACGATTCTTCCACCGTCCTGCGATATTGCCTACATGAACGTAAGCCATATCCACGGGATGCGCGAGGCCGGAACACGCTTTATGGCGCGCCGGCCATTCGGGGCGGAGCGCAGAGCTTCGTCAGGCACCCGCCACGCGGGCAATAGTGCTGGCCCGATCACGGCCTTTCTGGGAAGATGCCCAAAAATCAGAACGGTGTGGCGAGTCGGCCCTGACACATCAAGGACCGGGACGAAATGAACGACTCCGAACGCGCGGAACTTGAGCGGCTGAAGCAGCGCCACGAGGTGCTGCTGCATCAGTTGCAGAACCTGAGCCGGGACATGGCGGCACTGGAAGCGCGCCTGGCTCAGCCTGTCGAGGTCCCCAAACCCGAAGTTCAGCTTCAACAACCGGTTCCCCTGGAACCAATGCCGCTTCAACCGACGCCGCCCGAAGCCGCGCCCGCTCCACAACCGACTCCGCCAACGCCGCCCGCAATCACCCCCGCTCCGCCGCCGCAGGAAACCCCGCGTCCGCGCCCCGTTGCGCCACGGCCCACTCCTCCGATTATCCCGCGTCCAGCGAGGCCGGTGGTTGCGCCAACTCACGTTCAAGCGCAGCCGGCCCAACCGCCACTGCAACCCGCGCCGATTCCCGAACCGGCGCGAACCGAAGCGGTGCCTTCGACGCCGCCTGCGCCCGCACTCGAGACACTGCTCGCCCAACACCGGGAAGAGCAATGGACGCCACCGCCTCCAACCGAGCCGCCGCCGCCACTTAAGTCGGCGGCTCCCGCTGGGGCTCCCAGGCCAAAAGAGTCCTCGCTTGAACTGCGCGTGGGCACCGTCTGGCTGGTGCGCTTTGGCATTGTCATGGTGCTGACCGCGCTGGGGCTCTTCGGCGCTTACGCCTATCAAAATTATATTCCCCGCCTGGGACCGGGCGGCAAGGTGGGCATGCTTTATTTCGCCAGCTTCGCCCTGCTTGGCGTGGGGACATGGTTGCAGCGCAAAGAAGAAAAGCTGCGGAACTACGCGCACGTGCTCGTTGCCGGCGGCCTGGCAGCCGTCTATTTTACCACGTTCGCCGCGTACCACGTCACAGCGCTGCGCATCATCCACAGCGCGCTCACGGATGGAACGTTATTGCTGGTGTGGGCCGGATTCATCGTGTGGCTGGCCGACCGCAAAAAGTCCGAGATCATGGCTTTGTTCGCGGTCCTTCTGGCCTACTATTCCTCGGCCATCACCCACGCCGAGTTGTTCACGCTTTACTCGAATCTCGTGTTGACGCTGGCCGCCGTCTTCTTCCTGGTTCGTAATCGCTGGGCCACCCTCTCTTTTGCCAGTCTGGCGGGCACTTACGCGGGGTACGCCTTCTGGCGATTTTACCGCGACAGCCAGTGGCAATGGCCGACCGAAGATCTTTGGCCGGGCAATTTCTTTCTAATCAGCTATTGGATCATCTTCACTGCCGCGGTGTTTCTCTCGAAACACAAGGAATGGGATGACCGCAAGCGCGCCACCTTCCTCAGCCTCAACAATGGCGCTTTCTTCACCGCCTTTTTGCTCACCATGTTTCAAGTCCGTCAGCACGGCTTCTGGAAATTCTCGCTGATTTACGGCGCCGTGCTCCTGGGACTCACGCTGCTGGCCAAACGGCTCCGTCCGGACGACAAGATCTTTCGCAACACCTATCTTACGCAGGGCCTGGTGTTGATCACACTCGGATTTGTCGCCCACTATACCGGATTGCGGCTCGGCCTTGTCCTCGCCGCCGAGAGCGTCGTTTTAGTTGTTTTGGGACAGCAAACGCAGAACCGCGTCTTGCAGATAGCTTCGTACGCCGCGGGCGCGCTGGCGGTGTCGCTGACGATCCCACACATCGACGTCCAGAACCCGAAGGGATTGATCACGGGCGCGGCGTTGGGAGCGGCCATGTTGTTCAACGCTTTTTGGCTTCGCAAAGAAACCAACTACGAAAACAGCACGCGTCATCCACAGACCGTTTTCTTCACCATGCTCACGCTGGCAATGTGGATCATTACGTCGTGGCAGAATGCCACCGAACCCTGGCGCGCCCTGATCTTTGCCGCCGAAAGCACTTTGGTGCTCCTGACGGCCAGGCCGCTGGGCAATCGGATGCTCAGCGTCGGCTCGATGACCTTCGCGGGCATCGCCGCCGCCTGCCAAACATACGAGTTTGTCGATCGCTTCAAGCCGGCGGATTTCCCATTGTCTGGCGGCCTTTGGCACGGCGTTCTGGTCGGAGCCTTTCTCTTGTTTAACGCCGCCTGGTACCGCAACGAAACGAACTACGAGGAAAGTCCCCGGCACGTCCAGAAAGTTTTCTTTGCGTCGCTCGCCCTGCTCGTGGCGTTCGAGATTACGTGGGCACATACGGCCCCGCAATGGTGCGCCTTCGCCTTTGCGCTGGAAGCCGCGCTGTTTCTGGTCGCCGCGCGCCCGCTGCGCAATCGCGTGCTCGGCCTTGGCGCAATGACCTTCTCCGCCCTGGCGGTCGCGTATCAGTCGTTCGACTTCCTGTTCAAATTCAAACCGGTCGATTTCCCGCTGCACGACGGACTGTGTCAAGGCGTCCTGCTGGTGGCGATTTTGCTGTTTCAAGCGGGTTGGTTCCGCAAGGAAACCACGTGGGAGCAAAGCCAGCGCCATCCGCAGACGATCTTCTTCACGGTGCTCGCTCTGCTGGCCTGCCTGGAAGTCACCCGGGAACACACCGGCCAACACTCGTTTGCCCTCGCGACCGCGCTCGAAAGTTTCGTGCTGCTGGCCATCGCCCGCCCGTTGCGCAACCGGGTGCTGGAATTTGGTTCATTGGCTTTCTCCTGCCTGGCGGTTGCTTTTCAAACCTCGAATTTCGTCGATCAATACCAGGCGGTTCCATTGGTTCAGCGTCTCGGCTGGCCGCAAGGAGCCGCGGTCGGAGCGCTCATGCTGATCAATGCGCTCTGGTCGCGCCGCCACGCGCCACCGCGCGAAGGCCGCACCTTCGATCCGCCGATCACGGTCTTTTGTTCCCTGGCCTTGATCGCCTGGTTGGGAGTGACGTGGACGTTCACCAACCCCGATTATCTCGCACCGTTGCTGGCGCTGGAAGCGTTGCTCTTCACCGTCTCGTTCTATGCGCTTCGCCTCACTGAAATTACCTTGTTCGGGCAGGCTTTTCTGCTGCTCGCCCAACTGCTTTGGATCGTCGAGTCCGCCGCGCAAAACCCGCATCGGCCCTGGTGGAATCCCGCAACAGTGATCGCCATTACCCTCGGCGTCAGCAGTTGGTGGCAGCGGCAAAAGACGCTGATTTTGCGCGTGGAAATCCGGCAGGTGTTGCAAGGGCTCTATGCGCTGGCCGTGGTGGGGCTGCTCTTTTCCTGGCTGCACCCGAGGTTCGAGCCCGGCGACTGGCTGGCGCTGGCGAGTTTGCTCGCGCTGGTATTGACGGCCTACGGCGTGATCGCAAGGTATTGGCTGCTGGCGGCGGCCGGGCAAATTCTGCTCGTGGTGAGCGGCTGGGAATTCGTGCGCCAATTGTTATCGGTCAAGCCGGAATGGTATTTCCCGCTCGCGCCGGTGTTCGTGCTCGTGCTCCTTTCACTCGGCACCGTCAAGTGGTTTGAGCGCCGTCCCGATGCCGATCCGGCGGTAAAAAATCCATTACTCAACATCAGCCTCGGCTATCGCGTGGTGGCGCTGGTGATGACGCTCTGGTGGGTGCATGAGTACATTAATCCGCGCGAACAAGGCTGGGTGTTGGGGCTGGCGGGGCTGTTGCTGTTCGTCCTGGCTGGTTTGTTGCGCAGCCAGGAAGCGCTTATCTTCAGCGGCATTTTCACCCTCAGCGCGGTCGTGCGCTTCTGGTGGCCGGAAGGTTCCGCGCCTGCGCTCTATTGGCCCAATCTTCTGGTGCTGCTCGCCTTGCTCGCCCAGCAACGCGCGGCCAAGCGCTGGCTCGACCGTTACCGTTTTCGGCCGGAACTTCATGCCGGCGTCATGGTGATCGCCGGACTGAGCCTCTGGCGCTATCTTTACTTGTGGGTCGGCGCGCATGCCCAGGGTTCGTTTTATCATACGGCCAGTTGGTCCCTTCTGGCGCTGGTGCTGTTCGTCCTGGGCATGGCGTGGCGCGAACGGGTTTATCGTTGGCTTGGCCTCGCCGTTCTCGCCTGCGCACTGGGCCGCGTGATGACCATCGACATTTGGAAGCTCCAGAAAATTTACCAAATCATGAGTTTCATGGCCTTGGGGGTTGTCCTGCTCGGGCTCGGATTCCTGTATAACAAGTACCAGGAGCGCATCAAGGAATGGCTGTGAGAAGCGCGAAGCGCAGGGTTCCGCCGTGAAACCGGGAGGTGCTGCGTTCAAATCCGCTTGCGCAGCCAGTTGTAGGCGCCGACCACGGCGATGCCGTAAAGCGCGTGCTCGATGATGGACGTGGCCACCTGATGGGGCTTGTGCTCGCGGACCGGTGGAATGAGATCAGCCGCGCGCAGCCAGCCGAGAAAGCCGACGGCCCAACTCGCCAGGCCCAAAACGGTGCCGTCCACCAACGGATTTCCACCTTTCGGTCGCAAAGCCGCGTAAAGTGAACCGAACGTCGCACCGTAACCGACCGGAAGCGCTCCCTCAATGGCCTGTTCGAGTTGGGTTAGCGCTTTGCCCCGGACTTTTTCGGGCAGGGCTTGCTCGAGTTTCTCAACCATGAAATGCGCCGGGTTGCCCTTCATCGGGGGAGAGGCTTCGGGCAGCTTCTTCTGCTGCACACCCATGACTGCTTGCATCGCCATCGTGCCCGCCAATCCCGCCAGCGATCCGCGGGCAAACCGCACGTTCAGTGTCTCTCCGTTCTTCATGTTTCAAACCTCAACTCCGGCAGGCCAGATCGAAATAGGGTTGTCACCCCGCAAAGCCAAACTGCTTTGCGCCAGAGAAAAGCTCCAAGCACCAACAGCCAAGCTCCAGAAAAACACCAATTTTCAAGCCCCAAGGCAGCGTTGGCTGTCGTTTGAGGATTGGATCTTGGTGTTTTTCTGGAGCCTGGCTGTTGGTGCTTGGAGCTTCCTGATTGACTCCATCGCCGCAGTCAGGTTCACTCACATTCGCCCCGGCGGGGTTAATGAGCGGTCTCCAACAAGCATTGTTGTCACTCATTGCGAATGTGACTCAGCAGATGCAGATCTGTTCTCGATCGTTCTCAATATCAGCCCCGCTTCGGGGTTTGATTGCCAACGCCAACACCGCTGCCATCCAATGAAATTCACGAACGAGGTTGAAATCATCATCAAGGACACCCATCGGGGGCTCTGGTACGAGGATGGCGTCCTCATTAAGGTCGTGGAAGCCGGCCGCTACAAAATCTCCAATCGTGAAGGGATCTTTGGCCGGAAGAAACCGCTCGTGGAACTTGTGCTTGTGGACATGCGCGAACGCGACCTCACCATCAAGGGCCAGGAAATTCTCACCGCCGACAAGGTCGCCCTGCGCGTGAGCATCATCGTCCAGTTCCGGGTCGTTGATCCCAAACTCGCCTTGCACGCGGTCGAGAAATACGAAGACCGCCTTTACAGCGACGTCCAGCTCGCCGCGCGCCGTTCGCTCGCGTCCATGACCCTCGAGGACATCCTCACCAATCGCAATCGCCTGAGTGAAGACATCCTGCGCGATGTTAAAGGCACCGCGGCCAGCTACGGTGTCACCATCCATCGCGCCGATGTGAAAGACCTCGTGTTCCCCGGCAATCTGCAGGAAATCATGAACAAGGTTCTGGCCGCCGAACGCATGAGCCAGGTGCAACTTGTCGAAGCACGCACCAAGGCCGACGTGCAGAAGATTGAAACCCAGGCCGCTGCCGAAACCCAGCGCTCACAGGCCGAAGCGCGCAGCAACGCCCAGCGCCTCGAAGCTCAAGGAGCCACCGAAGTCCAGCGCCTGCAAACCGAAGCGGAGATTCGCCGATTACAGGAGCGCGAACGCACCGCCCAGGCCTATACGCAACACCCGGCCTTGCTCCGCATGCTGGAACTGGAAACTCTCCGCGACCTCGCCCGAAATGCCAACGCCCGCATCTACATCGGTTTCGACAAGCATGCGGGTGTAAATGGTCCAGCAGCCGCGGAGTGAAGGGCAATCAAGCTCCAGGACATCACGCCGTATGCGCGGCCATTTCCGGATGCTCCTCGCGCTTATGCACGCCTTCGCGAAACTCCTCGATCACCTTTTGGTTGAAGGCCGGAATGTCCCCCGGCTTGCGGCTCGTCACGAATCCGTTGTCCACCACCACTTCCTCATCCACCCACTCGGCGCCTGCGTTTCGCAAGTCCGTTTGCAGCGAAGGCCAGGAGGTGACGCGCCGGCCCTTGGCGTGCCCGGTTTCAATCACCGTCCACGGCCCGTGACAAATCGCCGCGACGGGTTTGCCCGCGTCGAAGAATGCCTTTACGAACTGCACCGCCTCCGGGATGACGCGTAACTTGTCCGGGTTCATCACGCCGCCGGGCAATAGCAGGGCATCGTAATCCTCCGGGCGGGCTTGCGCGAGCGGCACGTCCACCTTGAAGCTGCGGCCCCATTTGCTCAAATCCCAGCCCATCACCTTTTTGTCCGCCGGGGAAATCAGGTCCGTGTCCGCTCCGGCGTCTTCCAACGCTTTTCGCGGATCGGTCATTTCCACCTGTTCAAATCCATCCGCGACTAAAATCGCGATGTGTTTTCCTGTCAGTTCGTCGCTCATAATGTTCCTTTCGTTTATCTTGCCACCGGTTCGCCATTTCCCGATAAAACCGCTGGATAATCGCGCACGCCACGGACTTCCCTCCGTTAATTCCGTCGCCGGGATGCCCGTAAATCCTCCTGCCGCCCAGTCGAATGGCCGCTTAACCGGAAAATCGCCGACGGTTTCTGCCATGGTCCCCTCCTGCCAATAGCAATAGTATTGCACACGGAACGTCTTCCGCTCCAAACGAGAGCCCGAACCGGACGACCAACCAAACCCTAACTTTACGCAGATTGAAGGGATAATGGGGAAATCTCCCCAGTCACATCGGCAGGTCCAGGAATCCGCAACCAAACCGGGGCTGACTTCGCCGATTGCGGATCGAGGCAATAAGATCCATATTTTGCAAGGGAGGGAGTTAAACCTTTTGGAGTGCATGATTAAGCGAAGCTTTCTTTGCACAACCGTGGCATTGTTCGCGGCGTTAAGCCTCGCCGGATGCGACAGTCTTTCTGGCAACGAGCGGAACCAGGGAGCCGTCAACGATGCTCTCAGCGGGACGTCGGCTGGCGGGGCCAGTGGGCCCAATACACCGGGTCTCGGTGCGAGCGCCGCCCTCGACGCCAACAACGCCCAGTCCTCCGCCACAATCGCACCCGCACCCCGGCAACCCAAGGCCCGCCCGGCCGCAGTGGCCGAAGTGCGCAGCTCAACCACAGCCGATCTGAATCACGATGGTTTCGTCACGCTGGACGAAGTGGTGGCGATGCAGGCCGCCGGCCTCAGTGACGATGAGATGCTCCAACGCCTGCGCGCGGCCAATCAACTCTACACACTGACACCGGCGCAGGAAAATTATCTCCGCAACCAGGGGGTCAGCAACAACGTGATCACCCAAATGGAGGACATCAATCGCGACCAGCGACAGGAAACGCCCAACACGCTGCCCCCGCAGGACGATGTCATCAGCCAGCCCTTACCTGCGCCGCCCATCGGAGCAGCGCCACCACCGACCGCGATTTACCCGCACCGATGAGTATTAGCCGTTCAATAACTCAGCCGTTTCCGGAGTGGGGTGCCCCCGCCATGGCAAAACAGGTTTTCACCGGAGTGGTGACAGAAAAGCCAGCCCTTAATGTCATAAGACGGAACGACAATTAAATAACTAACAAGGAAAAGGAAAAGGTATGAAAATGCAAATCGTGATAGTGTGCGCAGCTCTCGCTTTGGCCGGATGCACGAATCGAAGCAACCAGGGCGGCACCGGCAGCTCGGGCTCTGGCTCGGACATGGGCACCAGCACCAACCAAAGCGGTGGCAGTTACGGCACCAGCACCAATGGCAGTGGTGGCACCGGCTCAAGCACCGGAACGGGAACGGGAAGCTCCTCCAGCACCAACCAAAGCGGTGGCAGCTACGGCACCAGCACCAATAGCAGTGGTGGCACCGGCTCAAGCACCGGAACGGGGACGGGAAGCTCCTCCAGCACCAACAGCACTTCGCCGAAGTAAATCACGCTTGGGTTTGAATATTGGCCCGCCGGCTTCCTTGTGTGCTTCGGTTGTCTCTATGGACAACCGAAGCCAAGCCAATGCTCGAACGCGGGTTTTGACCTAAAGCGTGTCGCGCTTGGGCGGGGCTCTTGGTGCGCCGTCGGCGCGCGGAGGGATGCCCTCGAACGAAAATTAACTACCCATGTAGTTAATCGAAGCGCCGGTCATTTCTTCTCCCTCGGTTCCCAAAGTTCGATGCGGTTGTTTTCCGGATCGGTTATCCACGTGAACCGGCCGTAATCGTACTCCTCGACCTTCTCCACCTTGATGCCGCTGCGCCGGAGTTGATCGATCATGCGGTCCAAATTGGCGACGCGATAATTGATCATGAACGGGGCCGGCGAAGCAGCGAAATAGGGTGTGTTTGTCGGAAATAACGACCAAACCGTGCGGCCCATCTGCTCGGGATGGTCTTTTTCCCGCCAGGCGAAATCGGCGTACCCGCCTCGCGTTTGAATGCCCAGGTGGTCGCGATACCACGCCGCCATTGCCTTTGGATCGCGCGCCTTGATGAAAACACCGCCGATGCCGGTCACCTGCTCCATTTGCGTTGGCGCGGGCGCGGGCTTCGGATCAGACGCTTCCCGGCGTGTGGTCATGCAGCCGCACAAGCACAGGCCCAGTAAATATGAATAACGACGCAGTTTAATTCGCATAAGATTCAAAACGATGCTGTTTCATGGCCGGGTTGTAATATACCGCGTCACCGCCTCCACGCGCGAACGGACATGCATCTTTTCGTAAATGTGCTTCAGATGGCTTCCCACCGTTTCCACGCTCAAGGACATGTGATCGGCGATTTCCTTATTAGCATAGCCTTTTGAGAGCAAAATCAAAACCTCTTCTTCGCGGGCGCTGAGTCGAACTGCCGGTTGCGAACGGGATTTGCCCGGACGCCGGAACGATTCAACGACGCGACGCGCGATTTCACTGGTCATCGGCGCGCCGCCGCTCAGGACATCGCGCAGTGCCGCCTGCAAATCGGCCGGCTTCGTGCGTTTCAACAAATACCCGTCCGCGCCCGCTTCCAACGCCATGAACACCAGTTCATCGTCATCCACCCCGGTCAGGATCACGACCTGGGTTTCGGGCAACGACGCCTTGAGCCGTCCGGTGCACTCGATGCCTGACATGCGAGGCAGGAAAATGTCCATCAGCACGGCCTGCGGCCGCACCGTGGGAATGGTCCGCAACGCTTCTTCGCCGGAGGAGCAAACGCACACGCAAGCGAACTCCGGAAACGAATTGATCAGCCGCGACCAACTCTCGCGCAATTCGGGTTTGTCTTCCACCAGCGCCACCGTGATCCGGTCGGGCGTGGCCGGTTCGGCTGGTTTTCGCACTGATTCGCGTTTCATCACGGACATGCTACGTGACCTTCACTTCCGTTGCCACCTCAAGCCGCGGGTTTTGCATCGCCGGGATGGATTTCCGCCCGCCGAAAAGACGGGCCAGCCAGCGCGGATACCGGCGGTCATGCGTGTGCGGCAGGCTAAATTCAATCCGGCAACCCCGGTCCGGCGCGGTGCTCACGTCCAGGCGCCCACCCGCCTCCTCCATGCGTTGGGCCATGTTCGAAAGGCCGTTCCGTCCCGGGTCCGTCAGCGAAAGCTCGAACCCCTTGCCGTTGTCCTCGACCACGAGCCGCAACCCGCCGGTGTGCCGGTGAATCCGCAAAATAAGTTCACTCGCGCCGGAATGTTTGGCGGCATTGTTGATCGCCTCCTTGGCCGCGAGCAAAAGGTTCCGTCGAATCGCCAAGTCGAACGGCTCCAGGGGCAGGTCCGGTTCCACGTCCAGCCGGCAGCGGATGGGCGTGTCCTTGAGAAAAGCCTGGGCAAACTTGCACAGAAAATTTGCGAAGTCACGCACCGTGTCCCGGCGGGAATTGACGGCCCAGACCACCTCATCCATCGCCTGGGACACCGAGCGCGCGTCTTCGCAAATCCGCTGAAGCTGCGCCGAACTTTCGGAATTGGCCGGCAACTCGCCCTTGGCAATCTCCGCCAGCAACACCATTTGCGTGAACCGCGCGCCGAGGTCATCGTGGATGTCGCGCGCGATGCGCTCGCGCTCGAGTTGCAGCAGCCGTTGCGACCTGGCCTGAATGGCCAGTTGCGTTGCCAGCCACAGGCAACCCAATAACGCCAGGCCGCAGGCAACCAGCAAGCTGATTTGAAACCAAAGCGCCTGCCAGAATCTCAACGTGACCGGACGCAGCCCCGGTTCGGCGATCACTCCGTAAGGCCAGTTGTTCCAGGGCGGCGTGCCCAACTTCCCCACCACTGTCGCCAGCGGCCAGTTCGCGGCCGGCTTCGTCCTGGCTTCCCAGTGCGATTCGCTGGCAGGCACGATGCGCCACGTTTGGTCCGACAGAACGTCGATCGTGCTTTGGTCCATCAATTCGATCCGCAAGCCCAGGATTAACCCGGCTTGCAAACGGTCATTGAAGCCCTCCACCGCGAGCACATGCGCGCCCGCATTGAGCAGCCACGTCACATCGTACTCCGTCACCGTCTTCCAATCGCTGCCGCGCCCGATCTCCCGCCCATCCAGAAAGAGGCGATAACCATTATCCACCGTGATGCGCAGCGTGGCCCGGGCCACCGCGGCGCCCGGTGGAATTACGAACGATTTCCAAAGCCGGCACGTCTGCTTATCCATCGTCTGCGCGTCCCAAATCCACTGGCCCAGGTGATTGGTCGCCTCGGTAATCGGGTTCACAGCCGCAACCGCTGGAACCACCTCCGCCCCGATGCCCGCAGCCGAAAGCAAAATCCAAACCAGGCAGGCCGCGCAAAAATCACGCCAACCCGGCCCGCGCAATAAACGAAATCGCATCATGGGTTCAGGTTCAGCCGCAACATGGGACACGCTTGAATGTACGTCCACGGCAGATTCGCTGGCAAGGGCGAACGAGGCTGGTTCTGGTTTGTTTTGGCTTGTTCTGCCTTGTTCCAGCCCATACGACGGCACCCATGGGAGTCCACGGAAAACGGGCAATTTTGCCTCCGCTGGTTTTTTTGAGGCCGGATTAACCCGGACTAAGCCGGACCAACCCGGATTTGGTTTAATTCTACTTTAATTTTTGGTTTAATTGGTCGGAATTAGTCGAAATAAGTCGGAATTGGCCTGAATCAAACCCGCCGCCTTTTGAAACGCCCGCCACAAACAACCGCAGCAACCCGGCGCTCCCCGCCCCAGGACCGGACACACAACTCCCCAAGCCCCAACCGGACCTTTGAATTAACCTGTCAAACAGCGTTCGCATGCCAAGCCTCCACCAACCGGTGGATACTCGCCTCCCATCATGGTTGAGCCAGGGAACCCTGTCAATAGTTATATCCAGATTTGTTCACCGGACAAGCGATCGAAACGCCGCCTGCTATCCGCGTCCACTCAGTCCACCTGCCTTTGCCCCCTTCCATCGGTTCGGGTGAAATTACACCCTGCGCCCCGCTATGGACACCCTGCGTAGCCCACGCTATGCTTCCGCGAGTCAGCCAATGAGCAACCGTGAACCCAACACCACGCCGCCGCCAAAGCGCGGCAAACGGCGGCTCCTCTGGTCTGCCACGTTGCTAACAATAATAGCCGGGATCATATGGCTGACAGCCGGCTTCGAGCGTGAACCCACCTACCAAGGCAAGTCAGCCAGCTATTGGTTGGATTACTCAGCAGAGCCATCTTCAAGTTCTTGGGTTCCCGATCCAACCTTCGAAGCATTTCAAGCGCTGGGGATCAAAGCCGTCCCGTTTTTGATCAAGATCACGAAGCATAGGCCATCGCGATTACTTGTGAAATTCGACGCATTTCTCGATCAACATGATCTTCCAATGGGCGATTGGCTAAAGAAACGATTGCCGAACTTGGATCAGATCGACGAGCGCCGGCTTAAAGCCATGAATGTGCTCGGCAGACTTGGACCACGCGCTGCTTCGGCGATTCCAGCGCTCGCTCAGGTGCTCAGTGATCCCGACGAAGATGAACAAACCCGCTGGGAGGCGACGGAGGCTTTGGAATCAATGGGCGAAGCCGCTCTGGTGGTTCTTCCTCAACTAGTCGCGAATCTGAAATCCACCAACGATGACATCTCAATCCGAAGCGCGAATATTTTAGAGAAAATCGGACCCAAAGCCTCGTCAGCCGTGCCCGGCTTGAGATCCGCGACTCAGTCTGCTGATCAGCTTGCTCTTGCTTCAGCCAAGGCCCTCCTGAGCATTGAGCACGATACCAACATCCTCATCCAGGTTTGTTCGAATCTGCTGAGCAGTTCTCAATACGATATGAGGGCGAGTGCTTTGAGCTCGCTCGCTCCACTGGGAGAGACGGCTAAATCCATAAGCCCAGCCGTTCAAGCTGCTCTGAGGGATGCCGTTGAGGATGTTCGATGGGAAGCAGAAGCCACCCTGAAGAAGATCGATTCCGAAGCCTTGCGAATGATCGTGCGGCAAATCAATCAGGACATTCCCGGTCAAGTAAGCCAGAGCATAACGGTTCTTAAAGCCGGTGATCCAAGGCGCGTATCCGGCGCAGCACGCGCCTTGGCGGTCATTGGGCCTAAAGCAGCCGCTGCCGTGCCGGCCTTGATTGAGTTACTACACGAGGAACCGCCTTCGGCAAATGACATAAGAGCACGCGTACAATACTCCCGAATGGCTGCTCTGGCTGCCGTAGCCCTGGCAGAAATCGGCCCGGACGCCCGTGCAGCCGTACCCCTCATGAGCGACGCATTAAAGCGTAAACCTCTCTATCTTCCCATCGATTGCTACTGCAAGGCTCTGGGCGCCATCGGACCGGAGGCTCAGGCTGCCGTCCCGGCTCTGGAGGATCTTCTTGCCGACAGAAGCCCTGATACACAACTGGCAGCCGCCGAAGCTCTGAGCCGGATCGCGCCCGGTCAATCCTCCAATGCAGTGGTGGTTTTGCGACAGTTCCAGGCGGAACGTTCGTTGAATCCGCCTGGGTTCCCTATTGACTCTTCAAAGTTTTCGGCTTTGAGAGCTCACTGGCGCAGCGAATCCGCCGCAGCATCGGTTATTTATATTGACTCTTCAAAGCTTTCGGCTTTGAGAGCTCAAGTTGCTTTGTGGCGTCTGCACTTTGAATCGCAACCGGTGGATTCATTGACCGAGTTGTGCAAGAGCAGTGATAAGATTCTCATCTCCTGGGACCAGCGTCTAATCGACCTGTTAGGCGATATCGGCCCGGAAGCAAGATCCGCTCTTCCCCTGCTTGAAGATTGTCTGGAGAAAGACCCCGAACAACGCCTCGCCGCCGCCATCGCCATCCGCAAAATCGACCCGGACGAATATACCCGCCTTGGCCTGCCCGGCACCCTGGCCATCCCTTGAGCAAAAGCAATCGCTCGTTCTCCTCTCCCTATCGTGCTCGTGCTCGTGCTCGTCCTCGGTCTGGTTCAAAACGAACCGACAACGAGGACGAGGACGACGACGAGCACGAGGACGATAAGAACAACCGCAGGAATGAACTTGCACCGCCGCCAATTCCGCGCAACATATCCAATGGCTCGGGCGATTGGCGCAGTGGTAGCGCAGCAGCTTTACACGCTGTGGGTCGGGGGTTCGAATCCCTCATCGCCCACCATGAAATCGTTTTGAACACCAGTTCACGCAATTTTTCACCACGCTGATTTATTGGAACCATGCCACCTCTCATTTACCACGGCATCCCGCTTGGACCACACACTCCATGGCCCTGACTGAAACATACCTGGTCACCAATAAGTTGACGCTCATCCAGGAGGGGGAAATCGTCCTTTTGGAAAAGCACTTCGGCCTCCCCGTGCCGATGGGCTATCGCGAGTACATGACCTCCCTCGGCGCGGGCCTTTACTGCGACCTCGTCCGGATTTACCGCCCCTTGCGCATCCTCACGGAATACCAGGACGCCCGCCAGCGCTGGCGGGACAACTTCCTCTGGAATTCGGGCACCCGCATTCTCTCCCGCGAGCAGGTCTTCCAAAGCGTCCTTTTCGGCGACACCATCGACGGCGATCAAATCATCGTCGCGCCGCACGAACCCTTCAAATTGTTCGTCCTCTCGCGCCATGACGATTCCATCTGGGAAATGGGCGCGGCGCTCACCGATCCCATGTTCTGGCGCGGTTCGAGCTTCGCGCCGCAATGGTCGCCCTTCCGTTACTTCGAATCCTTCAATGACCGCGCCCACATCGAATTGTTCACCCAGCAGCGCCGTCTGAAATCCGAGGACATCGCGGCCCAATTCATCTTCAATTGGCGGCATTCCGAACTTTGCCAGATCAAGGAGGAAGGCTGCCGGCTGATCTTCCTCAAGAGCATCGGCGGCCGGATCCAGCTTACCCAAAGCAGTTGGGACGGGCGCATCCGCATCGTCATCGGGTTCGACAAGGACCACCGCAAGGAAGTGGAAGCGTTCCTCCCTGCTTTGCAAAACCTGGGCTTTGTCGTCACCGGCATGTCCGTGCGCGAGTAAAGGCGCCCGCAAATTGTGCCGGGTCTTGGAATGCGGTGGCAAAGCGCAGCGGCGACGCCGCTTCGCCCGTGAAGGAAGCTTCAAACCAAGCAACGGATTCGTGCGCTCACGCCGACCCAACCAAATTCTTCAAATCCGCCCGCACCGTCTGGTACGAAGTCGAATACGCCAGCACCTTCGGATCCGGCTCGATCCCCCAATGCTCGCACGCGTCCCGATAAACCTCCGGCCACCAGTTCCGATGCTGCGTCAACCCCTGCTGCCGCCATGCCTCCCAATTCATCAGCACCCGCGACCAGCACTCATCCCCGTATCGCACCGCCTCCTGCGCGTTCTTGAACTCCTTCAAATACCAATCCCGCCCGATCCGCGCGTGCAACACTTCATCCGCCCAATCGTAATCCTGAAACAACGCGGACAGCGGATTATGCGAGGCCACGCCCACCTCCCACTCGAAACGCTTGCCCGTCTTCGGCATCAGGCCCTGCTCGATGAAATAAAGCACCGCATGGCGCTCAATCGGTTTGAGTTGATTGTTCAGCGCAAGCGACCACGTAAAATTCACCATTACCTTGTTCGCCCAATCGATGCCCAGGTCCGCAAAACCCACTTCGCCCATCATGGCATGCCGTGCCTCATCCCAAAGCTGCCGCGTCATGTCGCGGTAATAATCCCACGGCTTGCCCGGCGTCTCGACGATGATGCTCGCCATCATCTCGGGCACGTCGATTTCCCGCAACCGCTTGTAAAACATCATCAATGTCTTTGGCTCCGGCGGAAATTGTTTGTCGTACAGAAACACCTCCGCATTCACCCCCATGTTGTAAGGATCAGGAAACCGCTCATCCCGCCGCGGCGTGCGATCATATTGATACGCCGCCGCTGAATACTTGCGTTGCGGCAAGGACGAACCTTCTCTATTTTTCGCCCCATCCAATCCACCCACTTCAACGAGGCACTCATCCAACAACCCAAGCCATTCCGAGGCCTTCCGTCGGCAATCTTCATTGACCAGCGCGGCAATGCTCCGCGTCCCGAACTCCCGAATGTCCGCCAACTCCAGCAAAGCAAACCGGCACAATCGCGCCGAAGGATGATCGACCAGCAAATTGGTATCCGCCAGGTGCCGCTCCAACGCGGCTTGCAGCGCCGGGACCGCCTTCCCATAAATTCCCAGCACCAATTCTTCGGTCGTCGGCGCGGCCAGGATTTCGTCAAAGAAGATCTCCAGCTTCGGGTCCGGAACCGCTTCCAGGCCCAGGGGCGGCTCCCGCATCTCGCCCACGCGCTTGCGCAACGCCGCCACGTGTTCGGCGCACAAGTGCGCGTGCAGACTGAAGCCCATCTTGAGCTCGTAGATCGGTTCGGACGTCAGGCGCGCGGCAAAGATTTGGTGCAGCCGCTTGAACGCATAATGATAACGCTTCAGCCGGGTAACACACTCTTCCACGGACAATCCGGGCTTGGCGGCCTCAGCCAGGGAACAAATCCCCGCCAGCGCCGGCAGGTTGCGATAAGATCGATACGCTTTCATGGCAATATTCAGGCTTGCTGCCAGTTTAACTCCGCGCAACCAGAATGCGATAGAATTGTGGTCTCTTGTTTCAAAACGGGACAAATTTGCCCCAATTCGAGGCAGTTTCGAATCTCGCCACCGCCATTTGGCGTACTCCCAAAACTCACAGTGGTATCGAGGCTGCTATTCCATTCCTGCGATTACAACCGGCCCACAGAAGGAAACGGTATTATGGAACTTAGGGATCAAAGAAAATCGGGATTCACACTCGTTGAAATGATGATTGTCGTGGCTGTCATTGGCCTGCTGGCGGCGATAGCCATTCCCAACTTCGTGCGCGCCCGCACCACTTCCCAAACCAACGCTTGCATCAACAACCTGCGCCAGATCGACGCCGCCAAGCAGGAATGGGGCACGGATCACAAGGTCCCCGCCACCGCCCGGCCGGGAATCGCGGAATTGCAGCCCTATTTGGGGCGCGGGATCAACGGCTCACTGCCCACCTGCCCGCTCGATCAGAGCAACCGGTGGGACACAAGTTACATCGGCGGCAATTTGCAGACTACGCCCGTCTGCAAGCAGTCTCCCACCAACCATATCCTGATGTAACCGCCGCCGAACGAACGAACCCCGTTCGTTCCTGGCCTGGGCGCACAACCGCCATCGAGGTCGAGACGGCCCGTCCCACATCATTTCGGCCTGCCTCTTGGGACGCTGTCCCCACCGCCGTTACGCCGCCTTCGCGATGGTTGTTTTAAGGTGCGCCCCACGGCGGAATGGTCGCCTTTTGTGCTTTACCCGTTCGTTGCGGGAGCTTACAAGTGGACCTGTTTTCATCACGCGGATTAGGGTGCAAAATGGCGTGCAACTCAGGAGCAGCGCGCCATCAGCAGGACTGCTTGATGTGAACGCGATGAACAAACGCTATTGCAAAAACACGGTGCGCGGGTTGCGCCTTGCCTTCGTTCTTTGCGGCTTGCTGAGTTTGTCCATGATGGAATCGCGAGCGCCCGCCATGGGGATGGACATGGATATGGCTCCATTCATGAAACCCGGCGACCTCACCGGCCTGAGCCTGCAGGAGCTTTACAATCTCGACATTGTCCAGATGAATGTGCTGGGCGCGCATACGCATCCGGCGGGCGAGTTCATGGTCGGTTACCAGTTCATGTACATGGACATGGAGGGCATTCGCAGCGGCGGGCATGCAATTTCTCCGGCGGAAGTTTTTGCGCAAAACCCAAGTTTTGCCTTCGCGCACACTCGAATGGAGATGGAAGAACATATGTTCGATGTGATGTACGCGCCAAGCGACCGTTTGACCCTGATGGCGATGCTTTCATACAAGCAGATGTCCATGGTGCATCTGACGCGGGCGAATACCACCTTCTCGCAACATGGCGACGGCATCAACGATTTGCAGGTAATGGGCATGTACACTTTGCTCGGGGACATCCGGAAAGGCGGCAACCGGCTGGTGTTGGACGGCGGCATGAGCTTTCCCACGGGATCCATTGACGTGCGGGATCATCGGCTCGGTGATCCTTCCCAGCCGTTGCAGAAGCTGGAGTATCCCATGCAGCCGGGCTCGGGCACTTATGCTTTGCTGCCCGGTCTGACCTACCTGGGCGATGCAGGCCGCTGGGCTTGGGGCGCGCAAACGATTGAAACCATCCGGCTCGGGCGCAACTCGAGCAGCTATCGTCTCGGCAACGAATACCTGGGCAGCGCGTGGGGCGCTTATGGAGTCTGTGAATGGTTCGCGCCGTACATGCGGCTGGAAGGCAAGGTTTGGGGCAACGTGCATGGCGCCGATCCGGCCTACGGCGCGGTGCCCGCCACCGCCGAGGCGCGGCCGGACAAACAGGCCGGCCAGCGCGTGAACGCCTTGTTCGGTTTTGATGTTTACGTTCCCAAGGGAATCATGATGGGGAATCGCTTCACCATCGAAGGCGGCTTTCCCATCTACGAACATTTGACCGGGCCCCAACTTGGACTATCATGGACCATCAACGTGGGGTGGACTTATGCGTTTTAAAGGCATTCTCTGGCTGAGAGCCATCGCCGCCTTGCTGGTCCTTTGGGCTGCGCCGGGCCCGGCCGCTTTTGCCGGCACGCGCGAGTACGAGATCAAAGCCGCCTACCTTTACAACTTCCTCAACTACATCGAGTGGCCGGAACAATCTTTGCCGCCGGCGGGCAGCAACATCACCATCGGCGTGGTGGGCGAGAATCCGTTCGGACCCGCGCTGGATCCGCTCAAGGGCAAACAAGTCAAGGGACGCACCTTGACGGTGAAGGAAGTTTCCTCGGCGGAGGATTTGAAGGGTTGCCAGATTCTCTTCATCAGCGCGTCCGAAAAGGAACGGCTGCCGCAGCTTTTGGAAAGCCTGAAAGATGCCAAAATCGTGACCGTAAGCGAAATCGACGGCTTCGCCCAGCGGGGCGGCATCATCAATTTCATTTACGAGCGCAACCGGGTCCGCTTCGAGATCAACCAGGACGCCGCCCGCAGCAAGGGCCTGACCATCAGTTCCGATTTGCTGAAGCTGGCGCGCGTGGTCAAGTCATGACGCGGGATCAGCGAGCGCTCCTGACCGTGATTGTTCGCGTCGTCCCATGATACCCGCCTTTCGCAACCGCACGATCAAGGCCAAACTCATGCTGCTGGTCATGCTGACCAGCGGTCTGGCCCTGCTCCTCACAGTGATGCTGATCGGCCTCAGCGACAGGTTCCTGCTTCGCCGGGCGATGGGGCGGGATTTGCGCTCACTTGCGGACATCATCGGCGCCAACGCCAGCTCCGCCATTGATTTTGACGACGAGGCGGCGGCGGCAAAAACGCTCGCCACCCTGGAACATCGCGCCTATATCCTCGGAGCCGCCATCTATGTCAAAGACGGGAAAGTGCTGGCTGGCTACACCCGGCATGATCAACCCAAAACCACCGACTGGCCAAAGGCGGGCGAACACGAAAGCCACCGATTCCAAAATGGCGAACTCGTGCTGTTCCAGCCCATTCTACGCGGCAACGATCAACTCGGCATGATTTATTTGCGGGCCGACATGGTGGAAATGCGCGCGCTGTTGTGGCTTTACGCGATCATCGGCACAGTCATCCTTGGCGCCGCCCTGCTGGTCGCCTACCTGGTTTCCTCCCGGCTGCAAAAGGTGATTTCGGAACCAATCCTCGATCTCGCCGGCACCGCGCGCGAAGTCTCGGAAAAGAAGAATTATTCCGCGCGCGCGAAAAAACGGACCGACGATGAAATCGGGTTCCTCATCGACCGGTTCAACGAAATGCTCGCGCGCATCGAACAGCACGAGCGTGAACTCAAGAGCGTCAACGAACAGCTTCGCGAATCCCAGGAGGAGGCGATGGCCGCCACGCACGCCAAGAGCCAGTTCCTCGCCAACATGAGCCATGAGTTGCGCACGCCGCTCAATGCCATCATCGGCTACAGCGAAATGCTCCAGGAGGAAGCCGGGGATTCCGGGAACCAGACGTTCGTTCCCGACCTCAAACGCATTCACAGCGCGGGCAAGCACTTGCTTAATCTGATCAACGACATCCTCGATCTGTCGAAGATCGAAGCCGGCAAGATGGAGTTGTTTCTCGAAACGTTCGACCTGGCGACCGTGCTGGATGATGTGGTGGCCACCACCGAATTGCTCGTGAAGAAAAAGAACAATCACCTGAAGATTGTCCGGGCGGGCTCGCTCGGGACGGTGCGCGCGGACTTGACAAAAATGCGGCAGTCTTTGTTCAACCTTCTCAGCAACGCCAGCAAGTTCACCGAAAATGGCACCGTGACTCTCGAAGCAGTCCGCGAAAGTTCCGCCGGACGCGATTGGATCATCTTCCGCGTGAGCGACTCGGGCATCGGTATGACGCCGGAACAGGTTGGCCGGCTGTTTCAGGCCTTCTCGCAGGCGGACGCTTCGACCGTGCGTAAATTCGGCGGCACCGGGCTGGGGCTCGCCATCACTAGGCACTTCTGCCGCATGATGGGCGGCGAGGTGAACGTAACCAGCGAGTCGGGCAAAGGCTCGACTTTCACCATCCGGTTGCCCGCCGAGGTGCGGGAGTTGCCGGAAGAACCCGCCCGCCGCGCACCAGCCAGTGCCGATTCTCTCCCCATCGAAGGCAACACCGTGCTGGTCATCGACGACGAAGCTCCCGCGCGCGATTTGCTGCAACGGTTCCTGAACAAGGAAGGCTTTCACGTCGAGTGCGCCGCGGATGGGCCGTGCGGTTTGCAACTGGCAAAAAAAATCCGCCCAACTGTCATCACGCTGGACGTGATGATGCCCGGCATGGATGGCTGGGCGGTGCTCAGCGCGCTCAAGGGCGATCCCGAACTGGCGGAGATTCCAGTGATCATGCTGACCATCGTCGATGACAAGAATCTCGGCTACGCGCTGGGCGCGGCGGATTACGTCCCCAAACCGGTTGACCGGGACCGGCTTTTGACCGCGTTGCAACGTTTCCGCCATCTGCCGGAACCCCACCTGGTGTTGATCGTGGAAGACGACGATGCGACCCGCAACCTGATGGCGCGGATGCTCGAAAAAGAAGGCTGGACCGCCATGGAAGCGGTGGACGGCATCGACGGACTGGCGAAGCTGGCGCAGGAGAAACCGGCGCTGATCCTGCTGGACCTGACGATGCCGCGAATGGATGGTTTCGCCTTCGTGGCCGAGTTGCACAAGCACACAATCTGGCGCACGATTCCCGTGGTGGTGGTGACGGCCCGAACCTTGACGCCCGAAGATCGCTTGCAATTGAGCGGGTATGTCGAAAAGATTTTGCAGAAAGAAGCCTTCACCCGCGAAGCTTTGCTGATGGAAGTGCGCGAGTTGGTATCGCGCTGCGTCCGCCAGCGCAAGGCGAAGAACGACTGGGTGGCATGACATGACCAAAATACTTTTAGTCGAGGACAACGAAATGAACCGCGACATGCTTTCGCGGCGGCTGGAACGCAAGGGCTACCAGGTCGTGATGGCTGTCGATGGCGCGCAAGCCGTCGCCATGGCGCAATCCGAAGCGCCCGCCTTGATCCTGATGGACATGAGCCTGCCCGTGCTCGACGGTTGGGAAGCGACTCGCCAAATCAAGTCCAAACCTGAAACCAAGGCGATTCCGGTCATCGCCCTCACGGCCCACGCAATGGCCGGGGACCGCGAAAAGACCATCGAAGCCGGCTGCGACGATTACGATACCAAGCCGATCGAACTGCCACGCCTGCTGGGGAAAATGGAGGCCTTGCTGGGCCGGAACCCTCCCGAAAACCCGGAAAGTTGAAACGATGGCAATCCCTCATTCATCGGGCGCGGAGCGCCAAGCTCCAGCTCTGCGTGTTGCAAAGTTGCCCTGTTCACGCAGAACAGGAGTTCTGCGCCCCACCCATAGCTGAGTGGCTACGAATCATGAGCCAGGAAACGCCAGCTCGTTCTTCCACGTTGAAGCACGAGTTGCGCACTCCGCTCAACCACATCCTCGGCTACTGCGAGATGTCCATTGAGGAGGCCCAGGACCAGAAACAAGATGCCTTCATCCCCGATTTGCAGCGCATCCACGCCGCCGGACGCCAATTGCTCGCCGTCGTGGACAACCTGTTCGATCCTTCCAAATCCGGCGCGGAACCTAGCGAAGCATTTTTGCATCACGAAGTACGAACGCCGTTAAACCAAATCATTGGCTACGCGGAGATGTTGCAGGAAGAGGCGAGTGATCGCCGGCAGGACGCTTTCATCTCGGATTTCCAAAAGATCCACCACGCCGCCCGTCAATTATTGGAGTTGATCGTCACCAAACTCATTCCCGGAAGGAAGGAGGAGTTGGGTGAACCGGGTGCCGTCACCACATTCTTGCGCCGGACCCCCGCGGGCACGGCCAGTTTCGTTCCGGAGGCCGGCGAAATCATTTTTCCGACGGAACCGGGTTGCCTGCTCGTGGTGGATGACAACGAGTTGAACCGGGACATGCTCGCCCGCCGGCTCGAACGTCTTGGCCATCAGGTGATCTGCGCGGAAAATGGCCGCGAAGCCCTGGAAAAAATCCGGGCCACTCCGTTCGATCTCGTGCTGCTGGACATCATGATGCCGGTCATGAATGGCCACGAGGTGTTGGAACAGTTAAAGGCTGACCCCGCTCTCCGCGCGCTGCCAGTCATCGTGCTTTCCGCTTCCGATGAATCCCAGAACGTCATCCGTTGCATCCAGATGGGCGCCGAGGATCATTTGCGCAAGCCGTTCGATCCGGTGCTGCTCCAGGCGCGCATCAATGCCTGTTTGGAAAAGAAGCGCTTCCGTGATCGCGAAGTTTCCTACCTGCGGCAAATCCAGGAGGAAAAACAGCGGAGCGATGAATTGCTCTACATCATCCTGCCACGCGACGTTGCCGCCGAATTGAAGGCCACCAACGCCGTCAAACCTCGCCGCTTCAACAACGTGGCCGTGCTCTTTTGCGACATCGTCGGTTTTACCGAGTTTTCCGAGCGCCACGCGCCGGAGGAAATCCTTCCTCACTTGCAATCCCTGGTCCAGTCCTTCGAGCAGCTTGCCACCCGGCATGAATTGGAGAAGATCAAAACGATCGGCGACGCCTTCATGGCCACCGCCGGTTTGCTCGCGCCGCTGGAAAATCCCGCACTCAACGCCGTCCGATGCGGCCTTGATATGGTGACGGCCGCCCGGGATTTACCCCCGCATTGGGAAGTCCGCGTTGGGGTCCATGTCGGACCGGTCATCGCTGGTGTCGTGGGCCGCAAAAAATATCAGTATGACGTCTGGGGCGACACCGTAAACACCGCTGCTCGCATGGAAGAAGCCGCCACGGCCGGTTCCGTATGCGTGAATGCCGAAACGTGGGAAGCGTTGCGGGCCTGCTGCCGCGGCCAATCCCACGGCCGCATTCCAGTCAAGGGCAAAGGCGAGATGGAGATTTTCACGATCCACGAGGCTAACTTGGGCATTTGACCTTGATCATTGGTCATTGACCCCGGTTTTCTGAAATCGCTTCTTTAATCGCAGACACGGAAGTTCCAACAGATAATACGAAGCAAGGGCGGCAAGCACGATAATTGGCACCCCCACCAAATCATTTTCCCACACCGGCCAGGGGAACTCCCGCTTGATCGCTTCAAGGACCACGGAGTTCCACAGGTACAGCCCGTAGGAGATTTTTCCGATGTACACCAGCATTGGATTCTCAAACATCTTGCGAGACCACGCCCCCGGCGAAGCAGCCAGATTGAAAACAATGATCGCTGAGAACAGGGAGGTCAGCAGCCAGCCAAGACAAACCATGAAGGAATCGCCAATGTAAAACTCGGAACCCATCAATGCCAGCCCGGCAAGGGCCGTGATCAATCCATGCCGCCGTAGCATCTCCCTCGCCCAAGTCGGGCACAAGACGCCGAACGAGAGCGCCAATCCGGCCACGCAGCCAAACAGAAGCGACTCGGGATGGAGGGCATTGGCGAGTTGAGTGGTGTTCGCGACTGTGCCTAAAAACACGAAGGCCCGGGTGATCCAAAACAAAAGCGCACCCAGCAGAAGCAAATCTATCATGCAAGCAGGCGACTTTCGTCCGAGCATCCAGAGCAGGACTGCCGGCCATAAAAAATAGAATTGCTCCTCCACCGAAAGGCTCCAGGTGTGCCGCAGGAATTGGAAATAATACTGGTCATGGACCTGTGCCCAATTGGTGCAGTAAAACAGGCCAAAGAAGGCTTCATTCAAAGCATGCCGGAGGAAACTCCTCGGGCCGGACAGCGCTGCATAGGCCAGGAAAACAATGAGCATGGCGAACAGCGCCGGCAGGAGCCGCAACGCGCGCCGCGCGTAAAATGCCCGCCAGTTGATCGTCCGCGATGCGCGCCATTCCTCGACCAGCAGGCACGTGATCAAAAATCCACTCAGTGCAAAGAACAACTCCACGCCTATGAAGCCGAAGGTATCGCGCAACGCATACGTGTGCGCGCCCATAACCATCAAAATCGCCAGTCCTCGGACTCCGTCGAGCGCCGGCCGGTAACCGAGATGAAAATTGGCCGCGGCAACTCCCGATTGCTGCCGAGCTCCTTGTGCGAGTGCGCCACCCTTTTCGTTTAAGCTGATTGCCATCCGTCGGCTTCAGAAATACTGACGGCTTAGAGCCTGTCTCGATAGGGCGCGTCACTCCGTGCGCGCCGACGGCGGGCACAGAACTGCCCGCCCTACCGGGATAGGTTCTTATCCTCGGGAACAGCCGCACCTCTGGCAAGTCGTAAATAGCGGGAAGCGTTTTCGCCGGGTCGATTCAAACCTCGCAGCAGCCGACGTAAGGAGGCTCTAATCTCTCTTAGAAGTTACCAAAGTCCGCCCATGAACGGAGCCATTCGGAACAGCCTCAGTTGTTTCGCGTGACGGCGTGCAGAGGACTGCCCGCCCTGCCATCCGGCCAAGGTAGGGCGCGCACTCCCGTGCGCGCCGCCCGTGTCCAAGGGCGCTTAATGATGACGCCGTGTATGAAAGCGAACCCTGCCGGTTATCTGGACGCGGCTGCTGCGATGGCGCGGATTCTTGAATCAGCACTGGCGTTGTCGTACCCGAGCCTTGACAAGTAAAACACTTGTTTTAAATTCGTGTTTCAAACGTGAGCATTAAATTTCAACCGCCCGATGACGCCGCGCAGGACGCGACGCGCCAGCACCTCCTCGAAGCCGCCGGCGAGGTCTTCGCCGAAGTCGGGTTTCACTCTGCCACCGTGCGGGAAATCTGCCAGCGCGCGGGCGCCAATGTCGCCGCCGTCAATTATCACTTTCGCGACAAGGACGGCCTTTACGCCGCTGTGCTCACCGAGAGTCTTCGTCTCAGCTTGAAAAAATATCCGGCCGACATGGGCCTGCCGCCCAAAGCCACGCCGGAACAGCGGTTGCACGCGTTCGCACGTTCCTTCCTTTGGCGCATTTTTTCCACGGGCGCGGAGTCGCGCCATGGCCGCCTGATGGCCCGCGAGATGGTCGAACCCAGCGCCGCGCTCGATCCCATGGTGAAAGAGCATATTCGCCCTCTTTCGGACTTGCTTATGTCCATCGTCAGCGATCTGCTTGGCGACAAAGCGGATCCCCAAACCATCCGCCTTTGCGCCATGAGCGTCGTTAGTCAGGTAGTTTTCTATCATCACTGCCGGCCCGTGCTCAGCCGGCTTTTTCCGAGTGTCAAATTTGACCCGGTGAGCATCGACCATTTGGCCGACCACATCACACGCTTTTCTCTGGCCGGAATAAAAAGCGCGGCGGGGAAACGCGCGCCGGCCTGCCTGCCCGGCAAGTAAGCCATGCATCGTCCAGCCCCCGGAACGTTGCCCGATGCCCGCCAAAGCCATTACTCCACGAAGTTGCGCGCCATGCGGGACTTTGTGTTATAGTGGGCACCCATAATAATTAAATATTTAATACGCAAGCGCCGTGGCAAACAACATAAGCACCAAACGTCCGCCCGGAAATTTCAACTCTATGAATCGACCGAACCAACCCATGATCAACCTGCGCCCGTCCTGTCCTGCAATCCTTGCTGCGGCTTGTTTCCTTTCCGCCGTCCTCGTTTCATTGGAAGCGCTCGCCGCAGAGAACGTCCACCCCAACAACATTCCTCCCTGGTCTTCGCAGGCGCTCTCCCTGGCTGACGCGGTCAATCTCGCCCTGCGGCAGAACGGCTCCGTTCTCCGCGGCAAAAGCGACCTCGAAGCCCAATACGGCGTCGTCATCCAAACCCGCGCGCTCGCCATTCCGAGGGTCGAGGCGTCCGGCAATTACCAAACTTCTGATGAAGTGGAGGCCTTTCCTTTCCCCGGCTCTCCCCCGGTTCAACACCAAACCTGGTTCTCCAACATCCGCATCATCCAATCCATCTATGAAGGCGGACGCATCACCTCCTCGCTCCGCAGCGCGCGCCTCACCAAGGACCAGGCCGTGCTCCAATACCAGACCATCGTGGCCGACGCCGTCCTGTCCGTGCGGGTCGCCTATTACGATGTCCTCTCCGCCGCCGAGCAAGTGGTCGTGAACGAAGCTTCCGTCAAACTCCTGACCCAGCAACTGAACGACCAAACCCGCCGTTACGAAGCCGGCACCGTTCCGCGCTTCAACGTCCTCCAGGCGGAAGTCGAACTCGCGAACCAGCGCCCCAGATTGATTCAGGCCCGCAACGCCTTTCGCATCGCGAAAAACAATCTCGTCAACGTGCTCGGCTCCCAGGTCACCGCCGGAACATGGGAAGACATTCCCGTGAATCTCACCGACCGCCTGGATGCCGATCCTTACCAGATCGAACTCCCGGTGGCTCTTTCCAAAGCTCTTGAAAACCGCTCCGAACTGGCCGCTCTCCGCAAAGCCGAGGCCTTGCGCCGTGAGGATGTCGTCAATGCGCGCGCCGGCTACAAACCCAGCATCCAACTCTTCGCCGGCTACGGTGGCCGCAATTCGGAATTCAACAACGACCTTGGACATGACGTTTCCGGTTACACCGCCGGCGCCCAATTCAGTTGGAACATTTTCGACGGATTCCTCACCAAGGGCAGAGTCGAGCAGGCCAAAGCCCTTTACCAGGGCTCCAAAGTGGATGTCGATAACGAGACCCGCAGCATCGAACTCGAAGTCCGCACCGCCTATTCGAATTTCATCGAAGCCCGCGAGACCATCGAATCCCAAAAGAAAGTCCAGGAGGAAGCCGAGGAAGCCTTGCGCCTGGCCATCGCCCGCAATGATGCCGGCACCGGCACGCAACTTGATGTCCTCACCGCCCAGACCTCCCTTACCACCGCACGCTCCACCCAGGTCCAGGCGCTCCACGATTACGACGTCGCCCGCGCCCGCCTTGAACGCGCCATCGGCCTCAATACCTACGGACAGAAACCTGCCCATTGAGTGGAAACTTTGACGTGCCGGTTCAGCGCTTTGCCGGGTTTGTCATAATCGTTATCCCGTGCTAAACTTGCGCCGTGAAATGGTACTATGCCGCCGGCGATAAGGTGAACGGCCCGGTCGAACGGACGGAACTGGAATCGCTGTTCCGAACCGGCATCATCACCACTTCCACCATGGTAATCCAGGAGGGGATGTATGCCTGGGTCCCTTTCGTCGATCTCAAAAAGACCACGCAATTCCTGCCCGTGATCGGCGCAGAACCCCCAAAACCGCAGCCGGAGTAATTTCGATTCGCAAGGTCGAATTTATCGCGGCGCATGAAGCACGGAGTCCCAGTTCCACTCGGTGATTTTATGTTCCCGTAGAACGGGACGCTCTGCACGCCACTGTCGAATTGGGAAAGTCTGGCGGAATAGCCCGCGCTTCTGGTAGTAAGATTCATGCCTGTGATGCGTTTCAGAGTGAACTGCTGTTTCAGCTTGATTGCAGCCATTGTCTCTTGCGCTCACGGTGCGGAACCATCCGCTGATCCCGCAAGGCAGCTTCGGGAATATCGCGATTTCGCAATGGGCCATGACGGGAATGCGGCGCGCGGACGCGAACTGTTCATCAACGAGGAACGGGCCGGATGCACCAAGTGCCATTCAGTGGATGGCACCAGCAGCAAGGCGGGTCCGGACTTGCTCGCGGTCGGCGACAAGTTTCCACGCCCCGAGTTGATCCGCGCTGTGCTCGAACCTTCGGCGGACATCGCTGTTGGTTACGGCACGACCATCGTGGAAACGAAATCCGGCGGGGAGTTTCAGGGCGTCATTAAACAGTCCACGGCGGAGTCGCTGGAACTGATGGGTGCCGACAGCAAGTCAGTGCGGATCGCCCTGGGCGACATCCAGGAACAGCGAGGCAGCGCTCTGTCGCTCATGCCCGACGGTTTGCAGGCCGGGATGTCGCGGCAGGAATTTACGGACCTGATTGAGTATCTCGTTACTCTCAAACAACCGGAGTCAGCATTCACAAGCAATCGTGGCATGCCCGTGGATATCCCGGAATTGGCCAAACCCGTTGCCCTGCGCCCGTTCTTCGCTGAAGAAATGCGGTTCCCACACTCGTTCGTCCAAAAGCCGGGCGACGTGCGATCGGGACTCGTGTGGTTTGGCCAACTGCCCGGAACCAGCAATGCATTCCTCGTCGTGCACCAGACTGGGAAAATCTGGCTCCTCGAAAAGCACTCCACGAATGAGACAAAGACTTTGTTCGCTGACATCACGCGGGAGATTTTCAACGAACGCGGACCGAACGGGCTGCTTGGCCTGGCGTTCCATCCAAAGTTTCTGGAAAACCACAAATATTATCTCAAACACCAGGTTTTCGAGGACGGCAAAATCGCGACGACCGTGGTTGAGCGGCGCGCGTCGCCTGATTTTCGCGCGGACTCAGGCCAGGCTTCGCGCCGACTGATTAAGATTATAAGTGTGACACAGGACCATAGCGGTGGCTGTCTGGCGTTCGGCCCGGATGGCTTTCTCTACATTGGAATGGGTGACACCGGCCCGCAACAAGATCCGCAGGGTCACGGCCAGGATTTGACCACGCAGCTTGGCAAAATGCTGCGTATTGATGTTGACCACGCCGATGCCGGCCTTGCTTACGCGATTCCTGCCGACAACCCGTTTCTTGGACGGCCCGATGTGCGCCCGGAGATTTGGGCCTATGGCCTGCGCGAACCGTGGCGGTTCAGCTTTGACCCCGTCACCGGCGACTTGTGGGTCGGCGATGTCGGCCAGGATCGCATCGAGGAGGTTTCCATTGTGCGGCGCGGCGAAAACATGGGCTGGAACGTTTACGAAGGTTTCGAACCATTCTCGAATCGCTACCGCAAGGACGGCGCCACGTACGTGCCGCCCGTATTCGCCTATCGCCGCAAATACGGCGCTTCGATCACCGGCGGTTATGTCTATCGCGGCGACAGGCATTCTTCATTTTACGGAGTTTATATTTGCGGCGACTATGTCTCGCACCGAATCTTCGGACTAAAGCAACAGGACCGCGCTCTCCAGGTGGTTCGCCAGATTGGCGCCGCGCCACAGGGGATCGCTTCCTTCGGCACCGATGAACGCGGGGAAATCTATGTCGTCGGTTATGAAGGGATGATTTACCAGCTCGATCTGGCCACGGCGAATTTTGACATCCAACCATGAAAACAAAAGCTCTGCTCACGTTTATTCTCCTCACCGGGCCGGCCCTCGCGCCCGCGCAACCGGATTTTTCCAAAGTCGAGGTCAAAACCATTCACGTGGCCGGAAACATTTACATGCTCACCGGCTCGGGCGGAAACATCGGAGTATCGGCCGGTTCGGATGGCCTCCTGCTTGTCGATGACCAGTTCGCGCCGCTGGCGGGGAAAATCGCAGCGGCGGTGAAGGAACTCAGTCCCGGCAAGCTGAAGTTTGTCCTCAACACTCATCATCACGGCGACCACACGGGTGGGAACGCGTTCTTCGGGCAACAGGCGCCCATTATCGCGCAGACAAACGTCCGCAAGCGGCTCGGGGGCAAGCCGAACGACTCGAAGCCCGAACTGCCCGTGGTCACGTTTGACGACTCGCTCTCGATCTGGTTCAACGGCGAGGAAATCAAGCTCATCCACGTGCCGCCTGCGCACACGGACAATGACACCATCATCTACTTCACGGGCGCGAATGTGATTCATTTCGGCGACACCTTTTTTTCCGGGCGCTTCCCGAACATCGACCTCAGCGGTGGTGGGGATGTACGCGGTTATATTAAAAACGTGGCGGACGCGATTCAGAAAGTGCCCCCGGACGCAAAACTCATTCCCGGCCATGGCCCGTTGAGCACGGTGAAAGAGTTGAAGGAGTTTCACGAAATGCTCGTCGAAACCAGCGGCATCGTTGAGAAAGCCATCGCCGCCGGCAAAACGCTCGACCAAATCAAAGCCGAAGGCCTGCCCGAGAACTGGAAAAGCTGGTCCGTACCGACCATCACCACGGCGCAGTGGCTGGATATTCTTTACCGCGGATTGAAGCCGAAGTGAGGCCGGCAGGCCTTCACGCGCAAGTCGCCCGCTCGCGCTCCGCAAGTTCCCGGAGGAACGATTCCTGCGCCGATCCTTTCGCGCACCACAGTGTCTCGCCCCCCTCCTCGCATTGGTCCAGCGGAAGATAAAACGCCACCGGCTCGCCTTCAGCATAACGCCGCAGCGCGTCTCTCAGCCGACGCGAACTATATTGCCGCCGATAAACAAACCCGCTGTAGCCCCGCTCCACCAACAAGCGGCGAGCTGCTTCCGCTTCGCGACCCAACTCTGTGTAGAGTGTCGTGACCATATCGGGCGTCAACTTGTCTCCCAGTCCCTTAAGGACACTGAAATCGTGGCCCTCGGTGTCGATCTTGAGGAAGTCCACTTTCGCGAAACCCGGTTCGCTTTCCAGAAGATGTTTTAGCGTGAGTGTTTCGACGGTAACTTTTTCCAGCCCGTCCTCGTGCGTGGTCCAATCCGGCAACACGGAATGCGAACCGTCATATTCTTTGCAAACGAACAGGTCCGTCGTGCCTTCGCGATCAGACGCGGCGGCCTGAAACACCTTGCAGTCCCCGTTCCAGCCGTTGAGTTTGACGTTCGCCCGAACGGTGGCCGCCAATTCCGGGTGTGGCTCCACAAAGAGCACCCGGGCGTGCTTCAGCAAACGGGCCTCCAGTCCGATGAACCCGCAGTTCGCGCCGCAGTCAATCAATGTCCCGCCCACCGGCAAAAACTCGCGCACCGCCCAGCTCAACTGCGGCTCCATGTCACCGTCGTACCAGAAAATCGTATGCTGCACGACGCGCTCCAAATCCACTTGCATCTTGAGTCCATTGCGCAGGATGACCCGCTGATGACGCTGCATCATCCCTCGCAGCACGCGCCGAAGCAGTGGATGTCCCACGCGCGGACCGTTGCGATACCAAAGGAAAAATCGCCGGGCAGCATGGGTGAAGCCGGATTCGAACTCGACAGAAATTTCATCCGGCGGGCTGGTGCGGGCAGCAGGCGTCATGACCATAGCAGTCTAGGTGAGGGAGCGGGCTTGTCACTCTCAAATTCTGACCGGGAGCCAAGCCGCCGGAAATGAACCCAATAAATCGCAGCGGCCGCTTTGCCTCGGCCTTAAATTCTCCACCCGCTTCGATAATGATGCTGGATGTATTGCTCAGCCTCCGCGCAGTTCTTTACGCGCAGATGTTTCGCATCCCACTCGATTTTTTTGCCGACGCGATAGGCCACGTTGCCGAGCAGGCCAGCCTCGGTCATC
Organism: Verrucomicrobiota bacterium; assembly: GCA_021325145.1. Taxonomy (GTDB): domain Bacteria; phylum Verrucomicrobiota; class Verrucomicrobiia; order Limisphaerales; family Pedosphaeraceae; genus JAJPHR01. The sequence continues at coordinate 13,064 of JAJPHR010000073.1, read as the reverse complement.
ATCCCGCCATATTCAAAATGGCAAGTCGTTTTCCCCTTGGTTTTGCAGGCGTTGATCCACTCCGCGTGATGGCCAATGGAATCAGGTATGGAAGGCGGCGGCGGGACAAAGCCGGCAAAATCCTTTTCGGGCAGCAGCACGTGCTTTTCGTAATCGGTCAACAACATCCCTTTGTCGCCGACAAACAACACGCCATTGCCCCATTTCGGAAGCTGGTACTGCGGACGGCGATCACCGGAATACCACACTAATTTTACCGGCGGCGCCGCGCCGCGCGCGGGATACTCGTAGCGCACGATCAACCACGGCGGCGCGGACTCCGCATCCACCGGCGGGCCTTCCGCCTCGACCGTCAACGGCGCTTTGATGTCGAGCGCCCAAAAAGCCAGATCCGTCAAATGACAGCAGAAATCCGCCAGCGTCCCGCCGCCAAAATGCCACCAACTCCGCCAGTTGCGCGGCAGGTAATCCGGGCTGTAGGGGAGATATTCAACGGGACCGAGCCACAAATCATAGTCGATATTGGCCGGTGCCGGGCCTGCCTTCGGATGACCGCCGCCGGACCACGTCGAGTTCACCCAGCAATGGACCTCGCGCACCGGGCCGATTGCGCCGCTCTTCACCAACTCGACCACGCGCCGATAATTGTTGCTCGCATGGATTTGGTTGCCCATCTGCGTGACCAATCCTGTCTGGCGGGTCGTTTGCGCCACGATGCGCGCTTCGGAAACCGTGTGCGCCAGCGGCTTTTCGCAATAGACATGCCGCCCGCTGTGCAGCGCCGCCACCGTCGCCACCGCATGCGTGTGATCCGGCGTGCCGATGACCACCGCGTCGATGTCCTTTTGCTCCAGCAGCTTTCTAAAATCCGTGTGGCACTTTGCCTGCGGAAACTTTTTCCGCGCCTCATCGAGATAGTTCGAATCGATGTCGCAGATGGCCACGATATTCTCGCCTTGCACCCCGGCAATGTCGGCCGCAGCGCGATTGGCCGTGCCGATCACGCCAAGGTTCAGTTTCTCATTGGGCGAAAGTTTTTTGCCAAACGCGAGCTGGGGTGCGGCGAGCCAGGCGGTCGTGGCGGCTGCGGCCGAGCGCTGGATGAACTGGCGGCGATTGATGTGACGTTTCATTCTCGCGGAATCTCGCGAATGTAAATGTTCTTGAACCAGAGCGGGCCACCGTGATTTTGCAACTCGATCTGCCCCATGGGATAGATCGGCTTGTCGCGTTCCCACCAATTCTCGAGCGTGGTGTTGTTCACCACCAGGTCACCGTTCAGGAAGACGTGCACCTTGTCGCCCACCATCACAATGCGAAACCGGTTCCATTCACCAACCGGTTTGTCCGCGTATGACAACGGATGGTTCGAGTTGGTCGCGTTGTTGAAGAGCCCGCCCGAACCATCGGGGGGATTGAATTGACCGGGACTCTTCGGCTCCCAGATTTGCACCTGCGGGCTGCCGCGCAGATAAATCCCGCTGTCGCCCCGCGGCGGAATTTTCCAATCCACCAGCAATTCGAAATCACCGTAGTCCTTCTTGGTGCAGAGGTTCTCTCCCTTGCCATCAAAGACGATTTCGCCGTTTTCAACCTTCCAGTGCTCCAGCATGCGCTTGTCCGCCCTGGCTTGCGCTTTGGCAAGTTTCTCGGGTGACATTTTCGCGCGCGCCGGCGGATCGTCCACCAGCCCTTTCCAGCCGCTCAAGTCCTCGCCATTGAATAGCGCGACAAAACCTTTGGGAGCGGTATTGGGCTTTTCTTCAATGGGCAGTTCCTTGATGCGAATATTGCGGAACTCGGTCCGGCTCCAATGGCCCAGGAAGCCCAAATGGCCGCGATCCCGCAGAAAACCCGGATGCTCCTTAAGCACGGCCGGGTCATGCACGTCATTCAGGTCCGCATCGACGATGACCTTGTCGTTCAGGACAATCTTGTAGTGCCGCCCGACGCAGGTGATTTCATAACTGTTCCAGTCGCCGATCTTCGGCGTGCCGTTGCGGGCGGGCACAATGCCATAAACCGAGCCGTTGAACTGCCAGGGCTTGATGTCCTTGTGCTTGGGGGCGAGGTCGTCCAACATCTGGATTTCGACGCCGACGTAGGTCAGGTTGTTGGTGGAAAGCGGGGCGCGGATGGTCACGCCGTTGTTGCCGCCGGGTTCCAATTTATATTCTAGGCGGAACACGAAATCCGAATACTCCTTTTCGGTCAGCAAATTTCCGGCGCTCTCCTCCGGGCAGACAATGACCCCGTTCGTCACGTAATAATCCGGGCCGCGATTGTCCACCCGCGTCCAGCCTTTAAGGGTTTTTCCGTCGAAGAGGCTGGTAAACCCCTCCTCGGTGTCGGCCGCGCCGGCGGCGTGGAGCGAGAACACGGCGACCACGATTGCCAGCACGCCGCGAAGCTTCGCCCAAATGAGACGGGGTGAACTCAAACTAGCGTTGCAAATCGGAACTTTATCGGGACTATTAATTGCCTTCATGCGGTTATTTCATTCGAATCCGTCGCCGGAAAGCTGACGTGGGATGTTTTCGAGTTATTCAGTGCGCTTTTCCGATGGTCAGCCGTTTGGCTGCTGATGTTCCCGGATAGGATCGATCTTGCCGTTCAGCCTTTGGGATTTGAGACCGGGTGTCAAGCGGTCTTTGAGGCACACAAAGCGCAAAGAATTTGAGGGTAAGAGCCTGTCTCGGCAGGGCGCGCCACCGCTGAGGTAACATCTCCGGGGAGGTGTGATTAGGGCAGGCAGACCGCACTTTCTCCCACTCCACTTCCGAAGGAGCGGGCGGGCATAACTTCTGAACTTCTGAAACTTGTCTCCTTTATAATGGCAACCCGCTCAGTGGGCCACGGATCTTCTGGCCAAATGCGGGGCGAACCATTTTACGAGTTCCGCCTTCCCGGCCTTGACCAAATCGCAGGGGAGATTGTTTTCAATGCGCTGACGCGTCACTCCGGGCAGAGTTTCAAGGATTTGATAATTGATCTCTTTCTGGATGGCCAGCCAGACGCCGAGTTCGGGATGGCTTTGTGCCAGGCGCTGAATGTGACCGGCAATCTCTTTCCTCAATCGGCGTCGGGTTTCAAGTTGGATGTTGTGATCATCCGCCAGGGGCGCTCCCCAGTTCCTCTGGGTTGGGCTGCCCCGGCGGCCCGCAAGATCGGTCACCTCATCCGCGAACCGGTGATGCGCCGGCTCCAGCACAGCCTCTTCCAACAGTTCCAGATGCGGCGTGCCTTCGAGGGTGGTGTCGAATTTGTATGCCTTGAGCCGGCCGAGATCAGAGACGATGAGTAGCTTTGAGTTCATACGACTTCACTAATTCCCTTGGGCCAATTGCTGGCCGATACTTTCCATGTGGCGATTGCCCAATCGCCGCTTCGAGGACATCCTTGTCTCATCCATTAATAAAATCGTCCGGCCCCCTTCGTGCGTCAAGAGAGCCTGCACTGGCCGGCCGCTGCCAACCCGAACATGGACGAATTCTTCGCCGCTCTCGGGCGAGCCGGAGCGCGGACATTTACGTCCTGGCGGGGAGAAAGTTGGCGCTATTTCGCTTCTGCCTTTGTGTTCGGTTCGGCTGACACTTTCTGCGCAGTTACGGGCTTGGGTGCCATGAGCTCATGTTGCCGGACGTACTGCTCACGGCGGCAGCTTTGATGGCAGGAGACGCAATCTGCCGTTACCCGGGCGTAGGCGTCCAGCACCTGCGCTGTGTTTTTGGCCCGGGCCGCGTCCATCAGGGCAACCGCATCCACCTGGAACTGCGCAGTTTTCTCGCGGTAAACGGGATTGTGCAGGATCGTCCAGGAATTGGTCTGGCTCATGCGCCACAGGTACAGAGTGTTCGTCAGGACCACATCATAATGCTCCAGGGCGACGCCCTCGACGATCTTCTGGGAATAGGCCACTTTCTGACGCATAAAGACCTGGGTCGGAGTCACTCTTTGCTCCTCGGCGGAACGCGCCAACCAACCGCTCAACAAAACGGCCAGGCCCAAACTCATCACCGCTCTCATCTTCATAATGCCTTTCGTCCCGCTTCCGATCCTCGGAAGCAGTTATAAACGTCACTCCGGCCTCCGCATCCGGCGGTCCAGACGGGTGGCGTCGATTCATTAGACTGCGCCACCCGGTCGCCATCCTTGCCGGTTCTTGCCAAATGATGCGCATTTCTTGCGTTCCCAGGTCTCGCGCGGTCGCAACCGTGTCAGGGCAGCATCAAGTCGATGCCAATCGCAATCGCCGACAGGATGAAAATCGCCAGATAGTTCCAATCCTCGGGAGATTTTTGGATTGAACTTAACAAGTAGAGCGCCGCCCGGCGGTCTTCCGCGGACAATGGGCCGCCGCCCTCGAGTTTCGCGATGATGTCCGAATGCGCCACCACGCGCTTGCGCCGGAAGGAAATATAATAACGGTAGATGAAAAAACCCATGTACCCCAACACGCCGAAATACCACGTCGGGCGAACCCAACCCGGATGAAGCTTTTGGAAAATGATAATCAGCCGGAACGCCACCGAAGACAGCACCCCGAGAAGGAAGAAACCGGCGATGACCGGTTTCGGGATGATTTTCGGCACGGCGGTCATGCTCAAACCTCCGGGGTTTGGGGTCCCGGCCTTGGCCGGTGAAGCTATCGTCTGGCCAGGCATGTTGAAGCTTCTCAAAATCGTCGTGCAACCACGCGCTTTGCCGCCGCAAGCGGGACTCCATACGCTGGTGCCCCGCTCGGACAATCGACCCGCGGGTGCAACGCCGGCCTCAGCATTAGCGCTTTGGTGAAGCGGGCTCAGCGGCCTCCGCAATTTCAAAAAGCCGGGTGATAAAGAAAAGAATAAAGAACACGGCGCCCAGTGCGCGCGCCACACCTGAGAACATCGAGTTTCCGAAATCGCCTAAACCCAGCAAAAAGCCCAGCAGGCAAACGGCCAGCAATATTTTGGACAACAATTTCATAGTTTGATCGCTTGAATCGGTGAACTGCATCAATCTACGATTCACTATGGCGGAAGCGGCCTGCCGCCACTCCACGGTTTTTGGCCGGGATTCAACAAAAATTGCCCGTGACTTCGGGAACGTTTCATGGAAGATTCTCCGCCTAATTATGAAAAATCTCATTTTAACCTGTTTGCTCGGCCTGTCTCTGGGCCTGGTTTCTGCGCGCGCAGATGAACCGAAAAAGGAGGAAAAAAAGGACGAACCCAAAAAAGAAGCCGCCGCAACGAAGGAAGTCGCCGTCATCAAAACGACCGCCGGCGAGATGGTGGCTGAATTCTGGCCCGACGTTGCGCCCAAAACCGTTGAGAACTTCAAAAGCCTGGCCAGTAAGGGCTTTTACGATGGGACCTGTTTTCATCGGGTAATCAAGGGTTTCATGATCCAGGGTGGCGATCCGCTCACGAAGGACCCGGCCGCCGAGGACCGCTGGGGCACCGGTGGACCCGGTCACACGGTCAAGGCGGAGTTCAATGACCGCCCTCACGTTCGCGGCGTTCTCTCCATGGCGCGCTCCGCCGATCCGGATTCCGCCGGCAGCCAGTTTTTCATCTGCCACGGTGACCCCCGTTTCCTCGATCATCAATACACCGCGTTTGGCAAGTTGATCAAAGGCGACGATGTGCTCGAGAAAATTGCCACCACGCCCACGCACCCGCCGGATCGGCCCAATGAACGCCAGGGCATCATCAGCATCAAGATCGTTCCCGCCGATTCCATCAAGTAAGCCAATCTCAACCCAGCCTTTTTCAAAATGAGCGAAGTTGCTGTCATCAAAACGACCGCGGGCGAAATGGTCGTGGAATTCTGGTCCGACGTTGCGCCCAAAACCGTCGAGAACTTCAAAACCCTCGCCAACCAGGGATTCTACGACGGGACTGCTTTTCACCGCATCGTGAAGGGCTTCATGATCCAGGGCGGCGATCCGCTCACGAAAGACCCGGGCGCGGAGCACAGTTGGGGCACGGGCGGGCCGGGCCACAAGATCAAGGCCGAGTTCAATGAACGCCCGCATGTGCGCGGCGTTCTCTCGATGGCACGGTCACAACACCCGGATTCCGCCGGCAGCCAGTTTTTCATCTGCCTGGCGGACGCCCGTTTCCTGGACCGCCAATACACCGCGTTCGGCAAGCTGGTCAAGGGCGACGACGTCCTTGGCCGCATCGGCGATACACCCACGACCAGCGGCAACAGCGGCGAGCGCAGCAAACCGCTGACGCGCATCGGCGTGGAAAGCGTGAAGATTGTCCCCGCCGATACGGTGAAGTAAGCGGTCGGGCCGGAGTGCGAGTACGGAGTTCACCGGCTTCAGCCGGTGAACTATCACATCTCCGAGCGTACTAAAAGTTTTCCGAGTCATCGCGTTTGCATGCGTTTGGCCGCCTAAAGGCGGGACTTCGAACCTCGGGTCGCCCGCATGCCGAATTCCACTTGCGCGCATTTATGGACAATCTAACCGATCTCGCCGCCGCTCTCGTGGCGCTGGGCTGTCCTAAAGAAAAGTCCGCGGAGATGGCCGCCCAACTCGACAAACGCGCCCGGCAACTCGCTGATCAAAAGGACCGCACCTACGAGGAGGCCTTGGCGCACTTGCTCAACCTGATGAAGCAAGGCTGGGCCGCCAAGGACAAAGGATTTTGACGATGATTCAGCCCTGGAAAAAAATCGGTTCCCAATCCTCCACCCAATTCCCGATTTTCAGCATCCGGACGGATCGCAAGGTTTCTCCGCGCACGGGACAGGAACACGATTTTTTTGTCATCGATTGTGTCAATTGGGTAAACGTCGTCGCGACCACGCCAGACAACCATCTGGTCATGATCGAACAATACCGCCATGGCACCAACACGGTGGAATTGGAAATCCCCGGCGGTATGATTGATCCCCGGGATGCGTCGCCGACGGCGGCGGGCGAACGCGAGTTGCGCGAGGAAACCGGTTACGAGGGTGAGCAGCCGCGCATCATCGGGCAGGTTTCGCCCAACCCCGCCATCATGAGCAACACCTGTTTCACGCTGCACGTCCAAAACTGCCGCCTGAAGCACAACGTCGAGTGGGACCACGGCGAGGACTTGATGACGCGGCTCATCCCCGTGGCGGACATCCCGAGGCTGGTGGCCACTGGACAAATCCGGCACTCATTGGTCATCGTCGCGCTCTACTATTTCCAACTGAACGCCGCCTGACCGCCGCTTTTGTGCGATCAGTTCGAACAACTTCGTAACCGCACTCCCCAGCGCCTGTAATTGCGCGCCAGAATCAATGCCCGGGCACATCGGCAAAATGCCGCTCCCCAGTGTGTAAAAGTTGGACAGTCCTTGAGTTTTGCGCCTGACGAGCAATCCCCTGGTTTCTCAAAGCTCCACTATTTCAGCTACTTGTAACCGTTACCCCGACCACCATTTGACTGGCCCCGGTTTTGCTCATAACAAGTCATGAAATCGATCTCTTTTAAAGTGAATCAGAAAGGCAACGGGTTCGTGGCACTGGTTCCGGCGAACCACTCCGAATCCGCACCCGTGAACAAGTTGGGCGTGACGATCGCCGGGACTTTGCTGCTGCTCACCGCGGGATTCCTCCTCTTTCTGGGACTGCTCCTGACACAATAAACCAGACGAGGGTGCGAATACCGGGTCGGGTTTCAGATTTCGGATTTCTGGCTTCGGATTTCTGATTTCCCCTTTACTTTCCCCTCACCTTTTCTTTCTTTTCTTCTTTTTCGACTTCGAGGGATTTGCGGTCGCTGACCAACTGCTTTTCCAATTGGGCCAGCCCTTCGTAATCTCCTTTTTCGGCGGCTTTGCTCATCTCGCCTTTCAGGAAGATCTCGCGCTCGGCGATCTTGGCGGCGTACTTGGAATCGACCTCGGCCAGTTCCTTTTTCTTCACGTCGCTCAGCTTTTGAGTGGGTGCTGTTTTGCTCAACCGTTCCATCGCAAGTTCGTAGGCGGATTTCATAAATGGTCAGCGTGCGTGCTCTCTTGATCAACCAACCCGCTTGCCCTTTTTCCAGGGCATGTCGGGAAATTTTTCGCCCACCTTCACCGGCGGTGGTTTGGGCTTGGCCAGTTCCAGTTCCGGGTCTCCGGCGGGCGCGGCTTCGGGCGCAGCCATGTTTCCCTTCCAGGAAGCGATCCGCGCCTGCAAACCGTGCTGCTCCGCGGTTTGTTTGTCGCCGCTCTTCATGTAAAACAGTGAGAGATTGGTATGCACCAACTGTTCGTTGGGACGCATCTTTTCGGCCTTATGCCCCTCGGCAATGGCCGTCGCGTAATCCCCTTTTCGGTAATAGGCCATTCCCAGCGAGAGTTGGGCGTCGAAATATTCCGGCTCCTGCGCGAGCAACGCCTTGAGCTTCAAGATCGCCGAATCATAGTCCGCCGTGCTGAAATCATACATCGCGTCGTCGTACTGTTCCTGCGCGGTCGGCATAACGTTATTAAACTTTTGACAACTCACGGTACCGCACCATTGTAATGAGCGCAAGCTCTGGCGCGAGGCGCCGGAAACACCAAAACCAACTACCAGGCTCCAAAACTAAACATCGAAAATAAAACGTCGCGCGTGGCCGTGGCTTGATGCATTGCATGCAATTTGATCCGGGAATGAATTTGCCCATAAAACTTATCTCAACTGATTTCGACGGCACGCTGTTTGCCGAATTCGAGAACCCGCCCATTGCGCCGTGCTTGCAGGCCCTCATCGGCGATTTGCAAAAACAGGGCGCCAAATGGGTCATCAACACGGGGCGCGATATGTCGAGCCTCATGGAAGCCATCGCGCGGGCGCATATTTCGGTCAAGCCGGATTACCTCGTGCTGGTGGAGCGGGAAATCCATTGCCATTGCGAAGCCCAATACGTGGGTTTGGACGAATGGAACCTCGAATGCCACCGCGCCCACGAGGAACTCTTCCTGCGCGTGCGCCGGGACTTGCCGCGCCTGGTGAGCTGGGTCAACTCCCGTTTCGACGCCACCGTCTACGAGGACGCCTACTCGCCCTTCTGCCTGCTCGCAGGAAACAATGGCGACGCCGATGCGATTCACGCCTACATGGAGGACTACTGCCGCGAAGTTCCCGGTCTCCAGGTGGTACGCAATGATGTTTACGCACGCTTCGCGCATGTCCGTTACAACAAAGGCACGGCGCTCGCCGAAATCGCCCGCCTCCTCGGCGTCACGCCCGAAGAAACGTTTGCCGCGGGTGATCATCTGAACGATCTCCCCATGCTCCTGCTCGAACACGCCCGCTACCTCGCCGCCCCCGCCAACGCCGTCGATTCGGTGAAGCAAGCGGTGCGCAGCCAAAATGGTTTCGTGAGCGCCCTGCCCCAGGGCCATGGCGTGGCCGAAGGGCTCCAGTTTCATTTGGAATGCGGCACCGATCTGCCTTGATCGGGAGGGAAGAAACGACCACGGTCCTGGAGAACAAACACGTTTGTCACCAATCACAACCAACTTCCGGAGCGACTGGATTCGAGGATCACCACCGGACATTCGGCCTCGTGCAGCACTTTCTCCACGGTGTGCCGGCCGAACAAGCGCTTGACCAACCCCGATTTCGACGTGGCCATTACAATGGCTTGCGCGTGCCAGCGACGGGCGGCTTTGGCAATCACGGCGGCCGGCGCGCCTTCCTCGACGGCGCAAGTGACAGCGACACCCGCCGCCTGTCCGCGGGTCATGATGGGTTCAGCCCGGGCCATGGCTTCCTGGCACAGCCCGGCCTTGAGCCAGGCGGGGTTGGCCGGGCCATAGGGGGTGAGATTGAGATGAACAGCGTGGACGAGCACCAGCGCAGCGTCCATTTTGCGAGCCACTTCCGTCGCCCATTCGGCCGCAATCAATGAACTGCGTGAAGGTCCCAGGGCGACGAGGATCACCGGCTTTCGCGCGGGCGGCTGGTCGTCAGAAATTGTGGTTGGCCATCGCGGGTTGAGTTGGAACTCGTCCGGCAGCCGCGCGCTCAGTTTCTCGCTTGGCCGGGTGGTGGCGGCTTCGGTCTCCCGACCCCGGCCCTTGAACGTCCGGGCCAGCCAAGTTTTCGGCAGGGAGAACCATTTTATTCGTCCAGTCTCCGCAGTTGTCATATACCCACGATGATTCTCCTCGCGCGGATGCGCTAATCAAAACACGGCTCAATGTCATAAAAATTTTGTTAAAGCCCTCGCTAACGTTTTCTTAATGGAACCGGGCCGCTTTTTGATTATCCCTCACCGATACCCCGCACCAAACTGAGCGGGTGAAAACGGTCGAATGTCCGCCGGAAAGCGAAAATGCCGTTCCCGCAGCCACTGGATACACGGCCAATGTGTCCGTTGGCGCTGACCTTTCTCCCGGCGACATTCTGGACGACCGGTTCGAGATCGTGGAACTCATCAGCCGCGGAGGCATGGCGGCCGTTTTCAAAGCGCGGGACTTGCAAAACCACAATCACCCCGTTGCCGTAAAGGTCCCGTTCGCGGAGTTAACCCGCAGCCCGTCGGCGGCAGGGTATTTCTCGCGGTTCGTACGCGAAGAGGAAATTGGCATCAAGCTGAACCATCCCTACGTCCTGCGCTTCATTCCGGTCGCGGCCAAGAGCCGGCTGTACCTCGTCATGGAGTATGTTCAGGGATGCACGCTATACGATTTGATCAACTTGTTCCGCTTGTTTCCGGAAGCGGATGCGCTGGCCATCGGCAGCTTGATCTGCGAAGGGTTGCAATACCTGCACGAGCAAGGCATCACCCATCGCGATCTCAAGCCCGAGAATGTCATGATCTGCGACGACGGAACCATCCGGATCATGGATTTTGGTCTCGCGCGCTCACCGGAAGCGCGGCGCGTCACGCTGATGGGCACGCCGGTGGGCACGCCGCACTACATGGCGCCGGAACGGGTCAATTGCAAACGCGGTGATGAACGCACGGACATTTACAGTCTCGGCGCCATGCTCTACGAAATGCTCACGGGAACCATTCCGTTCAATCACGAAAATCCGCTGGTGATCATGAATGCCCGCGTCACCGGCGACCCGGAAGCGCCGCGCAAAATTAACCCGCGGCTTTCGCCGCAGGCTGAGGAAATCGTCCTGCACGCAATGGAGCGCGATCCTGATTTGCGTCATCCCACCGCTGCTGCGCTGAAGGCCGGCCTGGACGCCCCAAACGAGGTTGAACTCACCGGCCGTTGGAAGCGATTGGAACCGCCGACCCGCTGGAAGCGGGCATTGCGAACGCTCACCTGGCTCTTTTGGTGGTGCATCGTCCCAACTCTGACGCAAGTCGTTTTGTTTCTCGCCCTCCGGCATCACTTCGAAAAGAGATGAGGCGTGCTCCGGCCTTGCAGCCGGGACTTCGCCATTGGACAGTTGTTCCGCATTGACTCCACCGCTCTTCCACGCAAAAGTGCCGGTGAATTATGCCAACGACCGCCCTGGCCAAACCCGCGAAACCATTGCGTCAAACCGGCTTTGCGCTGTCGACAGTGGACCAGATCATGGTCGAGGAGCGGGCGGCCGCTTTCACCAAGCGGAGCATCAAAACAACCGCGAAGCTCGCCGGCCTCAAACTGGCGGTTTCCATGATGGACCTCACCACCCTGGAAGGCAAAGACACGCCCGGCAAAGTGGCCTACCTTTGCCGCAAGGCGCTGCAACCGCTGGATTCCCGGTACGAGGTTCCCCCGTGCGGCGCCGTGTGTGTCTATCCAAACATGGTGCGTCATGCCCGGCGCTTTCTTGGCTCCGATTCACCTGTGAAAGTGGCTTCGGTGGCGACCGGTTTTCCCAGCGGGCAGATGCCGTTGCGCACGCGGCTCGAGGAAACCCGCCGTGCCGCCGCGGATGGCGCGGATGAAATCGACATGGTCATCAATCGCGGCGCTTTTCTCGCCGGGGACCACGCGTTGGTATTCGACGAAATTGCCGCCGTGAAGGAGGCATGCAGCGGCGCTCATCTCAAGGTCATTCTCGAAACCGGCGAATTGGTTACCTACGACAATGTCCGCATCGCCAGCCAGATCGCCATGGAAGCCGGGGGAGATTTCATCAAGACCTCCACGGGCAAGGTCAATCCCGCCGCCACCATGCCCGTCACCTTGGTCATGCTCGAGGCCATCCGTGATTATTTCTACGCCACCGGCATTCGCATCGGCATGAAGCCCGCCGGCGGCATCCGCAATTCCAAGCAGGCGCTGCATTACCTCGTCATGGTCCGCGAAACCCTCGGCGACGATTGGCTCACCCCGGAGTTGTTTCGTTTCGGCGCGAGCACCCTCGTCAACGACGTGCTCATGCAGATCGTAAAAACGGTCGATGGGAATTACCAGAGCATGGACTATTTCTCGCTCCCGTAAGGCCGAATATCAGCCGGAAAACCCGTCAAAAAATGCCTTCCCTTTCGAGACTTCGGCATTATGGTTTGTGCCGATGAAGCAGATCAGTCTTTCAATGCTGGCAATCATCCTCGGCCTGGGGCTGGGATTGCCGCAAATTTACGGGTTGACGCAGCCAAAGGCTTTTGCGGCCGGCGTGCGCAAGTTTCCACGGTCCCTGCCGTGGGGCGTCGCCCTCATGCTGCTGGGGACGGCCTGGTTCCTGTATTACTTAAACGAGGAGTCCATTGCGGATTTCGCCACTTACAAACCCGTGTTGCTGATTGGCTTCGGGGCGGTGGGACTGGCTTCGTGCTTCTTCGTCCAGGATTATTTGGCCGTGCGCGGCCTGGCGGTGGTGCTGATGCTGCTGGCGAAGCTGATGGTGGATACGGCCCGCTGGCCGGACACAGGCTGGCGATTGGTGATTGTCACCTGGGCTTACCTGATGGTGATCGCGGGCATCTGGTTTACGATCTGGCCGTGGCACCTGCGCGATTTCCTGAACTGGGCGACCGCGAACGAAAAACGTGTCCGGGTCGGCAGCGCGATCCGGTTGGTCTTCGGATTGTTCGTGGCCGCGCTGGGATTTACCGTGTTCCGTTCGGCAGGGTAGTTCCCTGTTCGGTTGGACCTGCTCACGGACCATGAACGGTTCGATTATACACGCGTCATTAATGAATGCGCCTGGGGCCTGCGGCG